>NZ_DASUSQ010000139.1:0-76388 GCF_036375055.1 Umezawaea sp.
GACCGGTCGACCGCGGTCCGATCCTGTTCGACACCTGTCAATCGGTGGTCGGCGGTCGCGTAGAGGACGAACCGCCCCTCAAGTCGACGGGAACCACCAGCGACGCCCGGCCGACCACCGCGATCACCACCGGCGGCAGTCGGGGCATCGGCGAGGTCGCGGGCGGCTTCGCCCTCCGACGGTGCCACCGGACGGGACTCCGGACCTCGGTGGGCGGTCTCGGGTCGAGGCCGCCCACCGGTCGGTCAGCAGCCGTCGAGCGTGATGACCACGGCGCTGCCCGCCGCCACGTCGACGCCGAGCTTGCCGTCGCGGACGCGCAGCCGCTCCGCGCGCTTCGGCTTCAGGTGGCCCCGGCGGTCGACGGTGGCGCCCTGCACGGCCGTCGCCTCGGTCCCCAGGCTGTCACCGGTCAGGCGCAGCACCTCGGCGCCGCGCGCCCGGCCGTCCACGGCGATGTCGAGGTGCACGGGGGCCGCGGTGGTCTCGTCCTTCTGCACCACGGCGACGCGGGTGCGGCCGTCGTCGCCCTTCACGGCGTACGCGGTGACGTTGCGGTCGGTCGACAGGGTGAGCGGCAGGAACCTGCCGGACCCCATCTGCCGCGCCATCCACAGGCCGTAGTAGATCGGCATCGCCTTGTACACCTTGGCCTGCTCGTCGGCCGCGGTCGCGGCGCAGATCGGAGTGTAGCGCTGGAACTTGCCGTTCCAGATCGGCTCGTTGCACACGCCGAGTCCACCGTGGACGTTGATGCCGTCCACACCGGCCTGCGCCATCGACAGGCTGTAGTCCAGGCCCCACAACGCCGACGCGTAGGTGTTGCTCACGCCGTCGACCCCGCCGCCGTAGGCGGAGTTGGCCTCGTCGACCCGGAACGCCAGCCCGTTGGCCCTGGCCGCCTCCAGGTTCTTCGACACGGACCTGAGCTGGTCGGTCACGGTCGTCGGGGACAGCAGCTTCGCGATCGTGGCGTCCGGGCCCGAGCTGTACTGGTGCACGGTGAGCATGGACATCCGGTCCTTCTCGTCCGCGGCGAGCGAGGCCGCCCACGTCGACGAGGTGCCCGCGGTGTCGGGACCGGCGACGCGGGTGCCGCCGACCGCGGCGGCGCACGTCTCCCAGTCCTCCCGGTAGTCGGCGTAGGCGTACCCGGCGGGCCGGAAACCCTTGCCCACCCACTGGTCCGGCTCGTTGCCGCACTGGGCGGCGACGAGCTTGCGGCCCAGGATCGACGCCATCGACCTGGCCTGGTCCTCGCCCAGCGCCGCGTCCCAGCGTCCCAGGTTGATGCCGACCATGGTGGTCCAGCCGGTGACCGACAGGAACCTGTCCAGCCGCTCGACGTCGGTCGGGGTGACGACGTCGTTCACCCACCCCGGCAACGGGTTCGGCGGCTGCTGACCCCGCGGCACCCACAGGGTGTCGCGGTCCAGGGTGTTGCCGGAGATGCGGACGTTGCCGCGGCCCAGCGTCTTGAACAGGGCGGCGGCGTTGCCCTTCGCGGCGTCGAGGTTGCCGATGCCGAGTTCCCTCATCTCGAACGACAGCCCGACGAAGTCGGACGCCAGCCGCCCCGCCGGGTGGGCCGTGTCGATCGTGAGCGTGGCCGTGGACGCCGGGGCCGCGGTCGCGGCGCCGGTCGTTGCGGTCAGGGTGGCCACCACGGTGGCCGCGCCGACGGCCGCTCGCCAGCCGGTGCTGATTGTGCGCATGCCGATCTCCTCGTACGCGGAAAAGGACCGGCGGCGGCACCCTTGCGAGCGAGTCACTGCGATCAAGCGGTGCCACGGTACGTCGGCGCGGCGCACGCGGGCAAGATCATGCGGAGATACCGGTCGTCGACGACGAGGGAGACCGAACGATGAGCGTGGTGCACCGCCTCGGTGACGGGCTGGTCAACTTCTACCTCGTCGACACCGGCGAGGGCCTGGTGCTGGTCGACGCCGGTCTGCCGGGCCACTGGAAGGGCTTCCTGGCCGACCTGGACCGGCTCGGGTGCGCGCCCCCGGACATCACCGACGTCCTCGTGACCCACGGGCACCCGGACCACATCGGGCTCGCCGAGCGGCTGCGGACCGAGGCGGGCGCGCGCGTCCACGTGCACGAGGCCGAGGCCGCGCTGGCCGCCGCGCCCCTGAAGCCCGCCGCCGACGCGCGCCCGGAGAAGTCGATCGTCGGCTACGCGCTGCGCAGGCCGAGCGGACTGCGGACGCCGCTGCACCTGCTGCGGCTCGGCGCCCTGCGCACCCGGCCGGTCGCGGAGCCGGTCCTCTTCGCCGACGGCAGGCTCGACGACGTGCCCGGCCGCCCGCTGGCCGTGCACACACCCGGCCACACCCACGGCAGCACGGTGTTCGTGTTCCCCGAGCACGCCTTCACCGGCGACGCGCTCGTCACCCGCGACGAGATGGTCGGCCACGTCGGGCCGACGCTGCTGTGCCGGGCGTTCACCCACGACGGCCGCGCGGCGCTGGAGTCGCTGCGGGCGCTGGAGGAGCACGACGTCCGCTCGGTGCACCCCGGCCACGGTGAGCCGTGGACCGACGGCCTGCCCGCGGCGGTGCGGGCGGCGGTGGCCGCGGGCGTGCGGTGATGGCGGGATCCGAGGGCCACGTGTCGTTGCCGCCCTCGGATCGGGCCAGCACAGTGGAGGTGTGCGGGATGTGGTGGTGGTCGGCTACGCCGACGTGGCGTTGCTGGACGTCGCCGGACCGGTGGAGGTGTTCGAGGGGGCGCGGTGGGCCACGGGCGCGGACTACCGGGTCCGCGTGGCCACGGTCGGCGGCGGCCCCATGCGGGCCACGGCGGGTCTCCAGCTGCTGACGGAGGACCTGGCCGACATCGACGGCCCGGTCGACACGCTGCTGGTCGTCGGCGGCTTCGGCTCGTGGGCCGCGGTCGACGACGCGGTCCTCATCGGTCACGTCACCAGGCTCGCGGGGACCGCCCGCCGCGTCGCCGCGGTGTGCACCGGCGCCGGTCTGCTCGCCGCGGCCGGTGTCCTCGACGGCTGCCGGGCCACCACGCACTGGGCGTTCTGCCGCGAACTCGCCCGACGGCACCCGGAGGTCGAGGTGGTGCCGGACGCGATCTTCGTGCGGCACGGCCGGATCACCACGTCGGCGGGCGTGACGGCCGGGATCGACCTGTCGCTGGCGCTCGTCGCCGACGACCACGGCCAGGACGTGGCCCGCGAGATCGCCCGCTGGCTGGTGGTGTTCCTCCAGCGGCCGGGCGGGCAGTCGCAGTTCAGCGTCCGCTCCCGCGTGCCCGCGGTCCGCTCCGAGGGCCTGCGGGTGCTGCTGGACGACATCGCGGCCGACCCGGCGGCGTCGTGGACGGTCTCCGACATGGCCGACCGCGCCGCCATGAGCGCCCGCCACCTGGCGCGGGTGTTCCCGCGCGAGGTGGGCCTGCCACCCGCGCGGTACGTCGAACGCGCTCGCGTCGAGTTCGCCACCGAACTGCTCGACTCCGGCGACGAGGCGCTCGACGTCGTCGCCCGCCGCAGCGGCTTCGGCTCGCCCGAAACGCTCAGGAGGGCCTTCCACCGCGTGATCGGCGTGTCGCCCGGCGGCTACCGGTCCCGCTTCCGCACCACCTGCTGAGGAGAACGCAGTGGACATCGCTTTCGTGCTCTACCCCAACATGACCGCGCTGGACCTGGTCGGCCCCTACGACGTCCTCTCGCCCGGACCCGACGTGACCTCGCACTTCGTCGCCGCCACCCTCGACCCGGTGCCGGCCGGTTCCGCGATGCGCATCGTCCCGACCACGACCTTCGACACCCTCGACCGCGCGGACGTGATCGTCGTTCCCGGCGGCGAACCGTACGAGGTGCTGGCGGAGGGCACGGTCGCCGCCTGGCTCCGCAAGGTCCACCCGACCGCGACCTGGACGACGTCGGTCTGCACCGGGTCGACGCTGCTGGCCTCGGCGGGAGTGCTGGAGGGGAAGCGCGCCACCACGCACTGGGCGCTGCGTGACCTGTTGGCGTCGTTGGGAGCGGAGGTGAGCACCGATCGGGTCGTGCGCGACGGCTCGGTGATCACCGGCGCCGGGGTGTCGGCGGGCATCGACATGGCGCTGACCCTGGCCGGGATCCTGTGGGGTGACGTGTTCGCCCAGGGCGTCCAGCTGGCGATCGAGTACGACCCCGAGCCGCCGTACGACAGCGGTTCGGTGGAGAAGGCGTCGCCGGAGGTGGTCGACCTCGTCCGCGGTCTCGTGGCGAACGAGTTCGGCGCCGGTCGGAGCGAGGGCGTGAAGGCCTGACGGTCGCTGGTCCGGGTGCTCGCACGTGGACGACGTGCGGGCCAGGGGGGCCGGACCGTTCGTCCGCGACGACGGGAGGTCGGTACGGTCCCCCGTGCGCACCGCCTTCGCCGACCACGTCCTCGCCGAAGGCGCGAGCGAACTGGACGACCTCCGCGGCGAACTGCGCGTCCCGATCTACCCCGAACCCGAGCCGCGTCCGGACACCGAACCGGCGGTGACCCGCACGATCGAGCTGACCGGTCCCGCGCGGGGACGGGGCCGTCAGCGAGGCCCGAGGTGTTTCGGGGCCGTCGGTTCAGCGGCGCAGGCGGGCGGCGAGGCCGTCCAGGAGGCAGTCCAGGCCGAAGGTGAACTCCGCGTCCGGGGTCAGGTCCTCGGCTTCCAGCACGTGGCGGGCCAGCAGGGGGTGGTCGCCCGCTGCGATGACCTCGTCGACGTACGGGCCGAGGCTGCGTCGCCACTCGTCCTCGGTCAGGCCCGTGCGGTGCTCGGCGCCGCGGTCGGCCTGCTGGGTGGCGACCGAGCCGAGCACGTAGGCGTGCACGGCGCGGACCGCTTGCGACGACAGGGTGGCGTCGGGGGTGAGTGCGGCTGCCGCGCGCAGTGCGGCCTCCGACCGCCGGAGTGCGTTGGGGCCCAGTGAGGGTCTGCCCGCCAACTCGCCCGCGAGCCACGGGTGGCGGAGCAGGGTCGCGCGCAGTGCGTGGGCCACGGCCGCCAGGTCGGTGCGCCAGTCGCGGGTCGGTTCGGGGAGCGGGGTTTCGCCCTGGGCCGCGTCGACCATGAGGTCCAGCAGCTCGTCGCGGTTGGTGATGTAGCGGTAGAGCGAGGCCGTGCCCGAGCCCAGGTCGCCTGCTACGCGTCGCATCGACACGGCCGCCAGGCCCTCCGCGTCGGCGACCGCCAGGGCGGCGGTGACGAACTGGTCCACGCCCGGCGCGCGGCGGCGGGGTTCCGGGCGCGGTCGGGTCCACACCGAGTGGGGCGCGGGGTCGGTCATCGGGGCTGGTCCTCTCCTCCGTTGACCCGGATCCTACCTTCTGGATACGGTGTATCCATGACGGAAACAGCGTATCCAGAAGTGGTGGTGATCGGAGGGGGGAGCGTCGGGCTGCTCACCGCGGCGCTGCTGGTCCACCACGGCGTCCGCGCGGTGCTCGTCGAGCGGCGGCCGGGGCCGTCGGTCCACCCGCGCGCCACCGGCATCGGCCCGCGCACGGTCGAGGTCCTGCGCGAACTCGGGCTCGACGCGGCCGTCGACGCGGTCGCGGTCGACCTCCGGGGAGGGGTGGGGAAGGCGGTGGCGCGGACCGTGGTCGAGATGGGCGCGGGCGACGTCGTGACCGTGCCGATGCCGACCCCGTCCGCCGACGAACCGGACGTGACGCCGTTCCGGCTGCGCGGCGTGTGCGCGCAGGACCGGCTCGACGCCGTCGTGGCGGACCACCTGGCGCGGCGCGGGGCGGACCTGCGCTGGTCGACGCGGCTGGTCGGCATCGCGCAGGACGCCGACGGGGTCGACGTCGAACTGGAGGGGCCGGACGGCCGCTACTCGCTGCGCTGCGCCCACGTGGTCGCCGCAGACGGCACGCACAGCCCCGTCCGGACCGCGCTCGGCGTCGGCACGTCCGGGCCGGGCGACCTGGGCAAGTCGATGATCAACATCTTGTTCCGCGCCGACCTGCGGCCCCACCTGCGCGGCACGTCCTTCGCCACCTGCACGATCACCACGCCGGACGCGCCCGGCCTGCTGGCCACCGTGGACGGTGAGGCGAACTGGGTCTTCCACGTCAACGCGGGCGAACGCCCCGAGGACTTCACCCACGAGCGCTGCGCCGCCGTCGTCCGGACGGCGGTCGGCGACCCCGACCTCGACGTCGAGGTGCGCAGCGTGCTCTCGTGGCGCCCCCGCAGCGCCCTGGCCGACCGCTTCACCGCCGGCCGCGTGTTCCTCGTCGGCGACGCCGCGCACACCGTGTCGCCCCTGGGCGCGTTCGGCCTCAACACCGGGGTCGCCGACGCGCACAACCTGGCGTGGAAGCTGGCCGCCGTCCACCGCGGCGAGGCGGGCGCCGGGCTGCTCGACACCTACGCGCACGAACGCGAACCGGTCGCCGCGGCGACGCTGGACCAGGCGATGCGCCGGCTGGCCGACCCGAACCTGCACTGGGGCCGCGGTCCGGAGGCCGACGCGGCCAGGGAGGCGGCGGGGGTCTGGGCGTCCCCGGTCGTGCACCTGGGGCAGCGCTACGACTCGGCCGCCGTCGTCGACCCCCGCCCGGAACTGCCGTCCACGGTGGACCTGGCCGCCGCGCTGGACGGGTCGCCGGGGTCGCGGGTGCCGCACGCGTGGATCGACGGGGTCTCCACCCTCGACCTGGTCGCGTCCCGCTGGACCCTGCTGGCGGGTGAACCCTGGCTCGCCGCGGCGGCGGAGGTCGGCCTCCCGGCCCACCGCGTCACGGTCCCGTGGCTGCCCGCCGACGGGGCCCTGCTCGTCCGTCCGGACGGGATCGTCGCGATGCGGGCCACGACCCCGAGTCCGGACCCGGCGCGGTTCCTGGCCGGGGTCCTGGACCGGGTGCTGGCCAGGACCCCGGTTCGGACCTGAGGGTCAGAGCGTCGTGGCTGGTCGACAGCACCTGCCTGCCGTCGTACCAGACGGTGATCTGCCCGGTGGACCGGTTCACCGACTGCTGGATGGTGTGGCTGCCGCCCTCGGGGGAGAAGTCGCACGCGCTGCGCCAGGTGGCGGGGGGAACCTTCCGTCGTGGGCTTGGTCGCCCCGTGGGCAGCGGCGTGATCAGAAGGTAAACGGTCCAGACCACAAGTTCAACAACCTGATTCAGTTTCATGCATGTGAACTGGTGGATCGCCGTGATCAGGTCTGCCACGGTGATGACCATGCGCGCGGACGCCGGGAGCGGGTTTCGAGCGGCCTTCGGCGTCGCGGAGTTCCGGGTGCTCTGGTGCGCGTCGCTGGCGTCGGTCGTCGGCGACCAGCTCGCCCGGCTCGCGCTGTCGGTCCTGGTGTTCCAGCGGACCGGCTCACCGGCGTGGACCGCGCTGACCTACGCGCTCACGATGCTGCCGGGCCTGCTGTCCGGTGTGCTGCTCACCGGTCTCGCCGACCGCTACCCGCGCCGCACGGTGATGGTGTGCAGCGATCTGGTGCGGGCCGCGCTGGTGGCCGTGATGGCCCTGCCCGGCACTCCGCTGCCGCTGGTGGCGGCCCTGCTGGTGCTCGTGCAGCTGGCGGAGCCGCCGTTCGCCGCCGCCCAGGGCGCGCTGCTGCCGCTGGTGCTGGGCGACCGCCGCTACGAGGCGGGACAGTCGATCCACCTGATCACCCACCAGGTCGGCCTGCTGCTCGGGTTCGCGGGCGGCGGGCTCGTGGTCGCGGGCCTCGGCACGTCCGGCGCGCTCGCGGTCGACGCCGTCACGTTCGCGCTGTCCGCGGCACTGCTGCGGTTCGGCCTGCGGACCCGTCCGGCCTCGCTGACACCGCCGCCGAGCGGACGCGCCGCGGACCCGTGGTTCACGCGGGTCAGGGCGGGCGCGGGCCTCGTGTGGCACGACCGCAGGCTCCGCGTGCTGGTCGCGCTAGGCTGCCTGGCCGCGTTCAGCGTCGTCCCGGAGGGGCTCGCCGCCCCGTTCTCCGAGCACGTCGGCACCGGGGCGGCGGGGGTGGGCGTCCTGCTGGCGGCCGACCCGGTCGGCATGGTCGTGGGCACGCTGCTGCTGCGGTTCGTGCCGTCGGCCGCACGGGTGCGGCTGCTGGGCGTGCTCGCCGTCGGCACCTCGCTGCCGCTGGTCGGCTACCTCGCGTCGCCGGGGTTCGGGGTCGCCGTGGCGCTGCTGGCGCTGTCCGGGCTGTTCAGCGCCTACCAGGTCACGGCGGGTGCGACGTTCGTCCGCCTGGTCCCCGACCAGCACCGGGGGCAGGCGCTCGGGTTCGCCCGCACCAGCCTGGTCGCCGCGCAGGGGCTCGGCGTGGCCGGTGGTGGGCTCGTGGCGCAGTGGAGCGGCTCGATCGCGGGGTCGATCGCCGCCGCGGGGGCCGCGGGAACGGTGCTCGCGCTCGCCGCGGCCACCTCGTGGTCGCGTGTGTCGGCCGGGGTGACGACTACCGATGGTTGACCGCTTCACCAGATCTTGTCGCGCACGTCGGTCCACCTCCTCTCGCTCACCTGGGCGTACGGCTGGAAGCGGAGGGTGGATCACCAGATCTTGTCGCGCACGGTCAGCACCTCCTCCGGCGTCGTGTCACCCCGGCAGCGGCTGACATCGCCCCTGGTCACGATTACCGTGACGGTCCGTCCGGTCCTGGTCGCCGCCAGGGTTACCGCGTCGTGAGGTGGCAAGGGCATGGGACATCGCGCGGACGCTCCGGCTGGAGCCTGCGGTTCCCGGCGCGTCACGCGCTGGTCACTATGGTCCCTGCCCGCACGGGCGTTGGCCTACGTGCTACTGGTGGACACGGGTGCGGCAGTAGCGGTATTCCTGACCGGTCAGGGGCCGGTGGAGGCCCGGTCGTGGCTCGTCGCGGCCGTGCTGGCCGCCTGCGCGTTCGCCCACCTGCACTGCTCGCGCTGGATCGAGCGCATCCGCCGCGACCACAGCCGCCTCCCGCACGTCGACCTGTGCAGCATCTGGATCTTCGCGGGCGCGCTGGTCCTGCCGCCGCTGCCCACCGTGCTGCTGGTCGTCTCGATCTACCTGCACCGGTGGTGGGTGGTCGGCCGGTGGGACGCGTCGAGGCCGCCGCACCGCTGCGTGTTCACCGTCGCCATGATGGTGCTCGCCGCACTGGCGGCGAACGGCGTCGCGCACGTCTCCGGTCTGCGCGAGCACCTGCTGGCGGGCGCCCCGTCCGGCCCTGGCGACCTGGTCGGCATCGTCGGCGCCGCCGCCGCCCAGTGGGGCGTGAACTCGCTGCTGGTCGGGATCGTCATCGCCATCACCGTCAGGCTGCGCCGGATCGGCGAGGCCGTGGGCAGCGCGGCCGACAACCTCCTGGAGGTGGGCCAGCTGGCGCTGGGCGCGTTCGTGGCGCTGGCCGTGGCCTGGTGGCCCGGTTTCGCGCTGCCGATGGTCGTCGCGGCCGTCGCCCTGCACCGCACGGTGCTCATCCACCAGCTCGAACTGGCCGCCCGCACCGACAACAAGACCGGACTGCTCAACGCCGAGGCGTGGCACCTCAGGGCCAGGCTGGAACTCCAGCGCTCCCGCGACCAGCAGACCCCGGCGACCACCGGCCTGTTCATGATCGACGTCGACCACTTCAAGGACATCAACGACCGCTACGGCCACCAGGTCGGCGACGAGGTGCTGCGCGAGATCGCCTCGACGCTGTCCGGCGCCGTCCGCCGCGGTGACTCGGTGGGCCGGTTCGGCGGCGAGGAGTTCGCCGTCCTGCTGCCGATGGTCGAACGCGCCGAGGCCCTGGCCATCGCGGAACGCATCCGGGCCAGGGTGTTCGGCCTGGGGATCGACGACGGCCGGGGCGGCTCCGTGACCGGGCTCGGCGTCAGCATCGGCGTGGCCATCTGGCCGGAGGTCGACGAGGACACCGTGGAGGGTGTGCTGGCCGCGGCCGACGCCGCCCTGTACGAGGCGAAACGCCTCGGCCGCGACCAGGTGCAGCTGGCCGGGGCGCACCGCGGGGTGCGCTGGGCGCCCGCCGCGCGGACGACGCAGCCCGCGGACTAGGTGTAGAAGCCGTCCACCACGGCCGACGCCTCGTCGAGGAGCGCGGGACCCTCCTGGCGGAAGCCGGGGAACCCGCCGCCGGGCTTGAGCGCCAGGAGCTGCTCGGTCGACAGCGCGAAGACGACCCGGCCCAGCCCGGACCGGTCGATCGCCCCCGCGCACATCCCGCACGGCTGGCAGCTCGTGAACATCGTGGTGGCCGCCGCCGTGGCCGGGTCCAGCTCGCGCGCCGCCCACCGGGCCAGCTTCAGCTCCGGGTGCGCGGTGATGTCGCCGTCGGACAGGACGGTGTTGCGGTCCTCGGCCAGCACGGTCCCGTCGGCCGCCGCGAGCAGCGAGCCGAACGGCGGGTCGCCCGCGTCCCGTGCCGCGCGGGCCAGGCCGATCGCCCGTCGGAGGAGGTGTTCTTCGCTGGTGTGCACCGCCCCAGGCTAGGGTTCCCGGCTCCTGCGGTGAAGGGGCCGCCGAGGTGGGCCGCTCACCCCGCCGATCCCGGAACCCAGCGGCCGGGCTCCGTCCACCAGGTCACCGTCACCGCACCGGGCCGGTGCCGCGGCGACGGCGCCGTGCGTCGCCCGCCGTGCTCCGCACGACCCGGCGGACCCGTTCCCACCCGCCGCTCAGTCCTCCCAGACGTCGCTCGGCGGCAGCCCGCGCGCCTCGCGCTCCCGGTCCACCAGCCGCTGGATCAGCGCCGTCTTGCCCTTCGTGTACGCCAGCCCGTCCGACTCCGTCGCCGCGAGACCGCGCTTCAGCTCGCCGTACTCCGCGGCGGCCTCGGGGTGGGCGAGGAGGTGGTCGCGGAGCAGGCGTTCGTTGCGGGTGTCCCAGTTCTCGGCCGGGATGACGTGGAGGTGGTGGGTGCGGACGCCGTCGGTGTCGCGGCCGTAGAACAGCCGGTCGCGCATCCCCGTCTCCTCGCGCACGTAGCCCAGCGCGGTGAGTGCGCTCTCGTCGGCCAGCACCGCGGCCAGGTCCGGTGTGGACACCATCAGGTCGATCACGGGTTTCGCGGCGAGACCGGGGACCGCGGTGCTGCCGACGTGCTCGACGATCGGGAACAGGGGCCGCAGTTCGGCCATGCGGCGCGCGGCCTCGGCGGGCCAGGAGGGGTCGTGGTCGGAGAAGTCGATCGGCATTCGCGGCAGCTTAGTAGTGTGCGGGGGTGGCCAGACCCGACTTCCCGATCACGACCGAACGGCTGGTGCTGCGTCCTTTCACGATGGACGACCTCGACGCCGTGCACGCCTGGCAGTCGCTGCCGGAGGTGGCGCGCTACCTGTACTGGTCGGCGCGGACCCGCGAGGAGAGCCGCGTCGCGCTGGAGGCCAAGGTCGCCGTGCCGTGGCCGACGGCGGTGGGGGAGTCGTGCACGCTGGCCGTGCAGCGGCGCGACACCGGCCAGGTGATCGGCGAGGTGCACGTCGAGTGGCTGCACGAGGAGTGGCGGCAGGGCGAGTTCGGCTTCGTCTTCCACCCCGACCACGGTGGTCACGGGTACGCGACCGAGGCGGCGCTGGTGGCGCTGCGGCTGGGTTTCACCCACCTCGGGCTGCACCGGATCATCGGCCGCTGCGACGGCCGCAACACCGCGTCGATCAGGCTCATGGAGCGCCTCGGGATGCGCAAGGAGGCGCACTTCCGCCACAGCGACATCTTCAAGGGCGAGTGGGGCGAGGAGCTGGTCTACGCGGTGCTGGACGACGAACTGCGGCCCTAGACCGCCGCCCCGGCGAACACCTCCCCGAACCGCTCCAGCGGCACGTCCCCGACCGCCAGCTCCTCCGCGAGCCGCTCGAACGCGAACAGGAACGCGCGGATGCCGTCGGGCGGCAGCAGCGCGGTGTCGGCCATCAGCGACAGCCGCATCCGCTCCGGCGCACCCCCGGTGTCCAGGTACAGAGCCATGTCCTCGTGGGCGGTCCGCTCCGGCCACGCGAGCGTGGTCGCCTCGGTGGACGTCGCGCGCGTGCGGGGCAGGGTGGACCACATGTCGTTGACCTGGCAGCCCGGTGGCAGGTCGACCCCGCGGAGCACCTCCGCGGCCAACCGGCCGTCGTAGCGGGCGTGGCGCTTGGCCGCGGCCATCGTCGCGGCCGACCGGCGCAGCACCTCGTCGAAGTCCGCGGCGTCCAGGTCCACCACGGTCTTCACGGCCTGGTTGAGCGTCGTCACCGCCGTGAACAGGTCCGGCTCCAACCGGTTGCCCTGCATGACGTCCAGCCGGTAGGCCGGGCCGGGGCAGAAGCAGCGGAGCAGACCGGTGGTGATCGACAGCAGCACGACGGACGTGCTCGTGCGCAGCCGTCGGGCCGCCGCCCGGACCGCCACGGGCAGCGCGCCGGACTCGATCTCGCCGCGCACGAACCTCGGCTCCAGCGCGACGGCCCGCGCGGGCGCGGGCGACGGCATCCGCGCCGCGTGCTCCCGCAGGTACCGCATCGCCTCGACGTTGAGCAGCTGGCCGTCCGGCGAGTTCTGCCGGGTGGCCAGGTCCACCGGCTGCACCGACGGCCTGGCCGCGGGCACGGGCTCCCCGTCGGCGCGGGCCCGGAGCATGGCCGCCAGCTCGGCGACGAGCAGCTCGGTGCCGCTGTGGTCGGCGGCCAGGTGGGAGACGCCGAGCACGACCAGCACGGGGATGCCCTCGTGCAGCGCCAGGGAGATCCGGATCGGCAGCTCCTCGTCGTGCGCGAACGCCGTGGCACCGGCCCGCACCAGGCAGTCGGTCACGATGCTGGTGAAGTCGACCGGGTCGTCGGCGGGCCGGTCGAACAGGGTCACGTCGACCGCGCCGGAGGCCAGCACCTCCTGCGTGGCGTCCCCGCGCGCCGACGCGTGGAACAGGGTGCGCAGCGACTCGTGCCTCAGCAGCAGTTCGCTGATCTGCTCCAGCACGTCGCCGACCGACAGCGGCAGCGGGACGGGCAGCCACCGGGTCAGCACGAAGAACGGCTTCACCTCCGGCAGCCACTGGTGGATGCCGTCCCAGGTGCCCCGCTGGCCCCACGTCAACGGGCCGACGCGGGAGCGCCCGCCGTGGAACTCGGCCCTGACCGTGCTCTCGGTGATCACGACACGCCCCTCAGCTCGACGGCGGCACGCGTGAACAGCACGTCCCGCAGGCAGTACGCGGTGTAGGACAGGCCCGCCGTCCAGCCCGCGACGACGGCCCACATGACGGCGTCGATGCCGAACGGGCCGTTGAGCAGGTAGGCGAACGGGACCTGGACGACGACGAACGCGATGAGCGTGCAGATCAGCGGCGCGGTCGTGCGGCGGGCCCCGTTGAGGTACCCGTGCAGCACCACCATCACCGTGTACAGCACCAGGAACGGGTAGATGATCAGGATGTACCGCTCGGTCAGCTCGCGCGTCGCCGGGTCGGCGGTGAACAGCCCGGCGATCGGGCCGCGCGCCAGCAGCACCACGGCGGTGACCACCGCGGTGAGCCCGACCGTCAGCCCGACGGTCTGCACCAGCCCCCGCCGCGCGCGTTCCCGGTCCGCGCCGCCCAGGTTCTGCGCCACGAACGCGGTCACCGCGCCGGAGAGGTCGAGGAACAGCATCCCGGTGAACAGCTCCAGCCGGGACACCACCGTGAACGCCGCCAGCACGACGGTCCCGTAGGACTGGATGATCCAGACCAGCACCATGATCCCCACGGCGAGGATGATGTGCTGGCTCGCCAACGGGAACCCCAGCCGCACGGCGTCCACGAGCTCGCGCCGCACGGCGGGCTCGGACCGCTCGCGCCCCAACGGGTACAGGCGCCGGGCGGCCACGAGCCCGACCAGCAGCGCCACGGCGCTCGCGAGCACCGTCGCCAGCGCCGCGCCACCGATCCCCAGGCCCAGCACGGACAGGAAGAACCAGACCAGCACGATGTTGACCACGTTGCCGAAGCCCTGCACCCACATCGCCGCCCGCGAGTCGCCGAGCCCCCGGAAGTAGGCGCTGACGGCGGCCAGCCCGAACATCGCCGGGAAGCCGAGCGACAGCGTGCCGAAGAACAGCGCGCAGTCCTCCGCCAGCCGCCCGTGGATCCCCATCGCCGACAGGACGGGTTCCGCCAGCACGGTCGCCAGCAGGACGCACCCGGCCGACCACACCGCCGTGACCAGGGCCAGCGCCAGCACCACGCCCCGGCGCTCACCGTCCTGCCCGGCGCCGCGCAGGTGCGCGAGCCGGATGGTGAACGCCGTGCCGAGGCCGATGAACATCGCGTTGAGCAGGTAGAACATCGGGCTCGCGACGCCGACGGCCGCGAGGCCGTCGACGCCGACGTAGTGCCCGACCAGGATGCCGTCGATCAGCACGTACCCCTGCTGGAGCAGGTTGGCCGCGGTGAGGGGCAGCGCGAAGCCGACGATCCTGCGCAGCGCGGGCCCCGTGGTCATGTCCGTCATCAGGCGGCGTCTTCCGCGAACTCGGCCAGTTCCTCGACGTGGTAGGCGATCTCGGAGACCGTGCGGTCGGCGAGCAGGTCCGCGACGTCGTAGTGCACGCCGTGGCGGACGGCGATCGTGCTCGCCACGGACGCGGCCATGATGGAGTCGCCGCCCAGTTCGAAGAAGTCGGCCTCGACGTCGAGCGCGGGGTAGCCGAACGCGAGCGCGAGGCACTGGGCCACCGACCGCTCGACGTCGGTGTACTCGTCGGTGTCGCGGCCCTTCAGCTCGACCCGCACGGCGGCGACGGTGGCCTTGATCTTCTCCGACGCCTTGAGCAGCCGCTCCTCCAGCGCGTGCATCTCGCGCTCGACCTTGGCGTCGATGTCGGCCGACAGCGGCACGTCGTAGGAGCGCAGCAGGTGGATCAGCTCGCCCCGGTAGTTCAGCTCACCGGCGAACAGCCGGGGCCTGCGCGACCGCAGGGCGGCGTCCACGACGTCGAGGCCGACGGAGGTGGGGAGGGCCTTGAACATGGTGTCGCCGTTGGTGCCGTGGTCGACCGCCATGCCGATCTCCTTCCACGCCACCCAGTCCAGCGCGACCACGTGGCACGGGCCGCCCGCCCGCGAGCGGGCCAGGTTGTCCAGGTAGTAGTTGCCCGCCGCGTAGTCCGCCTGGCCGGGAGCAGGGAAGACCGAGGCCACCGACGAGAAGTGCACGACGAAGTCGGGCCGGTCGGCGCGGGTCAGCTCGTCCAGCACGAACGCGCCGTGCAGCTTCACCCGCACCACCTCGTCGAAGTCCTCGGGCAGGCGGAACATCAGCGTCGCGCCACCGGGCAGACCGGCGGCGTGCACGATGCCGTCGATGCGGCCGTGGTCCTGCTGGATCCCGGTCACGGCCGCCGCGAGCGCCGTCGGGTCACCCGCGTCGGCCGCGCGCACGACCACCCTGGTGCCCCCGGCCTCCAGGTCGCGGACCGCGGTGATCCGCTCGGTCGCCGTGCCCGCCGCGAGCAGGTCGTCCCACTCCTCGCGCGGCGGCATCCCCGACCGGCTGAGCAGCACCAGCGTGGTGTCGGGCTGCTTCTCGGCGAACGACCGCGCCACCGCCAGGCCGAGCGCGCCCGTGCCGCCGGTGATCAGGTAGGTGCCGCCGGGCCTGAGGTAGGTCTCGGGGCCGTCGGTGTCGACCTCGGGCACCTCCACGAACACCTCGCGCGACCGTGCGGAACCGCGCAGCACGAACAGGCCGTGCTCGGCGGAGAACAGCTCCGCCCGCAGCGCGTCGCCGGGCACCGCCGTGTCCACGTCGAGGTGCTTGACCTTGATGTAGGGGTACTCGCGGCCGATCACCTTGCCGAAGCCGACCAGCGCGGCGTTCTCGGTCACGGCCGTGGTGTCGCCCTCCTCGGCGCAGACCGCGGTCCGCGTGAGCACCGCGAGGTCGACCTTCACGCCCGCCGCCATCAGCGCCTTGGACAGGTGGAACAGGCTGGTGAGGTTCTTGGTCGTGCGCCTGCTCACCTCCTCGACGTCGGTGGCGGGGGCCGGTTCGAACGCGAGCGCGTGCACGACGTGCGTGACGTTCTCGTCGGCGACCAGCCCGGCGATCCCGTCGAAGTCGTCGGCGGTGAAGTCGGCGCCCAGCCGCAGCACCCGCACCGCTCCCAGTTCGGCCGTCGCGAGGAACGCCTCGGCGTCGGTGTCCGGGTCGACCAGCGCCACCACGGACGCGCCCGCGGGCACCTCGGTGACCGGGAGCGCGGGCGTGGGCTGGAACTCGACGTCGTGGGTCACCGGGTGGCGCTCGTCGGTGGCCGCGAGCGAGAGCTGCTCGCGCCAGGTGTCCGGGAACTCCATCCACGCCGGCGTCTCGTCGAACGCGTAGGCGGGCAGCCGCACGATCCGGGGCGCGCGGTCGGCGGGCGGGGAGCTGTCGACCGGACCGCCCGCCAGGTACGCCTTCGCCTTGGCGGCCAGCGGACCGGTGACCGGCGGCTGCCCGTTGACCAGCAGCTCGGCCAGGGCGCGGCGCAGATCGTCCACACCGGACACGACGAGCGCGACGCGGTGCCGGTGCGAGCTGCGCGAAACCCTGGTGGTGTAGGTGATGTCGGCGATGTCGACGTCGGCGAGCCCACCGCCGTCGATGAACCGGACGTACCGCTCCACCAGCCACGTCAGCGAACGCGGGGTGGCGGCGGACAGCGTGAACAGGACCTCGCCCTCCGACGGCTCCGGCCGCTCGGCCGCGGTGTGCTCCTCCAGCACGGCGTGCGCGTTGGTGCCGCCCAGCCCGAACGCGCTCACCCCGGCCCGGCGCGGACCCTCGGACTCCCACGGGCTCAGCGCCGTGGGGACGTACAGCGGGCCGGACGCGAAGTCGAGCTTCGGGTTCGGCGTCGTGAAGTTGGCCTGCGGCGGGATCATCCCGTTGCGCAGCACGGCGACCGCCTTGATCAGGCCGATCACCCCCGACCCCTCGAACAGGTGCCCGACGTTGGCCTTGACCGTGCCCACCGCGCAGAACCCGCGGTCGTCGGTGTGCTTCGCGAAGGCCCGCTTCATGCCCTCGTGCTCGATCGGGTCGCCGACGCGGGTCGCCGTGCCGTGCGCCTCGAAGTAGCCGATGCTGCGCGGGTCGACACCCGCGTCGCGCCACGCCGCCAGCAGCAGTTCGGCCTGCGAGTCGGAGTCGGGGTTGGTGATGCCCTCGGTGTTGCCGTCGTGGTTGACCGCGCTGCCCTTGAGGACCGCGTAGACCTGGTCGCCGTCGGCCAGCGCCCGCTCCAGGCGCTTGAGCACGACCGCGCCCGACCCCTCGCCGAACCCGGTGCCGTCGGCGGCCTCGTCGAACGTGCGGGTCACGCCGTCGGAGGACTCGATGCCGATGTTGGAGTGCGGGTGCTTCACCGGCGCGAACACGATCCGCGCCCCGCCGACCACGGCCATGTCGCAGTCGCCCACCAGCAGCGCGTTCTTGGCCTGGTGCACCGCGACCAGCGTCGCCGAGCACGCGGTGTCCACCACCAGGCTCGGGCCGCGCAGGTCCAGCAGGTGCGACAGCCGGTTCGCCAGCATCGTCGGGATGTTCCCGGTGATCGCCTGCTGGCCCACCGTCGGGTCGATCCGGCAGATGTAGTCCAGGTACGTCGAGCCGGGGTTGACCGCGAACCCGACGAACACGCCGGTCCTGCTGCCGCGCAACCGGTCCGCGGAGTAGCCCGCGTCCTCGAACGCCAGGAACATCGCCCGCATGACCATCCGGTGGTGCGGGTCGGTCAGCGTCGCCTGCCGCGGGTTCATCCCGAACGCGGCGTAGTCGAACGTGTCCACGGTGTCCAGGAAGGACCCGTTGTGGTAGTCGACGTCCGGCTCGTTCACCGGGTCGACGGTCGTGGCCCGCAGGTAGTGGACGTACTGGTCGAGCTTCTGCCGCCGGTCCGGCGGGAACGGCCGCACGCTGCTCGACCCCGTGCTGATGACCCGCCAGAACGCGTCGAGGTCGTGGGCTCCCGGCACGTCGACCGAGACGCCGACGATCGCGATGTCCGTGTTCATCGAAAAACCCTTCCTCAGGCGATCTTGCTGACGAGCGAACTCAGGGTGGTGCCGTGGACCTCGTCGAACGCGGTCACGCCCGCCGCGCGCAGCGTCGTCACGGCGCGCACCCACTCGACCGGTGACGACAGCTGGCGGGCCAGCAGGTCGGGGCCGTCGAACAGCTCGCCGGTGACGCTGGAGACCACGGGCGCGCGGGCGGGGCCGAACTCGACACCCGCCAGCACCTCGCGGAACCGCGCCTCGGCGGGCGCCATCAGCGGCGTGTGGAACGGGCCGCTCACGTTGATCGGCACGACCCGCGCGCCCGGCAGCGCGGCGATGGCCTTCGCCGCCACCGCGACCTCCGCGCGGTCACCCGCGATCGTGGTCTGCGTGTCGGCGTTGAGGTTCGCCACGAACACCCCCGTCAGCCCGGTCTCGATCAGCGCGCGCCGCACGAACGCCACCGGCACGCCCTGCACGGCCGACATCCCGCCGCCGGTGACCTCCGACATCAGCTCCGCGCGCCGCCGCACCAGCCGCAGCCCGGCCTCCAGGTCGAGCACGCCCGCGGCGACGAGCGCGTTGTACTCGCCGAGGCTGTGCCCGGCGTAGCAGTCGTGGGCCGTCTCGGCGGCCAACCCCATGAGGGCGTTGACGAAGAACACGGCGGGCTGCGCGTAGCGGGTGTCGCGCAGGCGCCGCTCGGGGTCGCGGACGCACAGCTCCTCGATCGAGTAGCCGAGGACCTCGTCGGCGACCGCGGTGGCGTCCGGGAAGCGGGCGAACAGCTCCGCCCCCATCCCCTTCCGCTGCACGCCCTGACCGGGGAAGAGCAGACAACGCATGGCGGTGCTCCTAACGGGCTCGGCGGGAGAACTGCTGGACGGACTCGAAGCGCACGGGACGCGCGTCGGCGCGCAGGCACTCGCGGGTGAACCGGCGCGCGCCGGGGCCGGGACCGCAATCCACCACGCGCTCGATCCCGGCGTCGCCGATCGCGTGGCCCGCCGCCAGCTCCCACTCGATGGGCCGCACCAGCACCTGGTCCAGGAACTCCTGCACCAGGTCGGTCGACCGCCGCAGGTCGCGGGGCGCGTCGGTGGCGTACACCGGCACCCTCAGCGCGTCCGCGCCGGGCATCGGGCCGATGAACCCGAGGTCGTCGCGGACCCGGAGGGCGGCGGGAGCGAGCGCGGAGCTGTGGAACGGGATCGAGTTCGACAGGAACGCCCAGCTCACCCGGTCCCGCGCGAACACGTCCTCGTGGGCGAAGTAGAAGTCGAGCAGGTCCGCGGTCGACCCGCTGAGCACCTGCGTGGTGGGGGAGTTGACCAGGCTCACCGACACCCGCCCGTGGCCCCGGACGGCCCGGCTCAGGTCGTGCCGCGACATGCCCGTCAGCGCCGCCATCGGGCTCGGCGTCCGCCCCTTCCCGTCGCGCGCCAGGTACCGGCTCACCAGTTCGGGGCTGACGACGCGCGTCTCGTCGAGCTGGTGGCCGCGCACGAGGCTGAGCGCCACGAGCTTGAGCGAACTCGCTGCCAGCGCCAGGAACTCGTCCACCCGCCGGGCCCGCACCCCCGCCACCACCGCGGCCTGGAGCCCGATGCTGTGCCCGAGCGCGGCCACGACCACGTCGTCCGCGCTGGGCCCGGTCGGCTGGAGGTGGCACACCTGGCACACGTGCACGCAGATCCCGGCCACGATGGAATTCCGCAGAGCGGTGGCGGGGAACTCCGATTCGAGCCATTGTTTCAGCGACAAGTCGGTGGGGATGACCGCATCGCGCGTATCGTTTCCGATGTATTTCAGGACGTCGTCCAGAACGGTGAACACCGTGTGGAAGTAAGCGGCGTTCTCCGGTCGGGAATAGAGCTCGCGAAGTGCGACGACCAGGGTGTCGTTGTTGCCACCGAGACCGTCGAAGAGCAGCAGGGTACGCATGACCTCGACCTCTTCAGGGGGTCTTGACCAGGAGTGGCCGCGACGATGAGGCCGTGGTGTGCGGGTTCCCGTGAACGGTTGCACACGCTAGGGCGGGTGGCGAACAGCGACAACCGCCGCGATGTGCCGGCCATTGCGACGAAAGGCGGCAGGAGTACCGGAGCGCTGAAAACTTTCAGTCCGAATGGGGGTCGGTGTGCGGGGTTCCGCATTTCTCGGAGTGGTCGCCCTGTTCGGGCAGTTCACCGCGGGTGCGGACGTCGCCCACCACGACCGCCACCCGGCGCGGTGTGCGCCGCGCCCGCGGCCGTTCGGCACAGCCCGTTCCTCAATGGTCGGCCGTCCACCGCCTATCGGGCGGACGCGGATCGCTTCGTGTTCGCGAAGCGGGTCAGTCGGCCGTCGGGTTCGCCACTGCCTTGAGGGCGCCCTTGTCGTCGACCACGCAGGCGGCGGTCTTCGCGGTCGTGGCGAGGAACTCCGACAGGCACCGCCCGACCTGCTCGTGGCCGCGGGCGTTGGGGTGGAACGACTCCTGCAACGCGTGCGAGGCGCGGTCCTGGTCGCGCAGACCGTCGAAGTCGACCGTCAGCCGGGTGAACCACTCGCTCTCCGGCTTGCCGCCACCGGTGCAGGCCTCGTGCTTCGCGCCCGCCCGCGTGAGGTCGAGGTAGCGGGCGTCGACGCGGTTCGCGGCGGTCTGGATGCCCTTGGCCAGCACGCCGACGCCGGTGTCGCGGACCCACGCCATGTCGGCGGTGCGCAGCGGGCAGCCCGCCAGGTTCTGGAGGTCGGCCGGGACCGACGACGCGACGGGGGAGGCGTAGGACTGGACGACCAGCGAGTACGAGCGCTGCGTGTAGCCCTCGGCGTCCATCACCGAGCGGATGTCCCGCAACGCCCTCTCCACCTTCGGCACCATCCGGTCGACCCGGCCGCGCCAGTCGTCGGACAGCGTCGCGGTGCAGTCGGCGCCGCGTTCGAACCAGGCCTGCACGCACCGGTTGAGCACGTCGGAGAACCGGGGGTCGTCGTTCGCGCCGACGGCGACCACGATGACCGCCACGCGGTTCACCCGCGCGATGGCGGCGAGCCGCTTCGCCTGGGACTGCTCGGTGTTCTGGAGCTTGTCGGTCAGCCCGACCTGCTCGGAGTTCGCGCCGGAGCAGGCCAGGTTGAACGTCTTGTCGATGCCCGCCACGGTCGTCCTGTTGATGGTGGCCCGCAGCGAGCGGTGGCACCAGTTGCCGTTCTCACCGTCCGTGCCGGGCTCGTAGCTGCCCGCACCCTCCCCGGACATGGTGCTGTCGCCCATGGCCACCATGGCCGTGGGCGCGTCGCGGGCGGGCCCCGGCGGTGCCGCGAAGCGGTGGTCGCTGACCACCGTCAGGACGGCGATGAGGGGCAACACCACGAGGAGGGCCGTGGCTCGGCGCGCTAGGGGGGACATCGGCGCCTACTTTACGGAAATCCGGCCCGCGTCGAGGACGAGCGTGCGGTCCGCCGCCTCGTGCACCAGGTCGTGGTGGGTGGCGACCAGCACGGCCGACCCGGCGTCCGCGGCCCGGCGCAGCACCCGCACGGCCGCGGGCGCGCTGCGGTGGTCCAGGTGCGCGGTCGGCTCGTCGGCGAGCAGCACCCCCGGTCCGGCGATCACGGCGCGGGCGAGCGCCGCGCGCTGCTGCTGGCCGAACGACACCTCGGCCGGGTAGCGGTCGCCGAGCCCGTCGATGCCG
The DNA here is from genome assembly GCF_036375055.1 of Umezawaea sp. Lineage (GTDB taxonomy): Bacteria > Actinomycetota > Actinomycetes > Mycobacteriales > Pseudonocardiaceae > Umezawaea. The sequence goes on from NZ_DASUSQ010000139.1 coordinate 21,616, forward strand.
AGTTCGGCCATCAGCCCGTCCACCGCGTCGGCGACCGGCTCACCGCGCCGCTCGGGGTCCAGGCGCAGCGGCAGCGCGATGTTCTCGGACAGGGTCAGCTCGCCCGAGAGCCCCAGCGCCTGCGGCAGCACCGCGCACAGCCGCCACGCCGGGGGAGTGGCCAGCGACCGCCCGCACACCGCGACCGTGCCCCTGTCGGGCTGGTCGAACCCGCACAGCAGGGTGATCAGCGCGCTCTTGCCCGACCCGGACGGACCGGACAGCGTCACCAGCTCACCCGGCTCCACCGCGAGGTCGACGCCGCGCAGCACGTGCACCGCGCCGCTCGGGTGGTCGAACGACCGGTGCACGTCCTCGGCCCGCAGGCTCATGCCAGCACCCCGTCCCGGAGCGTGAAGCAGGTGTCCGCCAGCGCGATCAGCCTCGGGTCGTGCGAGGCGACCACGACCGGGACGCCGCGGCGGGACAGGTCCACGAGGGTCTCCAGGACGAGGTCGGCGGACGCGGCGTCGAGCTGCGAGGTCGGTTCGTCGGCGAGCACCACGGTCGCGCCGCGGGCGAGCGCGCAGCCGAACGCGAGCCGCTGCTGCTGACCGCCGGACAGCGCCGTCACCTTCCAGGTCGCCGTGCCGGGCAGGCCCAGCTGGTCGAGCAGGTCGTCCACCCGTTCGGGTCTGCCCGCGGACTGGGCCGCCGCGCGCAGGTTGTCGCCGACGGTCAGGTGCCCGATGAGGTTGTCGCCGGGGTTCTGGAACACCAGCGCCACGTCGGTGCGCCGCAACGCCCGCCGCGCGCGGTTCGACAGCGTCGCCGTGCCTGCCCCGCGCAGCTCGACGTTGCCCAGCGTCGGCCGCTCGACCAGGCTCAGCACGCGCAGCAGCGTCGACTTGCCCGACCCCGACGGCCCGGCCAGCACGGTGATGCCGGTCGACGGCACGTCGAGGCTCACGTCGGACACGGCCGTCACCGAACCCGCGGGCGTCCGGTAGTCGACGCCCACCTCCACCAGCCTCAGGACGTGGTCAGCCACGGATCAACTCCCCGATTCGAGCGGCCCGAGCGGCCCGCAGCGCGATCCACGCCGCGGCCACGACGACCAGCGCGCTGCCGACCGCCGTGGTGGCGAACAGCGGGAACAGGTTCGGCAGGACGGGCCCCGGCGCGAGGCGCGGCGCGGGGTCCAGTCGCGGCACGGCGAACCCGGTGCCGATCGCGCCCGCCGCGCCGCCCACGACGACCGCGAGCCCGGTCAGCGCGCCGAGTTCGACCAGGTGGCTGCTCAGCAGCGTGGCCGGGCTCATGCCCATCCGGGTGCTCAGCGCGCCCGCGACGGCGTTCTGCCGCCTGCGCACCTCGATGGCGAGCAGCAGCGCGATGGCCGCCACGATCGCCAGCACACCGCCGATGGCGGTGACGAACGTGAACGTCCACCGGATCGTCAGGAACGGCAGCCCGGAGATCGCCTTGGAGCGCTCCTCGACGTTGCGGTAGCCGATCTCGGCCTCCTGCAACGGCCGGACCAGGTCGACCGCCGACTTCGACGACCACAGGTACCAGGTGTTGACGTCCTCGACCGAGGCGACCCGGTCGATCGGCACCACGTACCCGGAGGTGCCGATCTTGGGGAACGACGGGAGGCCCGCGGCGGGGTTGAGCGGCGGCAGCCCCGGCAGCAGGACCTCGCGGTTCGGCGTCGCGCCGATCCTCAGCGGCTCGGTCAGCCTGGCGCGCAGCTCGTCGGGATCGGTGGACCCGAGGTAGGCGCCGTCGGTGAACGTCGCCGGGTCGACCACCAGCGCCGTGCGCTCGTACTGGCTGCTGACGCCGACGACCGTGGTCGAGCCGCGCAGTTCCGCGGGCAGCTCCCGCGCGCCGGTGACCAGGTCCGTGCTGATCTGCACCACGCTGTTCGCGCCCGTGTAGAAGCCGGACTTGTCGTCCAGCGACGCCTTCTGGGCGCCCGCCACGGTGCTGCCCACGGCGATCGTGCCGATGGCCAGGACGCCGACCAGGAGCACGCCCGTGACGGGACCGGCGGTCGCGGCGAGCCTGCGGACCGCGATCTGCGCGGCGGGCAGGTGCCACAGCGACAGCCGGTGCGACAGCCGCAGCAGCACGCGCGACACCCTCGCCGCGAGCAGCGCCGTGGTCAGCACGACCAGGAGCGGGAACGCGAGCGCGGCGGCGTCGATCCGCGGCAGCCCACCGATCTTCAGCGGCGTGGACAGGCCGCTGCCGAGCAGGCGCTGCCAGGCGAGGAACGCCAGCGCGCCGGTCGCCAGCTCCCACGGGACGGCGGCGAACACCCGCCGCGCCCGGCCGCTCGACGGACGGCCCTGGAAGGCGCGGTGCGTGCGGAACGCGGCGACCAGCCACGTCACCGCCAGGCTCGCGAGCACCGCGACGCCGACCGCCGCCGCGGCCGTCGGCACCGTGCCGGGTTCCAGCGAGGTCGACGGGGCGTAGACGGGGAGCAGCAGCCAGGCCACGCCCAGACCGGCGGTGCCGCCCAGCAGCAGCGGCAGCCCCAGTTCCAGCACGGCCCGACCGCCCAGCGCCGCGGGGCCGGAACCCCGGCACCACAGCATCCGCAGCTCGGTGTGGCCGCGCTGCACCCAGCCCGACGTCACCGTGGCGACGCCCGCGAGCCCGATCAGCAGGCTGATCAGGGTCAGCGGCAGGATCGCCGAGCGGACGTTGCCGATGGTCGCCCGCGCGTTCTCGACCACCAGCGGCAGCACCACGTTGCGGCGCAGCCCCTGGTTCGCCCGGTCCAGCACCGCGGTCCCGCGCTCCAGCAGGGCCTGCGCCTGCGCCGCGGTGGCCGGGGTCTCGGTGGGGAAGCGGACGGTCATGCCGACGCCGCCCGCGGTGACGCTCTCCGGCAGGTCGAGGAACGCCTGCCTGCTGGGCGTCCAGACCACGGCGCTGGTCACGTCGGTGTTCTTGTCGATCGGGTTCGGGATGACGAACTGCCGCTCGGTGCACCACCACTGGTCGAGCGGGTCGTTGAGGTCGGCGTAGACCGCGGTCACCGGGGGCAGCCGTCCGCCCATGCCGCGCTGCCCGAGCTGGAAGCCGTCCACGGTCCTCGTCAGGCTCAGCGGTACCCACAGCCCGTCGCGCGACCCGCCTTCGAGGACCTGGAGGCGGTCGAGCGCGCCGTCGCGGTAGCCGAACCTCGCGAACGTCTCGGCGCCGCCGAAGTCGGTCCTGCGCACCTCGGTGTAGGTGCCCGTCAGGACTTCGGCCCCGCCCGCGGCCTCGGTCGCGATGTCGATGACCTCGTTCACCGACTGAAGCGGAACGGGTCGCTTGGTGTTCTGGTCCAGGCCGGGGTGCAGCAGCTGGTCGCAGAGCCGGTCCGCCTGGTAGGCGACGGCGGCGCTGCCGGAGGCGGAGGAGTGCAGGACGGCGGCGGCCACCACGAAGCTCAGCAGCAGCGACGTCACGACGCTGACCAGCAGGGTCAGCGGGCTGGAGAGCGCGGCTCGGGGGGCAGCGCGCCACGGGATCTGCACTTCGGCACCCTATACGTCGGATGTTCGGTCGGAGGCGTTTTGGCGCCGAGCCTTGACAGTGGTCAGATGGTCTAGTCCAATTCCGGAAAGACCACCTGGAGGCCGCCACCACTAGGAGGACGAATGTCACGAGTGCTGGCCGCCAGGGTGGCGGCGGTGGTGACGTTGATGCTCGGCGCGGTGCTGGTGAGCCTCGCGCCCGCGTACGCCGCGGGTGTCACGGCCACCTTCACCAAGACGTCGAGCTGGGAGACGGGCTACACCGCCCAGTTCGTCGTCGAGAACGACACCAGCACGACGGTGTCGAGCTGGAAGGTCGAGTTCGACCTGCCCGCGGGCACCACCGTGGGCGCGTACTGGGACTCGTTGCAGACCAACGGTTCCGGCCACTACACGTTCACCAACCGCGACTACAACGGCACCGTGGCCCCCGGCGCCGCGGTGACCTTCGGCTTCAACGTCGCGGGCACCGCGAGCCCCGCCAACTGCAAGATCAACGGCGCTGCGTGCACCGGCGGCACGACCCCGCCGACCACCACCAGCACCACGACGACCACCACGACCACGACCACCACGACCACCACCACCCCGCAGCCGCCGGTGACCGGCCTGCCGAAGAAGGTGCTCGTCGGCTACCTGCACGCCAGCTTCGCCAACGGCTCCGGGTACATCAGGATGAAGGACGTCTCCGACGACTGGGACATCATCAACCTGTCCTTCGCCGAACCCACCTCGGCCACGTCCGGCCAGCTGCGGTTCAGCCAGTGCCCCGTCGCCGAGTGCCCGAACGTCGAGTCCGAGGCCGAGTTCATCGCGGGCATCCGCGCCAAGCAGGCCGCGGGCAAGAAGGTGCTGATCTCCATCGGCGGCGCCAACGGCCAGGTGCAGCTGTCCACGACGGCCGCGCGCGACGCGTTCGTCAGCTCCGCCTCGGCCATCATCGACAAGTACGGCCTCGACGGCCTCGACGTCGACTTCGAGGGCCACTCGCTCTCGTTGAACGCCGGTGACACCGACTTCCGCAACCCGACCACGCCGGTCATCGTCAACCTGATCTCCGCGCTCAAGACGCTGAAGGCCCGCTACGGCGCCAAGTTCGTGCTCACCATGGCGCCCGAGACGTTCTTCGTCCAGGTCGGCTACCAGTTCTACGGCGGCCAGGGCGGCGCGGACAGCCGCACCGGCGCGTACCTGCCCGTCATCCACGCCCTGCGCGACTCGCTGACCCTGCTGCACGTGCAGGACTACAACTCCGGCCCGGTCATGGGCCTGGACAACCAGTACCACTTCATGGGGGCGGCCGACTTCCACGTCGCGATGACCGACATGGTCCTCGCGGGCTTCCCCGTCCGCGGCGACACCACCAGGGTGTTCCCCGGCCTCCGCCAGGACCAGGTCGCCTTCGGCCTGCCCGCGAGCGTCAACGCGGGCGGCGGCTTCACGACGGTCGCCGAGACGCACAAGGCGCTGGACTGCCTGACGAAGGGCACGAACTGCGGGGCCTACCAGCCCAGGGCCGTGTACCCGAACCTGCGCGGCCTGATGACGTGGTCGATCAACTGGGACAGGTTCAACGGGTTCGAGTTCTCCAAGGCCAACAGGGCGTACCTGCCCCGATGACCGCCACTGCCGGGTGGTCCCCCCTCCCGGCATGGGCACCGTCGGCCGGGGAGCGGCTCAGCCGTTCTCCGGCCGATGTCCGGTCGCGCCGCGCAGCAGGGACCGGACCGCGGCCCCGTGCACCAGCCGGACCGGCAGGAAGAAGAGCCTGCCGAACGGGTTGTGGAACCCGACGGCCGTCCCGACCGTGAGCCGTCGACCGTCCGGGGAGACGTGCACACCGACCCGGAAGTCCAGGTGCAGACCGTCCACCCCCAGCACCACCTCGGTGTCGGTGCGGGCCAGCTCCGGGAACGGCACCCCGCGCTCCCCGAACCCCAGCGCGCCCACCAGCAGCCGGAACGCGGGCGGCGGTGCGGCGAACAGCCTGTCCACCCACGCGCGCGGGTCCGCGGAGGAGCCTTCGGGGAGGTCCGCGGAGTGGGCGTCGGCGTAGTCGACGCGGGGGAGAGCGGAACTCGCGGGGGTCGGCACGGGCACGGCTCCATTTCGCTCACCTGCGGGGCAGACCCGGACGGTAGCCGCCGTGGTCGCGGCCGGTGCCGGGGAGGTGCCGCGCACGATCAGCGGGCGGGGCTCGCGCGGACGTTCGTCGGTGCGGTGGTGGATGTCGGCGTGGGTGCTTCGGCGTCGCGGGGTGGTGGTGGATGTCGGCGTGAGTGCTTCGGTGTGCGGTGCGGTGGTGGGTGTTCGTGTGAGTGCTTTGGCGTCGCGGGGTGGTGGTGGATGCCGGCGTGAGTGCTTTGGCGTGACGGTGCGCGGTGGTGGGTGTTCGTGTGGCTGCTTCGGTGTGGCGGTGCGGTGGTGGATGTCGGCGTGGGTGCTTCGACGTGACGGTGCGGTGGTGGATGTCGGCGTGAGTGCCTCGGTGTGGCGGGGTGGTGGTGGGTGGCGGCGTGGGTGCCTCGGCGTGACGGTGCGGTGGCGGTCGGCGCTGGCGGCGTGGCCCGGTCGGTCACGGCACCGTCGTCGACCGGACCCCTCCTGCGCGGAGCGTTCTCGGCGTCGGACGGCGGTCCGCACCGGTCGAGGGAACCCCGGCACCCCCGTGGTGCGGGGGTGTGGTGTCGACTCAGGACGCCCGGCGCACGGCCTTCTCCAGCTCGGCGCGCTTCATCTTGGAGCGACCGCTGATGCCCAGCGCCTTGGCGCGCTCGACCAGTTCGGCCTTGCTGAGGTCGGACAGGGAGGGCTGCTTCGCGCGGGTGCCCTCCACGCTGCGGCGCAGCGCCTCCATGAGGTCGACCACCTCGGTCGCCTCCGGCGGTTCCGCGGCGGACGCGGTCTTCTTGCCCGCCCGCTTGGCGCGCAGCAGCTTCTCCACCTTGGCGGTGTAGGTGTCGCGGTACTCCTCCGGCCGCCACGGGCCGCTCATGGACTCGATGAGGGCCGTCGCCATGGCGACCTCCTTGGGCTTGGCGCGGTCGCCCGTCGGGAGTTCGTCCAGCACGTCCGCGGGGTCGCGGATCTCGTCGGCGAAGTACAGGGTCTCCAGCGCCAGCAGGTCGCCGTCCGCGCGGATCGCGGTCAGGTACTGCTTGCCGCGCATGACGAACGTGGCGATGCCCGCCTTCCCGGTCTTCGCCAGCGCCCGCACCAGCAGGCGGTACGGGCGGACGTACTCGGACTTCGCGGGCCCCAGCCAGTAGCTCTTCTGGAAGTAGACGGGGTCGATGTCGTCGAGGTCCACGAACGCGTCGATGTCGATCGTGCGGGACCGGCCGGGCGCGATGTCGTCCAGCTCCTCCTGCTCGACCACGACGTACTCACCCCCGCCGACGTCGTGGCCCTTCACGACGTCGGCGTAGTCGACCTCCTCGCCCGTCCGCTCGTTGATCCGCTGGTTGCGGATGCGGTCGGACGTGCCGCGCTCGAACTGGTTGAAGTGCACGGTGTGGTCGCGGGTCGCGCCGTAGAGCGCCACCGGGATCGTGACCAGCCCGAAGCTGATCGCTCCACTCCAGATCGCCCGAGCCATCGCCGCACCCTCCAGTCACCGGGAACCGCAGGTCGGGTACCACCGACGACAACACCTCAACCCCGTGGGCGGCCAGGGTCCGGGTTGCGCGGCGCACGGACGGCCGAATCGGGGACCCCTCCGCCACCGCGTCGGCGCGGCGGACCGGCACCGCACGCGGACGCGTGCACAATGACCCCGACGTGCCGCCCCTCCGACGGGGTGGAAGACTCTCCCACCGCCCCGCACCTCAGGTCGGCGCATCCCGTGCGGGCCAGCACGAAACGCGGGGCCAGAACGAAACGCAGGGCAGCACGAAACGCGGGGCAGCACGGATCACCGCGCGGTCCCAGTCGGAGCCCGGCGGTGCAGCCGTTTCCGGGCACGCTGAAGACACCCGCCGAGGTGGCGTTCCACCCGACGACGGCGGAACAGACCCGCCGGGGTGGCGTCCATCCGGCCGCGGCGCGCAACGGATCCGCCGCGATTGCGGAACGAACCCACCGAGGTAGCGGCAATCCAGCCCCGTGCGGAACAGGGTCCACCGAGGTAGCGGCCATCAGGCCTCGTGCGGAACAGGGCCCACCGCGGACGTCACGCCCGCTGATCACCGGCCGAAGTGCGGCTGCTCATCCCCTTCGACCGCCTCATGCCGCGCGGCGGATCATCACCTGCCCCGACCCGCAGTGCGCGCACACCGTGCGCGGCACGACCCGGTCGACCAGCAGTCGCCGCGAGTCCTCGAACGTCGGCACCGCCTTGCCCGGCACGAGCAGCGAGTCCAGCGCCTCGCGCCAGCGCTCGGCCTTCGCCCGCGCCCGCTCCACCGGGTCTTGCAGGTGGGCCCGCGCCCGCGCCCGCGACTCCTCGCGCGCCTCCTGGCCCGCCTGCCCCAGCGGGACCCTCTCACGCGGCTCGTACAGCTTCGCGTTGCGCCGGTGCACCCGCCACCACCGGCCGAACGGCACGCCCGGCACCGGTGGCTTCGCCCGCTGACCGCCGCTGCCGGACCACGCCCGCAGCCGGGCCCTCAGGAACTCGTGCGCCTCCTGGTCACGGCCGCGCGGCCTGCCCTGCCACGACCCGTCCGGCCGGTGGTCGACGGCCGCGAGCACCGCGTCGACCGACCACTCCTCGGCGAACCACGGCACCAGCACCGCGCGGACGGCCTGGCGGTCCGCGTCCACCCAACTCGCGCGCAGGCACACGGCTTCGACAGCCGTGTCGATCTCGGAATCGGTCTCGGGGATGACACGGCCGGGCCACTGCCTGGGGTCTAGCCTCACCCGCATCGCACGCTCCTCTCGGCTCGCCAACACCAAAAACGAACACCTGTTCGAGATGGTGCCGGTGAGCACCGACAAAAACGGGCGCGATGAGCGGCCCTGTGGGCCGTGTCAAGCTCGACACGCGGGCCGAAGGTCCCGATCTGGGCTTCTGAGCTGCGGTTTTGTCTCGGGGCGGGGCGCGGAAAATTTCTTCAAGATTTTTTCGGTGATCGCCGCACCGGGGCTTCCGCAGCCGGGGGATTCCAGGTCAGGCGGGTCGTCCGGCCCCGGCCGACGCGGTTCGCCGGAACTCGCTCGGATTGGTGCCCCTGACCCGCTTGAACGCCGCGCTGAACCCGAACGGGTCGGAGTAGCCCACGGTGCGGGCGACGTCCGCGACGGTCGCGGCCTGCCGTTCGACCAGCAGGTCCGCCGCCAGCGTCATGCGCCAGCGGGTGAGGTAGGTCAGCGGCGGTTCGCCGACCAGGTCGGCGAACCGCTTGGCCAGCGTCGAGCGGGACACCCCGGTGCGGTCGGCCAGCGACGCGACCGTCCACGGGGCCGCCGGCTCGGCGTGCAGCAGGCGCAGCGCCTGGCCGACCACCGGGTCACGCTGGGCGGCCCACCAGGCCGGTGGCGCGCCGCCGGGCCGGTCGAACCAGTCGCGCAGGATGCAGACCAGCATCCAGTCCAGCAGCCGGTCGAGCACCACCTGCTGGCCCGGCGTGTCGACCGCGACCTCGGCGGCGAGGTGGTCCAGCACGGCGTCGGCCGCGCCCCCGGCGTCCACGCGCAGCACGACGGGCAGCGCGTCCAGCAGTCGGCGGCTGATCTCGCCGCGCACCGGGTAGGCGCCGACGATCAGGGTCGTCGCACCGCGCACGACACCGGCGTCCCCGCAGTCGTCGGCCCAGCCGAGCCGGTGCCGGGTCCCGCCCTGCTCGGGCGTCGCGCAGTGCTCGCCGCACTCGATCGGGTCGGCCAGGGTGCCGACCTCGTCGACGAAGCGGAACGTCGAGGGGCCGCGCACGACGATCGTCTCGCGGGCGCGCAGCGGCTCGGGCAGGCCGTGCTCCGGCACGATCCAGCCCGACCCGGTCAGGACGGTGCAGAGGGTCAGCGGCGCACCGTCCACGAAGTGCAGCGCCCAGGGCGGGGCCAGGGTGGTGCTGCCGAACAGCGAGCCGTGGGCCCGCACCCCGCGGATCAGGTCACTGAAGGCGTCCACCCCACCGACCTTAGACGAATGGACAGGCAATCCGGCTTCTCACCCATGGGCTCGTCCGAACCGGACGGGTTGACTCGACCCCATGAGCAACGACACCACCCTGGTTCTCGGCGCGACGGGCAAGACCGGTCGCCGTCTCGCCGCCCGGCTGCGACTGCGCGGCACGCCGGTGCGCGCCGCCTCCCGGTCGAGCCGGACCCCGTTCGACTGGTCCGACCCCGGCGGCTGGGACGACGCCCTGCGCGGTGCCGCCGTCGCCTACGTGGTGCCCCCGCGCGTGCCGGGTCCGGTGCACGAGTTCGTGGCGCGCGCCGAGGCCGCCGGGGTGCGGCGGCTGGTCCTGCTGTCCGGGCGCGGCGCCGACACCTGGGGCGACTCGCCGTTCGGGCTGGACATGCGGTCGGCCGAGGACGCCGTGCGCGCCTCGGCGCTGGAGTGGACCGTCCTGCGGTCGTCGAACTTCGCCCAGAACTTCGACGAGGACGTCTTCCACGCCCCGCTGGTCGCCGGGGAGCTGGCGCTGCCGTCCGGGTCGGTCCCCGAGCCGTTCATCGACGTCGAGGACGTCGCCGACGCCGCCGCCGCGGTGATCGGCGAACCCGGTCGGCACGCCGGGGCGGTCTACGAGCTGACCGGACCGCGCGGGATCACGTTCGGCGAGGCCGTCGAGATGATCTCCCGCGCGTCCGGGCTGCCCATCGCCTACCGGCGGATCTCCCCGGACGAGTACACCGCGGCCCTGGTCGCGCAGGGGGTCGGGCAGGAGGACGCGCACCACGTCGCCGAGATGTTCGTGCTGATGGAACGCGGGCTGATCGCCGCGACCACGGACGACCTCGCCACCGTGCTGGGCCGGGCGCCCCGCACGTTCGAGGACTACGTCGTGCGGGCCGCCGCGGCGGGAGCCTGGCGGCGCTGACCACCCCCGGCACGACCCGAAGGAAGGACTGCGATGAGCACCGACACCGGTTCACTGACGGCCGAGGACCTGGACTTCCTCCGCCGCCCCCTGCACGGGTTCCTGACCGTGGCCGCGGGACCGCTCCCGCCGCAACCCCGGCCGGTGTGGTTCGAGGCCACCGCCGAGGGCACCATCCAGCTGTTCACCGACCCGGACTCGCTCAAGGTGCGCCGCCTGCGCCGCGACCCCCGCGCCTCGATCGTCGTCGCCGCCCCGGTGGGTGAACGCGAGCGCTGGGTGTCGGTCGCGGGCCGCACCACCGTGGAACCGGGTGGGGCGCACGAGCTGTGCTCGCGCCTGGCCGCCCGCTACTGGGACCTCGACGAACCCCACCGCGCCGACGACCTGGCCGGACTGCTGGCCCTGGACCAGGTCCGCCTCGTCATCCACCCGGACTCGGTGAACCGCTACACGGCCTGAAGCCCCGGTCAGCCCGGCGGCAGCCCCTCGGGGTCGTAGGCGCAGGCCGCGTTCCACAGCAGGAACGAGGTCGCGCCCGCCTCCGCCGCACCCTCGACCTGCGCGCGCACCTCCGCCGGCCCGTACTGCTTGCCGAGGGAGAACGCCTGGAGCCAGGGTACGACCACCGTCCCGGAGCCACGGGTCACCGCCACGAAGTCGGCGACCGAGTTCCGGACGATGTCGTGGGGCTGCCCGTCGGGGTCGGCGACGCCGTACTCGCCCGCACCCCAGTGCGACGGGTAGACCATGGGCGCGACGTAGTCGACCCGCGCGGCCAGAGCGGGGATGTCCTGGGCGACGTCGGACCCGCTGCGCGCGGCGATCCCGAACACCGACGCGCCGACGAACGCCCCCTTCGGCCGCACCGCCGCGCGGGACTCGCCGAGGAAGTCCGCGATGGACAGTTCGGGCGTCGTGGTCAGGCCGGGGAACCGCATCCGGGCGAGCGGGCCGTCGGGGCGGCGGACGTAGTCGTAGAGGACGTCGTCGAACCCGAGCGAGGCCGCCTCGACGGCGAGGTCGATGTTGTAGGCCCGCACCTCGGGGTGCGCGAAGTTGGTGAACGCGTAGCCGCCGTAGCCCCCGGACCACGGCGTGCCGTTCTCGTCCTGCACGACCTGGTCCTTGGCGCCGCTCTCCCACGCCGCCCTGGCCAGGACGGGGTCGCGGAACGCCACCAGCCTGCCGACGACCCGCACGCCCATGTCGTGCAGCTGGGCGATCACGGCCCCCGCGTCGTAGGTGCTCGTGCCCGCCCCGATCCGCTTCGCCAGCGGCACCTGCGAGTCGTAGCCGATCTCGCCGCTCTCGTCCTTGACGTCGAGCTGCACGGTGTCGATCCTCTTCTCCCGCACCAGTTCCAGGACGGGGTCGCGCAGCGCCTGCGACGCCCACGCGCTCGCGCTCATGTGCACGGCCCTCATACCGGGGTGCCGGGCGGTGACCCGCAGGTCGTGGTGCCCGGCGTTGCCCGCCCTGTCCACGGCCTCGATGCGGACCTGCTCGGGCACGGCGGTGAGGGAGGCGCTGAAGGACCCGTCGGCCTCGACGGGCACGCGCTGCTCGTCGACCAGCACCGACTCGGCCCCCTCCGCGGTTCCCGCGACGGTGACCGGCCCGCGCAGCGACACCGCGTCGACAGCGTCGGCAGACACCGTCGGGGCCGTGTCGTCGACGGTGAACACCCGCTCGGTGCTCGTGCCCGGCAGGAACGGCAGGGCGTTGGCCACGTGCACGACCAGCCGGTGCTCCCCCTCGCCCAGGTCCACCGCCTCCGGGGTCAGCCGGTCGCCGTCGCGGCGGGTCGGCACGGCCGCGCCGTCGATCGTCACCTCCACCGAGTCGAGCGCGTCGGCGTCCTCCGAGCTGATGGCGAGCCTGCCCACGTCGGGGGAGCGCACGACCGCGCCGTCCTCGATCCCCTGGACCACCAGGGCCGTTCCTCTGCTGTGGACGACGCTGGTGCTGGTGGCGGCCACGGCCGTGACCGCCATGGCCACCGCGACGATGACCACACCTCGTGTGCTGACGGACGGTGAAACGCTCATCGCGGTCTCCGTGGTGCTCCGGGAAAACCGGACTACCCCGTGCTCGACGTGGCGGAAACCCGACCGCGCGCGGTCGACCGCAGTGGGTGACGTCGCCGAACGGAAACGGCGGAAACGTTGACAGCCCGTGAAAGTCAACCGCAACGCGGCCACACGAACGGGTGGCACGGTGCTCGGGCAGGATTGCGACCGTCGAACGCAGGCTATTCCTCGGCGACGCTCGACCCGGCTGGCGGACCACCGGGCCGGAAGCTCGTCGTCAGGGAGGAAGCCCATGCGCACCAACGCCCAGCGCGGTCTTCTGGAGGAGTCGACGGCACCTCCACCACCCCGCTTCCCCGTCCGCCTCCGCGGGTACGACCCCCGTTCGGTCCACGGTGAACTCGCCGCGATCGAGGCCGAAACCCTTGCCGCTCGGGCGAAGCACGAGGAGGCGGTGCTGCGGATCAGGGCCGCGGCGGCCGAGCTGGGGCGCGTCCACGCGACGCTGCACGAGTACGAGTGGCTGCACGCCGAGAACCCGACGCGCGAACCCCTGGCGTGCTACGTGCGCCACCTGGTGTACGTGGCGACGCGCGAAGCGCGGTCCATCGAGGAGGACGGGCGAGCCAGAGCACGCGCCACCGCCGAACGCGGTGAGCGGACGCTCGCCGCGCGCCGGGCCGAACTGGCCGAGGCCCACCGGGAGGGCGTGCGCCGGTTGGAGGACGCGGCGCGGCAGGCCGCGCGGCTCGTCGACGCGACGGTGCGCGACGTGGCCGACCTGGCGGGCGCGCTCGCCCACCTGCGCGCGGCCTCCACGGCCGGGGCGGGCTCGTGAGCCGCGCCGAGTGGCCCGTGGCGCTGCGGGAGGTGTTCGCGGCGTCGCAGCCCACGCTGCCCCTCCGGTTCCGGGGCTACGACCGGCTCGCCGTCGACGAGGCTCTCGCCGACGCCGCGGCGCGGAGGGAGGCCGCGGTCGAGGAGGCCGAGGCCTACGCCGACCTGGCGTGCGTCCTGGACGGCCAGCTGGCGGAGGCGCGAGCGGCGCTCGCCGAGTTCGACCGGCTGCACGCGGGGGAGGAGGTCCGCTCGGCGGAGGACGCGCACACCCGCGACGTGGTCGGGCGGGCGCGGCAGGACGCGCTCGCCGTGGTCGAGGACGCCCGTCGGGAGGCCCGCCTGCTCGTCGCGCGGGAGCAGCGGGCCGTCGCGTCGAGGGCGGGGGCGCTGGAGGACGAGGAACGGGACGGCAGGCAGCGGCTGGCGTCCTCGACCGACGCGGCGGGCGACGTCCTGCGGGCCGCCGCGAGCGGGTGCGCACGACTGCTGGCCCGGTTCGCCGAACGGCAGCGGGTGCTGGAGGAGTGGACGCGGGAGTTCTCCGGCCTGCTCGACGTGCTGCCGTCGTTCCGGGGGACCGTCGGCATACCGCGGAGCAGGAGGCCGGAGGAGGTCGGCGGTCTGCGGACCGAGGTCGAACTGGACGCGGAGGGCGCCCAGTGACCGGCGGTGCGCTTCGGCAAGGTCGAACAATTTCCGCGGAGCGTTACACGATCGTGTAATCGATTTGGTCGCCGATCGCGGGGAACGGTAATTTCCGTCGCGACCGTCGAAAGGCGTGGTGTTCGGAACCGCTGTTGTCGTCGCGTTGTTCCGTCCACGTCGCGTGGAATACTATCGTGAGGATCCTCCGTTGCTCAAGAAGATCGGGACCGTTGTCGTCGCCACGGCCGCTGGTGTGGTCATGCTGGGCGGAATGGCCTCCGCCTCGGAGGGCGACTGCGGTGACGCGTGTCGCGCCGACGGCACCGTCGGCCAGGACGGGAGCGTTGACCAGGGCCAACGCCGGCAGGTGGGCCTGGTCAACGTGAACGGCACGAGTGTGGCCGAGAACGTCAACGTCGTCGGCGCGATCTGCGACAACGAGATCAACGCCCTCGGGGTGCAGGTGTCGATCAAGAACGTCCTGAACGGCGCGGCGGTGCCGGTCGCGGCCCCCGGCTACCACGAGACGGTCAGTTCCTCTCCCGATTTCTGCGCGATGTCGGGAAACCTCGACGACTGAACTCGACGATTCCCCGGAGCGTTGTGCGCGGATTCGTCTACCAGCAGTGTCGGAACCGATCCTGCCGCACGATCGTGCGAGCCGGGGCCGGGAGTTCGACCAGGCCCCGTGCGCGGACCGCCCCGAGGCCGGTGATGCTGCCCGGCCAGGGTCCCCGGCGCGTCGGGGATCGCGGGGCAGGACCTTCGTGACCAGGTCGACGGGTGGGTGAGCTGGCCGCAGATCACGCGACGGCTTCTCCTGTGGATCGTCCTCTGTGAGAGGAAAACGATCTCAACGGGAGCAGCCGTCGCGCCTGTCCGGGACCTTTCGGAATCGGAGCGCGACGCTCCCGGTGGATTCCCCTCCAGGCATCACGGGTGGGGCCAGGGGTTGGCGGTGCACACCTTCCCGTCGGCCTGCTCCGCGTTCCCCCCGGTGATGCGCGTGAGCTCGTCGTTGGCGGTGCTGAACGTCTGCTGCATCATCACCGGCGCGGGGCTGCCGTGGGCGTCGCACGGCTCGTGCGGGTGGCCGAGGAAGTGGCCGACCTCGTGGTTGACCATGTACCGGCGGTAGTCCGCGAGGTCGTCGAACGCCGTCGCGCCGCGCGTCCAGCGAGCCGCGCTGAGGTGGACCACCCCGCCGATCCGGCACGAGGTGTCGAACGGCAGCTCGAACCCGCACAGCTCGCGCGCCGTCCGCTGGGCGGTGAGCCTGACCCGCAGGTCGGGTTCGCCCGCGTCGATCCGGCGGAACGCCGTGGCACCGCCCGCGGTCCACCCGCGCGGGTCGTCCAGCACCTGCTGCACCACCGTGCCGAACGCCGCGTCGCCCTCGGCCGTGCGCACCCCGTCCTCGACCTCCACGGTGAAGGTGTGCGCCGCCGCGTTCCCGGTCGCGCCGCCGCCGGGGACCACGTGCCAGGTCCCGTACCCGAGCGTGGGCACGGGAGGGCCGTCGGGCAGGTCCGCGCCGGACGGGCGGACCCGCACCGCGTCCGGTGTCGCCGACGCCGCCGGGGCCTTCGAGGGCTGGGTGCGAACGGTGATCAGTTCGTTGGTGGGCAACGACCGCGGTTCCGCGTCGCCGGAGGCCCCCGCCAGCCGCATGGTGGTGATCGCGGCCAACGACAGCGCGCAGGCCGCGGTCGTGCACACGATGTTCCGGACGTGCGGTTTGCCGAGCACCACGAGTCATCTCCCCGAAAAGGACGTCACCGGTCATCGGTCCGGTGTGTCCATTCTGCTGAAAGCGGGAGGAGGATGTGCGGTTCGCAACGATCATTCACCTGTAACGGTATTACCCGATCGTGAATTCGGTGGATTCTACGACGTTCAGGCCTGGACCGAGACCCGAAACGGTGGTTTGGGGCCTCGGGAGCACCTTTCCGGGCGAGCGTGGCGGATTGGGGGTGCCGCCCGCTCCCCGGCGTCGTACGGTCCGGACATGGTGGCGTACCTCAGGGTCTACGAACTTCCGTTCCTCGTGGAGTGCGAGGACGTCACCGTTCCGGACATGACGGACGCGGTGCGGGTGTGGAGCCACCGCGGGGAGCCGGTCGTGTTCACCGTCGGCGACGGGTTCACCTTCGTCGTCAACTTCCACCTGCTGCCCGTCGTGCTCATCACGGACGTCACCGGGATCACCAGGGACGAGGACGGCGAACTGGCACCGGTCGTCCGGGTGGCCCTACCGCCCGTGTTCATCGACGGCTGCCGGTCCGAGCTGAACGGTGAGCACCTGGTGTGACGCGCGTTCTCGCGAGAACCGGTTCCGCCGGTTCCCGGCGCGCCGGGAACCGGCGGCGAGCCGTTCGGCTTCGCCCTTCCCGCGGCGGTGGGTCCTGTTCGGAACGCCGGGGGGACGGGCCGTCCAGCACGATGTCGGCCGCCCTGCCCACGGCGGTCCGGTCGCCCCTGGCGTCGACCGGCGCCCTGATCGGCAGGTAGACCTCGTCCACCGTCGCGTCCGCGCGCACCTCACCGTCCCGCTGGGCGCGGGACACCCCTCGACGGCGTCGCGCACCGCGGTGGCCGAGGCCTCCACGCGGTCGGTGAGCCCCGTCGGGCCCGCGGGGTCCTCCAGCAGCGCGACGAGCGCGAGCTTCGCCGGAGCGCCCGAGAACGTCTCCCGGAACACCGCCCCGGCCCCGCCGCCCTCGCCCCGCGCCCGCGCCGTCCCGGCGAGCAGCGCGGGGTGCCGGACGACCGCGGCCTCGACCAGTGCCCGCTAGGTGGGGAAGTGCCGGAGACGGTGCCGATCCCGACACCCGCCCGGCGCGCGACCGCCTCGGTCGAGCCCGCGCCGCCGGACTCGCCGAGGACCTCCACGGTGATCGCGACCAGGTCGACGTGCTGGCCGGGTTCCACGCCGAGGGCACCGACGTGCGGCACCCGATGGCCCCGCTCGGCGACACCCCGCTGCTCACCCGCGACGCGCTCCGGCGGCACTTCGCCGCGGCGGCGTCGGCGGGCCTGGCGGGCTTCCGCGTCGAGGACGTGCGCGTCCACCGCACCGCCGACCCCGAGGTGGTCGTCGGCGAGTTCACCCACCGCGGCGACGGGGACCGGGCCGTGCCGGGCGTCATCGCCCTGCGGGTCCGAGAGGGGGTTCGTCGTCGAGTCGCGCGACTACGTCGACCACCTCGGGCTCGCTCGTGCCGCGAACGCGCTCGACGCCCTCCGCGCACGGCTGACGAGCGCGGAGATCACCCGCGGACCTTCGGAACCCCGGTGCTCAGCGCCACCAGCCGGTCGTAGGAACCGTTGAAGACGTTCTGGTCCAGCGGCGTCGAGGTGTACTGCCAGATCGTGTAGAACTCCCACGCGTACGGCAGTTCGCCCACCGAGTCCGAGTACCTGGCGACCCAGAGCGGGTTGGTGGAGCTGAAGTCGCCCAGGTTGCCGGTGCACTGGGCCCACCAGTGCGTCGAGGTGTAGATCACGGGCCACCGACCGGTGCGCGCCGCGTAGGTGTCGCTGAAGCTCAGGATCCAGTCGACCATGGCGCTGCCCGCCATGCCGTAGCAGGTGTCGCCGTACGGGTTGTACTCGATGTCCAGCACACCCGGCAGGGTCTGGCCGTCGGCCGACCAGCCGCCGCCGTTGTCGATGAAGTAGTGCGCCTGGGTCGCGCCGTCCGACCGGTCCGGCAGCGCGAAGTGGTACGCGCCGCGGATCATGCCGACGGCGTAGGCGCCGGTGTACTGCGAGTCGAACCACGGGTTGAGGTAGCCCGTGCCCTCCGACGCCTTGACGTAGGCGAACCGGTTGCCCTCGTCCCAGTGCGCGGCCCAGTCGACCTCACCCTGGTGGCTGCTCACGTCGATGCCCTGGACCGCGCCGTCGGTGGACACCCGTGGAACGGCCGTCGAGGAGCGGTCGGTCCCCTCGTGCTTGGCGATCTGCGAGCCCGCGTAGTGGTCCGCCGATCCCTCCGGCAACCGCGCCTCGGCGGTCGCGCGGACGTGGACCGGGACCAGGACCCCGATCACCACCGTCACGACGGTGGTCCGCGTCGCCCACCCCTTCCACCCGCGTGGTGTCGACATGGCTTCCCCCGTCCTCGTGCCCGCCCGGTCGGCCGGGCGGTGCGGCGACTGCTTCCGCGCAGCGGCTACCCCCGATCCGCCGCGGGAAAAACGCCTGTCCGCCCGGTCAACCCGTGCGTGGAGCGAAACACGAAATTTCTGCACGCGCAGTGACCGCGCTCGCTTTCCGCCGTGGGGGTCTTGCCCGATCGAGTGTGCCTGGCCAAACCTCGTCGAACCCTTTTCCGCTCATGAGGTGAATTCCCGTCGGAGGGCGGCGGTGAAAACGAATTCGCGTTCGACGGGCCTCGCCGGGTGGGTGGGCGTCGCCTTTCCGGGATCACGGTCGCGGGTGTTCGGGCACCGGGTCCGGCGGCGGCGCGGGCACCTCCAGGGAGGCTCGGGCCGCCAGCAGTTCGGCACGCCCCTCCAGCAGGCCGTTGTCGGCGCAGAAGTGGCCGAAGGCGCGGCGGACGTGCAGCAGCGCGTCGGCCACCACGCCGCCGGGATCGGTGCGGGCGAGCGCGGCGAGCTGGGCCTGCACCGGCTTCGTGGTGCTCACGAAGACCCGCAGGACGCGGTTCACCAGCTCGCCGGGGACCGGTCGCGGAGCGGCCGGGTCGTCCAGGTGCCGCAGGGGTGCCGCGGCGGCGTCCAGAGCCGTGCCGAGAACCGCGACCGGATAACCGAATTCGGACTTCAACCACGTGGTTTCACTGCTCATGCGACCAGCGTAGGAGGATTCGCCGGTCGTCGCGATAACGCGATTCACGTCGGCCGGAGGAATGCGGAAGCATGGTGACTGGCGGTCAACAGGTCACTCAATTCGGTGAAACCGACGGTGGCTGGCAGACAACGTCAGTAATCAGCGCCTACGGTCGACGGACCGATCTGTTCGACGACGAGGAGACGCCCAGGTTTCCGGTTGGTTCCAGGCATTCCGCAGTGGAGGTCCACGATGGACGACGTGGTGTCGGCAGGGTTCGCCCAGATCTCCCGGCGACGCGGAGCGACCGTGCTCACGGTCGCGGCCGAGGTCGACATGGCCACCTCGGGGGTGCTGCGGTGGGTGCTGTACGAGTTGCTGGGGGAACGGCCCGCGACGCTCGTGCTCGACCTGCACCGGGTGGGTTTCTTCGGCTCCAGCGGGACCAACGCCCTCATCGGCGCGGTCCACCGCGCCGAGCGGCTCGGGGTCCGCTTCGTGGTGGCCGCCGACAAGCGCGCCGTGCTCCGCGTCCTGGCCGTCACCGGGGCCGCCGACCTGGTCGCGGTCTACGGCTGCGTCCCCGAGGCGCTGGAGGCGTTCGTCCCGCGACCCCGCGCCGGTGCCGGGCTCCGCGTGCCCTCAGGGGTGAGGTAGATCGCCGTCGCCGTGGAGGAGAGCTGGGGCGAACCGACGTCGCTGACCGTCCGGTGCGGGTTCCTCGCGGGCGCCGTGATGGTCACGGCGTCCGGGGAGCTCGACCTGGACACCGTGCCGGAACTGGAGCGCCGGGTCGCCGCGGCGCTGGAGGCCGCGACCGCGTGCACCTCCGCGACCGTGGTCGTGGTGGACCTGACGTCGGTGTCCTACCTGGACTCGTCCGGGCTGAACATGCTGGTGCGGTGCCACGAACTCGCCTGCCGCCACCACCTCGCCCTGCACGTCGTGGCGTCGGACCGCCGCGTCCTGCGGCCGATCCACGCGACGGAACTCCAGCACGTGCTGCTGCTCTACCCGACCACGGCCGAGGCGCTGGCCCCGCCGACCACCTGACCGGGCAGCAGCGCCCACGCGGACTCGCCGCCGTCCGGGTCGGGGAGCACGCCCCAGCCCGAGCACAGCCGGTCGAGCAGCGTGCTCGCCCGGCTCGGGCAGAGCGGCGAGGACCGCAGGGCGGGCGCGGGCTCCGCGCGGCCGACCTCCACGAGCACGTCGCCCAGCGACGACGACAGCCGCAGCACCCTCGGCCGGTCGCTGTGCGCGTAGGTGTTGGCGACCAGTTCGCTCGCCACCAGCAGCACGTCGTCGACGAGGAGGCCGTCGAACGCCGAGGAGCGGCAGTGCTCGCGCAGGGAGCGGCGCACGGCGCCCGCGGTGTCGTGGTCGGCTATCCGCAGTTCCCACGGGATCGGAGCGCCTGCGTGCCGGAAGGTCGGCTGTCGCGCGTCCATGGCGTTCCTCCCGCGGTGAAGGGGTTCTACGGGGCGGGTACCCGCCGCGGGCGGTGCGAGACGTTCCGTCCAGGGGGAAGTGTGCGCTAGGGAGCTGGTTTCCACCCGAGCGCCGGACCCAGCTCCGCGGCGATGTCGGTGAGGATCTGCACGTAGTCCTCGTGCTCGAAGGTGAACGGCAGGGCGAACGCGACCTCGTCGACCTCCTGGAACCCGGCGTGCGCGTGCAGGCGGTCGGCGATCTCCCGCGCCGGGCCCACCAGGTCGGGCGCGAACAGCAGGCGGGCGGGCCCCTGCGGGGTGGCGGTGCGCGGCAGCCGCTTCTCCGCGTAGGCCTCGTACCTGGCGCGCTGCTCCGGCGACGCGCTGTCGGTCGGGATCACCACGAGCCCCTGCGAGACGCGGGCCCGGTCGCCGTCGGGGTGGTGGGAGCGGAACTCCCGCACGTGCGACCGCTGGATCTCGGCGAAGTCCTCGGACTCCTCGGCCTTCACCACGCTGCTGGTGAGGAAGTTCATCCCGTTCTCCCCGGCCCACCGGGCCGAGCGCAGGCTGGCGCCGCCGTACCACATGCGCCGCCCCAGGCCCTCGGAGTGCGGCTGCACGCGGTCGGAGAACACCTCGAAGCCCTCGACCCCGCTGAAGTCGGTGGCGGCCTCGCCGCGCACGAAGTCCAGCAGCCGCCGGACGCGCTCGTAGCCGAAGTCCTCGACGTCGGCGGTGTCCGGGTACAGCGCCCGCTTGACCCGCTCGTAGTGCATCGGCGGCCCGACGCTGACGCCGGGGTTGAGCCTGCCGCCGGACAGGACGTCGACCGTGGCCAGGTCCTCGGCCAGGCGCAGCGGGTTCTCCCAGCCGACCGGGATCACGGCCGTGCCCAGTTCGATGCGCGAGGTCCGCTGGGTGGCCGCCGCGAGCACGGCGACGGGGGAGGAGATGCCGTGCTGGAGGTGGCGGTGCCGCACCCAGGCGCTGTCGAACCCCAGCCGCTCGCCCAGCTCGATGATCTCCAGCGTCGAGTCGTGGCCCCTGCGCGGGTCGGCCGCGTCGAACAGGCCGATGGTGAGGAAGCCCAGCTTCCGCAGCGGTTCCGAGGTGCGTGGCACGCGGGCTCCTTCGTCGTCCGGCGAACGTCGTGATTGTGGCAGGCGGACGGTCGAGGGGTCGGTGACGTGCCGCGCCGCGTCCACTGGTCGGGAACGCCGATGTCGCACCGGGGTGCCGGGTGGTCCGCTCCGCCGGCCGGTGCGGTGGGCGCACCGGCCGGGCGGGGGAGCCTCAGGTGGAGAGGGTGGCCACCGGGTCCACGCCGTAGGTGCGGGCGTAGCCGTTCTCGGTGCCCACGAACAGGTCCACGACGTCGAAGTAGCGGTCCCAGAAGGGGGTTTCGCGCAGCGCGTCGACCAGGAGCTGGTAGGCGGCGTGGTCGTCCGCCTCCCAGACCCAGATGTCGGTGACCCGCGCCGAGTAGAACTCCGTGTCGTAGAAGCGGGACCTGACGCCGCGGGTGCGGGCCTCGACCACCGGCACGACCTGCGTGGTGAAGGCGTGGACGCGTTCGGCCACGGTCATCGCCAGCCACTCGGGCGTGGTCTTGACCAGGATGAACGCGGTGACCGGCGACTCGGTCCGCTCAGCTGGCACCGACGGCCTCCGGTGCGGTGAGGACGGCGGGCTTGAGGGTCTCCGCGCACCACCGCGCGAACCCGGTGCCGGGCCGCGCCCCCGGCTCGCGGACGACACCCGCGTCCAGGCCCTGGTCCTTGGCGCGCTTCATGCCGACCACCCCTTCGACGAACGCCGGGTCGAGACCGTGGCCGAGCAGGGCGGAGCGCAGGTCGTCGAGCGCCTGGCGCCGGTAGCGGACCGGACGGCGCAGCTCCTCGGTCATGACGCGGGCCAGGTCCTCGGGCGACAGGTCCTGCGGGCCGAGCACCGGCACGCTGTCGACGCCGGTCCACGAGCGGTCCAGCAGCAGCTCGGCCGCCACCGCGGCGATGTCGGCGACGGCCACCAGCGGGGCCGCGCGGTCCGCGGCGACGGTGTCGGTGAAGACGCCGTCCTCGCGGATCGAGTCGACCTCCTCCAGCAGGTTCTCGAAGAAGGACGGGCCTGCCAGCGCGCGGTAGGCGACGCCGGAGCCCGCGATCAGGTCGTCCACGGCGAGGGTGGCGGTGACCAGCCCGGCGCTGTCGGC
Organism: Umezawaea sp.; assembly: GCF_036375055.1. Taxonomy (GTDB): domain Bacteria; phylum Actinomycetota; class Actinomycetes; order Mycobacteriales; family Pseudonocardiaceae; genus Umezawaea. The sequence goes on from NZ_DASUSQ010000139.1 coordinate 44,092, forward strand.
CTGCGGGGTGCCCCGGCCGAGGGCCGAGACGCCGACGACGTGGCTGACGCCGTGGGCGGCGAACGCCTGCGCCGCGGGACGGGTGAAGCCGCTGTACGCCTCGTCCGGTGGGAGCGAGCCGTTCGGCGGCACCAGCCAGAACACGGCGTCGGCCCCGGCGAAGGCGCGGTCGACGGTCGCGGGGTCGCCGTGCGAGCCGGTGACCACCTCGACCCGTCCGCGCACGGCCTCGGGGAGCCGGGCGGGGTCGCGCACCACGACGCGCAGCTCCTCTCCTCGGGCGGGCGCGGCCTCCAGCAGCAGCGGCAGCAGCCGCCTGCCGATGTTCCCGGTGGGTGCGGTGATGACGATCATGGAACCTCGCGTTCTGCTTCGGGTCGGTGTGACCTCGTCATCGTGTGGACACCACCGCTTTTGCCACAATGGGAACTTCAGCATCAGATCATTGCCTGAAATGGAACAACGCTGATGAGCAGCCCGGACTCGAAGCTCGACGCCAACCTCGCCGTCGCCCTCGACGCCCTGCTGACCGAGCAGAGCGTCACCAGGGCCGCCGCGCGGCTGCACACCTCGCCCGCGGCGATGAGCCGCACCCTGGCCCGGCTGCGCAGGCTGCTCCAGGACCCGCTGCTGGTGCGGGCGGGGCAGACGATGGTGCCCACGCCGCGCGCCCAGGTGCTCCGGGGCGAGGCCGCGGCGGTGGTGCGCGACCTGGCGGCGCTGCTCACCCCGAGCGGGAGGGTCGACCCCGCCGCGCTGCGGCGCACCTTCACCGTGCAGGCCTCGGACGTGGTCGGCGCGGCGCTGGCACCGGGGCTGCTCGGGCTCGCCCGCCGCCGGGCGCCGGGCGTCTCGCTGCGGGTGCTGTCCGAGGAGTGGGAGGCGGGCCCGGCGCTGCGCGAGGGCCTGGTCGACCTGGAGATCGGGATCATCGACCACGTCGACCCGGAGACCAGGGTCGAGGAACTGGTGACGCTGCGGATGGCGGCGGGCGTCCGGGCCGCGCACCCGCTCGCCGAGGGCCCGCTGACGCCCGCCGGGCTGGCCGCGGCCCAGCACGTGGCGGTCAGCCGCCGGGGCCGCTTCACCGGCCCGCTGGACACCGCCCTGGCCGGGGTGGGGCTCCGCAGGCGGATCGGTGTCGTCCTGTCCGGGCACCTCGGGGCGATGGCGCTGGCCGCGGTCGAGGACGTCGTCTGCCTGGTGCCGACCGCGCTGCCGGGCGAGCCCCCGTCACCGCTCAGCGACGCGGCGCACTCGCTGGGGCTGCGGCTGCTGGACATCCCGCTGCCGTTGCCACCGCTGACGATCGGCATGGCCTGGCACCCGCGCCACACCGCCGACGGGGCCCACCGGTGGCTGCGGGACGCCGTGCGCCGGGTGCTCCGCCCGGCCGGGGAGGAGTAGGGGGAGCGGCCGAGCCGGTCGTCGTGGGTCTGGTGGAGCGGGTGGCGGGCACCGGCCACCCGCCCACCTCTACGCGAACGGTGCCACCTCGCGGGCGGCGGGCTTCCCCGCGCTCCTGGCGGAGCCGCCCGAGCACCCGTCCGACCGCCGTTCCACCGTCATGTCCGACGCCGGGACCGCGTGGCGCACCCCGTCCACGGTGCCAGTCCGAGCGGCGGGCCCCAGCGCCTCGGTCCGCCCCCTCCGGGGACCGGGACGTGTCGCCGCACTGCTCGATTCGTGGTCACCAGGGGGAAGCTAGTGAGATCCCGATCAGTTCGGTGAATACCGTCCGCGAACAGCGCGAGAAGGCGGAAGGCCAGGCCACGTGGGGCCCGCGAGCGGCCCGGAGGCCGGGAACGCCTATTCGTCCAGGCGTGAAAGACCTTGACGGGGCCCCGGATCGAGCCCGTGACCGCGTCACGCGGTGCGGTCGGCTCAACGGGTGACGAGCCGGGGAGCGTACCGGTGAACCGGTTGATCTCCACCGCGACGCCCACCCCTGTTTCCGCCGGATGGCCTGCGGATGCCGGGGGCGCGGCGCAGGATGGGCGGGATCACCGGTCGACAGGACCCCACCAGGGGCGATCCGACCACGGAACCAGGAGGTCTGCCCCGTGACGCAGCCCGATCCGAACCCGATCTACACCTCGCTCGTCGCCGAGCACGGCGATCCCGGCGCGGTGGAGCCGGGGGACCCCGTCGATCGCCACCCGGAGCCCCACGAGTCGCCGCGGTCGAGATCGCAGAGGGTTGAACGCCGCCCCTAGGCTGGTCCGTTCGCACCATTGACAGCGGATGTGACGCGTAGCACACTCCCTTACGCCTCATGATTGAAACGTTTCATCACGTACCGGGAGTCGTGTGTGGACCTGCCCCAGGAGCAGCCGCTCGTCGTGCTCGACCGCGTCTCGAAGACCTTCGGCGCGGTCGCGGCGCTGACCGACGTCACCCTCGCCCTGGTGCCCGGCGAGGCGCACGCGCTGCTGGGCGAGAACGGCGCGGGCAAGTCCACCCTGATCAAGACCCTCGCGGGCGTGCACCGCCCCGACAGCGGACGGGTGCTGGTCGACGGCGAGGAGGCGCGGTTCTCCGGACCGGCCGACGCCAGGGCCGCCGGGATCGCGGTGATCTACCAGGAGCCGATGCTCTTCGGCGACCTGTCGATCGCGGAGAACGTCTACACCGGACGCCAGCCCCTCAGGGCGGGGCGCCGCATCGACACCAGGGCCATGCACGCGCACACCGCGGCCCTGTTCGACCGGCTCGGCGTCGCGCTCGACCCGGTCCGCCCCGCGCGCGGCCTGTCCATCGCCGACCAGCAGGTCGTCGAGATCGCCAAGGCGCTGTCGTTCGACGCGCGGGTGGTCGTGATGGACGAGCCGACCGCCGCCCTGTCGGCCCGCGAGGTCGACCGGCTGTTCGAGGTCGTCGAGGTGCTGCGCGCCCAGGGCACCGCCGTGCTGTTCGTGTCGCACCGGCTCGACGAGGTGTTCGCGCTGTGCCGGCGGGCGACCGTGCTGCGCGACGGCGAGCACGTGTGGGACGGACCCCTGGACGGCGAGACGCCGGACGGGCTGGTGCGCCGCATGGTCGGCCGCGAGCTGTCCGCGCTGTTCCCCAAGCAGGACACCACCCCCGGCGAGGTGCTGCTCGACGTCCGCAGGCTCACCAGGGAAGGCGTGTTCACCGACGTCTCGTTCCAGGTCCGCGCGGGCGAGATCGTCGGGCTGTCCGGCCTGGTCGGCGCGGGCCGCAGCGAGGTCGCCCGCGCGATCTTCGGCATCGACCCCGTCGATGCGGGAGAGGTGCGGGTCGGCGGAAGGCCGCTGAGGCTCGGCTCGCCGACCGCCGCGATGGCCGCGGGCATCGGCCTGGTCCCGGAGGACCGCCGCCAGCAGGGCCTGGTCGTGGACGCCTCGGTGGAGCGCAACGTCGCACTGGCCTCGCTCGGCCGCCTGTCCCGGTTCGGGCTGCTCCCGCGCGGCGCCGAACGGCGGCTCGCGCAGGACTGGTCGCTCAAGCTGCGCATCAAGACCGCGCGCCTCGGCGCGCCCGCCGCCACGCTGTCCGGCGGCAACCAGCAGAAGGTCGTGCTCGCGAAGTGGTTGTCGCGCAAGCCCTCCGTGCTGATCGTCGACGAGCCCACGCGCGGCATCGACGTCGGCACCAAGGCCGAGGTGCACCGGCTGCTGTCCGAGCTGGCCGGGGAGGGCGTGGCGGTGCTGATGATCTCCTCGGAGATGCCCGAGGTGCTGGGCATGGCCGACCGGGTGCTGGTCATGCACGAGGGCGGACTCGTGGACGACATCGCCCGTGCCGACGCGACCGAGGAACGGGTGGCGCTGGCCGCGGCGGGCAGGCCGGGGGTGGCCTCGTGACCGCCGTCGCGCCCTCGCGCGCCCGCCGCGTCGCCGCGCTGGTGGGCCGCGCCCGCGAGCTGGGCATCGTCGTGGCGCTCGCGCTGGTGATCATCCCGACCGCCTTGGTCAACCCGAGGTTCGTGGAGGCGCAGGGCATCCGCGACCTGCTGCTCAACGCCTCCGTGGTGGCCGTGCTGGCGGCGGGCCAGACGCTCGTGGTGGTGACCCGCAACGTCGACCTGTCCGTCGGCTCCACGCTGGGGCTCTCGGCGTTCCTGACGGCGAGGGTGTTCGCGGACCACCCCGACGTCCCGATCGTCCTGGGCCTGCTCGTGGGCGTGGGTGTCGGCCTGGTCTGCGGGGTCGTCAACGGCCTGCTGGTCGCGGTCGGCCGCGTGCCCAGCCTCGTGGTCACCCTCGGCACGCTCCACGTGTTCCGCGGCGTGGACTTCGCGCTGGCGCAGGGCACGCAGATCAACGCCTCCAACCTGCCCGACGACCTGCTGGACCTGGGCAACGGCAGGCTGTTCGGCGTCCCGGTGCTCGTGCTGATCACGCTCGCCGTGGTTGCCGCCGCCGCGCTGTACCTGCGGTCCTACCGCTCCGGCCGCGACCTCTACGCGATCGGCTCCAACCCCGAGGCCGCCGTCCTGGCCGGGATTCCCGTGCCACGGCGGGTGTTCACCGCGTTCCTGCTGTCGGGCACGGTCGCGGGCCTGGCGGGCGCGCTGTGGGTCGCCCGGTACGGCACGGTCGACGCGGCGGCGGGCACCGGCCTGGAACTCCAGGTCGTCGCGGCGGTCGTCGTCGGCGGCGTGGCGATCTTCGGCGGCTCCGGCACGGTCGTCGGCGCGGCGCTGGGCGCGCTGCTGCTCGGCACGATCGCGAGCTGCCTGGTCGTGCTGCGCGTCCCGGCGTTCTGGCAGCAGGCCATCAGCGGCGCACTGCTCATCGGCGCCATCACCGTCGACCGGCTCCTGGCGCTGAGGCTCGCCAGGGAGCTGCGCGGAAGGAGTGACCACGATGCTTGAGCGGTTCGCCCGCTGGGAGACCGCGCTGGTCGCTCTCCTGGTCCTCGTGGCGGTCGTCGGCCAGATCCGCACCGGCGGTGCGTTCCTGGACGGCGGCAACCTGTTCTACCTCGGCCTGGACATCGGCGAGGTCGCGCTGATCGCGCTTCCGCTCACGCTCGTCGTGGTGTCCGGCGAGATAGACCTGTCCGTCGCGTCCGTGCTGGGCCTGTCCAGCGCGGTCATCGGCGAGCTGTGGGACGCGGGCTGGACGCTGGAGGCGATCCTGCCGACGGTGGTCGTGCTCGGCGCGGTGTGCGGAGCGGTCAACGGCCTGCTGGTGACCCGCCTCGGCCTGCCGTCCCTGGCCGTCACGATCGGCACCCTCGCCCTGTACCGGGGTCTGGCGCTGGTCGTGCTCGGCGACCGGGCCGTGGCCGACTTCCCCGCCAGCTTCACCGAGTTCGGCACCGCACCCGTTCCCGGCACCTGGGTGCCGTGGCCGATCCTGCTGTGCGCGGTGCTCGCCGTCGCGTTCGCGATCACCCTGCACACCAGCTCGTTCGGCCGGTCGGTCTACGCGATCGGCTCGAACGAGGAGGGCGCCCGCTTCTCCGGCATCCGGGTCAAGCGGGTCAAGCTCACGCTGTTCGTCCTGACCGGCGCGATGTCCGCGCTGGCCGGGATCGTCTACACGTTCCGCTTCTCCAGTGCCCGCGCCGACAACGGAGTCGGCCTGGAACTCGCGGTCGTCGCCGCCGTCCTCCTCGGCGGCGTCTCCATCTTCGGCGGACGCGGAACGCTGGGCGGTGTGCTCGCCGGAGTGCTCCTGCTCGGCGGTCTGCGCAACGTCCTCATCCTCGACGACGTCTCCACCGAGATCCTCACCGTCGTCACCGGCCTGCTGCTCCTGGTGAGCGTGCTCGCGCCGGCGCTGACGGCCCGCGTTCGCACGTCAAGCACAGGAAGGCGATCACCATGACCCCACGCCCCGCGGTCACCACGCTGGTGCTGCTGCTGTCCGGCGCGGTCGCGCTGGCCGGGTGCAGCGGCACCAGCAAGAACAGCGTCCAGTCCGACGCCCCCGCGGCGGGCGGCACGGCCGCCGCCGACCCGAACGCGACGATCAAGGAGGGCTTGAGGATCACCTTCCTGCCCAAGGCGGTCAACAACCCGTACTTCACCGTGGCGCAGAAGGGGTCGGACGAGGCCGCGTCGGCGATCAAGGCCGAGCTGAAGGCGACCGGCCCGTCCGAGGCCAGCGCGTCCTCCCAGGTCACCTACATCAACACCGCCGCGCAGCAGAAGCAGAACGCGCTCGTGCTGTCGGCCAACGACGCCAACGCCGTCGCCCCGGCGCTGAAGACCGCGCGGTCGCAGGGCGTCAAGGTCGTCACGTTCGACTCCGACGCCGCTGCCGACGCCCGCGACGTGTTCGTCAACCAGGCCACGGCGCAGGAGATCGCCGCCGTGCAGGTGAAGATGGTCGCGGAGGCGACCGGCGGCCAGGGCGAGATCGCGATCCTGTCGGCGACCCCCAACGCCACCAACCAGAACGCCTGGATCGAGATCATGAAGACCGAGCTGGCCAAGCCCGCCAACGCCGGTCTGAAGCTCGTGGAGACGGCCTACGGCAACGACGACGACCAGACGTCGTTCCAGAAGACGCAGGGCCTGCTCCAGGCGCACCCGAACCTCAAGGGCATCATCTCGCCGACCACCGTGGGCGTGGCCGCGGCGGCCCGCTACCTCAGCTCCTCGGAGTACAAGGGCAAGGTCGCGCTCACCGGCCTGGGCACGCCCAACCAGATGCGCGACTTCGTCAAGGACGGCACGGTCAAGTCGTTCGCGCTGTGGGACCCGAGCAAGCTCGGCTACCTGGCCGTCTACGCCGCGGGCGCGCTCGCGTCCGGCCAGATCACCGGCGCGGAGGGCGAGGAGTTCAAGGCGGGCGACCTCGGCGACTACACGATCGGCGCCAAGGGCGAACTGGTGCTCGGTCCGCCGACCGAGTTCACCGCGAGCAACATCGACCAGTTCAACTTCTAGCCCTGGGGGCACGATGACGGAGACCGCGGACCGGGTGAAGGACGCCCTGCGCGCACAGCGGATCGAGACGCCGTCGTGGGCGTACGGCAACTCCGGCACCCGGTTCAAGGTGTTCACCCAGCCGGGAGTGCCGCGCACGCCGTTCGAGAAGATCGACGACGCCGCGCAGGTGCACGCCTTCACCGGCGTCGCGCCGACGGTGGCGCTGCACATCCCGTGGGACACCGTCGACGACTACCGGGCGCTGGCCGACCACGCCGCCGAGCGCGGCGTGGCGCTGGGCGCCATCAACTCCAACGTGTTCCAGGACGACGACTACAAGCTCGGCAGCGTCACCAACCCGGATCCCCGGATCCGGCGCAAGGCGACCGACCACCTGCTGGACTGCGTGTCCATCATGGATCAGACGGGGTCGCGCGACCTCAAGCTGTGGTTCTCCGACGGGCTGAACTACCCCGGCCAGGACAACCTGGCGCGGCGGCAGGACAGGCTGGCCGAGGCGCTGCGGGAGGTCTACGACCGGCTGGGCGACGACCAGCGGATGCTGGTGGAGTACAAGCTCTTCGAGCCCGCGTTCTACGCCACCGACATCCCCGACTGGGGCACCGCGTTCGCGCACTGCGTCGAACTCGGGCCCAAGGCGCAGGTGGTGATCGACACCGGTCACCACGCGCCGGGCACGAACATCGAGTTCATCGTGGCGTTCCTGCTGCGGCAGAAGAGGTTGGGGGCGTTCGACTTCAACTCCCGCTTCTACGCCGACGACGACCTGATGGTGGGTGCGGCCGATCCGTTCCAGCTGTTCCGGATCATGCACGAGATCGTCCGCGCCGACGCGCTGGGGCCGGAGGCGGGCATCGCCTTCATGCTCGACCAGTGCCACAACATCGAGGCGAAGATCCCGGCGATCATCCGCTCGGTGCTCAACGTCCAGGAGGCCACGGCGAAGGCGCTGCTGGTCGACGCGGACGCGCTCGACGCGGCTCAGGACTCCGGTGACGTGCTGGAGTCGAACGACGTGCTGATGGACGCCTACAACACCGACGTCCGTCCGCTGCTCGCCGAGCTGCGGACCGACATGGGGCTCGACCCCGATCCCGTCCGGGCCTACCGCCGGTCCGGTTACGGCGATCGGATCAGCGCGGACCGCGTTGGCGGCGACCAGGCCGGGTGGGGCGCCTGAACCGATGACCTTCACGAGGGGAAACCGATGAGCGGCGGGGTCAACCGGCGGGACTTCCTGGTGGGCACGGCGGTGGGGGCGGGGGCCTTGGCACTTCCGATGGGCACGGCGGCGGCGGATGTGGAACCGGCGGGCGGTGTGCGGGTCGAGTCGACGACGGTCGAGTACGCGGAGACGCTGCTGGGCACGGACGTCGCGAAGCCGCGGCTGTCGTGGGTGCTGGCGGCGGACGGCGCGGGTGGCGCGCAGACCGCGTACCAGGTCCGGGTGGACGGGGTGTGGGACACCGGCAAGGTGGTGTCCGACCGCGGCGTCGGGATCGTCTACGACGGTCCCGCGCTGCGCCCGCACACCCGGTACACCTGGCGGGTCCGGGTGTGGGACCAGCGCGGCAGGCCCTCGGCGTGGAGCGCGGCGAAGTGGTGGGAGACGGCGTTCCTCGGCACGGCGTGGACCGCGAGGTGGATCGGCGCCGCGCCACCGGTCGCCGGGCTGTCGTTCGACCCGGCGTCGTGGATCTGGTCGCCCGGCGCGACCCCGTCCGGCGCTCCCGCGGGCCCGCGCTGGTTCCGCGCGGGCCTGGACGTGCCACCGGGGACCACCCGCGCGCGGATCATCGCCACGGCCGACGACGACTTCACCCTCTTCCTGAACGGGCAGCAGGTGCTGTCCTCGCCGGAGCAGGTCGACGGCTGGAAGCTCGGCAGGTCCGCCGACGTCACCGCCGGGGTGCGCGCCGCCGGTGGCCGGGTCGTGCTCGCGGCGCTGGCCACCAACCGCGGCACCGTCTCGGTCAACCCCGGCGGCCTGCTCGTGCGGCTGGTCGTCGAATCCGGTGCCGGGCAACGGGAACTGGTCACCGGAACCGGGTGGAAGGTCGCCGAGACCGAGCAGGACGGGTGGCAGCGGAAGGAGTTCGACGACTCGGGGTGGGTGGCGGCGACCGTGCTCGCGGCGTACGGCCAAGGCCCGTGGGGTCGGGGCGTGAGCCTGGTCGTGGAACCCCCGGCGCCGGTGCTGCGCAAGGAGTTCAGCCTCGCCAAGCCGGTCGCGAGCGCCCGGCTGCACATCGCCGGGCTGGCCTACCACGACGCCCGGCTCAACGGCGGCAAGGTCGGCGACCGGGTGCTGGACCCCGGTTTCACCGACTACGAGGAGACCGTCCTCTACGCCACCCACGACGTCACCGCGCAGCTCAAGGAAGGCTCGAACACCCTGGACGTGACGCTGGGCCGCGGTTTCTACGGCATGACCACGCCGAACGTCTGGCGCTGGGAGCAGGCGCACTGGCACGCCGAGCCGAAGCTGCTGGCACAGATGGAGATCACCCACACCGACGGCTCGCGCACCACCGTCGCCACGGACACGAGCTGGCGGGTCGCGGAGAGCCGGACCGTCACGAACTCGCTGTACGCGGGGGAGTCCTACGACGCCCGCCGCGCGGTCGAGGGCTGGAGCGAGCCCACGCTGGTCACCGCGCCGACCGGCACCCTGAGGGCCCAGCAGCACGAACCCATCCGCGTGGTGGAGACCGTGCGCGCCACCGCCGTCACCGAGCTGCGAGCCGGGGTCTACGTCGTGGACCTCGGCCGCACGATGGCGGGGTGGTCGCGGATCACCGTCACCGCACCCGCGGGCACGGTCGTCCGGCTGGCCCACGGCGAGCGGCTCAACCCCGACGGCAGCGTGCTCAACACCAACGGCCACGTGCCCGGACGCCACCAGGTCGACGAGTACACCTGCTCCGGGCAGGGCGTCGAGACGTGGGAGCCCCGCTTCTCCTACAAGGGTTTCCGCTACGTCCAGGTCACCGGCTTCCCGACCAAGCCGGGGCTGGGCGACGTGGTCGGCCGGGTCGTGCACAGCGACGTGCCGGAGACCGGGACGTTCCGCTGCTCCGAGCCGTTCTTCGAGCAGCTCGACCGCGCGATGAAGCGGACCCTGCTCAACAACCTGCACGGCATCCCCACCGACACCCCGATGTTCGAGAAGAACGGCTGGACCGGCGACGCGCAGCTCGGCGCGCCGGTGCTGGCCCACGCGTTCGGCGTGCAGCGGTTCCTGACCAAGTGGATCGGCGACCTCGCCGACAGCCAGACCGGTCCCGGTGCGCTGCCGGTGATCGTGCCCAGCGGCGGCTGGGGCTACCAGGAGGCCGCGCCCTCGCCGGAGTGGACGACGGTGTACCCGTTCCTGGTCCGCGAGATGTACCGGGTCTACGGCGACGAGCGGCTCGCGGCCGACCACTGGGCGACGCTGACGAAGTACCTGGACTGGGAGGTCGGCCGCCTGCGAGGAGGGCTGGCCACCACGGCGCTGGGCGACTACCTGCCGCCCGGCTACGGCGGCAACCCGCCGGAGGACACCCGGCTCACCGCGACCGCGTACCTGCACCGCGCGCTGGTCGCCACGGCCGAACTCGGCGACCTGCTGGGGCACGCGGACGTCTCGGCCCGCTACCGGGCCACGGCGAACGCCTGCCGCGACGCGCTGAACGCGGAGTTCCTCGTCGACGGGCACTACCGCAGCGCGCGGGACCCGGACTTCCGCCAGACCTCGCAGGCGATCCCGCTGATGTTCGGGCTCGTCCCGGCGGGCCAGGTGCCGTCGGTCGTGGCGGCGCTGGTCGCGGACGTCCGGGCGCGCGGCGACCACCTCAACACCGGGGCGCTGGGCACCAGCGTGCTGCTCAGGGCGTTGACCCAGCACGGTTTCCCCGACGTGGCGCACGCCATCGCGGTGCAGCGCGGCTTCCCGAGCTGGGGATTCTGGTTCGACAACGGCGCCGACACGATGTGGGAGATGTGGCCCGCGGACTCGCGGTCGCGCGACCACTACTTCCAGGGCACGGTCGTGCAGTGGCTCTACGAGAACGTGGCCGGCCTGCGCCCCGGTGACGCGGGCTACAAGACGTTCGTCGTGCGGCCGGACGCCCGCGTCGGCGTGACGTGGGCGCGGACCTCGATCCGGACCGTGCGCGGCACCGCGTCGGTCGGCTGGTCGCTGGTCGGCGCGGAGGTGCGGCTCACCGTGGAGGTCCCCGTCGGGTCCACGGCCGAGGTGCACGTCCCGGCCGCGTCGCGCGAGGCCGTCACCGCTCCGGCGGGCGCGGAGTTCGTCCGCGTCGAGCCGGGTTTCGCGGTGCACCGGGTGCCGTTCGGGACGTGGCGGTTCACCGGACGGCAGTGAATCGTTTCAGCAGAATCGTCGCCCGACGAATAGGATCGCGCGATGGCGCCGAGCATCAAGGACGTGGCGGAACGTGCCGGGGTTTCCCTCGGCACGGTCTCCAACGTGCTCAACCGGCCGGACAAGGTGTCCGAGGCGACCAGGGAGGTCGTCCTCGCGGCCATCGCGGAACTGGGGTTCGTGCGCAACTCCCAGGCCGCGCAGCTGCGCGCGGGCACCAGCCGGTCGCTGGGCCTGATCGTGCTGGACCTGGCCAACCCGTTCTTCCACGACATCGCCAGGGGCATCGAGGACGTGGCCACCGAACTGGGCTACGCGCTGGTGCTGTGCAACTCCGACGAGCAGGCCGCCCGCGAGGACCGGTACCTGCGACTGCTGGAGGAGCAGCGGGTCAGGGGAATGCTGATCACCCCCGTGGGGCCGATGTCCGAACGGCTCGACGCGCTGCGCCGCCGCGGCACGCCGACCGTGCTGGTGGACCGGCACTACCAGGGGGTGGACTGCTGCTCGGTCGCGGTGGACGACGTGGCAGGCGGTGAACTGGCAGGCGAGCACCTGGTCGCCGCGGGGCACCGGCGGATCGCCTACGTCACCGGCCCGCTGTCGCTGCGGCAGTGCAAGGACCGGCTCACCGGGCTGCGCCGCGCCGTCGCCGACCGGGGCGTGGCGGTCGACGTGGTCGAGGTGCCCGCGCTCAAGGCCCGCCACGGGTACGAGGCCGCGCGCGAGCTGTTCGACGGCGGTGCCGCGCCGACGGCGGTGTTCTGCGCCAACGACCTGCTGGCGCTGGGCGTGCTGCGCGCGGCGGTCAGCACCGGCCGCCGGGTGCCCGACGACGTCGCCCTGCTGGGCTACGACGACATCGAGTTCGCCGCGGACGCCGCCGTGCCGCTGTCGTCGGTGCGCCAACCGACCCTCCACATAGGACGGACGGCGGCGCGGTTGCTCGTGGAGGAGTGCGACCAGCCCGCGGCGCACTCGCACCAGCAGATCATGTTCCGCCCCGAGCTGGTCGTCCGCGAGTCGACGTGAAGCGCCGGATCGAGAGGACACCTCGACTTCGGTGCCGCACGCGGGATTCGCTCGTCCGTGCGGCCACCGGACCGACTCGGCCGCCTAGCATGGCCGGATGGCCCTTGACCTCTACGCCGGAATCCCCGTCGACGACTTCCCGTCGGCGCTCACCTGGTACGAGAAGTTGTTCGGCTTCCCCGCCTCCTTCGTCGCGAGCGACACCGAAGCCGTGTGGGACCTCGCCGAGCACCGATCGGTGTTCATCTGCCAGAGGCCCACGCACGCCGGACGGGGGATGCTCAACATCGTCGTCGACGACCTGGACGCCGCCGTCGCCCGCATCGCCGCGGCCGGGATCAGGCCCACGAAGCGCGAGACCTACGACAACGGCGTGCGCAAGGCGACCTACCACGACCCCGAGGGCAACGAGGTCGGGTTCGGCGGTGCTCCCCTCCTGGGCTAGCGGGCCGTGTTGAGCTTCCCGAACAGCGGCAGGTCGCCCGCCGACGGTCCGGCCAGCAGCGTGATCGTGCCGCTCGCCGGGCGCCACGCGCGGTCGGCCGTCGACCACCGCCGCAGCGCGTCCGCCTCGATCGGCACCCGCGCCCACACCGCCTCGCCGGGAGCGGCGCGCACGGTCGTGTAGCCGACGAGCCGCCGGTCCTCGCCCAGCGCCTGGTAGACCTGAACGACCTCCCGGCCCTCGCGCGCACCGGTGTTGCGGACCCGCACCCGCACGTCGAAGCCCGCCCCGGCGTCGACGTTGTCGCGGGCGGAGAAGCCCTCGTAGGCCCATGTCGTGTAGCCCAGCCCGTGGCCGAACCAGTACGCGGGCGCCACCGGGTGCGCCGCCCACGCGCGGTAGCCGATCAGCGCGCCCTCGGTGTAGCCCAGCACGCCGTCGACCGGCGTCGTGTCCAGCACCGGCACGTCCGCCGTGCGCGCCGCCCACGTCGTCGGCAGCCGCCCGCCGGGCTCGGCCGCGCCGAGCAGCACGTCGGCCAGCCCGTCGCCCGCCTCCTGGCCGGGGAACCACGTGACCAGCACCGCGGCGACCTCGTCGCGCCACGGCAGCTCCACCGGCCCGCCCGCGTTGACCACCACGACCGTGCGCGGGTTCACCGCCGCGACCGCGCGCACCAGCTCGTCCTGCCTGCCGGGCAGCGCCAGCGTGGTGCGGTCGAAGCCCTCGCTCTCGATCTCGTCGGTCGTGCCGACCACGACGACCGCCACGTCCGACGTCCGCGCCAGCTCCACGGCCGCCGCCAGCTCCACGTCCTCGTCCACCAGGGGCGGGTCCGCGGCCAGCGCGACGGCGTTGCCCTCGCCGGGCGTGAGCCGCCGCCGGGCGCGCACCAGCACCTCGTGCCCCTCCCGCACGGGCCAGGTGGCCTCGCGGAACGACGGCGCGACGTGCACGTAGGTCGGGTCGTCGGACTCGGGCACGACCAGCTCGTCCACGAGCACGTGCCCGTCGACCTCCAGCAGCACCTCGCCGAGCCCGACCACCGCGAACCGCCAGTCGCCCGGCGACGGAGGCCTCAGCAGTGCGCTGACCTCGACGAAGGCCGCGTCCACGTCGATCGACGGGTCGAGGATCCGGCCGCTGAGCCGGTGCTCGGCGTGGACCACCTCGCCGTCGGGGTCCAGGTACCGCACGAGCACGCCGGGCTCGCCGGTGACCGGGTCGCTGGTGTGCTCGGGCTTGAGCGGGGTCGGCCGGGTGTGCAGGACCGCGCCCGCGCGGTGCACGACCTCGGCCCGCCCGGCGAGCGCGGAGCGGATGCCGTCGACGGGGGAGACCACGGCCGCCGGGAACACCCCGGCGCTGCCGCCGCCCTGCACCCGCGCGTCCACGGCGTTCGGGCCGAGCACGGCCACGCGGGTCAGCGCGGCGGGGTCCAGCGGCAGCAGGGCGTCGTTGCGCAGCAGCACCGCGCCCGCCGCGACGGCCCGCCGCAGCCGGGCGCGCGACTCGTCCGGGGTGATCCGCGGCGGCGGCACCGGAGTGGCGGGGGAGAGCGCCCCGACCCGCCTGGCCAGCAGCAGGATGCGCCGCAGCCGGTCGTCGACCTCCGACTCGGCCACGTCGCCGCGGAGCACGGCCTCCTCCAGCGGAGCGGCGCGCAGCTCGTGCGGGCCGGGCATCGCGAGGTCGGTGCTCGACCCGACCGAGCGCACCGCGCCCCAGTCCGACACCACGACGCCGTCGAAGCCCCACTCGCCGCGCAGCGGCTCGTCCAGCAGCGGGCTGTCCGACATCGTCGTGCCGTTCACGCCGTTGTAGGCCGACATGACGACCCACGCGCCCGCGCGCACGGCCGCCTCGAACGGCGCCAGGTACACCTCGCGCAGGGTCGCCTCGTCGATCCGGGCGTCCAGCGTCAGCCGCTCGGTCTCCGACTCGTTGGCCACGTAGTGCTTCGGGGTGGCCGCGACGCCGCCGGACTGCACGCCGCGCACGTAGGCGGCGCCGATGCGGGAGGTGAGCAGCGGGTCCTCGGAGAAGCACTCGAAGTGCCTGCCGCCCAGCGGGGAGCGGTGCAGGTTGAGGTTCGGCGCGAGCAGGACGTCCACGCCCTTGCGGCGCGCCTCGGCCGCCAGCAGCCTGCCCAGCCCGCTCACCACGTCGGCGTCCCAGGTCGCCGCCATGGCCGTCGGCGACGGCAGGGTCAGGGCCGTGTCGCGCTCGTCCCAGCGCTCGCCGCGCACGCCCACCGGCCCGTCGGAGAACACGATCGCGCGCAGCCCGATCGACTCCTCGGCCTGGCCGCGGAACGTGCCGCCGCCCGACAGCAGGCGGATCTTCTCCGCCAGGGTCAGCCGGTCGATGAGCACGTCGAGGTCGGTGTCGGTGCCGGGTCTCTGCGTGGTCGTCATGGGGCGATCACTCCTGGGGTGGTGATTTGGAGAGCGCTCTCCGAGTAGGGACACCCTCGCCTTTCGACGTCACGTGTGTCAAGTCATGCCCACGACCTGGTATCGCGGTGCGCGGGAGCCCGAATTTCGCTGTTCCCACACCGGAATCGCGCCACCGGGGACAAAGCCCTTGGAGAGCGCTCTCCAAGGCGTTCGGAAAGCGGTCTCCGGGCGGCCGACCGGAGCACCGGCCGTCGGCGTCCGGCGGTCGGCTCGACCGGTTCGTGACCTGGAGAGCGCTCTCCGCTGTGTTATAAAGCCTCCATGAGCGCAGCGTCCCAGGCACGTCCTCCCACGTTGGAGGACGTGGCACGGGTGGCGGGGGTGTCGAGGGCGACGGTGTCGCGCGTGATCAACACGACCCGCAACGTCGACCCGGCCATCCAGGAGACCGTGCGGCGGGCCATCGCCAAGACGGGCTACACCCCCAACACGGCGGCGCGCTCGCTGGTCACCCGCCGCACCGGCACCATCGCGCTCGTCGTGTCCGGCGCGGGCGGCTTCGGCGGCGACATCCTGGTGGACCCGTTCTTCGGCCGCGTCGCCAGCGGCATCATCAGCGCGCTGCGACCGCGCGGCATCTACCCGCTGCTGATGTTCGCCGACACCCCCGAGACCCGCGCGCACGTGGTCGACCACCTGCGGCAGGGCAACGCCGACGGCGCGGTCGTCGTCGCCATCCACTCCGAGGACCCGCTGCCCGCGATGCTCGTCGCGGCCTCCGTGCCCTCGGTGCTGTTCGCCCGCCCGACCCGGCCGCTGTCGATCAGCTACGTCGACCTCGCCCACCGCGACGGCGCGCGGCTGGCCGTGGACCACCTCGTCGCCCGCGGCTGCCGGCGCGTCGCCACCATCTCCGGTCCGCTCGACGTGCCCGCGAGCCAGGAGCGGCTGGCCGGGTTCCGCGAGGCCTGGGCCGCCCACGGCCACCCCGAGGCGCCGTTCGTGGAGGGCAACTTCACCCAGGACAGCGGCGAGCGCGCCATGGAGCGCCTGCTCGCCGAGCACCCGGACGTCGACGGGGTGTTCGCGGCCAACGACCTGATGGCCTCCGGCGCCCTGCACGTGCTGCGCGACCACGGCCGCCGCGTGCCCGACGACGTCGCCGTCATCGGCTTCGACGACAGCAGCGCCGCCACTTCCAGCAGGCCTGCCCTGACCACCGTGCGCCAGCCCGTGGAGGACATGGCGGCGGAGATGGTCGGCCTGCTGCTCGACCGCATCGGCAGGCAGGACCGCCGCGTCACGTCCGTGGTGTTCGAGCCGACGCTGGTGGTCCGCCAGTCGGCGTGAGGGGGATCAGCCCCGGCGCGGTTCGCCGCGCAGCGCGTTGAGGCCGCCGCGCGCGTCCTCCAGGACGATCTGCTCGGCGGCGGCGGAGTCGCCCGCGCGCAGGGCGTGGACCAGCGCCCGGTGGCTGGCGTAGCGGTCGAGGCCGAACTCCTTGTCGGCGGCGACCCGCTCCAGCAGGCGCGTCCGCCGTTCCGACGGGGAGAACACCCTGGTCTGCTCCAGCAGCCTGACCAGGACCGAGTTCGCCGCGCACGCGTTCACGCCCTCGTTGAACCGCTGCATGGTGTCGAGCAGCGCGTCGAGGTGCCGGTCGATCGGCTTGCCGTCGTCGTGCCGCTTGCGGATGACGATGTGCAGGTCGTCGGCCTCGTCGAGGATCGCGTCGAGGCGGTCGAGCTGGTCGGGGGTGGCGTGCCGGGCGGCGAACCGCGCCACCAGGCCGCGCAGGCCGATCTCGACCTCGGCGAGGTCCTGGCGCGCCGTGTCCCCGATCGTGGCCACGACGACCGTGCGCGGGCCGGTGCGCTCGATGAGCCCGTCCTGTTCGAGCCGCCGGATGGCCTCGCGCACGGGGGTGGGGCTGACGGACAGGCGTTCGGCCAGCCCGCGTTCGGTGATCTTCTCGCCGGGACGCAGCTCGCCGGACCCGATGGCGTCGCGGACCGCGCGGTAGGAGCGGTCGGCGAGCGTGTCGTTGGTGAGCGTGCTCAAGGTGTCCCGTGCCATGCCACCACGATAGACGACGTGCGATTGGTTAAGTCTTAAGAAACTTTTGACAAGCTTGCTATAGCATCTTACGGTGTGCCGCACGCCACTCCGGCGTTCCCACCTGGGCCATCCCACTCCACCGGGGGATCACGTATGACGTCGGCAACCACACCCGTGGACCGCGCGGCCGCGCGCGGGATCGTCTTCTTCTGCGCCCTGGCGGTGTTCGCCCAGGAGTCGATGTGGACGTTCTACGACGCGCAGGTCCCGCCGCTGCTGCGGGAGCACGTCGGCAGCGCCGCGGTCGTCGGCCTGCTCATGGGCATGGACAACCTGCTCGGCATCTTCATCCAGCCGTGGATGGGCAACCGGTCCGACAACACCAGGACCGCGTGGGGGCGCCGGATGCCCTACATCGCCGTGGTGATGCCCGCCTCGGCGCTGCTGTTCCTGCTCATCCCGCTCTCCTGGTCGTTCGCGTCGCTGGTCGTGGTGATGTTCCTGTTCGCCCTGGTGGGCAACAGCTTCAAGCCCGTCGTCGAGTCGCTGATGCCGGACTTCGTCGAGCCGGAACGCCGCAGCCGGGGCAACGCGGCGGTGAAGGTCGCCTCCGGGCTCACCACCGTCACCACGGCGGTCATCAGCGTCCTGCTGGTCGACGACCACCCGACGCTCGCCTTCGTCGTCCCGTCCGCCACCGCGTTCGTCGTGGTGGCCGTGCTGGTGTGGCGGGTGCGCGACAACCGGTCGCGCGCCTACCGGGCCGCGCTGGTCGAGGACGCCGCCGACGCCGGGAGGACCGACGCGGTCCGGGGCGTGCGGATGCGCGCGGTCGTGCTCGGCATCGTCCGCGACGTCGACCGCAGCCCGCTGCTCCTGCTGGCCTCCGTGCTGCTCTTCGGCGGTGCCTACGCGGCGTCGCGGGCGCTGATGACGCCCTACGCGATGGAGGCCGTCGGGCTGTCCCGGGGCGACGCCGGCGGGCTCACGCTGCCGGGCGGGCTGGCGTTCCTGGTCGCCGCCTACCCCGCCGCGCTGCTCGCGGAACGGATCGGCCGCCTGCGCACGATGACGATCGGCATGGCCGTCTTCGCCGCGGCGATGGTCCTGGCGACCGCCGTGCCGACCGCGACCGCGACGATGGCCGCGCTGGTCCTGGCCGGGGTCGGCGCCTCCGGGTTCATCATCAACGCCGCCGTGGTGCTGTGGAACCTCGCGCCCACGATGCGCGTGATCGGCACCTACACCGGCCTGTACACGGTGACCTGGCAGCTGGGCGGGCTGGTCGGTCCCGCGGCCGTCGGCGGCATGGTCGACATCACCGGCTGGCGCTTCATGCTGCTCGACGCGGGTCTGCTCGCCGCGCTCGCCGTCGTCGCGGTGCTGCGGATCCGGGTGCTGGCCCGCCGCCGCACCTCCGGCGTCGCGAAGGTGCTGTGACGCCGTGGCCCTGGTCCTGATCACGACCGACCACCTGCGCCCCGGCGACGAGGTCGACCTCCTGCTCGCCGAGGCGGGCCACCGCACGCGCCACCTGCCCGGCACGGGCGTGCGCGACCCGGCCGAACTCGTGGCCGCCCTGGACGGCGTCGAGGGCGCGGTCATCGGCACCGAGCCGCTGACCGCCGCGGTCCTGGGCGCCGCGCCCGCGCTGCGCGCCGTCGTCCGCTCGGGCGTCGGCCACGACTCCGTCGACGTCGAGGCCGCCACCCGCCTGGGCATCTCGGTGAGCACCCTGCCGGGCGTCAACGCCAACGCCGTCGCCGAGTACACCCTGGGGCTGCTGATCGCCGCCGCCCGGCGCCTGGTGCCGCTCGCGCTCGGCGTCGCCGAGGGGCGCTGGCCGCGGGGGAGCGGTCGCGAGCTGCGCGGCGCGACCCTGGGCCTGGTCGGCTACGGCGCGTCGGCGCGCGGGGTCGTCCCGCTCGCCCGCGCGTTCGGGATGACGGTGCTGTGCACGACGAGCGTCCCGGACGACGACCCGTCCGTGCGGTTCACCGACCTCGGCACGCTGCTGCGCGAGTCGGACTACGTCTCGCTGCACACCGCGCTCACCCCGCGGACGCGGCGGCTCGTCGACGAGGACGCGCTCGCGACGATGAAGCCGACCGCCGTGCTGGTCAACACCGCTCGCGGTCCGCTGGTCGACGAGGCCGCGCTCGTGCGGGCCGTGACCACCGGGGTCATCGCGGGGGCCGAGCTCGACGTCGTGGACGTCGAGCCGCTGCCCGCCGACAGCCCGCTGCGCGGGGTCGACGGCATCACCGTCTACTCGCACATGGCGGGCCAGACCGCCGAGGCCCGCCGGGCGGCCGGGGTGGGCGCCGCCCGTGAACTCGTCGCCGCGCTCGCCGGGGCACCGCGGTCGTCGGTCAACGCCCACCTGATCACGGCGGGGTAGGTCCGATCTTCGCGTGTTATGCTATAGCAAAAGTCAAAAGTAACCCATTGAGCGGGCAGGGAGCGCGGATGAGCAAGCCGGACGAGGCGGTCGACGAGGTGCGGATCCTGGTGCCCTCGGGGATGTTGGGCGCGGGCTTCGACGTGGCCGCCGTCGAGCGCGGACTGGCGCTGGGAGCCGACGTCATCGCCGTCGACGGCGGGTCGACCGACTCGGGCCCGTACTACCTGGGCTCGGGGAAGCCGAAGACCGCCGCGGCGGCCGTGTCCCGCGACCTGCGCATCCTGCTCGGCGCGGCGGCGCGGGCCCGCATCCCGCTGATCGTCGGCTCCTGCGGCACGAGCGGCACCGACTCGGGCGTGGACTGGGTCGCGGGCATGGTCGACGACATCATCGCCGAGGACGGCCTGGACCTCGCGGTCGCGACGATCTACAGCGAGCAGACGGCGGCCGACGTCGTGGAGCACCTCGACGCGGGCCGCGTCCACCCGTTGCCGCCCCTGCGGGACCTGGCCGCCGAGACGGTGCGGAGCTGCACCCACATCGTCGGGATGATGGGCCACGAACCCATCGTCGAGGCGCTGCGGAGCGGAGCGGACGTCGTGCTCGCGGGCCGCGCGACCGACACGGCGCTCGCCGCCGCGTACCCGTTGATGAAGGGCCTGCCCGCCGGGCCGAGCTGGCACGCGGCGAAGATCGTCGAGTGCGGCGGCCAGTGCACGACCAACCCGCGCTCCGGCAGCGTGTTCGCCACGATCGACCGCACCGGCTTCGTCATCGAATCCCTCGACGAGTCCGTCTCCTGCACACCGCACTCGGTGGCCGCGCACATGCTCTACGAGACGGCCGACCCGTTCCGGATGCGCGAACCCGCGGGCACCCTCGACGTCACCGACGCCGTCTACACCGCGCTGGACGACCGCAGGGTCCGCGTCGAGGGGTCCCGGTTCGAGGTCGCCGACCAGCACACCGTGAAGCTCGAAGGCGCCCGGATCACCGGCTACGAGACCCTGTCGTTCACCGCCATCCGCGACCCGCTGATCCTCAAGGACGTCGAGGGCTGGGCGGAGTTCCTGCGGCAGGTCCTCACCGGCCGGGTCACCCAGACCCTCGGCCTCGACGCCGCCGACTACGCGTTCGACATCCGGCTCTACGGCCACAACGCGGTCCTCGGCCACCTCGACCCGGACACCTCGCCGCCGCGCGAGGTCGGCGTGATGCTGCTGGTGCAGGCCGCGTCCCAGGAGACCGCGACGGCCGTCGCGAAGGTCGCGAACCCGTTGATGCTGCACCTGCCCGCCACCGACATGGCCTACCTGCCGAGCCTGGCCTTCGCCACGTCGCCCGCGGAGACCGAGCGCGGCGCGGCCTACGAGTTCGTCCTGAACCACGTGGTCGACACCGAGACCCCCACCAGCATGTTCCGCACCCACCTGCGAAAGGCCGCCGCCCATGTCTGACACCAGCCCGACCCTCGGAGACCTGGCGCTGGAGGTCCGGTCGAAGAACGCGGGCCCCTTCTGGGTCACCGTCGAGCTGTTCATGCGCGACGAGGCGGGCTACGCGATCGTCGCCGACGAGGAGTTCCTCGACGAGGCCGTCGTCGCACGCCTCTACGACGTCCCCGCCGACGGGGTGCGGATCTTCCGCATCCCGTCGCTGCACGTCGTGAAGATCTCCTACCCCCGTCCGGTCAGCCAGGGCAGCCTGTTCGACCGCGACGTCCACGCGGGCCAGCACCACGTGCCGCTCGCCGTCCTCGTTCCCTGACCGACGCGACGAGGAGCCGGACCGGTGTTCTCCCGCGTTGCGCCCCGGCTCCTCGTCGCCGTCGTCACGGCGCTGTCGGCCGTGCTGCTCACGTGGCTCGACGTGCCCGCGGCCCTGCTGTTCTCGGGAGTCCTGGGTGGACTCACGGCGTCGTCCACCGGCCGCCGCGAACCGGGGCCGACCCGGTTCGCGGGCACGGTCGCGCAGGCCGTGCTCGGCGCGTCGATCGGCGCGATGGCCGACCGGACCGTGCTGGGCGAGGTGGCCCGGCACTGGCAGGCCATCCTCGTCGTCGTCACCGCCACCCTCGTCGTCAGCACCGGCGTAGGGCAGCTCCTCCGCCTCCTGCCGACGGTCGACGGCCGCACCGCCGTGTTCTCCTCGGTGGCCGGGGGCGCGGTCGGGTTCATCACCGGCGCGCGCGAGGCCGGCGCGGACGAGCACGTCGTGATGGTCGTGCAGTACCTCCGCGTGCTGCTCGTCCTCGTGTCGATGCCCGCCGTGGTCCTCTGGCTCGACCCCGGCTCACGGGCCGTCGGCGACCAGGTGTCCGCGAGCGCGGCGAAGTCGGCGCTGTTCGCGCTCCTCGCCGTGACCGCGGGCCTGGTCGCGAACCGGCTGCTGGCGTTCGCGGGCTCGGCCCTGGTCTGGCCGATGCTCGCCGCCCTCGGCCTGGCCGCCTGCGGCCTCTTCGACCACCCCGCGATGCCCACCGCGGCCCTCGGTGCCGCGTTCCTCGTCGTCGGCCTCCAGATCGGCTCCTCCCTGTCGCTGGACAAGGTCCGCGCCGTGACCCGCGTGCTCCCGCTGGCGGGCGTGCAGATCGTCGCGACCGTCGCCGCCTGCGCCCTGGTCGGCGTCGGCCTGAGCCGCCTCACGTCGATCAGCGCCTACGACGCCTACCTCGCGTCCACACCGGGCGGCCTCTCAGCGGTGCTGGGCCTGTCCCTCGCGACCGAGTCCAACACCCCGCTGGTCATGGCCTTCCAGGTGACCCGACTGGTGGTGTCCCTGCTGTTGCTGCCGCTGTTCGCCACCGTCGGCCGCCGCGACGGGTGACCTCCGCGACTGCCGAGGTCGCCGGTCGTGGATGTGCCGAACCGGGTGTCAGCGGCAGCGCCGACCAGAGCGCGTGGCCGATCGACCCTGCCGCTTGCTCGACGACGCCGTGTCCACCGAACGCGTGGAAGCCGCCACCGCGGGCGCGGACGCCGTCGCCCTGGCCGTGGAGGTGGTCGGTCCCTCCACCAGGAAGACCGATCGGCTGGAGAACGGGCTGACCGGCACCGTCGCGGTGACCGGCACGGCGTCGACCACGGTCGCCCCGGCCGATCTCCACGGCGTCCGCGAACGCTGACCACGCACGTCCGCCCGGCCGAGGGCGTCCCACCCCGGCCCCCTAGGGCTGCACCCGGACCGCCGACCCGGAATACTCCAACCAGCCGCACCGACGACGTCTGGGGGACCTATGCCAGCGCCGTCGCCCACCGGCGCCGTCGAGGCGGGCTTCCGGTTGGCGGTCGGCCGGTTCGCGGGCCCGGTCCGGGGCGTCGGACTCGCGGTCATCAGCGTGTTCGGCGTGCTCGCCGTCCCGGACGACGCCGTCCCGCTCGGCCTCGGCCTGCTGGGGTTGGCGCTGGTCGGCGCGGTCTCCGACGGCGTCCCGGCCACCCGCGGCACCCTGGTCGCGCTGGCGCTGGCCGTCGCACGGGCCGGGGCGATCTGCGCGACGCAGTCGTGGACGGCGTCCGGGCCGAACCTGTGGGCGCTCAACGTCCTCACCATCACCGCGATCACGTTCCAGTGGGAGTGGCCGCTCAAGATCGCGGTCCCCGCCACGGTCGGGTTGCTCGCCGTGTTCCTCGCGGCGGGCGGGCCGCCGTCGACGCTGCTGCGCGTCGGGGTCGAGTGCCTGCTCGCGCGGCTGGCGTTCCTGCTGCTGGTCCGCTCCGCCCGCGGGGTCG
Source organism: Umezawaea sp. (assembly GCF_036375055.1). GTDB lineage: Bacteria > Actinomycetota > Actinomycetes > Mycobacteriales > Pseudonocardiaceae > Umezawaea. The sequence goes on from NZ_DASUSQ010000139.1 coordinate 67,401, forward strand.
ACGAGCTGCGCGCCCGGCAGGCGGCGCTGGAACGGGCCGAGGTGCTGGCCCGTGAGCGGCGCAGGCGGGAACGGGAGTACCTCGCCCTGCTGCACGACACGGCCTCGGCGACGTTCCTGCTGGTCGGCAGCCGCACCGCCGACCCGGCGGAGGTCGCCGACTTCGCCCGGCGCGACCTGGCCGTGCTGACCGGATCGACCGGCGGACCCGGCCTGGACGACCGGCTGGTGGACGTGGAGTCGTCGCTGCGGTCGGTGGTCGAGCGCAGCCCCCTCGCCATCGACGCGCGCTGGGAGCACGTGCCGCTGCTGCCGGTGCCGGTCACGCTGGCGCTGGTGCGAGCCGTGCGCGAGGCCGTGACCAACGTCGAGCGGCACGCGGGCGTGCGCGCGGCGGCGCTCGGTGTCGCCGGGTCGGGCGACGGCCTGGTCGTGACGGTGACCGACACCGGCACCGGGTTCGACCCGACCGCCGTGCCGGAGCACCGCCGGGGCATCCGCGGCTCGCTGGTCGAGCGGATGGCCGCCGTCGGGGGCCGCGCCACCGTGGACTCGCGACCCGGCGGCGGCACCACCGTGCGGCTGGAGTGGCCGCGTGGCTGACGACGACCGGCTCTTCGCCAACATCAGGATCGTCCTGCTCGCCGTGACCGCCGTCGTGCAGACCGGCCTGAACGCGACGTGGCTGGTCCAGCACCAGCGCGACTACCGGCCCGCGTGGGTCGAGAACACCGCGTTCGCCACCCTGGCGCTGGTCACCGTCGTCTGCGCGGTCTGGCTGCTGCGCCGCCGACCGCTGCCCGCGCCGGTCGCGTTCGGCGGCGCGGCGGTGGTGCTGGCCGCCTCGGTCGCGGCCACCGCCGCCCTCCCCGAGGACGGGTTCTTCCTCGACGTGCACTGGTCGTTCGGCCTGGTCGGCTGGCACCTGCTCGTCCTGCTCGTCGACCGCCTCGGCGTGCTGATCGGCGCGCTCGCGGCGCACGGCGTGGCGAGCGTGACCCAGTTCGTGCTGGTCGGCGACCACGACCGCGCCGAGGTCGGCGGGGCGGGTGTCGTCGTGCTCAGCGTCCTGGGCTTCCAGGCCGCGATCGTGGTGATCTCGCTGGTGCTGCGCCGCCAGACGGGGCTGGCCGCGGCGGTCGCGGCCGACCGCGACCGGATCGCCACCCGTGCCGCGCTGGCCGAGCAGTGGGAACGCGACCGGCGGCAGACGTTCGCCGGTCAGCTCGGTGCGACGCTGCCGCTGCTGGTCGGGCTGGCCGACGGCGCGCTCGACCCGCGCGACGACGCCACCCGCCGCCGCTGCGCGCTCGCCGCGACCCAGCTGCGCAGGCTGTTCGCCGAGAACGACGACGTGCCCGACCCGCTGGTGCACGAGGTCAAGGCCTGCGTGGACGCGGCGGAACGGCGGGGCATCGAGGTGTCGCTCGCGGTCAGCGGCTCCGCCGTGGCGGTCCCGACGGTCGTGCGGCGCGAGCTGACCGCCCCGCTCGTGGTCGCGCTGTCGCACACCCGCACCCGCGCGCGGGTCAGCGTGCTGCGCACCGACCAGGAGGTGCGCGTCGCCGTGCTCGCCGACACCGATCCCGGCGACGGGATCGCACCGACGTCGCCGCTCGTCCGAGTGGAGTGCGACACCTACGGACCGCGGACGCGGATGGAGGCCAGATGGAAGCCCAACTGACCGCCGTGGTGGTCGACGACCACCCGGCGGTGCGCGCCGGGGTCGCCTACTGGCTCGGCGCGGGCACCCCGCCGATCACGGTGGTCGCCGCGGGCGAGGACGTGCGGGTGGCGTGGATCGGCGACGGCGCGACCGCCGACGTCGTGATCCTCGACCTGCACCTGGGCGGTCCGACCCCCGCGCTGGGAGACCTGCGCAGGCTCGTCGAGGCGGGCAGGCGCGTGGTCGTGTACTCGATGCGCGCGGACGACGACATCGCGCTGACGTGCCTCGAACTGGGCGCGCTGTGCTACCTGACCAAGGCCGAGGGCGAGGAGCACCTGGTCGAGGCCGCCCGCGCGGCCGGTCGCGGCGACCCGTACACGCCGCCGTCGCTGGCGGGCGCGCTGGCCGGCGACCGCTCCGACCACCGGCCCGCGCTGTCGGCGCGGGAGACGGAGGTGCTGGTCGAGTGGTTCCAGTCGGAGTCCAAGGACTTCGTCGCGCAGCGGCTGGGGATCAGCGCGAGCACGGTCAACTCCCACCTGGAGCGCATCCGGATCAAGTACGCCCAGATCGGCCGCGAGGCCCCCACCAAGGCGGCGCTGGTGGCCCGCGCGATCCAGGACGGGCTGATCGGCGTCGAGGACCTGTGACCCAACCGTCACGACGGTGTGGTGCGAACGACCGACAGAGCCCGGCGGTGATCGCGGATAGCGTCCTGGCAGACCGGACGGTCCCTGTCGGGCCGGAGGTCCATCCGCACCTCCTCGCCGGCCGCCGTCCGGCGAGGGTCTACCGAGGAGTTCCATGACGCACCTCCGTGGCCCCCTGCTCGCCGCCGCCGCCACGACCGCCGCGCTGCTGCTGTCGTCGTGCGCGAGCGAGACCGCGGGCACCGCGGTGCAGTCGACGTCGACCGCGCCGATCACGGCCGCGACGAGCGCCGTGAGCCCGGCGACGTCCGCGTCGTCCACCGCGTCCTCGTCCGCCTCGCTGCCGAAGGCCGCGGCGGGTGACGTCACCAAGCCCGGCTCCGAGCTGAAGGTGGGCGACCGCGCCGTCGTGCCGTTCAAGTACGGCACGGACAAGAACGGCACCATCGCCATCACCGTGACCGCGATCGAGAAGGGCGACAACGCCGACCTCGCGAAGTTCGGCGACAAGGCGAAGGGCCTGATCCCCTACTACATCAGGGTCACCGTCGAGAACGTCGACGGCAGCGACCTCGCCTACAGCTCGGTCAGCCTCCGGGCCATCGGCACGGACGGCAAGTCCACCGGCGTGATCATCACCGGTGAGACCGACAAGTGCGAGTCCGAGACCGCCAAGAAGGACTTCACCACCGCGGGCGCGAAGTTCGAGACCTGCGTCCTCCAGGCCTCCCGCGAAGGCCTGGAGGTCGCGGGCGCGACCTTCGACAAGGGCGACGACTACCTGAAGTCGCCCATCACCTGGAAGAGCTGACACCCGCTGGGGGTGTGGAACGGGGTGCGGCGTGCGGAGCCGCGCCCCGTTCCGTCTACTCGGGGGCGATGCCGGTCTGGTCGCGGATCCAGTCGGCCACGACGTCCACCCGCGAGATGATCTCGGCGCCGGGCTGCGGGCACGCGGGTCCGGTGCTCTCCACGGCCACCAGCACCCCGGTGCGGTCGTCCTCGGTCGTGAAGAACGGCGCACCCGAGTCCTGCGGGCAGGGGCTGTTCTCCACGGTGCGCGGCGCCACCGGCTGGGCCTGCAACTCGTTCGCCGCGATGGCCGAGACGGTGAACTCACCCCGCTTGAGGTGGTCGGTCGGCGTGATGACGGTCGCCGAGAGCGACCCCCACCCGGCGAACTGCACCCGCTGGCCGATCACGGGCGGCGCCGAGGGCAGCGCCAGCGGCACGACGTCCACCACGGGGACGCTGAGCTTCGCGACCGCGAGGTCGTTGAGCGGTGACTGGCGGATGTCCACGACCTCCGCGGTCTGGCCGCCCCGCTCGCCGGTGGTGAGCTTCCCGATCGTCACCACGGTCGTGTACAGGGGCTTGCCGCCCACCCGCACGTCGTTGACGTCGTGGAAGCAGTGCCCCGCCGTGACGATCCACTGAGGAGCGATCAGCGCGCCGCTGCACCCGCCGCTGCGGACCCCGCCGGTGGCCTCCGGGATGTCGTCGGAGGACAGCTTCGCGTTGAACGGCAGGATCGGCTTCGGCGGCGGGGGAGGGGTCGTGGTGGTGACCGCCGTCGTCGCGGGACCCGCGCCGTCGGCGTTGAGCAGCACGCTGCGGTCGGGCCGCCGGGCCTGCTCGGCCAGGGTCGTGGCCTTCAGCTCGGGCAGCGCGACGGCGGCGAAAGCGGCCCCCGCGCCCAGCACCGACGCGACCGCCAGCGTCCCGAGCGGCAGGAGCGGGCGTCTTCGTGAACTCGTCCTCACCCCCGTAGTACGGATGAACGATCACCGCGGTTGAACCGGATCGCGATCGGTGTCCGAACGGACACCGGCGGGTTCCCGTTCCGGGCCGGGGCGCACCCCTGCCGTGGACCGCCGGACGGCGAGCCCGACCGCGGCGGCGGTCCAGCCGAGCAGGACCAGCAGCCCCGCCCACCACGGCAGCGGGAAGTAGCCCATCGAGGGCGTGTAATGGCCCACGACCTGCGGGAACTCCTCCACGGTCTGCTGCACGGCGAAGCCCGCGGCCGGTGTCACGCGCAGCAGCCAGCGGGACACCTCGTCGGGCAGCAGCGGCAGCACGCCCAGCGCGTAGGGCAGCAGCACCACCCCGACCACGGTCAGCACCGCCGCCCACGCCCGGCCCAGCAGCGCGCTGACGGCGACCGCGAGGACGGCCACGGCGGCGGCCAGCGCGCCGACGCCCACGACCACGCGCAGGCCCGTGAGCGGTGACACGGGCAGGACACCGCCGCCGTTGGCGCGCAGGACCGCCGAACCCACCAGGACCACCACCGCGGCGGCGACCGTCCCCGAGGCGAACGAGACCGCGGCGAGCACGGCCGCCCGACCCGGCAGCGCACCGGGATCGCGGCGGGGGGCGAACCGCGCGGCCACCACGACCAGCACCAGCAGACCGAGGACGAGACCGACGAGCAGGCCCTCCACGGAGCGCCCGCCCACCGTCGGTCCCGGCCCGACGTCGCCGGACCCGGTCACCGTCACCGTCCCGCCCGACTCGACGACCCCCGGCGCCCGGTGGTGCTTCTCCCAGTCGGTGGCGCCCGACTCGCCGATCTGCGAGCCGGTCCACCCGGTGACGGGGGCGCCGTCCACCGTGACGTCGTCGAACACCCCGGTGGCCTGGGTGAACCGGGCCTGCCCGCTGGTCGCGCCGAGCGCGGTCGGCACGAGCGTCAGGTCACCCGGCGACGTCGCGAGCAGCCCCACCCGCACGGTGTCCGGGAGCCCCGGCAGCTCCGCGGTGCCGACGGTCGTCCACCGCTCGCCGTCGGTCGACTCCTCGCCGGTGACGACGTCGCCGGAGCGGGTCAGGCGCAGCCAGCGCGGCGCCGTCAGCGGGCCGGGACCGCCCGCGGTGTCGTGGGCGTAGTCGTGCTGCATCCGCACGCCGTGCGCGCCGGTCATCACGAGCGCGGCGTAGGACGAGCCCTGCTCGGTGCCGTCCTTGACGACGACGCCGACCTTCGCCCACGGCACGAGACCCTCCACGATCTCGTCGTGGTCCGGCGGCGGGTAGGTGATGATCCCGGTCATCGACGTCAGCCGCGCGGTGATGGTCCCCTCGCGACCCAGCGGGCGGTGCGCGAAGGTGAACTGGTCGCTCACCGCGAGGCCCCGCGGTCCCACCGGGTCGGTGGGGCACTCGACCTCGACGTTCCCGGCGCTGCACGACGAGCGGTCGGCGACCGCGAGCAGCAGTCCGGGTAGGACGATGAGCAGGACGGTGACGGCGACGGCGACGATCCGGCCACGGGTGCGGAACCCGTTCCGGGCTGCGGTGGTGTTCACGGCGGCAGTTCTACGGACACGGCGGTGACACGACCCGAACCGCCGCTGTCACCCCGCTGTTAGGTCCGGCGCGGCATCCTGGGCGGATGGACCAACCACGTCATCCGGCGCTGCGGGTGCGGGCGCGATTCACCGCGCTCTACGTCGTGCTGTTCCTCGCCTCGGGGCTCGGGCTGCTTGGCCTGACCTACCTCCTGGTGGGCACGACGATCAGCGTGCCCGCCGAACAGGGGCCGCCGAGCCCGGAAGTCCTGCCGGCGCCGCCCGTCGAGGGGATGTGGCCGCGCCAGCTCCTGGTGGGCTCGCTGATCGCGCTCGCCGTGATGGGCGCGCTGTCCGTCGTGATGGGCAAGATCGCCGCAGGCCGGGTGCTGCGCCCGCTGCGGTCCATCACGGCGGCGACGCGGCGGATCACCGCCGACAACCTGCACGAGCGGCTGGCCGCGCCGGGACCGGACGACGAGGTCAAGGACCTCGCCGACACCATCGACGGTCTGCTGGAGCGCCTGGAGACCTCGTTCGCCGCGCAGCGCCGGTTCATCGCCCACACCTCCCACGAGCTGCGCACACCGCTCGCCACGATGCGGGCGTCGCTGGACGTGGCCGTGGCGAAACCCGAGCCGCAGGCGCAGACCGTGGCGCTGGCGGACCGGCTGCGCACCGAACTGGACCGGGTCGACGAACTGCTGGAAGGCCTGCTCGTCCTCGCCCGCGCGCAGCACGGCGTGCTCGCCGACCGCGTCCAGGTCTCGCTCGCCGCGCTCGCGTCCACAGCCCTCACCGAGCACGCCGGAGCCATGTCCGCCAAGGGACTCGTGCTGGACGTCAGCGCGGTCACGGGCGGCGCGCTGACCGTCGGCAACGCCGCCCTGCTGACCCGCATGGTGGAGAACGTCGTCGACAACGCCGTCGTGCACAACGTCGACGGCGGCTGGATCCACGTCAAGGCCGGGACCGAGGCCCGGCTCGTCGTCGAGACCGGCGGACCCGTGCTCGACCCGGACCACGTCGCCCGGCTCGCCCAGCCGTTCCAGCGGCTCGGCGCCGACCGCACCGGATCGGACACCGGCACCGGCCTCGGCCTGTCGATCGTGTCGGCCATCGCGGGCGCGCACGGCGGCAGGCTCGACCTGGGCGCACTGCCCGAAGGCGGACTGCGCGTCACCCTGTCGCTGCCATGAGGGTCCTGGTGGTGGAGGACGCGCGGACGCTGGCCGCCGTCGTCGCGGAAGGCCTGCGCGACCAGGGGATGGCCGTCGACGTCGCCCACGACGGCCTGGTCGCCGCGGCCAAGCTCGACGTGAACGCCTACGACGTGGTCGTGCTCGACCGCGACCTGCCGGGCGTCCACGGCGACGTCCTGTGCCAGATGATCACCGAACGGGACGACCGCGCGATGGTCCTCATGCTGACCGCGGCGGGCTCACCGGGCGACCGCGTCAGCGGCCTGACCCTGGGCGCGGACGACTACCTGGCCAAACCGTTCCACTTCCCCGAACTGGTGCTGCGCGTCCGCTCCCTCGCCCGCCGCCGCCCCACCGCCCGCGGCCGGGTCCTGCGCGCGGCGGGCGTCGAACTGGACCCGGTGCGCCGCACGGCGACCCGCGACGGCACCCGCCTCGACCTGTCGGTGAAGGAGTTCGCCGTGCTGGAGGCGCTGCTGCACGCGGCACCGGCCCACCTCAGCGCCGAGGACCTGCTGGAGCGGGTGTGGGACGAGCACGCCGACCCGTTCACCAACACCGTGACCGTCACGATCGGCCGCCTGCGCCGCAAATTGGGCGCTCCAGCGGTCGTCCTCACCACCGCGGGCGTCGGCTACCGGATCGGGGACCCGGCCGACTGACTTGCGGGCATGTCTCATGAAGTTCGACCGGTGGCGATGCGCAGGAAGCTATCCCCAGGTGAGGGGGTCCAAGTGGAGGTAGAACTGTTGCCGGTCAGCGTCAAGCGTGATGCCGTAACCACGGGCGAAGGCATCGTCGGCGGCGATCGCTCGGTTCTCGTCGTTCCACGCTTCCCTGGCGTTGGCGAGCAGCAGGGCGATATCGGCATACCTGTCCGCCCGGCCGAGGCGTCCGAGGTCTACGAATCCCGCGAAGTCGAGCGTGCCTGGATCCAGGATGATGTTCGGCAGGCAGAGGTCGCCGTGACAGACGACCGTATCGGCGGCTTCCTGTCGAAGGCGCCGGCGGAGTTGGTCGGCAAGTCGATCGAGCAACTCGGTCGGCGGCGTCTGCTGCTGCTCGACCGGCAAGAAGTCCGGGTTGACCGCACGGCGCGCGACGACGTCCTGGGCGGTGACGAACATCTGCCTCAGGTCGCGGGTGAACGGACAGTCCTTCGTCGGCAGCGCGTGCAAGCCACGCACAGCCTCAGCGATGGAAGGCCACGCCTGCTGGAGCTCCCCTGCCGACACGCTGTCGGCAGGCACCCCACGGACGGCACTGGTTACCAAACACCCGCCACCGGCGTCAGCGATCCAGTCGAGCGCCCTGGGCCCCGAGATGCCACTGGCACTGAGCCAACCGACCCGGTCCCGTTCCCGCACCAGGAGATCCTGTTGCCCCGCCGGTACGCACTTGGCGAACCGCGAGCCGTCGGCACTGCGAAAGACGTAAGCGCCGGACTCTCCATTCGTGACGGGCTCCCATCCGCCGGAATGGTGCTGGGCGAGAAAGAACCCCCACTCATGGTGCGGTGACCCACTCACGAAGATCATCGTAGCCGGCGGTCTGCTCGGCTTCCACCGGTCTGCCTGACTCTTCGTCCGAGGTGGTGCAGAGGTAGATCACGGCGCAGAATTCGCCTTGCCGGGCCTACCGGGCCTCTCTTGCGGCGTAGCCGCGCCAAACCTACAACCTCATCGAGCAACGCCCACCGGAATCGGTGCGCGCCACCAGGCCGTCGCGACCTCCCCGTTGATAGGCGTGCCACCACGTACCCACCGAGACCCCGAACACCTCCGCCGCCTGCCGATGGCCCTCCACTCGCCCGGCTTCCAGCGCCGCCACCACCCGCAACCGCAGCACCCCACGTTCCGCAGGCGACAGCCGGTGCGCACCCTCGACCTCGATCACGGGTGATCAACCCGTGGGCGAGTGATCACTTTCGGCTCAATAGCTCTAGTAGTGCTCCGTTGTCACCCACTTCGCTGCCCCTGAACAGCCCGTTCCGGTTTTGTCGGACCCCGCCGGCATCCTGACCGCCATGGACATCGACCAGTTCTGGGCGCTGATCGCCGCCGCCCGCGCCCGCGCGGCCGACCCCACCGATCCGGCGGCGGTCGCCGAGCAGGCGAGCGCGCTGCTCGCGACCCGTCCGCCCGCGGAGATCGTCGCCGCCCAGCAGGCGTTCTG
>NZ_DASUSQ010000140.1:0-3118 GCF_036375055.1 Umezawaea sp.
CCGCAGGTGCAACCCGACGACATCACCACGACGCACACCCGCGACGACCAGCCGCCGAGCCAGCACCTCGCTGCGCGCGTCCAGCTCCGCGAAGGTCAACCGCTCCTCGCCCGACTCGACCGCGACCGCGTCCGGCCACAGGCCCACCCGCTCGCGGAACAGCTCGTGCACGGGCGTGGTGCGCACGGGTGCGGCACCGTCCCCGGTCCACGCGGCCACGCGCCGCCGCTCGTCGTCGCTCGCGCGCAGGAGGTCGGCCACCGCGATCCGCGGGGACCCGTCCAGCACGTCCAGCAGACCGGCGAACGCGGCCAGCAGCTCCTCGGCCGCGCCGACCTCGAACAGGCCCGTGTTCAGCGCCAGGGCCAGGTCGAGCCCGTCGGCCGTGCGGCTCGTGGCGAGCGACAGGTCGAACCGGCTGGCGCTGCCCTCGACCGGCAGGTCGCCCAGGACCAGTTCGGTGGGCGTGCCGTCGACGAGGTCCGTGCCCGCCGTGAAGGAGAACATGGTGCGGAACAACGGGTTCGCGCCCTCGGCCCGCTCCGGCGCCACCGCCCGGACCACCTGCTCGAACGGTGCCTCCTGGTGGGCGAACGCCCCCAGCACCACCTCCCGCACCCGCTCCAGGTGCGCCGGGAAGTCGTCCTCCGGGCGCACCACGACCCGCAGCGCCAGGGTGTTCACGAAGAAGCCCACCACCGGCGCGAGATCGGCGTGCGCCCGGCCGGAGACCGGCACGCCCACCGTGAAGTCGCGTTCACCGGAACGCCGGGCCAGCAGGAGGCAGTACACGGCGAGGAACACCATGAAGTCGGTCGCCCCGACCTCCGCGCGGACCCGGTCGAGCCCGGCCAGCGACGAGACGGGCACGGTGCGGGCACTCGCCTCGAACGGGGCACCCTCCTGCCCGCGACCGCTCGACGAGCGCGGCCACGGCGGCGGTGCGCCGTCCAGCGCCCGTCGCCAGTAGGCGAGGTCGTCGTCGGACCGCTGCCGCACGAGGTCCCGGTGCCAGACGGAGTAGTCGGCGTACCGGACGTCCAGGGGGGCCAGCCCGGCACGGGTCGGATCGCCGCCCGCGCGGTACAGCGCCCACAGCTCGCGCTCGACGACGTCGGAGGACCACTCGTCGATCGCGACGTGGTGCGCCACGAACAGGACCACGTGCCGGTCCGGGGCGAGGCGCCACGCGGTCGCGCGCAGCACCGGTCCGGCACCGAGGTCGAACGGCCGCCGCGCCTCGCCGTCGACGAGCGCCGCCACGTCGGCCTCCTCGGCGTCCAGCACCACCAGCCCGTTCCAGGCCGCGGTGCCGACGCGCTGCACCACACCGCCGTCCTCGTCGAGGTGCAGCGTGGTGCGGAAGGACTCGTGGCGCCGCACCAGCGCCTCGACGGCCGCGCCCAGTGCGGCCAGGTCGAGGTCGCCGCGCACCTCGTAGCCCCAGGGCACGTGGTACGTCGGGCTGTCGGGGGCGAGCTGCCAGAGGAACCACTGGCGCTCCTGGGCGTGCGACGCGGGCAGCTCGGTGCCCTCGACGCGGGGGATCCCGGCGACGGCACCCGCCGCGGTGCTCCGGTCGATCAGCTCGGCCTGGCCCGCGACGGTCGGGTGCGCGAACACCTCGTGCAGGGCCAGATCAGCGCCGAGTTCCGCCCTGACCCGCACGGCGAGTCGAACGGCGAGCAGCGAATGCCCACCGGCACCGAAGAAGTCCTCGTGCACCCCGATGTCCGGCACACCCAGCACCGCGCTCCACGCGGCGGCGACCCGCCGCTCCGTCTCGGTCCGCGGCGCCACCGCGTCCCGGCCGGAGAGCTGCGCCTCGACGTCGTCCGGCACGGTCAGCGCCAGCCGGTCGAGCTTGCCGCCGACGGTCATCGGCAGCGCGTCGACCGGCACCAGCACCGTCGGGACCGCCGCGGCGGGCAGTCGGCCCGCCAGGTGCTCGCGGACCTCGTCCCGGTCGAGGGCGGTTCCCCCGGCCACGACCAGGTGGGCGACCAGCCGCAGCCGCCCGTCCGCGCCGATCCGGTGCGCGGACACCGCCGCCGCGTCGATCGCGGGGTGGCCGCGCAGCGCGGCTTCGACCTCCTCCAGCTCGACCCGCTGGCCCTGGACCTTCACCTGGTGGTCGTTGCGGCCGAGGAACTCGATCTGGCCGTCGACCGTGTACCGCCCGAGGTCACCGGTCCGGTAGAGCCTGCTCCCCGGCTCACCCCACGGGTCGGGCACGAACACCGCGGCCGTCGCGCCGGGGCGGCGGACGTAGCCGCGGCCCACACCGGGACCGCCGATCACGATCTCGCCGACCGCGCCCGGCGGCACCTGGTGCAGCTCCTCGTCCACGAGGTGCACCCGCGCGTTGCCGTACGGCCGCCCGATCACCGGCGAGGAGTGCTCGTCGAGGTGCGCGCAGGTCACGTCGACCGTCGTCTCGGCGGGCCCGTACAGGTTCTGCGCGATGACGGCGGGGTGCGAGCGCAGGGTCAGCCACAGGTCGGGCGGGCACGCCTCGCCGCCGACCGCCACCAGCTTCGGCGGGTGGGGGGCGTCCAGCAGCCCCACCTCCACCATCACCTGGATCTGCGACGTCGTGGCGTCGATGACGTCCACCGCCCGCTCGGGGTCCTGGGCGAGGGCGACCAGGTGCCGGGGGTCGCGGCCCTCGGCACCGGACAGCACCAGCAGCGGGTGGCCGTCCAGCAGCGGCAGGATCTGCGTGAGGAAGAAGTCGGAGATGAACGCCGACGTCCCGGTCAGCACGCGGGCCCGACCGCCGGGCTCGAACCCGGCCTCGCGCATCCGGGGCAGCAGCAGGGCTTCCGCGTAGTTCGCGACGTTGCCGTGGTCGACCATCACGCCCTTGGCGCGGCCCGTCGAGCCCGACGTGAACATCACGTAGGCCAGGTCGCGGGCACCCACCACCGGCAGGTCCACGTCCGGGACCTCGCCGTCCTGGTCCGGGGACACGGTCCGCCAGGACTCCGGCGTCGCCTCCCGCGACACGACCACCACCGGGACCGCGTCCTCCACCATCACGGCCAACCGGGCCGCGGGCAGCTCCGGGTCCAGCGGCAGGAACGCACCACCGGACTTCCACACCGCCCACACCGCC
>NZ_DASUSQ010000141.1:0-9076 GCF_036375055.1 Umezawaea sp.
GGGCGCGCTGACCACCGGCGGCCGTCTCGTGGTCGTGCCGTACGCGGTCAGCCGGGACGTGGAGGCGTTCCACGCGCTCGTGCGCGACGAGGGCGTGACGGTCCTGAGCCAGACCCCGTCGGCGTTCCGCCAGTTCGAGACCGCGGACGAGCGCGCAGGCGGCGACCTCGCGCTGCGGGCCGTCGTGTTCGGCGGCGAGGCCCTGCACCGGCCGTCGGTCCGCAGGTGGGCGGCCCGGCACGGGTACGCCGCGCCGCTGCTGGTGAACATGTACGGCATCACCGAGACCACCGTCCACGTCACCTACCTCGAACTCGACGCCTCCCACGTCGACGGCGACGTCAGCCCCATCGGCGTCCCCCTGCCGGACCTCGGCGTGCACGTGCTGGACCGCCACGGGATGCCCTGCCCCGTCGGCGTCACGGGCGAGCTGCACGTGGCGGGCGCGGGACTGGCGCGCGGCTACACCGGGCTCCCGGCGCTGACGGCCCAGCGGTTCGTGCCCGACCACCTGTCCGGCGTGCCCGGCGCCCGCCTGTACCGCAGCGGCGACCTGGCCCGGTGGAACGCCAGGGGCGGCCTGGAGTACCAGGGCCGCGCCGACACGCAGGTCAAGATCCGCGGCTACCGGATCGAGACCGGCGAGGTCGAGAACGTCCTGGCCACGCACCGGAGCGTCCTCGAAGCCGCCGTCACCCCGCACACCGACGCCGAGGGGCGGACCGACCTGGTCGCCTACCTCGTGCCAGGGACCGCGGCGGCCCCGCCGCCCGTGGACGAGGTGCGGGCGTGGCTCGGCGAGCGGCTGCCGGGCTACATGATCCCGCGGCACTTCGTGACGCTCGACGCGCTCCCCCTGACCCCGCAGGGCAAGGTGGACCGCCGCGCGCTGCCCGAGCCCGCCGCGAGCCGCCCGGTGCTGGAGCAGCGGTACGCCTCGCCCGTGGGAGACCTGGAGAACCTGTTCGCCGACATCTGGCGCCGGGTGCTGGGCGTGGACCGGGTGGGTCGGCACGACAACTTCTTCGACCTGGGCGGCGACTCGATCCGCAGCATCCAGATCCTCGGCCGGGTGCGCGACGCCGGGTTCACCGTGGGGCTCCAGGAGTTCCTCGACGCCCCCACGCTCGCCGACCTCGCCGCGACCGCCGCACCGTCCACTCCGGACGACACGCGCGCCACCCTCCCGTTCTCGCTCGTCGGCGACGCCGACCGCGCACTGCTGCCGGACGGGCTGGAGGACGCCTACCCGATGGCGGAGCTCCAGGTCGGCATGGTCTACGAGATGGAGCGCGACCGCGCCCGCAACGCCTACCACAACGTGGAGACGCTGCGGCTGGCCGGACGCTTCGACGAGACGTGCTTCCGCGCGGCGGTCGACCAGGTCGTGGCCCGGCACCCGGTGCTGCGCACGTCCTTCGACCTGGTCGGGTTCAGCGAGCCGATGCAGCTCGTGCACGCGACCGTCGAGGTGCCGTTCACGGTCGTCGACCTGCGCCGGGCGGACGACCGCCGCGCGGCGCTCGTCGAGCACGTCCGGCACGAGCAGGGCAACCGGTTCGACCTGTCGGAGGCCCCGCTGCTGCGGATGGCCGTGCACGTGCTGTCCGACACCGCCTTCCAGTGGACGATCACCGAGCACCACGCCGTCCTGGACGGGTGGAGCGTGGTCTCCACCCTCGCCGAGATCACCGACCGGTACCGCGAGCTGCTGGCGGGACGGCGGCCCGCCGTCGAGCCCCTGCGCTCCCTCTACCGCGACTTCGTCGCCGCCGAACGGGCGGCGCTGGCCTCGCCGGAGAGCCGGGACTTCTGGCGCGACCGCCTCGCCGAGGCACCCGACGGCCGGATCCGCCGGTGGGACGCCGCGCTCGCGGGCGAGCGGGTGGACGGGGAGCGGCACGTCCGCGACGAGGCCGCGGGCCACGGGTCGCTGACCACCCCGCTGTCCGCCGACCTGCTCCGCGGGCTGGAGGAGTTCGCCGTCCGGGCCTCGGTCCCGGTCAAGACGGTCGTGCTCGCCGCGCACCTCAAGGTGCTCGGCACCTACACCGGCTCGACCGACGTGCTGCTCGGCCTGACGTCCAACGGGCGGCTGGAGGAGACCGACGGCTCCGAGGCGCGGGGCCTGTTCCTCAACACCGTGCCGCTGCGGGTGCGGCTGCCCGAGGGCGGCTGGCAGGACCTCGCGCGGGCGGTCTTCCGCGCCGAGCGCGACCTGCTGCCGCACCGCCGCTACCCGCTGGCCGCGCTCCAGCGCGAACTCGGCGGCGACCGGCCGCTGTTCGAGTCGAACTTCACCTACAACAACTTCCACCGGATCGCCCGGCTCGCCACGGACGGCACGATCGACCAGGCGGGCGCCGACCCGGTGCTCCCCGGCGTGGCGCGCACGAACTTCCCGCTGGACGTGACCTTCAGCCACGAACCGGGCGCCGACGGCCTGCTCCTGGAGATCGACTACTCCCTGCGCGACCTCACCGCCGACCAGGTCGTGCGGCTGCGCGACAGCCACCTCCGCGCCCTGCGCGCCCTCGTCCTCGACGGCGGCGCGCACCACCGCGCGTCGTCCCTGCTCGGTGCCGAGGACGAGCGCCTGCTCGCCTCGTGGGAGGGCGCGGACGCCCCGGTGTCCGGGCTGCCCGTGCACGAGCTGTTCCGGCGGCGGGCGGCGTCGTGGCCCGACGCCGTCGCGGTCGAGTCGGGTGACGACCGGTTGACCTTCGCGGAGCTGGACGCGCGCAGCGACGACCTGGCCCGGCGGCTGGTCGCGGCCGGTGCGCGGCGCGGGGACCTGGTGGGTCTGCACCTGCGGCCCGGCGTCGTCGCGCTCGTCGCGGTGTGGGCGGTGTGGAAGGCCGGTGGCGCGTTCCTGCCGCTGGACCCGGAGCTGCCCGCCGCGCGGCTCGACGTGATGGTGGCCGACGCGGTGCCGTCGGTCGTGGTGTCGAGCGGGGCGACGCCGGAGTCCTGGCGGACCGTGTCCCCGGACCAGGACGGCGAGGTCCCGGACGTGGACCTGCCGGTGGTGGGTGCCCGCGACCTGGCGTACGTCATGTTCACGTCGGGATCGACCGGTCGGCCCAAGGGTGTCATGGTCGACCACGGCAACCTGGCGAACTTCGCGGAAGCCCTGCTCCTGCCCCGGATCCGCGGTGGCGGGATCACGGCCGGGCAGCGGGCCCGCGTGCTCACCGGCACGTCGGCGTTCATCTCCGACTTCTTCCTGGAGCAGGTGCTGCCGCTGCTGGACGGCCACCGGCTGCTGGTGCTGTCCGGTGCCGAGGGGCGCGACCCCCGGCACCTGGTCGAGCTGGCGCAGGACCCGGAGCGGGCGGTGGACGTCATCGACGCCACCACCTCGCAGGTGCACCTGATGGTGGAGGCGGGCCTGCTGGACGCCCCGCACCCGCCGAAGCTGATCGCCATCGGCGGCGAGGCGTGCCCGCCCGACCTGTGGGACGCGCTGCGCTCCCGTCCGGGTGTGGTGGTGCACAACACCTACGGCCCCGCCGAGAGCGCGGTCGACGCGACCTGCGCGCACCTGGACGAGCACTCCTCACCGGTGATCGGGCGCCCCTACGGCAACGTGCGGGTGCGCCTGGTCGACGAGGCACTGGATTCGGTGCCGCCGGGTGCGGTCGGCGAGATCGTCGTCGGCGGTCCCGGTGTGGGCCGCGGGTACGTGCGGCGACCCGGTGCGACGGCCGCGGTGTTCGTGCCCGACCCGTGGGGCGAGCCGGGAAGTCGGCTCTACCGCACGGGAGACCTCGGCCGGTACACCCCGGACGGGCAGATCGAGTTCCTCGGCCGCGGCGACCACCAGGTCAAGATCCTGGGGCAGCGCGTGGAGCTGGAGGAGGTCGAGGCGGTGCTGCGCGGCCACCCCGCGATCGAGGCGGCGGCGGTCGGCGTCCACCGCTTCGGCGCGGACGGACGGGTGGGCCTGGTCGCCCACCTGGTCGCGGCCGGCGGTGCCCCGGTGGACCACGACGACGTGCGCGGATACCTCGCGGACCGCCTCCCGGCCGCGGCCGTGCCCTCGGTGCTGGTGCCGATCGACGTGCTGCCGCTGACGGTCGGCGGCAAGCTCGACCGCGCGGCCCTGGTCGTGCCGGACGACGTGGAGACGGGCCTTCCCCACCGCGACCTGGTGGCTCCGCGGACCGAGACCGAGCGGCGGATCGCCGAGGTCTGGCTGGGGCTGCTGGGCGTCTCCCGAGTCGGCGTGCACGACGACTTCTTCGCACTGGGCGGGCACTCCCTGCTCGCCATCCGCCTCGCCATGCGGATCAGCGCCGACCTGGGCGCCGACCTGCCGCTGCACGAGGTGTTCGAGCGGCCGACCGTCGCCGGTCAGGCCGAGCTGATCGACGGGCGCGCGGCGGCCGGGGCGGTGGCCGGGATCCCCCGCGCCGAGGGCACCGAACTGCCCGCGTCGCACGCCCAGGAGCGCCAGTGGTTCCTCTGGCAGCTCGCGCCCGACGCCTCGACGTACCACGTCCCCTGGGGCTACGAGGTGCTCGGCGACCTCGACCTCGTCGTGCTGGACGCCGCCGTGGCCGCGCTGGTCGAGCGGCACGAGTCCCTCCGCACGACGCTGCACACCGACGCCGGGGGCCGGGTGCTGCAACGGATCGGCGCCGCGCGGTGGGGTGGCCTGGCTGTGCTGGACGCGGACGACGCCGCTCTGCCCGCGCTCGTCGAGCAGGCCGTGCGCGGGCCGTTCGACCTCGGTGCCGGACCGGTGCTGCGCGCGACCGCGTGGCGCCTCGCCCCGGACCGGCACGTCGTGCTGTTCGTGGCGCACCACATCGCCATCGACGAGTGGTCCTCCGACGTCTTCGAGCAGGAGCTGTGGGCGCTGTACCGGGCGGGCGGTGACCCGGCCCGTGCCGGGCTGGCCCCCCTGGACGTCCGGTACGCCGACTACGCGGTGTGGCACCGCGACCTGGTGGAGCGGCGGTCGGCCGACGACCTCGCCTACTGGCGGCGAACGCTCGGCGGCGCGCCGCCGCCCTGGCCGCACACCCTCGGGCGGAAGTCCGCCGCCGCCGGTGCCTCGCACCGCGTCCCGGCCGACGCGCTGGCCGGGCTGGACCGGGTCCGCGCGGAGGTCGGGGCGACCGACTTCATGGTCTACCTGGCCGTGTACTTCCTGCTGCTGGCCCGGCGTTCGGGCGAGCGCGACCTCACCGTGGGCGTGCCGGTCTCCGGGCGGACGCACGCCGACCTCGCGCCGGTGGTGGGCTTCTTCGTGAACACGCTGGCGCTGCGCGTGGTCGTCCACCCCGACGACGACTTCCCGACGCACCTGGAACGGGTGCGGGAGGTGGTGCTGGAGGCGTTCGCCCACCAGGAGGCACCGTTCGAGCAGGTCGTCCGGGCGGTGGCGCCGGACCGCGCCGAGAGCGCGAACCCGTTGTTCCACACCATGTTCTCCTTCACCACGGGCACCGGCACCACCGACCGGACGACCGACGACGGCCTGGTCCTGCGCGACCTGCCGATCGAGGGCAGCGGCAACCGGTTCGAGCTGGCACTGGGCGCCACCCGCACGGCGGACGGCCTCGACCTGACGCTCCAGCTCGACACCGCGCTGTTCGAGGCGCGGGAGGCCGGGCACCTGGTGTCCTCGTTCGCCGCGCTGCTGCGCGAGGTGGGCGGGTCGCCGCGGCGCGCGGTGTCGGAGTTCCTGCGCGCGGGCGACGAGGAGCGGCTCCGCCTGGCCGAGTGGACCGGGACCGCCGAACCAGCGGCCCGCACCACGCCCGTGCACGAGCTGTTCCGCGAGCGGGTGGGCCTGTGGCCGGACGCGGTCGCGGTCGAGTCGGGCGACGATCGGCTGACCTTCGCCGAACTGGACGCGCGCAGCGAGGTGCTGGCCCGGCGGCTGGTCGCCGCGGGTGTGCGTCGCGGTGATGTCGTCGGGTTGCACCTGCGGCCCGGTGTGGACGCGGTCGTGGCGGTGTGGGCGGCGTGGAAGGCCGGTGGCGCGTTCCTGCCGCTGGACCCGGAGCTGCCCGCCGTGCGGCTCGACGGGATGGCGCGGGACGCGGCCCCGGCCGTGGTCGTGTCGCTGGACCCGGCGGCCGTGCCCGGTGCGTGGCCGACGCTGCGCCCGACCGGTGCCGACGCACCGGACGTGGCCCTGCCGGTGGTGGGCGCTCGCGACCTGGCGTACGTGATGTTCACCTCCGGCTCGACCGGTCGTCCCAAGGGCGTGATGGTGGACCACGGCAACCTCGCCACCTACGCGGAAGTCCTGCTGCTGCCCCGGATGCGGCGCGCCGGGATCGCGGTGGGGCAGCGGGCCCGTGTGCTGACGGGCACGTCGGCGTTCATCTCCGACTTCTTCCTCACGCAGATCCTGCCGCTGCTGGACGGCCACCTGCTGCTGGTGGTCTCCGGTGCCGAGGGCCGCGACCCCAGGCACCTGGTCGAGCTGGCGCAGGACCCCGAGCGTTCGGTCGACGTCATCGACGTCGCCACCTCGCAGGTCCAGGTCATGGTGGAGGCGGGACTGCTGGACGCCCCGCACCCGCCGAAGATGATCACGTTCGGCGGCGAGGCGTGCCCGCCGGACCTGTGGCGGGCGTTCCGCGCGCACCCGGACGTCGTGGGGCACAACCAGTACGGACCCGCCGAGACGACGGTGGACGTGGCGTACGCGGACGCCGACGAGCACCCCTCGCCGGTGATCGGGCGGCCGTACGGCAACGCGCGGCTGTACCTCGTGGACGAGCACCTGCACCAGGTGCCGCCGGGCGCGGTCGGGGAGATCGTGATCGGCGGTCCCGGTGTGGGTCGCGGCTACGTGCGGCGGCCGGGCGCGACGGCGGCGGTGTTCGTGCCCGACCCGTGGGGTGAGCCGGGGAGCAGGCTCTACCGGACCGGTGACCTCGGCCGGTACACGGTCGGCGGGCAGGTCGAGTTCCTGGGGCGCAACGACCACCAGGTCAAGATCCAGGGCCAGCGCGTGGAGCCCGAGGAGGTCGAGGCGGTGCTCCGCGCCCACCCCGCGATCGAGGCGGCGGCGGTGTCCGCGCACCGCATCGGTGCGGACGGGCGGCTGCGGCTGGTCGCGCACCTGGTCGTCGCGGGCGCGGTGCTGGACCGGGAGCAGATCCGCGAGCACCTGCTGAGCCTGCTGCCCCCGGCGGCGGTCCCGACGGTGCTGGCACGGGTCGACGCGCTGCCGATGACCGTCGGCGGCAAGCTCGACCGGCTGGCGCTGACCGTGCCGGACGACGTCGAGACGGCGGACGTGGTGGCGCCGCGCACCGTGACGGAGGAACGGATCGCCGCCGCGTGGCAGGCGGTGCTCGGTGACGTCCGCGTCGGTGTGCACGAGGACTTCTTCGCCGTGGGCGGGCATTCGCTGCTCGCCGTGCGGCTGGCCATGCGGGTCAGGGCGGAGCTGGGTGCCGATCTGGCGCTGCACGAGGTGTTCGCGCACCCGACCATCGCGGGTCAGGCCGAGCTGGTCGACCGGAGCACCGCGTCCGGTGCGGTCTCGGGGATCCCCCGTGTCGAGGGGACCGAGTTCCCCGCGTCGCACGCGCAGGAACGGCTGTGGTTCCTGTGGCAGCTCGCCCCCGACAGCCCGACGTACCACGTCCCCTGGGGCTACGAGGTGCGCGGCGACCTCGACGTGGCCGCGGTGGGCGCGGCCGTCGAGGCGCTGGTGCGGCGGCACGAGTCCTTCCGCACCACCCTGCACGTGGACGACGAGGGCCGGGTGGTGCAGCGCGTCGCCGCCGGGTGGAACGTCGACCCGGCCGTGCGCGAGGTCACCGAGGCCGAGCTGCCCGAGCTGGTCGACCGCGAGGTGGAGCGGCCGTTCGACCTCAGCGCCGGACCGGTGCTGAGGGTGGCGCTCTGGCGCACCGCGCCGGACCGGCACGTGGTCCTGTTCGTGGCGCACCACGTCGCGGTCGACGAGTGGTCGCTGGACGTCGTCGAGGCCGAGTTCTGGGCGCTGTACCGGGCGGGCGGCGACGTCACGGCCGCAGGCCTGGCCCCGCTGGACCTGTCCTACGCCGACTACTCCGTCTGGCACCGGGACCTCGTGCGGCGGCGGTCCGACGACGACCTCGCCCACTGGCGACGGGCGCTGCACGGCACCACGTCCTCCTGGCCGCACGCGCTGGGCGAGCCCGCCGCCTCCGGGGCAGGGGAACTCACGAGCACCGTTCCCGCCGACGCGCTGGCCGGGCTCGACCGGGTCCGCGCGGAGGTCGGGGCGACCGACTTCATGGTCTACCTGGCCGTGTACTTCCTGCTGCTCGCCCGCCAGTCGGGCGACCGCGACCTCACCGTGGGCGTCCCGGTCTCCGGGCGGACGCACGCCGACCTCGCGCCGGTGGTGGGCTTCTTCGTGAACACGCTGGCGCTGCGCGTGGTGGTGCGCCCCGAGGACGACTTCGCCGCGCACCTGGAACGGGTGCGCCGGGTGGTGCTGGACGCGTTCGCGCACCAGGAAGCGCCGTTCGAGCAGGTCGTCCGGGCCGTCGCGCCGGACCGCGCGGAGGGCTCGAACCCGTTGTTCCGCACCATGTTCTCCTTCACCGAGGGAGGGCACCACGCGGACCGCCTCGACCGGGGCGTCCCCGGTGGGCTGAGCGTGGGCGAACTGCCGCTCGGCGGCGGGAGCGACCGCTTCGACCTGTCCCTCACCACGACGCGCACGGCGGCCGGGCTCCACCTGACCCTGGAGTTCAGCTCCGGGCACTTCGCGGAACCCGCGGCGGAGGACCTGGTGGCGTCGTTCACCGATCTGCTGCACGCGGTCGCGGACTCCCCGCTCACCGGCGTGGCCGACCTCCTGCGCGCGAGCCCGCGCGACCGGGAACGCCTGACCGCGTGGACCGGGCAGGCCACCCGAGCGGTGGAGCACCGCGTCGTGCACGAGTCGCTGCGCGAGCGGACCGGTCTGTGGCCGGACGCGGTCGCGGTCGAGTCGGGCGAGGAGCGGTTGACCTTCGCGGAGCTGGACGCGCGCAGCGAGGTGCTGGCTCGGCGGCTGGTCGTCGCGGGTGTGCGTCGTGGTGATGTCGTCGGGTTGCACCTGCGG
>NZ_DASUSQ010000142.1:0-64916 GCF_036375055.1 Umezawaea sp.
CCACGCGTTCAGCTCCGCGAACGACAACGACCGGTCCCCCACCACCAGCGCGACCGCGTCCGGCGTCCCCACCGCCCGAGCCTCGAACAGGTCCACCACCGTCGCGTCCGGCACCTCACCGGCCGTGTCGTTCCACTCCACGAGCACCTGGCGCCGCTCGTCGTCCGTCATCATGGACGGCTCGGAGTCCGCCGCGACGGCGTTGACGAGCAGCAGCAGGCGGTCGGCGAGGCGGCGGGCCGTGTCGGCGTCGAACAGGTGCGGGTCGTAGGCGAGGTCGAGGCGCAGCCGGTCGTCGAGGACGGCGCTGAGGGCGAGCGGGAAGGTGGTCGTGTCCCGCGCCCGCACGTCGGTCGCCCGGATGCCGCCGACCTCGGCGACGTCGTTGAGCGGGTAGTTCTCGAACACCACCGCGCTGTCGAACAGCGACGACCCCGCGGGCACGTCGCTCCACGACCGCAGGTCCGCCAGCGACACGAAGTCGAACCGCCGCGCCTCGGTCTGCGCCGCCTGCACCTCCCGCAGCCACGACGCGGTGTCCAGGTCGTCGGGCACGGTGACCCTGGTCGGCACGGTGTTGATGAAGAGACCGATCATCTGCTCGACGCCGGGCAGTTCGCCGGGGCGGCCGGAGACCGTCGTGCCGAACACCACGTCGGACTCACCGCTGTGCCGGGCCAGCAGCAGCGCCCACGCGCCCTGCACCACGGTGTTGACGGTCAGCCCGTGGCGGCGGGCGGTGTGGCGCAGCCGATCGGTCTGCTCGGGCGTGAGCGCGACGGGGACCGCGGTGGAGGACTCGGGGGCGTGGTCGCGCGAGGGCTGCCGGTCGTAGGGCAGCGCGGTGGGCGCGGAGAAGCCCGCCAGCACCTCGCGCCAGTGCCGCTCGGCCTCGGACCGGTCCTGCCCGGCCAGCCAGCGCAGGTAGTCGCGGAACGGCCGCCGGGCAGGCAGCCGCGGCGCGCGGCCCTCGGTGGTCGCGCGGTAGGACTCGCACACCTCGGCGAACACCTGCGCGAGGCTCCACCCGTCCAGCAGCACGTGGTGGAAGGTCCAGACGAGCAGCACCTCGTCGTCCGACAGCCGGGCGAGGGCGATCCGCATCAGCGGAGAGCGGCGCAGGTCGAGGCCTTCGGCGGCGAGCACCTCCAGCTCGCGTTCCCGGTCCTGCTCGGACAGTCCCCGCCAGTCGTGGTGGGTGATCGGGAGGTCGACGTGGGCGCGGACCACCTGCACCGGCCGCTCGACGCCGTCCCACACCAGCGCGCCGCGCAGCACGGGCGTGCGGTCGACGACGCGCTGCCAGGCGGTGGCGAGCGCGCGGTCGTCGTCGACACCGGTCAGCCGCAGCCGCACCTGGTCGAAGTAGGCCGTGGACGACGGGTCGGCCAGACCGTGGAACAGCATCCCCTCCTGCAACGGGGTCAGCGGGTAGACGTCCTCCACCCCGCCGTCGACCACGCGGTCCACGGTCGCCTGGTCCAGGCGCACCAGCGGGAAGTCCGACGGCGTGCGACCACCGGAACCGGGCAGCGCGCAGTGCGCCACGATCTCCGACAGCCCGTGGAGCACCGCGTCGGCCAGTGCCCGCACGGTCGACCCGTCGTGCACGCGCTCGGAGTACAGCCAGGTGAGTTCGAGTTCCCCGTCCTCCACCAGGCCCACGACGTCGATCAGGTAGGCGCGGGGGTTGCCGGGAGCGGTGTCGCGGCCGATCGGGGCGCACCGGGCCCGGTAGAGCCCGTCGTCGTCGGCCGCCACGTCCCACTGGCCGTGGTAGTTGACGCTGATCAGCGGGTGCGGGTCGTCGTGCAGGCCCGCCGACGGCGACCCGAGGTAGCGCAGGGCCGCGTAGCTCTGACCGCGGCGAGGCAGCGCCCGCACCTGCTCCTTGACCGACTTGAGCACGTCACCCCAGTCCCCTCCCGGCACGTGCAGGGCGAGGGGGAACTGGCTGGTGAACCAGCCGACCGTGCGGGAGACGTCGAGGTCGTCGGGCACGTCCTCACGCCCGTGGCCCTCCAGTCCGAGCAGGACCCGGTCGCGACCGGTCCAGTCGGCCAGCGCCCGGCCGAGCGCGCTGAGCAGCACGTCGTTGACCTGCGTGCGGTAGACACCGGGCACCTGGTGCAGCAGCGCGTCGGTGTCGGCCCGGCCCAGCCGGACGGTGACCGAGCGGACGTCCTCGGCGGGGTCGCCGCCCTCGTGGTCCACGGGGAGGTCGGCCGGGGCGGACGCGGCGAAGCCTGCCCAGTGGTCGAGGTCGGCGTCGAGCTCCCCTGCGGCCACCCGGTCGGCCAGCCTGCGCGCCCACGTGGAGAACGCGGTGCCCGCGGGGGCGGGTGCGACCGGTTCGCCGCGCGACACCCGCTGGTAGGCGGTGTCGAGGTCGTCGAGCAGGATCCGCCAGGACACGCCGTCCACGACGAGGTGGTGCACGGCCAGGAACAGTCGCGACCGGCCTCCGCCGAGGCGGAACAGCACGGCCCGCACGAGGGGTCCCGCGGCGAGGTCGAGGCTCGACTGGGCTTCGAGCGCGTCGGTGTCCGCCGCCTCCCGCTGCCCGCGCTCGTCGAGGCCGGACAGGTCGCGCACCCGCAGCACACCGGTCGGCGGCGTGGGCACGACCTCCTGCGCCCACCGACCGTCCACGCGGGTGAAGCGCGTGCGCAGCGCGGGGTGGTGCGCGACGACGGCGTCCACGGCGGTCGCCAGCGCCCGCTCGTCCACGCCTGGGGCCAGTTCGACGTGGGTGGACATGGTGAAGTGGTGCGGCGCGCGCGGGGCGGTCTCGAAGAACCACTCCTGGATGGGCGTCAACGGCGCGGGCCCGGCGGTCGGGGCGTCCGGCACCTGCTCCACGGCCGCCGTCGCGGTCGCGGCCAGCTCGGCGACCGTGGGGTGCAGGAAGACGTCCTTGGACGACAGCCGCAGCCCGGCCTGGCGGGCGCGGGCGACGAGCTGGATGCTGAGGATGGAGTCGCCGCCCAGCTCGAAGAAGTTGTCCTCGATCCCGACGCGGTCCACCCGCAGCACCTCGGCCCACACGCGGGCCAGTTCCCGTTCGACGGGCGTGGTGGGCTCGACGTGACCGCCGACCGGGCGGCCCTCGGGCGCGGGCAGCGCGCGGCGGTCGACCTTCCCGTTGTCGCTCAGCGGGAGCGCGTCCAGCACGACGAACGCCGACGGCACCATGTAGTCCGGCAGCTCCCGCGCGAGCCACGCCCGCAGGTCGGCACGGGACAGGTCCGCCGTCAGGACGACGTAGGCGACCAGCTGCTTGCGGCCGTCGTCGGCGCGGGCCACGGTGATCGCCTGCGCGACGTCGGGGTGCCGCGTGAGCAGGGCGTCGACCTCGCCGGTCTCGACCCGGAACCCGCGGATCTTGACCTGGTCGTCGGTGCGGCCGACGAACTCCAGCACCCCGTTCGCCCGCCACCGGGCGAGGTCGCCGGTGCGGTACACGCGGGAGCCGGGCGGGCCGAAGGGGTCGGGCAGGAAGCGCTCGGCGGTCAGGCCGGGTCTGCCGAGGTAGCCTCGGGCCACCCCGGCGCCCGCGAGGAACAGCTCCCCCGGCACGCCGACGGGAACGGGCCTCATCCCGTCGTCCAGCACGTAGGCCGCCATGCCGTCCAGCGGGCGGCCGACGGGGATCACGTCGGGCACGTCCGACGTCATGGGGAACGAGGTGGCGAACGTCGTCGTCTCGGTCGGGCCGTAGCCGTCGACCACGGTCAGGCCGGGGCACGCGTCGAGCACGCCGCGCACGGCGGCGGCGGGCACCACGTCACCACCCGTCCACACCTCGCGCAGCCCGGCGAACGCCTCGGGCGCCTCGTGGGCGACCAGGCGGAAGAGACCGGCGGTCAGCCAGATCGCGGTCACGCCGTGCGCGGCGACGGCGTGCCGTACCGCGTCGGCGTCCACGTCGCCCGGCCGCGCGACGACGACCCGGCCGCCGCGCAGCAGCGGCACCCACAGCTCGTAGGTGGACGCGTCGAACGCCGACGGCGAGTGCAGCAGCACGCGGTCGTGGGCACCGCCGTCGAAGCGGGAGTCCAGCGCCAGCGCCACCACGTCCCGGTGCCGCACGGCGACGCCCTTGGGCGTGCCGGTGGAGCCGGAGGTGTGCATGACGTAGACCAGCTGGTCGGGGTCCACCACCACGCCGGGGTCGGGAGCACCGGCGGTGTCCCCGTCGAGCACCACGAGCTGTCCGGTGTGGACGGACGCGGCGAGCGCCTCGCCCGCGGGATCGGTGACCACCGTCATCACCCCCGCGTCGGCGAGCACCCTCCTCATCCGCTCGGCGGGCGCGCGGGCGTCCAGGGGCACGTACGCCGCGCCCGCCTTGGCCACGGCCAGTTCGGCGACGACCAGGCCCGCGGAGCGCTCCACGAGCAGCCCGACCGGGGTCTCGGCCCGCACGCCGAGACCGAGGAGCCGGTGGGCGAGCCGGTTGGCCCGCGCGTCCAGCTCGGCGTAGGTGAGGACCGCGTCGTCCGCGACGACGGCGGGTGCGTCCGGGGTCCGGCGCGCCCGCTCGGCGAACAGGCCGGGGACCGTGGCGTCGACCGGTGGGCGGTGGGCGTCGTTCCAGCCCTCCACGACCTGCTCGCGCTCGGCGTCCGACAGCCACGGCAGTGCGCCGAGCGGTCGGCGCGGGTCGGCCGCCACGCCGTCGAGCAGCCGCACGAGGTGGTCGGCGAACCGCTCGACCGTGGCGGCGTCGAACAGGTCGGTGTTGTACTCGACCACCCCGGCCAGCAGGCCGTCGCGCTCCTGGAACTCGATGGTCAGGTCGAAGATGGCGTCGCGCCGGGACAGGCCGACCGGCTCGACGCGCAGGCCCGGCAGCGCGGGCGGTGTGCGCTCGGCGTTCTGGAGCAGCACCATGACGTCGAACAGCGGGTTGCGGCTGACGTCCCGGTCCTGCCGGACGGCGTCGACGAGCTGCTCCAGCGGCGCCTCGTCGTGGGCGAACGCCTCCTTGACGGTCTCCTTGACCCGGTCGAGGAACTCGGTGAAGTCACTCCGCGAGTCCACTGTGGACCGCAGGACGACCGTGTTGACGAAGAACCCGACCAGCCGTTCCAGGCCGGGGTGGCCGCGGCCGGTCGTGACGGTGCCGACCGCCACGTCCTCCTGGCCCGCGTAGCGGGCGAGGAGCGCCTGGCACCCGGCCACGAGGACGGAGAACAGGATCGTGCCGTGCTCGTGGGCGAGGTCGCGCAGCGCCGCGGTGACCGGCGCGGGCACCGTGAACGCGTGCGCGGCGCCGCGGGTCGTGCGCACCGGCGGCCGGGGGCGGTCGGTCGGCAGTTCCAGCGGGGAGGTGCCCGCGAGGAGCCGCGTCCAGTGGTCGAGGTGGCCGCGCAGCACGTCGTCGGACAGGCGTTCGCGCTGCCAGGCGGCGAAGTCGGCGTACTGGACCGGCAGCGCGGGCAGCGCCGCCTCCCGGCCGCTCACGGCGGCGCCGTACAGCTCGCCCAGCTCCTCGGTGAGCACGCCCATCGACCAGCCGTCGGTGACGACGTGGTGCGCGGTCACCAGCAGCACGTGCTCGTCGTCGGCGACCCGGACCAGCAGCGCCCGCACCAGCGGACCCCGTTCCAGGTCGAAGGGGCGGGAGTACTCCTCCACCAGCACCTCGTCCAGCCCGGCGGGATCGCGCTGCTCGACCACGGGCACGGCCAGGTCGAACGGCGGGTGCACGACCTGCGTGCCGCGCCCGTCGACCTCGGCGAGCGTGGTGCGCAGCGACTCGTGGCGGGCCACAAGGCCGCGCAGCGCGGCGGTCAGCGCCTCCCCGTCGAGGCGCCCGGTCAGGCGCAGCGCCAGCGCGCTGTTGTACCCCGAACCCCCCGGCTGGAACCGGTCCAGGAACCACAGGCGCTGCTGGGGGAACGACAGCGGCAGCGGGCGGTCCCGATCGACCGGCGTGATGGTGCCGGTCCTCTCGGACCGGCCCGAGAGGCGGCGGCGCATCTGCTCGCGCAGGTGCGGGGGGAGTGCGGCGATGCGGTCCTCGATCGACGACGACATGGTGTGGTCTCTCCTCACAGGTCCGGGGTGACGCCGTCATCGAAGGCGACTCGTTCGAGTTCGAGCAGGATCTTCTCCTCGACCAGCAGCGCCAGGGCGGCGACCGTGCGGCTGGTCAGGACGTCGTGCGGGGTCAGCGGCACGTCGAAGGCCGCGCGGCAGCGGGAGGTGACGAGCAGGCTCCGCATGGAGTCGCCGCCGAGGGCGGTGAAGTCGTCCTCGACGCCGACGCGCGGAACGCCCAGCGCCTCCTCCCAGATCCCGGCCATCACCTGTTCGGTGTCGGTCCGGGGCGCCACGTACCGCGCGGCGGGAGCGGGGGCGGACGGCGAGGGCAGCGCGGCCCGGTCGACCTTCCCGTTGGTGCTCAACGGCAGCGCGTCGAGCACCGTGAACACCGACGGCACCATGTAGTCGGGCAGGTGGCGCCCGGTGAACGCGGCGAGGTCGGCCGGGTCGGGTGCGCGGCCGGGATCGGCGGGCACGAGGTAGGCCACGAGCTGCTTGCCGCCGAGCGCGTCGTCGCGGACCACCACGACCAGCCCGCCCACGTCGGGGTGGCGGCCGAGCACGGCTTCGACCTCGCCCAGCTCGATGCGGAAGCCCCGCAGCTTGACCTGGTCGTCGGCGCGGCCCGCGAACTCCAGCTCGCCGCTCGGCAGCCACCGCACGACGTCGCCGGTGCGGTACATCCGCTCCCCCGGCCCGGCGAACGGGCAGGCCACGAACCGGGCCGCGGTGAGGCCGGGCCGGTCGAGGTAGCCGCGGGCCAGCCCGGCACCCGCGAGGTACAGCTCGCCGGGCACGCCGACCGGCACCGGCCGCAGCCGGTCGTCCAGCACGTACGCGGACACGCCGTCCAGCGGTGTGCCGATGGGCACGGTGTCGGGCACGTGGTCGAGGTCGGGCATCCGGTGGGCCGACGCGAACGTGGTGGTCTCGGTCGGCCCGTACCCGTCGACCACGACCAGGCCGGGGCACGCCGCCATGACGCGCCGGACCGCCGCGGCCGGGACGACGTCGCCGCCGGTCCACACCTCGGCGACCCCCGCCAGGCAGTCGGGCGAGTCCTGGGCCAGGACGCGGAACAGGCCCGCGGTGAGCCACAGCGCCGTCACACCGTGCGTGGTGATCAGCTCCCGCAGCACGGCGGCGTCGAGCTCGTCCGGAGGGGCGACGACGACGCGGCCGCCGCGCAGCAGCGGCACCCACAGCTCGTAGGTGGATGCGTCGAACGCCAGCGGGGAGTGCACGAGCACGGCGCGGTGGGCCGGACCGTCGAAGCGCGGGTCCAGCGCCAGCGCCACCACGTCCCGGTGCCGCACGGCGACGCCCTTGGGCGTGCCGGTGGAGCCGGAGGTGAACTCGACGTAGGCCAGGCCGTCCGGGTGCGCGACCGCCCTGGGCCGCTCCGCCGAAACCCCACCGTCCGGGACGACGACGTGGCAGTCGAACGGGGTGGTGTCCCGGTCGGTGACCAGGACCCTGCTGCCCGCCTGCTCCAGCACCAGCCGCTGCCGCTCGACGGGCGCGCGGCTGTCCAGCGGCAGGTACGCGCCTCCCGCCTTGAGCACGGCGAGCACCGCGACCACGACATCGGCCGAGCGGCGCAGCAGCAGCCCCACGCGGTCCTCGGGACGCACGCCGAGCGCGATCAGCCGGTGCGCCAGCCGGTTGGCGCGCGCGTCCAGCTCGGTGTAGGTGAGCGACGTGCCGTCCGCGACGACGGCCGTCGCGTCGGGCGTGCGGTCCACCCGCGCGGCGACCAGCTCGGCCACCGTCGCCTCAGGAGCGCTGGTGCGGACGCGGTCGGGCAGGACGATCCGCCGGTCGGCGTCGTCCAGGACGTCGACCTCCCCCACCGCCCGGTCGGGGTCGGCGGTCAGGCCGAGCAGGGCGCGGGTCAGGTGCCCGGCGACGCGCTCGACCGTGGCGGCGTCGAACAGCGCCGGGTCGTAGCTGAGCCGGAACTCCAGGTCCTCGCCGGGTCGGACGCCCACGCTGAGCGGGTAGTTGGTCGTCTCCACGGCGTCCAGGTCGCGCACCACGACGCCGTGGGCGGCGGCCTCGTCGACCGGGTAGTTCTCGAACACCAGGATGCTGTCGAACAGCTCGGCCCCGCTCCACGCCCGCAGGTCCGCGAGCGCCACGTGCTCGAACCGCCGGGCCTCGGCCTGCTCGGTCTGCAACCGCCGCAGCCACACCGCGACCGGCTCGTCCTCCACGACCTCGGTCCGCACCGGCAGGGTGTTGATGAACATGCCCGTGATGGCGTCCACGCCGGGCAGGTCGGCCGGGCGGCCGGACACGGTGGAGCCGAAGCAGACGTCGCGCTGCCCGCTGTAGCGCGACAGCAGCAGGGCCCACGCGCCCTGCACCACGGCGTTGAGGGTCAGGCCGCACCGCTGGGCGAAGTCGCGCAGCCCGCCGCCGGGCAGCGTGCGGGTGGTCCACTCGGTGGAGCGGGTGGCGTGGCCGGGCTCCGCCTGCCGGTCGAGCGGCAGCGGAGTGGGCGCGGTGAACCCGGCGAGCACCCGCCGCCAGTGCTCCTCAGCCTCGCGCGGGTCCTGGGTGGACAGCCAGCGCAGGTAGTCGCCGAACGGGCGGCGCGCCACGAGGTCGGGTTCGCGGCCCGCGGTGAGGGCGGCGTAGCAGGCGAGGACGTCGGTCAGCACCTGGAACGTGCTCCACCCGTCCAGCAGCACGTGGTGGAACGTCCACCCGACCCGCACGGCCGTCGCGGACTCGCGGGTCAGCACCAGACGCATCAGCGGCGCGGTGCCGAGGTCCAGCTCTCCGCCCCCGTCGACGTCGGAGATCGGCAGGTCGACGTCTCGGCACACGACCTGCACCGGCCGGTCGACGCCCTCCCACACGACGCGGCTGCGCAGGACCGGCGTCCGCGCGACCACCTCACGCCACGAGCGGGCCAGTGCGGCGAGGTCCGCGACACCGTCGAGGACGAAGGAGATCCGTTCGGTGTACAGGCCCTCCCTGCCGTGGGAGAGGCTGTGGAAGACCATGCCCGCCTGCATCGGGGTGAGCGGGTAGACGTCCTCCACGTCCCGGCCGTCGCCGACGATCCTGTCCACGGCGGCCTGGTCCAGGCCTGCCAGGGGGAAGTCCGACGGGGTGCGGCCACCGGAACCGGGCCGGGCGCAGAACGCCACGACCTCGCGCAGCGCGTCCGCCACCGCCTCCGCCAGGCGCCGCACGGTCGACTCGTCGTGCACCTCGTCGCTGAAGTACCAGGTGAGCCGGAGCCGCTTGTCCTCCACGGCGCCGACGACGTCGAGCAGGTGGGGTCGGGGCGTGTCCGGGGCGGCGTCGGCGGCCAGTCCGCCGACCGTCCGGAACGCCGTCCCACCCGCCGTGCCGTCGAACTGCCCGAGGTAGTTGAACGCCACCACCGGACCGCGCGAGCGGTGTGCGGCGCCGTGGCCGATGCCCCGCCGCGGCACGGCCCGCAGGCGCTCCTTGGTCGCCTTCAGCACGTCGCCCCAGTCGCCCGCAGGCACGTCGAGCGCCACCGGGTACACCGAGGTGAACCAGCCGACCGTGCGGGACAGGTCGACGTCGTCGAGGAAGTCGCCGTCCCGACCGTGGCCCTCCAGGTCCACCAGGACCCGGTCGCGGCCCGTCCACCCGGCCAGCACGCGCCCCAGCGCGCTCAGCAGCACGTCGTTGACCTGCGTGCGGTAGACGGAGGGCACGTCCTGGAGCAGCGCGCGGGTCAGGTCGGCGTCCAGTTCGGCGGTGACGCCGCGCACGGAACCGGTGGTGCCGGTCCCGTCGCGGTCGACGGGCACGGAGGGGTCGCCGGTCACGCCCGCCCAGTGGTCGGCCTCGTCGTCGAACCCGCCCGCCGCGGTGTGCTCGGCCAGCGCGAGCGCCCAGTCGCGGAACGACGTGGTCTTCGCGGGGAGGACGACCTCCTCTCCGCGCGCGGCCCGGAGGTACGCCGCTTCCAGGTCCTCCAGCAGGATCCGCCAGGACACGCCGTCCACGACCAGGTGGTGCACGGCGACCAGCAGCCTGCGCGGTGTGAGCAGCGTCGCGCGCAGCAGCGGTCCCCCGGCGAGGTCGAACCCGCTGTGCACCTGCCCCGCGTCGTCCACCTCGGACAGCGGGTCGACCGGCCCGACCGGCGCGTTGTGCTGCCGCCACCCGGTCCCCGCGCGCTCGAACCGCATCCGCAGCGCGTCGTGGTGCTCCACCAGCGCCGCCAGGGCCGTCCGCAGCGCGGCCACGTCGACCTCGTCGGCGAACTCGACCACGACGGACTGGTCGAAGTGCTCCGGGTGCGGCGGTTCGGTGTCGAGGAACCAGCTCTGGATCGGCGTCAGCGGCACCTCGCCGGTCACCGGTCCCTGCGGCGTGGTCTCCGCCGTCGCCGCGGCGGGCACGGCCGCCGCGAGCGCCGCCACCGTCGGGTGGGAGAACAGGTCGCGCGGCACCAGGCCGTAGCCCGCCTGCCGGGCGCGCGACACCACCTGGATGCTGACGATGGAGTCACCGCCGAGTTCGAAGAAGTCGTCCTCGACCCCGACCCGGTCGACCCCGAGGACCCGCTCCCAGATCTCCGCGAGCGCCCGTTCGGCCTCCGTGCGCGGTGCGACGTACCGGGTGCCCGCCGCCTCCCACCCCGGCGCGGGCAGGGCCTTGCGGTCGAGCTTGCCGTTGCCGGTCAGCGGGAGCCGGTCGAGGTGGACGAACGCCGAGGGCAGCATGTGCTCGGGCAGCGTCCTGGACAGGAAGCCGCGCGGGTCCGCCAGCGGACGACCGGCGACCACGTAGGCCACGATGACGTCGCGCCCGGCGTGCTCGCGGACGACGGCGACGGCCGCGGTCACGTCCTCGTGCGCCTCCAGGGCGGCCTCGACCTCGCCCAACTCGATGCGGAAGCCGCGGATCTTGACCTGCTGGTCGGCGCGGCCGAGGTAGTCGAGCCTGCCGTCCTTCC
The DNA here is from genome assembly GCF_036375055.1 of Umezawaea sp. Lineage (GTDB taxonomy): Bacteria > Actinomycetota > Actinomycetes > Mycobacteriales > Pseudonocardiaceae > Umezawaea. The sequence continues at coordinate 11,009 of NZ_DASUSQ010000142.1, forward strand.
ACCGGGCCAGGTCGCCGGTGCGGTACATGCGCGTGCCGGGCTCACCGAACGGGTCGGCGACGAAGCGGGCCGCGGTCAGGCCGGGCCGGTTGAGGTAGCCGCGCGCGAGGCCCGCCCCGGCGACGAACATCTCGCCGACGACACCCGGCGGCACCGGCCGCAGGTCCTCGTCCAGGACGTACACGCGCAGGTCCGGGATGGGTTCGCCGACCGAGCCGTCGGCGGGCGTCCACGTGACGTGCACGGTGGTCTCGGTGATGCCGTACATGTTGATCAGCTCGCCGGGACCGTCCCACGCCGCCAGCTTGCGCACGTCCAGCGCCTCGCCGCCGAAGACGACGAACCGCAGGCACAGACCCTCGGGCCGCTCGGCGATGAGCTGGTAGAACGCCGAGGGCGTCTGGTTGAGCACCGTGACGCGCTCCCGCGCCAGCAGCGCGGCGAAGTCGCCCGGCGACCGCGACACCTCGTGCGGCACGACGACGAGCCGTCCGCCGCGCAGCAGCGGACCCCACAGCTCCCACACCGAGAAGTCGAAGGCGTAGCTGTGGAACAGCGTCCACACGTCGTCCGGTCCGAAGCCGAACCAGTGGTCGGTGGCCGAGAACAGCCGGGCCACGTTGGCGTGCGGGACGACGACGCCCTTGGGCTTGCCGGTGGACCCCGAGGTGTAGATGACGTAGGCGGGGTTCTCCGGGCGCAGCGCGACCTCGGGCGCGGTGGCGGGCCGGTCGGACACGTCGGGCAGCTCCGCCAGCACGGCCACCGGCCGGGTGTCCTCGACCATGCCCGCCACCCGGTCGGCCGGGTAGGACGGGTCGATCGGCAGGTAGGCGGCGCCGGACTTCAGCACGCCGAGCACGGCCACGACCAGGTCGGTCGACCGCGGCAGCCGCAGCGCGACGTACCGCTCCGGTCCGGCGCCCCGCTCCACGAGCGCGTGGGCCAGCCGGTTGGCGCGGGCGTCCAGCTCGGCGTAGGTCAGGCCCTCGCCGTCGCAGGTGACGGCCACGGCGTCGGGCGTGCGGGCGGCCTGCGCGGCGAACAGGGCGGGCAGGGTGTCCACCGGGTAGTCGCGCCCGGTGGGGTTCCACTCCACCAGCACCTGGTGGCGCTCGGCGTCGTCGAGCAGCCGCAGGTCGTCCAGCGGGCGCTCAGGGTCCGCGAGCACGTCGTCCAGCAGCGCCAGCAGGTGCCGTCCCAGCCGCCGCACCGTCGCCTCGTCGAACAGGGCCGGGTCGTGGTCGAGGTCGACCACGAGGCGCCTGCCGGGCGAGACCACGACGGTGAGCGCGTAGTTCGTGGGCTCGTCCGCCCGCACGTCGTGCAGCCGCAGGCCGTGCGCGGCCGTGGCGCCGTCGTCGAACGGGTAGTTCTCGAACACCAGGATGCTGTCGAACAGGTTCGCCCCGCCGGGCAGTGCGCTCCACCCGCGCAGCTGGGCCAGCGGCACGTGGTCGAAGCGCCGCGCCTCGGCCTGCTCGGCCTGGAGTTCGCGCAGCCACGACACCTGGTCCCGCCCCCGGTCGACGGAGATCCTCGTGGGCACGGTGTTGATGAACATGCCCACCATCGACTCGACGCCCGCGAGGTCGGCGGGCCTGCCGGAGACGGTGGTGCCGAAGACGACGTCGGACGTGCCGCCGCAGCGGGCGAGCAGCAGCGCCCACATGCCCTGCACGACGGTGTTCACGGTCAGGCCGTTGCGCTGGGCGGCCTCGCGCAGCCGTTCGGTGCGCTCGGCGCTCAGCTCGAACCGGGCGGTGCCGCCCGACTCGGCCCGGTGGGCCTCGACCGGGCGGCGGTCGTAGGGCAGCGGGGTGGTCTCGTCGAAGCCGTCGAGCACCCGCCGCCAGTACCGCTCGGCCTCCGCCAGGTCCTGCCGGTCCAGCCAGTGCAGGTAGTCGTGGAAGGGGTGGCGGTCGGTGGTGGGTCCCGCCGTACCCGTGGTGACGGCCGCGTGGTGCTCGCACACCTCCGCGAACAGCTGGGCCGCGCTCCACCCGTCGAGCAGGACGTGGTGGAACGTCCACAGCACCAGCACCTCGTCGTCCGACAGCCGGGCCACGGCCACGCGCATCAGCGGCGCCGTGCCGAGGTCCAGCCCGGCGGCGCGGTCGCGGTCCAGCAGGCCCCGCAGTTCCTCGTCGACGTCGAGCCCGGTCCAGTCGAGGTGGGTCACGGGCAGGGTGACGCGGCGGCGCACGCGCTGCACCGGCTCGGGCAGCCCGTCCCACACGACCTCGCCGCGCAGCACGGCGTTGCGGTCCACGACCCGCTGCCAGGCCTCGCCCAGCGCCCTCGGGTCGGTCACGCCGGACAGCCGGAACCGGATCTGGTTGAAGTAGGCGCCGGAGGTCGCGCCGTCGACCAGGCCGTGGAAGACCATGCCCGCCTGCATCGGGGTCAGCGGGTAGACGTCCTCCACGTCCCGGCCGTCGCCGACCAGCCGGTCCACCGCGGCCTGGTCCAGGCCTGCCAGCGGGAAGTCCGACGGGGTCCGGCCACCGGAACCGGGCCGGGCGCAGAACGCCACGACCTCGCGCAGCGCGTTCGCCACCGCCTCCGCCAGGCGCCGCACGGTCGACTCGTCGTGCACCTGGTCGCTGAAGTACCAGGTGAGGTCGAGGCAGCCGTGCTCGACGGCGCCGACCACGTCGAGCAGGTGCGGTCGCGGGGCGTCGGGCGCGCTGTCGAGTTCCAGGCTGCCGCGCACGGCGCGCAGCACGCCGCCCTCCACGGCCGACCAGTCGAGCCTGCCCAGGTAGTTGACGCTGACCAGCGGCCCGGTGCCGCCGGGCTCGTGCAGGGCGCCGTAGCCGATTCCCCTGCGGGGCACCGCGCGCAGCCGCTCCTTCACCGACTTGAGGACCGCGCCCCAGTCGCCGTCGGGGACGTCCAGCACGACGGGGAAGATCGACGTGAACCAGCCGACCGTGCGGGACAGGTCGACGCCGTCGATCAGGTCCTCGCGGCCGTGGCCCTCCAGGTCCACCGGTACCCGGCTCCTGCCGGTCCAGTCGGCCAGCACCCGCCCGACCGCGCTCAGCAGCACGTCGTTGACCTGCGTGCGGTACGCGGCGGGCACGTCCTGGAGCAACGCCCTGGTGGTCTCGCGGTCGAGCCGGACCGACACGGCGCGCGTGGACCCGGCGGTGTTGGGGCCACCGCGGTCGACCGGGAGCGACGGGTCCACCTCGGCGACCCCGGCCCAGTGGTCCCGCTCGTCGTCGAAGCCGCCGTCGGCGGTGTGCCGGGCCAGCCGGTGCGACCAGTCGCGGAACGAGGTGGTCTTGGCGGCCAGCCGAACGGGCTCGCCGCGCGCGGCCTGGTCGTAGGCCGTGACGAGGTCCTCCAGCAGGACGCGCCACGAGACGCCGTCCACGACGAGGTGGTGGATGTCCAGGCGCAGCAGGTTCCCCTCCAGCACGGCACCGAGGAGCGGCCCGCTCGCGAGGTCGAAGCCCGCCGACCGGTGCGCGGTCAGGACGTCGGCCCGCTCCACCGGCGCGTTGTGCTGCCGCCAGCCCGATCCCGTGCGCTCGAACCGCATCCGCAGCGCGTCGTGGTGCTCCACCAGCGCCGCCAGCGCCGTCCGCAGCGCGGCCACGTCGACGTCCTCCGCCAGTTCCGCGGTGAGGACCTGGGAGAAGTGCTCGGGGTGGTCGGGGTTCGTGGCGAACAGCCACCGCTGCACCGGGGTGAGCGGCACCTCGCCCGCCACCGCTCCCTGGTCGACCTCGGACTGCCCCGAGGTGGACGCGGCGGCGGCGAGCGCGGCCACGGTGGGGTGGCGGAACAGGTCGCCGGGGGTGAGCGCGAGTCCGGCGCGGCGGGCGCGGGACACGACCTGGATGCTGAGGATGGAGTCGCCGCCCAGCTCGAAGAAGTTGTCGCGGGCTCCCACCCGGTCGACGCCGAGCAGGTCCGCCCAGATGCCCGCCAGCACGGCCTCCGGCCCGTCGGCGGGCGCCACGTGGGCGGTGCCGGGGGTGGCCCACTCCGGGTCGGGCAGGGCGCGCCGGTCGACCTTGCCGCTGGCGTTGAGCGGCAGCGCGTCCACGACGACGAACGCCGACGGCACGAGGTAGTCGGGCAGCGCGCGACCGAGGAACTCCCGCAGCGCGGCCACGTCCGGCGGTGCGCCCCGCGCGGTCAGGTACGCGACCAGCCGCTTGCGCCCGGTGTCGTCGGCGCGCACGACCGTCACCGACTGGGCCACGCCGGGGTGCGCCGACAGGGCCGTGTCGACCTCGCCGGGCTCGACCCGGAACCCGCGGATCTTGACCTGGTCGTCGGTGCGGCCGACGAACTCCACCGTGCCGTCGGCCTTCCACCGCACCAGGTCGCCGGTGCGGTACATCCGCTCCCCCGGCGCGCCGAACGGGTCGGCGACGAAGCGGGAGGCGGTCAGGCCGGGGCGGCCCGCGTAGCCGAGGGCCAGGCCCGCGCCCGCGATGAACAGCTCGCCCGGCACGCCGATCGGGGTCGGCGACAGCGCCTCGTCGAGCACGTGGACGCGCATCCCGTCCAGCGGACGGCCGATGGGCACCACGTCCGGGACGGCGTCGGGGTCGGCCATGCGGTGCGCGGTGGCGAACGTGGTGGTCTCGGTGGGGCCGTAGCCGTCGACCACGGCGGTTCCGGGGCACGCCCGCAGGACCCGCCGGACCGCGGCGGCGGGCACGACGTCACCGCCGGTCCAGACCTCGCGCAGGCCCGCCAGCGCGGCGGGGTCGTCCTGCGCCACGGCGCGGAACAACCCGGCGGTCAGCCACAGGCCCGTCACGCCGTGCCGGGTGATCAGGTCGCGCAGGAGGTCCGCGTCGAGGTCGCCGACCGGGGCGGTGACGACCGTGCCGCCGTTGAGCAGCGGCACCCACAGCTCGTAGGTGGTGGCGTCGAACGCGGGCGCGGAGTGCAGCAGGACCCGGTCGTGCGCGCCGCCCGCGAACCGCTGGTCGCGGACGAGGTCGGTCACGTCGCGGTGCCGCACCGCCACGCCCTTCGGCACCCCGGTGGACCCCGAGGTGTGCATGACGTAGGCCGGGTCGTCCGGGCGCACGGCCACGTCGGGCCCGGTGGCCGGTTCCGCGTCCAGATCGACGGCGTCCAGGTCGACCACGCGGCCGTCGTGGACCTCGTCGGCGGTGGCGCGCCACGTCCGGTCGGTGAGGAGCACGCAGGCGCCGTTCTCGGCCAGCAGCACCGCCAACCGCTCGGCGGGCGCCCTGGTGTCGAGCGGCACGTACGCCCCGCCCGCCTTGACCACGGCCAGTTCGGCGACGACGAGGTGGGTCGAGCGGCCCAGCAGCAGCGCCACCGGCTCACCCGCGCGCAGACCGCGGCGCAGCAGGTGGTGGGCGAGGCGGTTGGCGCGGGCGTCCAGCTCCGCGTAGGTGAGCGCGGTGCCGTCGGCGACCACGGCCCGCGCGTCGGGCGTGCGGCGGACCTGCTCGGCGAAGAGGGAGGTGATCGTGGCGGGCGGGCGGTCGTGGCGGGTGTCGTTCCACTCCGCCAGGACCCGGCGCTCGTCGGGACCGAGCAGCGGGAGTTCCCCGACCGGGCGGCCGGGGTCGGCGGCGACGGCCTCCAGCAGGACCCTCAGGTGCCCGGCCATCCGCTCGACCGTGGCGGCGTCCCACAGGTCGGTGTTGTACTCCACGGAGAGGTCGAGCGAGCCGTCGCGGGGCCAGAACTCGACCAGCAGCTCGAACCGGGCACTCGGTCGCGGCAGGTGGTGCTCGGTGACGCGCAGCGCGTCGACCGCGGTCGGCCGCACCATCTCCTGCTGGAGCAGGACGAGCGCCTGGACCAGCGGCGTGCGGCTGGGGTCGCGGTCGGGCCGCAGTTCGTCGACCAGCCGGTCGAACGGCACCTCGTCGTGGGCGAACGTGTCGAGCACGGTCTCCCTGACCTCGGCCAGGAACCGGTCGAACGGCGCGGAGGGGTCCACTTCGGACCGCAGGACGAGGGTGTTGACGAAGAAGCCGACGACGTGGTCCAGCTCCGGTCGGCCGCGGCCCGCCGACGCGGTGCCCACGGCCACGTCGCGCCGCCCGGTGTAGCGGGCCAGCAGCAGCTGCACGGCGGCTGCCAGCGTGGTGAACAGGGTGGTGCCGCTGGCCCGGCCCACCTCGGCCAGGCGGTCCACCAGTGCGCCCGGCAGGGGTTCGCGGTGCACGGCGCCCGCCGTGGTGCGACGCGCGGGGCGGGGCCGGTCGGTGGGGAGGTCGAGCGGTTCGAGGTCGGCGAGCCCGCGCCGCCAGTGGTCCAGCTCGTCCGCCAGGGCCGGGTCGTCGAGGCGGTGGCGCTGCCACACCGCGAAGTCCGCGTACCGGACGGGCAGCGGGCGCAGGTCGGCCGGGCGTCTTCGGACGGCGGCCCGGTACAGCTCCAGGAGGTCGTCGACCTGCACGCGGATCGACCAGCCGTCGGTGGCGATGTGGTGCTGGTCGAGCAGCAGCACGTGGTCGTCCTCGGCCAGCCGGGCGAGCACGGCGCGGGCCACGGGGCCGACCCGCAGGTCGAACGGCGTCGTCAACTCCTCGGCGCACAGCCGGTCCAGGGCGCCGTCGCGGTCGGCGGGGTCCACATCGGACAGGTCGGCCACCCGCAGCGGCACGCTCCCGCGCGGGGCGACGACCTGGACGCCGACGCCGTCGACCTCCTCGTAGGTGGTCCGCATGACCTCGTGCCGGTCGACCAGCCCGTCCAGCGCGGTCCGCAGGGCGGCGAGGTCCAGCGGACCGGAGAGCCTCAGCCCGACACCGGTGTTGTAGTCGGTGGCGGAGGGGTCGAGCCGGTGCAGGAACCACAGCCGCTGCTGCACAGGGGACAGCGGTACCGCGCCGTCGCGCGGGGCGGGGGCGATCCGGTCCTCCGCTCCCGAGGGACCGCGGTCGGCGACCAGTTCGGCGAGCCCGGCGACGGTGCGCGCGTCGAACAGGTCGCGGGACGACAGGGGCACGTCCAGCGCCGAGCGCAGCCGGGAGACCACGCGCATGGCCTGGATGGAGTCGCCGCCGAGGGACACGAAGTCGTCCTCGGCGGCGACCCCGTCGGCGGCCAGCCCGAGCACCTCGGCCCAGGCACTCGCGACCGCGCTCTCGGTCGGGGTCCGGGGCGACGTGCGTCCGGAGCGCCGGTCGGTGTGCCACTCGGGTTCGGGCAGGCCCTTGCGGTCGACCTTCCCGTTGGTGTTCAACGGAAGGCGGTCCAGCAGGACGAACGCGGACGGTGCCATGTAGTCGGGCAGCGACCGCAGGACGGCCTCGCGCAGGTCGTCGTCGGACGGTGCCGTGCCGTCGGCCGGGACGACGTAGGCGACCAGGCGCTTGGTGCCGGTCCGGTCCACGCGCGCCTGCACGGCGGCCTGCGCCACGCCGGGGTGCCGGGCCAGCACCGCCTCGACCTCGGCGGTCTCGATGCGGAAACCGCGCACCTTGACCTGGTCGTCCGTGCGGCCGACGAAGTCGACGGTGCCCTCCGGCGTCCACCGGACCAGGTCACCGGTGCGGTACATCCGCTGCCCCGGCTCGCCGAACGGGTCGGCCAGGAACCGCTCGGCCGTCAGGCCGGGGCGGTTCAGGTAGCCGCGGGCGAGACCGGAGCCCGCGATGTGCAGCTCACCGATCTCGCCGTCGGGCACCGGGCGCAGGTCCTCGTCCAGCACGTGCAGGCGCATCCCGTCCAGGGCCGTGCCGATGGGCAGCACGTCGGGGACCGCGCCGAGGTCGGTCATGGGGTGCGAGGTCGCGAAGGTGGTGGTCTCGGTGGGGCCGTAGACGTCCACCACGGTGGTGCCGGGGCACGCCTCCACCACCCGCCGCACCGCCGCGGCCGGCACCACGTCGCCGCCGGTCCACACCTCGCGCAGCCCGGCGAGGCAGGCCGGGTCGTCCTGCGCCAGCACCCGGAACAGGCCCGAGGTCACGAAGATCGCCGTCACGCCGTGCCCGCCGATGACGTCCCGCAGCACCCGCCCGTCCACGTCGCCGGGAGGGGCCACCACGACCGCGCCGCCCGTGAGCAGCGGCACCCACAGCTCGTAGGTCGACGCGTCGAACGCGATCGGCGAGTGCACCAGCACCCGGTCGTGCGCGCCGGTGGCGAACCGGGCGTCGCGGGCGAGGTCCACGACGTCGCGGTGCCGCGCCGCCACCCCCTTGGGCACTCCCGTCGACCCCGACGTGAACACGACGTACGCCAGGTTGTCCGGGTGCACCACCGCGTTCGGGCCGTCGGCGGGCTCGTCCGCCGCCGCACCGTCCACGGCGAGCAGGTCGCCGCCGTGGACGCGCTCGGCGACGGCCCGCCACGCGTCGTCGGTCAGCAGCACCGAAACCCCGGCTTCCGCCAGGACCGCCGTCATCCGCTCGGCGGGCGCGCGGGAGTCCAGCGGCACGTAGGCGCCACCGGCCTTCAGCACGGCCAGCAGGGCGGCCACGAGGTCCACCGAGCGCTCGGCCAGCACCCCGACGGGCCGTTCCGGCCGTACCCCGAGACGTCGCAGGCGTCGGGCGAGCCGGTCGGAGCGCGCGTCCAGCTCGGCGTAGGTGCACTCCTCGTCGTGCGCGACCACCGCGACGGCGTCGGGTGCGCGCAGGACCTGTTCGGCGAACAGGTCGACGATGGTGCGGTCGTGGCAGTCGGGGGGAAGCGAACCGCCAGCCAGCGTGGCGGGCACGGTGTCGGGGAGCGTCATCGCCGTCCAACCTTTTTCGGGCGCGGTGCAGCGCCACGGGAACGAGGGGGTTCTGGGCTTGAGGTGAGCGGGCGCGCGGGTCAGGCCACGTCGCGCAGCAGTCGGCCCGCGACCCGACCGCCGATCTGGATGCGGTCGATCCGACCGCTGCGGGGGTCGCGCAGGAAGCGACCGGGGTGGCCGGTCGCGCCGTTGGCCAGGTCCGTCACCGAGAAGACGAACCCCTCGTGGACGGCGAGTCGCGCCGCGGGTTCGTCGTCGACGACCAGGTGCAGCTCGTCACCTCGTTCGACCACCGCGTAGGCGGTGTCGCCGTTGACGTAGGTGCCGGTGCAGTCGCGCGGGATGGGCCTGCGGGGGGTCTCGTCGACCGTCGCGACGCGCTCGTCGACGTCGATGCCCGCGGAACGCAGGTCGGGGAGCAGTTCCCGCCACAGGGCGGAACCCGTGACGGAGTTGGCGGTCAGGGCTACGACCGTGCCCGACTCCGGGTCGAAGCGCAGGTGGCACGAGGTGCCGTCGGCCGTGCCGTCGTGGCCGAGCCAGCAGGTGCCGCCGTTGCGGAACACCGCGAGGCCGAGGGCCCAGCCGTCGGCCAGGCCGAACGGTTCGGCGGCGGGGAGGGGGCGGCGCATCTCGGCGAGGTGCTCGGCGGTGACGAGGTCGTGGTCGAGGCCGCCGTGCTCGGGGCGCAGGTGCATCCTCGCGAGCTCGACCAGGTCCGCGGCGCTCGCGGCGAGTCCACCGGCGGGGGCCTCGACCGACAGCAGCTCCTGCTCGACCGGGCGGACCAGGCGCAGGGCGTGGTTGACGGTGTGGCCGCTCGCCGTCGGCGGCTCGGTGTGCGCGGAGGTGTGGTCCGCGGTGAACCCGCAGGTGATGTCGAGAGGCTTGAGCAGGATCGTCCGGACCGCCTCGGCCCACGTCATGCCGGTCACGACCTCGACCAGGCTACCGATGAGCGCGTAACCGGTGTTGGAGTAGGAGAATCCCGCGCCGGGGAGCTGGAGGAGGTCCAGGAGGGAGGCCGCCAGGGGCGAGCGCCCGTCGGGGGCGGACGCGACCTCGGAGTGCAGTCCCCCGGTGTGGCTGAGCAGGTGGCGGGCGGTGAGCAGCTCGGCGGCCGGGCCGCCCGCCTGCCGGACCTCCGGCAGGTACTCCGCGACCGGCTCGTCCAGGTCGACGTCGCCGTCGGACACCAGCACCATCAGCAGGGTCGCGGTGAAGGTCTTGGTGATCGAACCGATGGGCACCTTGCTGTCGCGCCGCACCGCGCGACCCGTGCCGTGCCGTTCCTCGCCGAACTCGAACTCGTGGGCCTCACCGCCGTGCCACACGACCAGCTGCGCTCCGGGGACGTCGTTGCGGCGGGCCGATCTCTCCAGAGCCTCGTATAAGTGTTCCACTATTATCCTCCCTCGCCGACGAGCGGCGCGCATTTCCCGACGAACTGTTTCCAGCCACGACAAAGACGCGTGCCCACCGGACCTGTAGCGACGACGACTCGACCGAACGCCATTATCACGTCCGCCGAGCCGCCTGGAGCCGAGCCGCGAAGGGCCCGACGCCACCATGTACCCACTTTTTCGTTCTTCCATGCCTAGAACTTCGACACCGCCGAAATTCCACCCGACAATGAAACGACCGGTAGTCCTTTACGTTTGGCCCAACGAGCCACGACCGCCGAGGTTACGCATCTCCCGGAAGCCGATATCGACCTCGACCGGAACAGGGTGGAATCGCACGGAAGGCCTGTCACAGCCCTGCTCGATTCACTCGAATGCCATGTTTCAACCGCTTTGAGGCGAACGGGCACACCCCACCGGTCGCCGAACGAAGACGGACCCCGGTCGAGGTGCGACCGGGGTCGGCGACACGACGGCGGTGTGCGCTCCCACCCCGCCCCGACAGGGCGAGCGGGCCCGCGACCCGGCGCTCAGGAGGTGGTCAGGCCTGCGAGTCCACCGCCATCCGCTCGCGGAGGCTGCGGGGCCGCATGTCCGTCCAGACCGCGTCCACGTGGTCCATGCACTCCTGCCTGGTCCCCTCCTTGCCGACTCTGCTCCAGCCCTCGGGGAGTTCTTTCCCCACTGGCCACAGCGAGTGCTGCTCCTCGTCGTTGACCAGCACCTGGAAGGTGGCGTTGTCGTCCACGGCGTTCTCCTTCTTCTCGTCCTGCCTCGGATGTGGAAGCGGACCCACCGGTTTCCGGTGGCCGAGTGGAATCCCCGCGACCGAACCGGTCGCGGACCACAGATCAGCACACCGTGCCGTGTCCACAGTGCCGACGACACCGCCGAAAGGAGGATTCGACCGCGCGAACACCACTATTCGAGATCAAAAATTCAGATGTTTAGCCACCGGACGAGAAGGGCACCACGCGCGTCCCAATTGAGCACGTCTCACCTATATTCTCCGTCGCCGCCGCTGTTTAACAGAAATCAAACACGCGTTCACCCGGAGCCGACGACTCCGTGAAGCGTTCACTGAACAGATGGGTTCGCGGGCGGTGCCGTCCACGCGGCCTGGGTCGAACGCCGTTCGGGAGTCGTCGGAGCACGAGCCGCGAGCCGGAGGACACCGAGCGGGCACCCTCGGTCCGCGCGACAGCCGGCGGGCGCGGGTGAGGGACGGCGCGGACCCCGACGCAGCGCTCCACCCCGCGAGGCCTGCCGGGGCGCAAGGACCTCACCGACCTCACACCCGCCGAGTTGGCCGCTCTGGCGGACCTGGTGCGCCGGTTCGTGCTGCGAACGCCACCGCGCCGCACCCGCGCGGGAAGCGGTGGTGGTAATCACCTCGCACGCTGGGGAACCGGCGATCCCGCCACCCCGGCGACAGGATGGCGAGCATCTCACGTGTCACGCACCGGATCGTCTGGGCCAACCCCCGGCAAGACCCGACTACCAACCGCTGGCAGGCGGCATGGCAGCAGCGTGACCCACTACGACGCAATCGTCAGCACCCACCACCAGGACGCACCAACAGACCTGACCACAGCCCTGTCCCCCACCGACTACCTGTGGTCCACCACCGACCAGCCGTGGTCCACCACCGACCACCGGTGGTCCATCACCGGTCACCCCGGTCCACACCGGTCACCCCCGGTCACCCCGGCCCCCACTGGTCACCCCCCGGTCCACACCGGGCGCTCCCGGTCCCCCGCCCGTCATCCCACTCCCGCACCGGGCGCACCCCACCGGTGTCCGAAGCACTTCCGGCCGCTCAACCCCCGACGACCACGGGCGGACCAGGCAGTGGTGCGAGCCCGACCGAGCCAGCGGTTGTCCGGGTGGGCTCGCACCACGTCCCTCTCCCCGAGTCCGTCACCGGCGCTGGCTGCTCAACGCGAGGACGGGTCGGAGCGGGCCCTGTTCCGGCCCTACCGGCTGACCAGGTCAGCCGGTCACCACGACATACCCCGAAACATCCTCACTTCAACCTCACCACCCGCCCCGAACTGACACCAGCGCGGCCAGCGCCTCGTCCACCGACGGGCGCAGGGTGAGGATCAGGTCGACGGTCGTCACCTCCAGCGGGCGCAGCACCGACCGGCTCGCGGCGGCCACGGCGAGCGCCACGCCCGCGGCGTCCGCCCGCCCCTGGGCCGCGATGAGCGCGGAGATCCCGGGCGAGCTGAAGAACACCACGTCGACGAGGTCGATCACCAGCGCGGGCGGGTCGTCGGTGAACGCCTTGTCGATCGCGTCCCGCAGCGCGACCGCCGACGTCATGTCGACCTCACCGGAACACCTCAGCACCACCACTCCCCGCCGGGCCCCGATCGTGATCGTGGCGGCCGACGCTTCCGACATCTCGAACCAACTCCCTGCTGGCGGAACGCCGCGACCGCGGTCAGCGGACACCGGTCGTGCTGGAGAACCTGAACTCGATGGTCACCGGCACCTCGTCCAGGTCGAGCGCCTGGCGCAGGCGCGGGAGGCCGACCGCGTCGATCCGGCGGCGGATCTCGGTGAGGTCGCCGTCCTGCTCGGCGCTGACGACCATGGCCAGCGCGGGCGCGTCACGGTGGCCAGCCAGGGTCGCGCGCACGGCGTGCACACCCGGATAAGCGGTGACCTCCTCGACGAACGGGGCGACGGCGGTGCTCGCGGCGAGTTCCGTGCGGCCGAGGTCGGGGTCCTGCTCGAAGCGCCAGGTGTGGGTCTTCGGGGCGCGGGCGAGCTGCGCGAGGAGCCAGCGCAGGCACAGCAACCCGATCACCACGGCCACCCCGGCCGCCGCGTAGAACGCCCAGGTGGGTGGATCGGCCAGTTCCGGCACCAGCGGCGCGTCCGACGCGACCGCCGGCAGCAGCCCGAAGTGCGTCGCGAGGGTGACGGCGCCCGCCGCGAGCAGCACCGCCCCGATGACCCCGAGCAGGACGCGGTTGAGGCGGGCGGGGCGGTTGAGGTTGGTCACGACTCGCTCCTGGCGGCCTTGATCTTGATCTTCAGTTCGGGACGGTCCTCGGGGGCGATCTGGTCGAGCCGGTGGTCGAGGGAGGCGCGCACGGCGTCGGCGAGCCCGTCGGTGGTGGTCCGCTCGGTCCGCACGACGGTGGACACCCTGCGGCGCCCGACCGACAACGCGGCTCCGCTGACACCGTCCACAGCGGACGCGGCGGCCCGCAGCGTGCTGCGGTAGCTGCGCCGGGACGCGCCGGACTCGAACGCCGTCTCCCCGTCCCGCAACGGCAGGACGGTGGGTTTGCCGGGCAGGACCGCGGCCAGCAGCAGGACGAGACCGAGCACCACGGCCGCGCAGCCCACGACCAGCGGCCCGACGTCGTTCCAGCGCGTGGCGCGCAGGGAGTCGGCCGCGGCGCGGTAGTCGATCAACGCCGGTTCCCCGAGGATCGCCTGGACGGCGGCCGTGGCGACGAGCACGCACGCCGCGAGCAGCGCGATGGCGGTGAGGACGGCGGGTGCGCCGCGGCGGGGACGACGTTTCACTGGACCCTCCTGGTGTGCGGGGTGTTGCCGTGCAAGGCGGTGACGGTGATGTCGACCCGCGTCACGGCGAGCCCGGTCAGCTCCTGGACGCGCCGGACCACGTGGGCCCGCGCCGCCCCGGTGGTGCGGGCGACCGGGGCCGGGTAGGCCACCGACAGCCGAACGGCCAACGAGGTCGTGCGGGCTCCGACCACCGCCGTGACCTGGACTGCCTCGTCCCGGCCCACCGCGACGCCAAGCACCCGCGCGGCCGATCCGCCGACGCCGTCGACCTCGCCGATCGCCGCGGCGGCGATCCGCTCCACCGTCCGGTCGGAGATCGTGAGACTGCCCGGACCGGCGTCCGGGTCCACCAGCGTTGCGGTCATCGTCAGCCCCTGTCGCGACCGGTGAGCTGCGACAGGTCGAGCTTGCCTTCGAGCACGCGGCCGACGACCAGCCCGACCGCCCCGAACAGCAGCACGACCAGGAAGGCGCCGAACCCGCCGAAGGCCGCCGCCGTGCCGAGGACGACGCCGGTCAGCAGACCGACCTGGGTGGGGGTCACGGGTTCCTCCTCACTGAGCCGAGCGGACACGGGCGGACGCCACCGCTCACAGCACGCGACCGGTCTCGGGAGCGGCGCCCTCGTCCTCGCTGGGGATGTGCACGTCGGTCACGGTGATGTTCACCTCGACGACCTCCAAGCCCGTCATGCGCTCGACGGAGGTGATCACGTTGCGGCGCACGGCGCTCGCCAGCTCGGCGATGGGCACGCCGTACTCCACGAGGATCTGGACGTCGACGGCCGCCTGCTTCTCGCCGACCTCGACCGACACGCCCTGGCCCGCGCTGGACGACGCGCCGGGGATGCGCTCGCGGATCGCGCTGAACGCCCGCGCCGCCCCGCCGCCGAGCGCGTGCACCCCGGAGATCTCCCGCGTGGCCAGGCCCGCGATCTTCTGCACCACCACGTCGGCGATGCTGGTCGACCCGAGCGAGGACCCCCGCACCTCGCCGTTGGACCTCGCGACCTCGCTGCCCGCGGGGCGGGTGCCGGGAATCGTGTTCGTCATGGCTTCTCCTCTGGTCCGCGCCTGGTGGAGTGGAAGTTCGTCGTTTCCACATCACTAGGACACGGCCATCGCGAGGATCGTCACGACCCGATCGTGTGTGTCGCCCGTCTCCCCCGATCGGACCAAGCGCTCACGCTGGGGGTTCGGGGATCTCCGCCCACACCGTCTTGCGGTCGCCGTACCGGTCGACACCCCAGGTGGCGCCCATGGACTTGATCAGCACGAGCCCGCGCCCCCGGAACTCCCCCAGCGTCGAGGTCCCCGGCTTGGGCAGCACGTCCGGCGCGGCGTCGTCGACCTCGACCCGCACGATCCCGACCGCGCCGCGGTGGTCGAGGCGGATCAGCCGGGGGGCCTTCGCGTGCTCGAAGGCGTTCGCCGCGAGCTCGGTGGCGATCAGCTCGGTGTCGGCGACCAGATCGGGGTCGAGGTCGGCAAGCACCGCCCTGATCCACGCGCGCACCTGCGACAACGGCGGCGTCTCGTGGTCGTCGAGACGGAACTCGTGCTGCGGGCGGGTGGTCGGCGTGCTCACCTGACTCCTCGGCTGGTGCTGCCGCGGTCGGTTCGAGGACGGCGGCGTTCGACTGGTGGGGGCTACCCCGGCGGACGGCCCATCACACGTCAGACTGTAGAGCGGCACGGCCGTGCACTGCCACGCCGACATCGTGGATCGCCCCCTAGACTTGGTCCACCACGAGACGAGGTGCACGATGCCACGCAACTCCGCGCAGGACGCGCGTTCCGGCGACGAGCGGAGCACCCCCCTGCGGGTAGCGACCGAGGACCTCGCGTCCGCGCTGGTGCTGCGCGTGGCGGGCGAGATCGACATGAACACGGCCCCGGCGTTCGGCGAGCACATGGCCGCCGCGTTCGCGGCCGCCTCGGCCGCTCAGGACAGGTCGCGCCCCGCCGTCGTGGTCGACTTCAGCGAGGTCGACTTCCTCGCCTCGGTGGGCCTGTCCGTGCTCGTCGCGCACCACCAGCTCGGCGAGGCGAACGGCACCCCGATGCTCCTGGTCGTGTCCTCGCGGGCCGTGCTGCGCTCGATCGCCTCGGCCCAGCTCGACCAGCTCTTCACCCTGCACCCGACGGTCGAGGAAGCGCTGGGGGCGGCGTCGGCGCACTAGCCTCGACGCTCGGGCGGACGCCGGGGCACCGCGGCCCTGCCGGTCCGCTGGTGCCGCGCTCGACCCGGTAGACCACGTGGTCGCGGTCGTCGACGGGGTTGTCCGGCTCCAGTTCGCCCTCGGCGACGCGGCTCAGCCCCGCCTTCTCCAGCGCTCGCCAGGACGCCCGGTTCGCCGCGGCCACCGGCACCACCACCGCGGGCGCGGCCGGGTAGTCGGTCCACGTGGCCGCGACGACGGCGGCGATGATCCGCGACCCCAGTCCCCGCCCGCACCGGTCGGGGTCGCCGACGAGGTAGTCGAGGCTCACGGTCTCCGGGTCCACGACCAGGATCGGCGCCAGTTCCGCCAGGTACTCGGGGTAGTCGCCGTACCGGCAGCGCTGCACGAGGCCGACGGGCGTGCCGTCGGCGAACACCAGCAGGTCCTCCGACGGCTCCTCGTCCCTGGCCACGGGCCCGAAATCGCGTTCCACGGCCTCCGGCGACGTCTCGTGGTTCCACCAGCGCGCCACGTGCGGCTGGAGCAGCCAGCTCCGCAGCAGCGGGAAGTCCGCCTCGGTCAGCCTGCGCCACGTGATCACCGGGACACCTCCGGACGCCGTCGACGGCGGTGGTAGCGGGCTTGGCGGTCGCGGTGACCGCACGACGGGTGGCACCACCGCCTGCGCGGGTGGTTCCGGACGAAGAACAGCGAGCAGCCGGGTGCCGTGCAGCGCCGGAGCGCGTCGGGGCCGGCCAGCAGCTCGATCGCGCGGGCGGCGATGCGACCGAGCACGGCCGCGCCGCCGGTCGCGGTGTCCCGGTGCCGCGCCACGGGCCCGCTGGCGGACCAGGCCAGCTCCAGCCGCGTCGGCGTGCTGAAGCCGTTGACGACCTCGACGTCGGCCCGGTCCGGCGAGACACCGGCCACGGCCGCGGTGAACAACCGGTGCACGGCGTCGCGCAGCACCCGCGCCGACCCCGCGTCCACGGCGGGCAGGCCGACGCGGGCGAACCACCCGTCCACCCGCTGCCGGGTGCGCAGGTGGTCCTCGCCGCCGTGGAGCGTGTTGGCCAGCTCCACCGCGTGCGGCTCGGTTCCGAGGATCGGGAAGTCCACGACGCTGACGGTAGGTGGACAGTCCAACCATCAGCCACCGAGTTTTCCGGCGCACCGGGGTGGACACTGTCCGACGGACGAGAGGAGGGCACGTGGCGATCGTTTCCCGCGGCTTCCGGGGCAGGGCGCGCGACGAGGACGTGGTGCTGCCGCCGGGCCAGTACCTCACCGAGGACTTCCCGGTGCTGTCGGCGGGGCCCACCCCGCGGGTCCCCACCGACCGGTGGGAGTTCACCGTCACCACAGAGGTCGGTGAGGAGCACACGTGGAGCTGGCAGGACCTGCTGGAGCTGCCGCACGAGAAGCCCAGGGTCGACCTGCACTGCGTCACCAAGTGGTCGAAGCTCGGCACCACGTGGCAGGGCGTGTCGCTGGACGTGCTGCTGGAGGACGTCGAGACGGCGGCGGACCACGCGCTGGCGCACTCCTACGGCGGCTACACCACGAACCTGCCGCTGGAGGACCTGCTCGACGGCCAGGCCTGGATCGTCCACCGCTACGACGGCGAGGACCTCACCCCGGAGCACGGCGGCCCGGCCCGGCTGCTCGTGCCGCACCTGTACCTGTGGAAGTCCGCGAAGTGGGTGCGCGGCATCAAGCTGCTGCTGGAGGACGAGCCCGGCTTCTGGGAGACCATCGGCTACCACGACTACGGCGACCCGTGGCGCGAGCAGCGCTACCAGGGCGACTAGCCGTGGTGCGCAGGCTGGACCGGCACGTCGCGAAGGTCGTCGACGTGCGGGACGAGACCGCCGCCGCCCGCACCCTCGTGCTGGACGTGCCCGCGTGGCCGGGCCACCTGCCGGGCCAGCACGTGGACGTGCGCCTCACCGCCGAGGACGGCTACAGCACCCAGCGCAGCTACTCGATCGCCACGCCCGCCGACGGTGCGCGCGTCGAGCTGACCGTGCAGCGGGTGGACGACGGCGAGGTCTCGCCCTACCTCACGCAGGTGCTGGAGGTCGGCGACGAACTGGAGCTGCGCGGCCCGGTGGGCGGCTGGTTCGTGTGGCGCCCCGCGAGCACGGCGCCGGTCCTGCTGGTGGCGGGCGGCTCCGGCATCGTGCCGCTGATGGCGATGGTCCGCGCGCGGACGACCCCCGTGCCGTTCCGCCTGGTCTACTCGGTGCGCACCCCGGAGGACCGGTACTACGTCGAGGAGCTGCGCCGTCCCGCGGCGGGCCTGGACGTCACCTACCTCTACACCCGCACCGCGCCACCGGACTGGCCCCGCCCACCCGCGCGCCTCGCCGTGGCCGACCTCGCCACCGCGGGCCGGCCCGCCGACCTCGCCCCGGACTGCTTCGTCTGCGGCCCCACGGGTTTCGTGGAGGTCGCGGCCGACATCCTGCTGGCCGCGGGCCACGACCCACGCAAGATCAAAACCGAGCGCTTCGGCCCCAGCGGAGGCTGACATGACCACCCACCTCGACGGCAACGCACTGGCGGGGCCCCTGCGCGAGCTGTTCGCCGTGGACATCACCGCGGCCACCGCCCGCTGCGCGGGCTGCGGACTCGGCGGCACCGTCGCCACCCTGCACGTCTACGCGAGCGCTCCGGGCCTCGTCGCGCGCTGCCCCGGCTGCGAGGACGTCGTGCTGCGCGTGGTCCGCACCCCCGACTCGGCGTGGCTGGACCTGCGCGGCACGGTCAGCCTGCGGATCCCGTTGGCGGAGTGAGCCGACGAGACCGCGGCCTGCTCGGTACCAGGTGGCCCAGCGCCGAGCGGACGAGGGTGCGCACCATCGCCGGGTTGACCCCGGCGGTGGCCCCGTCGCGGCGGAACGTCGACCTGGCGAACGACCCGTCCGGGCCGAAGGACTCCATCCGCACCTCGATGTCGATCGTCGCGCCCTCGGTGACGCCGACCAGGGCCAGCGGCCCGTCGGCGATGGGGTCGTCACCGTTCTTGAGCTGGTAGAAGAACTTCAGGCCCACCGCACCGCCGAACCTGGTCTCCTCGTCGGGCAGCGCGAGGGCCGCGCGCACCAGGTCGTGCAGTTCACCGCCGGTCGACGCGGCAGGCACGTCGAGCACGTGCGCCACGGACAGCGCGCGGTTGCGGACGCGCAGGGAGATCGACGGTCCCCGACCGGCCACCGGGGGCGGGACGGGAGCCGGGAGCACGGCCGCGCCGACCGACGAGTCCGCCCGCCACGTCGCGGTGAGCTCGTCCGCGACCATCGCCCAGTCGTCGTAGGCGTCCAGGTACCTGCGGGTCGAGAGCAGCGTCGGCGGGACCCGGTCGTCCAGCCGGACGACGAACAGGAACGCCCGCCTGCCCGCGAGGTCGCGGCAGAGGGCGGCGGTCCACTCCGCGTCGACGAACGGCCGGTCGTCGCAGTGCCGCGACCACAGCAGCACGTAGTAGTCGGACTCGTCCAGCGCCCGGTTGACCGCGAGCACGAAGTCCTCGCCGAGCCCGACGCTGAGGGAGTCGACGAAGCTGTCGACGCCCCTGGCCCGCAGCTCCTCGGCCAGCAGCACGGCCTTCGGCCGGTCGTCCCCGGCGAAGGACAGGAACACCCTCGGACGGTCAGGGTGAGCGGTCAGCGGCACGGTGCCTCCGTCGGTCGAGTTCACGTCGCAGCAGGCGCCGGACCGGTCCGGCCCCGGTCTGCCGGTCGGACGCCCCGCACACGACCCAGCACGCCCAGCGCGCCGGGTGGTGGGGGTGCTCCAGGTCGGCGGGCGGGTCCCACGCTCCGCGCGCCACGTCGAGCTGGGCGCGCTGGAGCGCGACGTCGCGCGGCAGGTACCGGAGGTAGCGGTCGAACCGGTCCAGCACCGCCGCGGCCACGGGGGCGTCCGCGATCCAGGTGGCCGCGACCACCGAGGCGGCGCCCGCGTGGATCGCGGCCCGCACGAACCCGACGCGCTCGTCCCGACCGCGCGGCAGGGCCATCCCGGTCTCGCAGGCGCCGAGGACGAACGTCCCGCAGCCGCGCAGGTCCATCCACTGGAGCTGGTCCGGCCGCACCCGGCCCTCGGCTCCCTCCGGTCCGAGCCGCAGCCAGGACCCGGTCGGGTCGGCGTGGTCGTAGCAGCCGTGGGTGTCGATCCGGACCTGGTGGTGCGACCGGCTCTCCAGCGCCGCCCGCACCTCGTCGGGCGTGACCCGCTCGCTCTCCAGGACGACGCGGCCGGGCAGGTCGGCCGCGCGGGCGAGGTCGGTACCGGGTGGGCTCACCAGGAGCGCCCGGTCACCCCGCCGTGCCGCCGAGCGCAGGCGCAGCGGTCGGCGCGCCGACAGGCACGGCAGGTCGGACAGCGCGTACCGGTGGCAGACCAGCTCCGCGGTGCCCGGCACGGTCATGGCGGCGAACGGCACCCCGGCCAGCACACCGCCCGCGACCAGGGCGATCCGGCGCACACCGCGCGGGAGGAGGTCGAGGACCGCGCCGACGTCGAGGTGGTCGGCGATCCTGGCCAGCGACCCGTCGAAGTCGCCGGAGGCGATGGCCTCGTCCAGCAGTCCCTCGGTCCAGCAGGCCATCAGCTCGTCGACGGCCCGCCACAGCGCGGTCCGGTCCAGGGCCACCGAGAGGTGGTGCAGCGCCCCGCGGCCGATCACGGCGTGGTGCACGCGGTGCGGTGTCGCGTGCACCATCCAGACGACCTGGGACCGGGGCAGGTCGCGGGTCTGCTCACCCAGCCACCGCCAGGCCCCGTGCAGGTCGCGCAGCCGGGGTGGGGTCCTGGCGAACCCCTCGGCCTCCGGCAGGACGCTCCCGAGGATCGTCGCGCCGCGCGCGGTCTCCATGGCGACGACGACCGCCGCCGAGGCCGCGGCGCCGTGCCGGTCGACGGCCTCGGCGGCGGCCCTGACCCGCTCGTCGTGCTCGTCCGGCGCGGAGAGCAGCATCCCGACCCGGACCTGGTCGGTGACCTGGCGCTCGGCCACCCGCTCCTCGACGGCGTGGGCCTCGATCCAGCGGTCACCGGCCCGGTCCTCGTCACCGAGCGCGAACGACGCGCGCCCGCTCAGCCTGAGCGCCACCACCCTGATCTCCGCCAGCGCCGTGGTGCCCGCCCGCTCGGCGGCGGTGTCGAGGTGGAGGACGGCCTGGCGCAGGGACGCGTCGTCGCCGCCGTGCCGGTGCCGGGCCAGCTCCACCTCACCGGCGACCAGGTGCCACCCGGCGACGTCGCGCTCGGCGCGGGCGAGGTCGCGGAGTTCGACCAGCAGGGCCTCCGCCTCGTCGAGGCGGGCCGCGACCAGCAGCCGACGCGCCTCCTCGATCCGCCTGCCGAACCGCGTGGAACCCGAGCCGCCCGGTGGCGTGTCCGGGAACAGGCCGTCCAGGTCCTCCCCCGCGGCAACGGGATCGGGCGAGTCCGCGACGGCCTCGCGCAGCAGCGGTTCCAGCCGCGCCACCGCCGCCTCCTGCCTGGTCGCCCAGAGCAGCACCACGATCTCCCTCAGCAGGGGCAGTCGCAGGGCCGGGTCCACGACGGTGTCGGCGACGCAGCTCACCACCACGTGGAGCGCCTCCTCGTAGCGCAGGTCGCGCCGGAGGGCGGCGGCGAGGAGGAGGTGGTCGGCGACCGTGCGCGGAGCCGCGGCCGACACCACCGCGGACACCGCTCCCGCGTCCCCCAGCCGGACGGCCGCGGCGAGCCGGTCCCGGTCGACGATCGCGACGCCCGCGTCGTCGCCCACCGCCCGGAACGCCGCCCCGGCCCGCTCCCACGCGCGGTCCGCCAGGTCGAACTCGCCCCGGTCGGCGGCGGCCAGCGCCTCCACCCGCAGCACCCGCGCCCGGTCGCCGTCGGACGACGGGCCGCCCAGCCCGCGCAGCGCCACGGCGTCGGCCGCCGCTCCCCCGTGGTCGCCGACGGAACCGCGGATCTCGGCACGCAGCAGGAGGAGTCCGGGGTGCGCTCCCCCTGCCTCGCGCAGGTACTCGTCGCACCGCGCCAACGCCGCCGACGCCGCTCCCAGCTCCAGCAGCGCCGCCGCGTGGTCGACCGCGAGCGCGTCCCGCGTCCCGTCCTCGGGCGCGAGCGCCACGGCTTCGCGGTAGGCCCGGTCCACGGCGGGCGGATCGGCCCGGTCGACCGCCTCACGGGCCGCGGCCACGGCACGTCCGACCAGGCTTCCGGGGTCGAGGTCGAACCGGTCGGGCATCAGTCCCCGCACCCGAGAAGGGCGTCACCGTCCGCCGGGCAGATCAGCAGGACCAGCCCACCGCCCGCGGCGGCCGTGGTCCCGCCGGGTCGCGCGGGCGGCGTCGTGGTCGGGGCCGGGCTCGGGGTGGTGTTGACGGCCCCGGTGCGCGGTGGGAGGTCGATCCGCAGCCACTCGGCGCCCCGCCCGGCCCCGCCACCCGCGCGGACGTCCGCGTTCGGGACGCTCGTCCGCTCGGCGACGGTGGCCTTCCGGACGGTCACCCTCTCCTGCCGCGGCAGGGAGTTCGCGACCACCCTGCCGTCCTCGACGGACAGCGAGGCGCGGAAGCTCTCGTGCAGGTAGAG
This sequence comes from Umezawaea sp., assembly GCF_036375055.1. Classification (GTDB taxonomy): domain Bacteria; phylum Actinomycetota; class Actinomycetes; order Mycobacteriales; family Pseudonocardiaceae; genus Umezawaea. The sequence continues at coordinate 33,435 of NZ_DASUSQ010000142.1, forward strand.
ATCGGCGTCGGGCGTCTGGAGGGCCTGGCCGAGGTCCATCAGCTCCGGACCGCTGCCGGGCACCTCCGTCAGATCGCTCCGGTCCACGACGACGGCGTGGTCGTCGCGCACCCGCACCAGGACGGTCCGCTCGGGATCGGTGCCCACCGCGCGCAGCACCCTCGCACCCCACGGGTCGTCGCCCGACACGATCCGGACCTCGGTGCCGTCGACGAGCGCGGCACCGTCCTCACCCAGCCGCACCGCACGCCACAGCCCGTCCCCGGCGGGCGCGGCGTCCCCGCCCGCGCCGACGATCCGGGACAGGTCCCGCAGCACCGCCGCCCCCTCGGCCGACCCGGCCACGCCCAGGATCGGGTCGTTCGGATCCACCCGCGCGTGATCGCCCACCAGGCGCGCCTCCGCCGACCTGCCGTCGCGCACGGTCACCCGCACGGTCTTCGCGTCGGCGGGCGGTCCGTCCGCGAAGGTCGCGGCGGCCGGGCCGTCGGCGGTGGCGGGTGCGACGTCGAGCCACCGTCCCTCCGGAACGGTGGGGGCCGCGACCATCTCGCCGTACTGGAAGCGCGGCCCGCCCCCGTCGGGATTCGGCGCACCCAGGCGGAAAACGGGCGCGTCACCGGCCGGGGGAAGATCACCGCTGATCGACAGCCACGGGTCGCCCGCACCGCCGACGCGGTTCAGCACGCGGCCCGCGGGGTCGCGGAACGCGTAGAGCACACCGTCCTTCGCGGACGGCACGCCCTCGGGCGCGGCGGCGAAGGTCCGCTGCACCGCGTCGAGCACGCCGCGGACCCGGTCCACGACACCGCGCCGCCACGTGATGGTGACCAGGGATGCGTCGCGCTCGGCCGTCAGCTCCCCGAACTCACGCCCCTCGTAGTCGACCCGCTGCGACACCCGGCCGTCGTGGGCGTCGATCGCGGTGGACAGCCTGCGCTGCGCGGTCTCGGGCACCATCAGCTTCAGGTCACCGAACTGCACGACCTTCCGCCCCGGCGCGGTGACGTCCACGACCGCCTTGCCGTCGACCACCCGGAACGCGTGCTCGTGGGCCGCCGAGGCGGTGCCCGCGCCGTCGACGGACACCTGCTTGATCGAACCGGTGCCGCTCACCGGGTCGAACGTCGACCCCGCGTCGAACAACCCGGCCCGGCTCACCGGCGCGGGCAGGGTCGGCCGGTAGTCCCGCGTTCCCGTGCGGGCGATGAGGTCGCCGAGCGACACACCGCCCGAGATCACCCGGTAGCCGCAGCTCTCGTAGCTCTTGGAGGGGGCGACGATCACGGCTTCCCGCGTGGCCGACGGTGGCGCCACAAACCGGACCGGTGCCCGTTCCCGCAGGTCGCCGCTCTTCGCGTACCAGTCGGCGAACGTCGACGTGCTCGGGATCTCCGAGTCGGGCAGCTGCGGTAGCGTCGCGGACGTCGTGGCGGCCAACCACTCCAGCGCACCGCTCCACCGCATGATCTGGTCGAGCCGCTGGTACTGCGGCTCGTGGTCGGCGACCGCCTGGTAGTGCTGGTCCCACCACCTCAACCCCCTGCCCGCGGCGAAACTGGGCTCGACCTCGTCCCCGGCGGCGCCGTCCGACCGCGAGAACAGCCGCGTCGACTGCGCCCCGATACTGATCTTCGAGGAGTCGTGGGCGAACGCGGACTCGTTCTGCCCGAACCACAGCCGCCCGCTCTCACCCGACAGCCCGGTCTCGCACTGGCTCCACGGCGTCACCGCGTCCGGGTCGGGCACGAACCCCTCGACCACCCCGGCGGGCACCCCGTCACCCGTCCCGTTGACCCAGTTCTTGGCCACGTAGTCGGTGTAGAACAACGTCATCCCGACCGCCGTGCCCGCGAGGCCCCCGTCGTAGCGGGCCTCGCTGTACACCGGGCCACCGTCCAACGCGGACCACAGCCCCCAGAGCGATTCACGGCTGGTCGGCAACCCACTCCGCCCGAGGGAGTCGGCCGACGCCGAACCGTGCAGGACGTCGGCGACGGCGTCGACCACCTCAGCCGACGACCCGAAGGCCGTACCGGCCCAGTTGCCCGACAACACCCGCTCGGCGGTTTCGGCACTCAGCCCCGGCAGCGCGGCGACCAGGTCCGCCGCGGTCTTCCCCCGCTGCGGGTCGAGCGAGAACGCCGGAGTCCTCCGCTCCGTGGACCGGTACCCCCGTTGGAGCACGGACACGTCCGCCGCGTCCAGCGCGGCACCCGAGTCAGACCAGTTCCACCCGCTCGCCCACACCTCCGCCCCTCGAACCTCCACCGTGGACAAGGATCGGGTCCGCGCCAGGAAGTCCGCCAGCCCACTCACCTGGTCGACCCGAGCCGTCACGTAGCCGTTGGCCGCCCGCGCCTCGCCGGCCGACGTCGGCTCCTCGGTCCTGACGTCGACCGTTGCGGCGTCCGGGTGGACGGTGAGACCGTGCACCCGAACCTGCTCCGGATCACCACCGGAATCGGTGCGGTACTGGTCGAGCAACTGCCCCACGGTACGCGACCGACGCGGATCGTCCGTCGCCACGAGCAGGTGCAACACCTTCCCGTCGAACAGCGCCCGACCAGCCCCGGTGGCCTGACGGGACAGATCCGCGAACCCTCCGTCCCGCACGGGAACGACGTCGTACAACGCGTCCCTCACCCGCGCGGTGTCAAGCCCAAGATCAGCCGCCAACCCGATCCGCGCCCAGTCGAGCACCTGCGCACGGTTCTCGACCGCGTCCAACCCCGCCAGCCGCCCAGCCGCCCCGGTGTAGGAGACGACGAAGTCGACATCCGCGGCCGTGGGATCGGTGCTCAAGGGGACGTCATCGTCGCAGCCGGCCAGTGCCAGCAGGACACCGCCGAGCACCACCGCGAGTGCGGACCGAGCACGCATGTGCGATTCCTCCGACGTTCCGGGCGACTGCTACCGAACGGCCGGGAGCATAACCACGAAGGGGAACCGCACAGCGGACCGAAAAACGGCTGTCAACTTTGTGTCCTGAAGCTGTCATCTGGGCCCCAGCCGGACTCTTGTACGGTCGTCGAGCGATGGTGGTGCTGAGAGCGCGGTCGGGTGACGATGTGGGTTCCCTCCCAGCGTTTCCAGTCGTAGCGGGCGCGGCTGGTGAGGTCGGACGACGCGGTGAGCGCGGACACTGGATTTCATGAGGGCGAGACCTTCACGACAGCCGACGAGGACTTCGCACGAGTAGTGTCCAATGTAGACGGTAGTGGTCGGAGTAGCCGAGATGAGCGAACACGCCCCGTAGGGCGCACGTCCAACCCGGTCAGCGTGACCCGGAACGTTCCCGAGGTGCCAGTGCGACCCGCGATCGGCGTGAGGGATCGCGTCACCGCTGCGAGCCTCGCGGACAGCACGGATACCGGTGACGAGCGCTGCATCGCGCCAGGCCTGCGCCAAGGAACGACGGGGCATGGGCACGTGCTGGACGTGAGCCCCAGCACGCGGCAGATCGACTCTGAAGGCTGGACCGGTCACCGCGGTCGGCCGGACCGCCCCGGATCAGGCGTTCGGGTGGGGGTGGCGCGGACCGGACCCACGCCGCCCCCACCCGATCAGGACGTCGCCGCGAACTGGGCCGAGTACAGCCGTGCGTACGCCCCCTCCGCCGCCAGCAGTTGTTCGTGCGTCCCCTGTTCCACGATCCGACCCGACTCCATCACCAGGATCAGGTCGGCGTCGCGGATCGTCGACAGGCGGTGCGCGATCACGAAGCTCGTGCGCGACGAACGCAGTGCGGCCATCGCGTGCTGCACCAACGACTCCGTGCGCGTGTCGACCGAGCTGGTCGCCTCGTCCAGGATCAGCAGGGACGGGCTCGCGAGGAACGCCCGCGCGATCGTCAGCAGCTGCTTCTCACCCGCGCTGACGTTGGTGCCCTCCTCGTCGATCACCGTGTCGTAGCCGTCGGGCAGCGTCCGCACGAACCGGTCCACGAACGTCGCCCGCGCCGCGGCCACGATCTCGTCGTCGGACGCGCCCGGCTTCCCGTAGGCGATGTTGTCGCGGATGGTCCCCCCGAACAGCCACGTGTCCTGGAGCACCATCCCGATCTGCGACCGCAGGTCCTCGCGCCGCAGCCGGGTGATGTCCACGCCGTCCAGCGTGATCCGCCCGGCGTCCAGCTCGTAGAACCGCATGACCAGGTTCACCAGCGTGGTCTTCCCCGCCCCGGTCGGCCCGACGATGGCCACGGTCTGGCCGGGCTCGGCCACCAACGACAGGTGCTCGATCAGCGGCTGCTCCGGCCGGTAGGAGAAGCTGACGTCGTGGAACTCCACCCGGCCGCGCCGCTCGGCGGGCAGCGACGCGTCGGCCGGGTCCGGTGACTGCTCCTCCGCGTCCAGCAGCTCGAAGACCCGCTCGGCCGAGGCCACACCCGACTGCATCAGGTTCGCCATCGACGCGACCTGGGTCAGCGGTTGGGTGAACTGGCGCGAGTACTGGAGGAACGCCTGCACCTCGCCGAGGCTCATCGTGCCCGACGTGATGCGCAGGCCGCCGACCACGGCGACGACGACGTAGCTGAGGTTCGACAGGAACATCATCGCGGGCATGATCAGCCCGGAGATGAACTGCGCGCCGAGCGCCGCCTCGTACAGGTCGTCGTTGCGGCGCTGGAACTCCGCCTCGGACTCCTTCTGCCGCCCGAACACCTTCACCACCTGGTGGCCGGTGAACGACTCCTCGATGTGCGCGTTGAGCACACCGGTGTGCTTCCACTGCTGCATGAACAGCTTCTGCGACCGCTTCCCGATGGCGCCGGTGACGAACACCGACACCGGGACGACCGCCAGGGCGATGAGCGCGAGCAGCGGGGAGATCGAGAACATCATCGCGACCACGCCGATGACGGTCAGCAGCGACGTGAGGAGCTGGCTCAGGGTCTGCTGCACGGTCGACGCGACGTTGTCGATGTCGTTGGTGGCCCTGGACAGCAGCTCGCCGCGGGGCTGGCCGTCGAAGTAGCGCAGCGGGAGCCGGTGCAGCTTCGCCTCGACCTCCTCGCGCAGCGTGTGGACGACGCGCTGCACGACGCCGTTGAGCAGCCCGCCCTGCGCCCACGAGAACAGCGAGGACGCGAGGTACAGGACCATCACCCACACCAGCACGGTGCCGAGCGCGCCGAAGTCGATGCCCGCGCCGGGCGTTCCGCGCGTCCGGCCCATCACGCCGTCGAAGATGATGTCGGTCGCGTGCCCGAGGATCTTCGGCCCGGCCACGGCGAACGCGACGCTGATGACGCCGAGCAGGACGACGGCCGCGAACGTGACGCGTTCGGGGTGCATCCGGGCGGCCAGCCGCTTGGCGGACGGCCCGAAGGACTTGGCCTTGCCGACGGGCATGCCCATGCCGGGCATGCCGCGGCCCATCGGCGACGGCTGGGGGCGTGGACTCGTGGTGGTGGCGGTCATGCGGCCTGCTCCGGGGTGAGCTGGGACTGGACGATCTCCCGGTAGGTCTGGCAGGAGTCGAGCAGTTCGTGGTGGGTGCCCGCGCCGACGACGGAACCGCCGTCCAGCACGATGATCTCGTCGGCGTCCAGGACGGTGGTGATCCGCTGGGCGACGACGAGCACGGCGGACCGCTCGACGTGCGGGCGCAGCGCCGCGCGCAGCCGGGCGTCCGTCGCGAGGTCGAGCGCGGAGAACGAGTCGTCGAACAGGTAGACCTCCGGGCGGCGGACGAGCGCGCGGGCGATGCACAGCCGCTGCCGCTGGCCGCCGGACACGTTGGTGCCGCCCTGCGCGATGGGCGCGGCGAGCCCCTCGGGCATGGCCTCGACGAAGTCGCGGGCCTGCGCGACCTCCAGCGCCTCCCACAGCTCGTCGTCCGTGGCGTCGGGTCTGCCGTAGCGCAGGTTGCTCGCCACGGTGCCGGTGAACAGGTAGGGCCGCTGCGGCACCAGTCCGATCCGGTCCCACAGCACGTCCGGGTCGAGTTCGCGGACGTCGACGCCGTCGACCAGCACGCTGCCGTCGGTCACGTCGATCAGCCGCGGGATCAGGGACACCAGCGTGGTCTTGCCGGTGCCGGTGCTGCCGACGATCGCCGTGGTGCGACCCGCCTCGACGCGGAAGGAGATGTCCCGCAGCACGGGTTCCGCCGCGCCGGGGTAGCGGAACCCGGCGCCGCGGAACTCCACCGAGGCCCGCGTCGGCAGCTCGCGCACGGGGGTCTCCGGCGGGGTCACGGACGATTCGGTGTCGAGCACCTCGTTGATCCGCTCGGCGCACACCGACGCCCTCGGGATGAGGGTCGAGATGAACGTCGCCATCATCACCGACATCAGGATCTGCATGAGGTAGTTGAGGAACGCGGTCATGGAGCCGATCCGCATCTCCCCCGCGTCGACCTGGTGCGCGCCGAACCACAGGACGGCGACGCTGGACGCGTTGAGGATCAGGATCACCGTCGGGAAGATCAGCGCCTGGAGCCTGCCGACGCGCAGCGCGGTGTCGGTGAGCGCGGCGTTGGCCTCGCCGAACCGGCGGGACTCAGCGGGCTCGCGCACGAACGCGCGCACGACCCGGATGCCCGAGAGCTGCTCCCGCAGCACGCGGTTCACCCGGTCGATCCGGGTCTGCATCACCCGGAACTGCGGGACCATGTTCCGGACGATCGCGCCGATGGCCAGCAGCAGCGCGGGAACGCACACCAGCAGCAGCCACGACAGGCCGACGTCCTCGTTGAGCGCCATGACGATGCCCGCGACGCACATGATCGGCGCGGTGACGAGCATCGTGCACATCAGCACCACCAGGAGCTGCACCTGCTGCACGTCGTTCGTGGTGCGGGTGATCAGCGACGGCGGACCGAACCCGGCGACCTCGCGGGCGGAGAACTCGCCGACGCGGTGGAAGATCGCCGCTCGGACGTCCCTGCCGAACCCCATGGCGCTGCGGGACGCGTAGTACACGGCCGCGCCGGAGCAGGCGATCTGGAGGAGGGTGACCGCGAGCATCCACCCCCCGGTGGACACGATGTAGCCGCCGTCCCCCTTCGCGACACCGAAGTCGATGATGTCGGCGTTGAGGCTGGGCAGGTACAGGGACGCGATCGTGCCGATGAGCTGGAGGACCAGCACGATCCAGAGTTCGCGCCGGTACGGGCGCAGGTAGGTCAGCATCAGGCGGTACAGCAACGAAGCCCCCACGGAAGAAACTTGCCGTATCTAATGGTGCGTAACGTAGGCTACGCCGACAAGATACGCAAAGTGTTTAAGGGGAAGCGTGCCGGAGACGAGGACGCGCCGCCGGGGAACCGCTCTCGAACAGGCGATCCTCGACGCCGCCTGGGCTGAGCTGAGGGACGTCGGGTACGCCCGGTTCACCATCGACTCGGTGGCCGCGCGCGCCAGGACCAGCAAACCGGTGATCTACCGCCGCTGGTCCAACCGTGCCGAACTCGTGTTCGCCGCGTGGGGGAACCAGGCGCCCGCGGAGCACCTCCCGCCCGACACCGGCGCGCTCCGCACCGACCTCCTCGTGCTGTTCACCAGGATCGCCCGCCGCGCCGACGCGATGATGAACGAGATGATCGTGGGCGTCATGAGCGAGGCCTTCCGCCACCCGGAGGTCGCCGACCTGCTGCGCGACCGGCTGCTCAGCGCGCCGGTCGCCGACGTCGTGCGGACGATCGTGGACCGGGCCGCCGAACGCGGCGAGATCCCGCCCACCACCCTGTCGCCGCGCGCCGGGCGTCTGCCGTTCGACCTGGTGCGCAACGACGCCGTGCTGAGCGGCGGCCCGATGACGAACGACGCGATCGTGGAACTGGTCGACGACGTCTACCTGCCGCTGCTGCGCGGACTCGCGCTCACCCGCGACGATGAGGGGCATGGACTTCCTCCCGCTGGCTGAAGAACTGCTCGCCGTGCGGTCCACGGCGGACCGCCCCCACGACCTGCTCCGCGCGCTGGACCTGGTGCTGGACGTCGTCGGCCCCGGTTTCACCGTCGAGCGGTTCGAGTCGAACGGCAAACCCGGTGCGCTGGTCTACGCGGGCCCGTCCCGCCCGCACTTCCGCGTGGTCCTCAACGGCCACCTGGACGTCGTGCCCGGCGCGGACGAGCAGTTCGTGCCGCGCCGCGACGGCGACCGCCTGATCGCCCGAGGCGCCCAGGACATGAAGCTCTCCGCCCTCGTCCAGGCGCAGGTGTTCCGCGACACGGCCGCGACCGCGCCGTTCCCGATCGGCCTGCAACTCGTGACCGACGAGGAGGTGGGCGGCCGGGACGGCACCCTGCACCAGCTGGAGCAGGGCGTCACCGCGTCCTTCGTGGTGATCGGCGAACACAGCGGGCTGCGGGTCGTCGCGGAGTCCAAGGGCATCGCGGGCGTCCGCCTGCACGCCACCGGCCGGGCCGCGCACAGCGCCTACCAGTGGCTCGGTGACAACGCACTCGTCAGCCTGGGGCGCGCCGTCGAGGCCGTCCTCGCCGCCTACCCCGTCGCGACGGAGGAGGCGTGGCGCACCACCGTGACCGTCGCCAGGATCGCCACCACCAACCAGGCGACGAACCAGGTCCCGGCCGACGCGACCGCGTGGCTCGACGTCCGCTTCCCACCGGAGGACGGCGACTTCACCGGCCGCACCCCTGACGAGGTCGCCGCCCACCTCGCGGCGCTGTGCCCACCGGGCGTCACCGCGACCGTCGACCACGTCGAGCCACCGCACCGCGCGGACCCCGAGAACCCGGACGTGCCCGCGCTCCAACGAGCCGCACGGGACCAGGGGTACTCCGGCGACCTGCTGCGCAAGCACGGCGCGGCGGACTCCCGCTTCTACTCCCAGCGGGGTGTCGACGCGGTGATCTTCGGCGTCGGCGGCGACGGCCAGCACGGGCCGGACGAGTACGCGGACCTGACGACGGTGGAGCCCTACCGCCGCGCGCTGCTGGGGTTCCTCGCGTCGCTCAGGTGAGCGCGTGCGCGGCCGACCACATCCGCACGTCCTCGGTCGTCCCCTCCGCGGTCCGCCCGCCGGTGTCGACCGCGCACCGCTCCCACTCGCCCAGGCCGCCGCACGGCCTCCGGCAGGTACGGCGGGGTGGAGCCGGTGACGATCGTCGGTGAGCCCGGCTCCGACGAGGACGCGTCACGCGGACGGGATTCGGGCGATACCTGTCCTGTCTTCCAGCGCCTGCCTGCCGCGTGCGGGGCTGAACTGCTGGGTCGCGCACACCAGCCACCCCGCCGCGACGACCCCGACCAGGCTGAGCAGCCGGTACAGGACGACGACCGGCAGCGCCTTCGCGGCCGGGATCCCACCGGCGACGAGCGTGAGCACGAGCGCGGCGTCGACCACACCCAGCCCACCGGGCAGCGGCGAGAGACCCGAGGTGGTCATGCCCGCCGTGTACACGAGGAGCAGCAGCGGGAGCGACAGGCCGTGCACGCCGAGGGCCGCGGCGCACGCGGCGAGGCACGCCGCGTCGAACGCCCAGTTGAGCAGCGCGAGCCCGGTGGCGGCGCTCCAGTCACGGCCGCGGGGACGCACGGTGCCGAGCTGCGCCACCATCTCGTCCAGCCCGGCGGTGCCGGTGTCCGCGGGACGGCGTCGCAGCCGGTTCACCCCGTGCAGCACCCGGCGCGCGGCGGTGACGAGCGGCTGGGGGTGGCGCACGAGTTCGCGGGCGACGGCGGTCACCACCACCAGCCCGGCGGCGCTCAGCACCACCTTCGTCCAACTCGGACTGCCGCCCACCGACAGCGTGGCGGTCAGTCCGACGAGGCCCAGCGACGCGGTCGACACGAGTCCACCCGCGACGAGGCACCAGGTCGCCACGGCGTTGCCCGCGCCCTCGCCGCGCATCCAGCGGAACGTGTAGGCGGTGGAGAACGCTGCCCCGCCGGGCAGGGTGGCGTGCAGCGAGTTCGCCACGAGTGCGGCGGCGACCGAGCTGCCGACCGACGCGTGGACGCCCGCGGCCATGAGGAGCCTGCGCCGGGTGAGGGCGAACATGACCATCGACACGGCCGTCGCGAGGACGGCCGCGGTGAGCCACGCCACGTCGACGGCGGCGAGCGACGCCACCGCGGACTCGATCGTCGGCGCGAACACGACGGCTTCCACCACCAGCAGTCCGATCACGAGCGCCGCGGCCACCAGTCGAAAACGCCCGGTCCTGCCCCTGCCCCGCTGCACCACGTCCGTCATGCCGGAATCGTCCCGGTCGGACGTGCGCCGTTCCTGTGCGTTCTCACGACGCTATCTTCCACCGCGGACCGAAGTCCAAACGTCACAACGCTCTTCCGCCTTCGGACGTTCAGGAAGTCCACAGGGTCCGTCGCGCCGCGACCGGCCGCACCGGACCGTTTGTTTCGGCCTGCACTGAAGTGATCGAGGCAATCAAGGACTGCGCTGCGCCAGCAGGCCGTCGATGATCACGCGCAGCTTCCAGGACGCCCTGTCGCCGCCTCCGCCGGTCAGCAGGGGCGCGAGCGCGTGGATCGTCGGGTGCTCCTCCGGGGACACGGATCGGTAGACGGTGTCCAGGCGCGCGGAGAACGCGGCCGTCATCGCGGCCTCGGTGGCCCGTTCCGACCCGGCTGAGCGCTCCAGCTCGCGCTGGGCCCGCAGGCGCGCCGCGATCTCCAGCGCGGACGAGCTGATGTACTGGGCGAGCAGGTCGGCAGCCCACGCGCACGCGGCGTCGTCGATGCCGCCGAGCCGGAGCAGGCGCAGGACCTCCTCGGTCACGCGGAGGGTGTGCGGACCGGTCGGGACGTCGACCAGCCCGACGGACGCGATGTCACCGCGGCGGCTCAGCGCGACGACGACGCGGTCCACCAGCAGCTCGAGGCGTTCGCGCCAGTCGCCGTCGGAGTCGTCGGGGAGCACGACCCGCGCGATGGCCAGGTCGTGGGCGAGCGCCATGAGTTCGCGGCGGTCCTGGACGTAGACGTAGAGCGACGCCGGTCCGGTCTCCAGCGCCTTGGCCACGCGCCGCATGCTCACCGCCTCGTACCCCACCTCGGAGACCAGGTCGAGCGTGGTGGCCACGATCGCCTCCAGGCTCAGCGTCGACTTCTCGGGACGGGCGCGGGGGGTGGCGGGCACAGCGCCGATCCTACCTTGACGAACACTGTTCGCTAGTGCAGGGTTCCTCTCGAAAAGTCGTTAGCGAACACCGTTCGTGAATAATCAGGAGCCGATGATGACCACAACCAGTCCCCCGACCACGGCACACCGGTGGCGATGGCGGGTGCTCGCCGTCGTGCTGCTCGCCGAGGTCGTGGACCTGCTCGACTCGACGGTGATGACCGTCGCCGCGCCCTCCGTCCACGCCGGACTCGGTGGCGGCGCCGCCACGCTCCAGTGGCTCACGGCCGGCTACACGCTCGCGTTCGGCGTGCTGCTGGTGGTCGGCGGACGTCTCGGGGACCACTGGGGCCGCAAGCGGCTGTTCGTCCTCGGCGCCGTCGGGTTCACCGTCGCCTCCGCGCTGTGCGCGGCCGCCACCTCCCCCGAGGCGCTCGTCGCGGCACGGGTGGCGCAGGGCGCGTTCGGCGCGCTGATGATCCCGCAGGGCTTCGGGGTGCTGGCCTCGGTGTTCGGGGAGCACGAGCGCGCCAGGGCGTTCTCGCTGTTCGGGCCGGTGATGGGGCTGGCCGCGATCGGCGGGCCGATCGTCGCGGGCGGCCTCATCGCGCTCGACCCCGGCGGCCTCGACTGGCGGCTGGTCTTCCTGGTGAACCTGCCGATCGGGGCGCTGGTCGTCGCCGGGGCGCTGCGCTGGATGCCCGCCGACCGCGGCGACACGACCGCGCGGATCGACCCGGTCGGCGCGGTGCTGGTCGCGGCGGGGTCGGCGCTGCTGGTGCACCCGCTCATCCAGGGCCGCGAGGCGGGCCGGCCCTGGTGGACGTTCGCCGAACTGGCCGCCGGCGTCGTGGCGTTCCTGGCGCTGGGACGGCGCCAGCGCACCAGCCGGTCACCCATCCTGGTGCCGAGCCTGCTGCGCAAACGGGCGTTCGTCACCGGACTGGTCGTCGCCGTGTCGTTCTTCACCGGGGCGGGCGGGCTGACGCTGGTGCTCTCGCTGCACCTCCAGCTCGTCCTCGGGCACACCGCGCTGGGAACGGCACTGGCCCTGTCGCCGATGGCCGTCGGGATCGTGCTCAGCTCGATCGCCGCGCCCAGGCTGGAGGCCGGGCCCGGCCGGTCGGTGCTGCACCTCGGCCTGGCCGTGGAGGCGGCCGGGGTGATCGGCCTGGCGCTCGTCGTGTCCTCGGACCTGCCCGCGTGGGCGCTGTCGGTCCCGACGCTGGTCGTGGGCCTCGGGCTGGGTCTGCTGTTCGGCACGGTGATCCAGTCGGTGCTGGCGGTGGCCTCGCCCGACGAGGTGGGCAGCGCGTCGGGTGCGCTCAACGCGGTCCAGCAGCTCGCGACCGCGCTCGGCGTGGCCGTGCTGGGCACGCTGTTCTTCGCCGGGGGCCTGGTGCCGGGCCTGCTGGTCGTCACGGCGATGTGCCTGGTCAGCGCCCTCCTCGTCGCCCTGCTTCCCCACCACCGGTCGGGAGTTCGGTCATGAAGGTCGTCGTTCTGGGAGCCGCGGGCCGCACCGGTCGGCTCGTCGTCGCGGAAGCGGTGCGCGCGGGCCACGACGTGACCTCGGCGGTCCGCACACCGGCGGAGTTCACCGGCGGGGGTGCCGTCGTGCGCGCCGACGTGCGCGACCCGGACAGCGTGCGGGCCGCGGTGGCCGGGCACGACGTGGTGGTCTCCGCCGTCGGACCCGCGGGCAGGCGTGCCCACGGCCTGTACTCCGACTGCGCCCGCGCGCTGGTGTCGGCGAACGTCGACCGGGTCATCGCCATCACCTCGGGCGGCGTCCGCGACGACGACCCGAACTTCTCGTTCTGGTACCGCCACCTCGTCCGTCCACTCGCGAGGGAGCTGTACGACGACATGAGGCTCATGGAGTCGGTCCTGCGCGAGAGCGGTCCGGAGTGGACGTTCGTCCGCCCGGCCCGGCTCCTGGACACCGAGCCGACCGGCGTCTACCGCGTGCTGGACGGCGAGACCCCCGCGTCGGGCCGGCAGGTGCCCCGCGCGGACGTCGCGCGGTTCGTGGTGGGGGAACTGGACGGGCGACGGTGGTCGAGAGCGGCACCGACCATCGCCAGGTGATTGCGCTCCAAAAAAATCCCGCAAAGTAATGGTTAACGCCGATGATCATGTCGGCGTCAACCACAAGTTTGTCCTCGACGGTACAAAACCCGACTCCCGGTAGTATCGAGGACACCGTTTCATCAATTTCCGAGTTTTCCCGCACCGGTGTGGTTTCATCTGCGAACCACCCACTCCCGAGTGGCGGCGGCGGTAATCCGTTTGTTTCGGAAGGCCGTCGGGAATCCGCCGATCAGCGCGCTTCTCGTGATCGCCGATCCGAAGGGGTTCCGATGTCCCGGATGACAGCCGCGATAGCCGCACTCGTCCTGACGAGCGCGATCGGAGTTCCCGCTCACGCAGACCCCACTGATCCGGTGAGTCCCGCCGCACCGACCAGCCCCGCCGTTCCGACGAGCCCGGTGGTTCCGCCTGGTCCCGAGACCCCTGTCCCCGAGACCCCGGCCCCGGAAGCTCCGGCCCCCGAGATCACGCCGACCCCGGAGGCACCTGCGCCCGAGGCCCCCGCTCCGGAGGTCACGGCGCCGGAGCCCCCAACTCCCGAGATCACGGTCCCCGAAGCCCCGATCGCCCCCGAGGCCCCGACGAGCCCCGTGGTGACCCCGACACCCCCGACCAGCCCACCGAGCCCGACCAGCCCGACAACTCCGCCGAGTCCGACGACCACCCCCACGACCCCGCCGAGCCCGACCAGTCCACCGGTCCCCGCGAGCTCCCCCGGAAAGGCGCAGTCGTTCTGGCTGCACATGGACAGCTCCCCGATCAGCGACACCACGATCGCCGAACAGGCGAAGAAACTGTCCTACGTCGTGCTCAACGCGTGGGAAGGCGACCTCTCGGCGAAGTTCAAGAAGGCGAATCCCGCCATCAAGGTGTTCGTGTACAAGGACCTGTCGTCGACCCGGAGTTATGCGTGCCGCAACGGAGCGGACGACAAGGCCATCCCCACCGGGGTCGGCTACTGCGAAGCGGAGAAGTCGAACCCCGAATGGTTCCTCACCGACAAGAAGGGGAAGCGGTTCGAGTACGGCGGCTACTCGGGGCACTGGCAGATGGACGTGGGCAACCGGGAATACCAGCGCCGGTGGGGCGACAACGTCATCGCGAGCGCGAAAGCCGGTGGCTTCGACGGCGTGCTGATGGACAACGCGCTGTTCGGGTGCGACACCTACCACGAGGGCAGGTGCCCCAAGGCGTACCCGACCGACCTGGCGTTCCAGACGGCGTACAAGTCGATGTTCGCGAACCTCCGCCCCCGCTTCGCCGCGGCGGGGATCCTCACCGTGGCGAACCTGGCGAACGCCCGCCTGTACCCCGGTCTCTGGGACGCCTACACCGAACACCTGGACGGCGGGTTCGACGAGTGGTGGGTCGCGTTCAGCGGGACGAACCTGCTGGCCGCGGGCGACGGCGGGTGGGCGAGGCAGGCGGAGCAGATCGCCTCGAACGAGGCCCGCGGCAAGATCACCTGGGTGCAGCCGCACTTCTCCCCCTCCGAGAACGGGGCCTTCCGGTACGCGCTCTCCAGCTACTTCTTGGTCAAGGGCGGCAAGAGCGCCATCGCGGAGACGGTCGGCACGGACAACTACGGCGAACCCGCGCCGACGCGTCCCGAGTACAACTGGGACCTGGGCGAGCCGACCGGCCCGTACCAGACCATCGGCAAGAACCTGTTCCGCCGCGACTTCACCTGCGGCACGGTCGTGGTGAACACCAACCGGACCGGCGGAAGCGCGCTGAGGGTCGACCTGGGCAGGACCCACTCCGACGAGCACGGCTTCTTCGTCCTGTCGGTGTCGCTGGGCGGCACGTCCGGCTCCGTCCTGCGCAAGCCCTGCACCGCGGCCAAGTCACGCGAGTGATGCCCCGGCGCACACCACCAGTGCCTGGCCGGTGATGCTGCGGGCGTCCGGCCCGAGCAGGAACAGCACCGTCCCCGCGATCTCGGCCGGATCGATCAGCGCTCCCATCGGCGGCAGCCGGACGGGCGTGGCCGCCCGGCCGGGGTCGCGCAGCATCGGGGTGTCGGTCGGACCGGGGGCCACGACGTTGACCGTGATGGCCCGGTCCACCAGCTCCGCGGCCCACGACCGCGACAGACCCACCAGCGCGGCCTTCGTCGCGGCGTACTGGCTCTTGCCCGGCACTCCCGTCATCGTGCGGCTGCCGATCAGCACCACCCGACCGCCGCGCGGCATCCGGTCGACGGCGGCGTCGACCAGCACGGTGGCGGCCTCCACGTGCACCCGCCACATGCCCGCCCCGTCCTCCGTGGACAGCGACCCGAGCCGCGCGGAGCGCTGGAACCCCGCCGCGTGCACCACGGCGTCCGCCGAGGACAGTTCCCGCACGGTGGACCGCAGCGCGGACAGGTCACCCAGGTCGGTCGCGCGCCACGTGAGCCGGTCGTGGTGCAGCGGCGGCTCGCCCCGGCTGAGCCCGGTCACGGCCCAGCCCTCGGCCAGCAGCCTGCGCGCGGTGGCGAGGCCGATACCGGAGCTGACACCGGTGACCAGCGCGTGCGGGCTCATCCGACCCACGCCACGGGCACGCGGACGTGCTCGATCGTCTGCCGGAAGTACGTGAACGCGATGTCCAGTGCCCCGTCGGCCGCCTGCTGGACGGTCGGGTAGGAGAACTCGCGGTTGAGCCCGTCGCGGGAGTTGTTGGTCAGGCAGTAGCCGTCGCCGACCTCCAGGTTCCGCCGCACCGGCCAGGTGAGACCGCCGTCGGACGAGAGCGCGACCGTCATCGGCGCGCGCGGAGCGCCCCAGAACGCGGCCCCGAACTCCTCGGTCGGCGCGGCCTGCTCGTCGGCCAGCCCGTCGTCGTCGATCTCGTCGTACAGCGACAGCCTGCGCTCCGTGGCGTCGCGGGCGCTGCTGTCGTTGAACACCACCGCGAGCCGGTCGTCGGCCAGCCGCACGACCTGGACCGACGAGTTGTTGTTCGGCAGGTCGGGCACCGCTCGGGGCGCGGTCCACGTCTCGCCGTCGTCGGTCGACGTGGAGCGGTAGACGAAGTCCGCCCACCGGCTGCGGTAGAACGCGGCGAGCGTGCCGTCGGGCAGCGGCACCACGTTCATGTGCACGCGACCCGTGCTGTCCGGCACGGCGCTCTCCCGCCAGGTCTCCCCGGCGTCGTCGGAGATCAGCACGGCGCTCGTGTCGCGGTCCCCCACCCACTTGCGGCCCGGTGCGGACACGCAGTGGAACACCGGCAGCAGCCACCGGCCGGAGTCCAGCACGACGATCGGCTGCCGCACGAACACACCGCCGGTGTCGCTGGCGGGGATCAGCGTCGAGGTCGAACCCCACGTGCGACCGCCGTCGGCCGAGATCCGGCGGCGCACCTCGGACGTGTCCTGGTTGCCCGCGATCTGCGCGGTCCACAGCAGCCACACGGCACCGCCGGGCGCGACGAACAGCACAGGGTTCTGCTCGGACCGGGTGCTGTCGTCCGAGAGCCGCACGGGCGTGGACCACGTGTCCGCGCCGACGGGCAGCCGGGCGAACCAGACGCTGATGTCCGGAACACCCTCCTGCGTACCGCCGAACCACACGCAGCCCAGGTCACCGCCGGGGAGCGAGGCCAGGTTCGCGGCGTGGTTCTGCACGGCCGGGGCGGGCAGCATCGCGTCCAGCCGCTCCGGGTCGTCGGCACGGGGGCGCAGCACCCCGTCGAACGCGACGGTCGGCACGCTCACGACTCGTCCAGCGACGCGGCGAGGTGCGTGGCCGCGGACTCCTCCAGGTGGGTCAGGTCCGAGGAGATCGACGCGAACGTGTACCCCTCGGCCAGCCGCTTGGCGGCGGAGGCGCCGTCCATCGTGTGGATGCCCGCGGCGATCCCGGCCGCCGCGGCGGCCTCGCGGACGCGGGTCAGCGCCACCTCGAACTCCGCGGCCAGCGCGGGGTCGCCGGGGAACGCGCCGCCCAGGGCCAGCATGAGGTCGGACGGACCGACGTACACGCCGTCCAGGCCGGGGGTCGCGCAGATCGCCTCGACGTTCGCCAGGCCCTGCGCGGTCTCGATCATCACCAGCACCACCGTGGAGGCGTTGGCCTCCGCCGGGGTCGGGCCGATGCGCAGCGCGGACCGCATCGGCCCGTAGGAGCGCTTGCCCTCGGGGCCGTACTTCGCCGCGGTCACGGCGGCCGCGGCGTCCGCGGCGGTGTCGACCAGCGGCACGATCACCCCGCCCGCGCCCGCGTCCAGCGCCCGGCCGATGGGCGTGGGGTCGTTCGCCTCCACCCGCACCAGACCGGTGGACGCGCCGCCCGCGTCGATCGCGGTCAGCCCGGCCAGCAGACCCGAGTAGCCGAGCAGCCCGTGCTGGCCGTCGAGGCACACGTAGTCGTAGCCGAGCCTCGCGACCCGCTCGGTCGCCACGGGGGCGTCCAGGACGCACCAGTAGCCGACGGCCCGCTCACGGGCGCGGATCTTGCGGGCGAACTCGCTCGCGGACATACCAGCTCCTCCAGGGTTTTCAGCGGTTGTAGGCGGGCATGGGACCGCGCAGCGCGGCCCCGACCTCGTCGCACGCGGCGAGCACGTCGGCGGCCAGCGGACCGGCGGAAGCGGCGTGCACGTTGGCGACGAGGTGTTCGACGCGGGAACCGCCGAGCAGCACCGACCCCACGTCGGCCTGGCTGAGCAGCCACCGCAGCGACAGCTCGGTCAACGGGATCCCGGCGCCCGCGGCGACGTCCGACAGCGCGGAGACGGCGGCGAACAACCGGTCGTCCCAGTACCGCTCGGTGTACATCGCGGCCAGCCGGGAGTCGCCGAACCTGCCCTCTCTCGGCTTCTCGGCGAACGAGTGCCTGCCGGTCAGCAGACCGCCGCCGAGCGGGTTGTAGACGACGGTGAGCAGCCCGGTGACGCGGGCGAACTCCAGGTACTCGTCCTCGACCCGGCGGGCGAGCAGGTTGTAGAGCTGTTGCGCCGCGACGGGTCGGGGCACTCCCTGCGCGTCGCACTCGCGGATGAGGTCCGCGATCTGCCACGCGGCGAAGTTCGACACCCCGATCGCGGAGACGAGCCCTTCGGCGACCAGCTTGCCGAGTTCGGACACGGTCTCGGCGATGGGCGTCGAGCGGTCGGGCTGGTGCAGGTAGAACAGGTCGACGTGGTCGACGCCGAGCCGCCGCAGACTGCCCCGGAGGGACTTGCGCAGCCCGGCGGCCGACAGCGGACCGTCTCCCCCGGCGTCGGGGTGCGGGATGCCCGCCTTGGTGGCCAGCACGATCCGGTCGCGGCGACCGGGCAGCAGGTCACGCAGGATCTCCTCCGACGCGCCGCCCGCGTAGCCGTTAGCGGTGTCCACACCGGTGATCCCGGCGTCGAGCGCCGCGTCCAGCATCCGGCGCGCGCCGTCGGCGTCGACGGTGTCGCCGAACGTCATCGTGCCCAGCACCAGCCGGGACAGGGCGAACGTGCTCACGCGGGGATCTCCTCTCGGGCCGTGACGAAGGCGCGCGGCTTGCGGCCGGTCATGGCGGTGGGGTCGAGCGCGGCCCGGCGCAGCGCACGGGTGTAGGGCTCCTTCGGCGCGGCGAGCACGTCGGCGGTCGGCCCGGACTCGACGACCCGGCCCGCCCTCATCACGACGACGTCCGCGCTGATCTGCCGCACCACGCCCAGGTTGTGCGAGATGACGATGCACGTCAGGCCGGTGTCACGCTGGAGGTCCTCCAGCAGCGCCAGCACCTGCGCCTGCACCGACACGTCCAGCGCGCTGGTCGCCTCGTCGCACACCAGCAGTTCGGGGCTGCTGGCCAGCGCCCGCGCGATGCCGATCCGCTGGCGCTGGCCGCCGGAGAACTCGGCGGGCCGCCGTTCCAGCGCGCTGGACGGCAGGCCGACCCGGTCGATCAGCTCGGCGGCCGTCGCGCGGCGTTCGGCGGCGGACCTGACCCCGCGCAGCCGCAGCGGTTCGGCGACGATGTCCTGCGCGCTCAGGTGCGGGTCCAGGGAGGCGTACGGGTCCTGGAACACCATCTGCACCCGCGAGCGCAGCGGGCGCATCCGCCGTTCCGACAGCGGGGCGATGTCCGTGCCGTCCAGCAGGATCTGCCCGGAACTGGGCTTGAGCAGCCGCACGATCGCGCAGGCGATGGTGGACTTGCCGCAGCCGGACTCGCCGACGATGGCGAGCGTCCGGCCCTTGTGGACGGTGAAGCTGACGGTGTCGACCGCGCGGAACGAGCCGCCGCGGACGTGGTACTCCACCACGAGGTCGCGCACGTCGAGCAGCGGTGTGGTCATCGGTCTCCTCCGGCGGCGGTGCCGTCCTCGTCCCACGGCCCGAGCACGGGCACGGCGGACAGCAGCTTGCGGGTGTACTCGTGGCTCGGGTGGTCGACGACCGCCTCCACGTCGCCGGACTCGACGAACCGGCCGTCGCGCATCACGTGGATGCGGTCGGACACCAGCCGCGCGACGCCCAGGTCGTGGGTGATCATCAGGATGCCGATGCCGGTGCTCTCCTGGAGTTCCAGCAGCAGCCCGAGGATCCCGGCCTGCACGGTCACGTCCAGCGCGCTGGTCGGCTCGTCGGCCACCAGCAGCCGGGGCTCCCCCGCCAGCGCGATGGCGATCAGCACGCGCTGGAGCATCCCACCGGACAGCTGGTGCGGGTACCGGCCGAGCTGCTCGGTCGAGCGCGGCACGTGGACCAGGTCGAGCAGTTCCACGGCACGCGCCTCGGCGTCGCGCTTGGCGAGTTCCGGTCTGCGCAGGCGCACGGCCTCGACCAACTGCCGCCCGATCGTGTGCACCGGGCTGAGCGCGGTCATCGGGTCCTGCGGGATCAGCGACACGGTCCGGCCGCGCACGGCGCGCAGCGCACCGGGCTCGGCGATGACGTCGGTGTCGCCGAAGCGCACCGAGCCCGACAGCACGGCCAGGTCGTCCGGGAGCAGGCCGAGGACGGCCATCGCGGTGGTCGACTTGCCCGAGCCGGACTCGCCGATCACGGTCACGGTCTCGCCCTCGCCGATGGTGAAGCTGACGCCGTCCACGGCGCGCACGACACCGCCCGCGGTGATCAGCTCGACCTGGAGGTCCACGACGTCCAGCAGCGCGGCGCTCACGACGTGCTCACCTTCCGACGGCGTGCGCGGTCGCGCAGGCCGTCTCCCAGCAGGTTCACGCCCACGACGAGCGCGACGATGACGAGGCCGGGCAGCGTGACCATCCACCACGAGGTGGTGATGTAGTCCTGCCCGTCGGAGATGATCCGACCCCAGGTGGCGAACGGCCGCTGCGGACCGGCGCCCAGGTAGGACAGCGCGCTCTCCAGCAGCACGGCCTGCGCCAGCAGCAGCAGGACCACGAGGCTGGCCTGCTTCACGACGTTCGGCAGCACGTGGCGCAGCAGGATCGCGAGGCGGTGCAGCCCGAGCACGCGGGCGGCGGCCACGTACGGCTTCTCCCGCTCCACCAGCACGAGCGACCGGGTCAGCCTGGCCACCTCGGGCCACTGCGCGATGGCGATGACGAACGTGATGACCGGGATGGACGGTCCGAACAGCGCCACCACCAGGAGCAGCATCATCAGCAGCGGCAACGACAGCTGGGCCTCCAGCAGCCGCGACACGACCGTGTCGATCCAGCCGCCGAAGTAGCCCGCCGCCGCGCCGAGCACGATGCCGATCAGGCCGGACACCACGACCGCGAGCAGACCGACCAGCAGCGACACCTGGCCGCCGTGCAGGACGCGGGACAGCAGGTCGCGGCCGAGCTGGTCGGTGCCGAACAGGTGCCCGTCGGTGAACGGCGCCAGGCGGCGGCTCGCGAGGTCCTGCTGGTCGGGCCCCGGCAGGGGCAGCACGCGGGCCAGCGCCACGGGGATGACGACGACCAGCGTGCAGACCAGCCCGGCCCACAGCTTGAGCCGCGAGCCCCGGCGCTGCCGGGTGATCTTCGCCCGCGCGAGGTGCTTCGGGGTGACGGCGCTGGGCCCGGGTCCGGACCGCTGCACGCGGGCCGGTCCGGGGTGTGTGGTGCTCACGCGGACACCTTCTTCCCGAGGCGCACCCGCGGGTCGAGCAGCGGGTAGGCGAGGTCGACCAGGAGTTGGACGGTGACGGCGAGCGCCGCCGTGACGAGGACGGTGGCCTGGATCAGCGGGTAGTCGCGCGTCTCCAGCGCGCGGACCACCAGCGAGCCGACCCCCGGCCAGGCGAACACGACCTCCACGACGACCACGCCGTTCAGCATGGACGCGAACCGCGTGCCCAGCGCGGTGACGACGGGGATCGACGAGTTGGTCATGGCGTAGCGCCACACCAGCGCCCGCTCCGACACCCCGCGCGAGCGGGCCACGGTGAGGTAGGGGGCGGTGAGGTTCTTGGCCATCTCGCTGCGCACCAGCCGCGAGATGAGCGCGATCTGGAGGATGGCGACGGTGAGGGCGGGCAGCACCAGGCCGCCCCACGTGGCGAAGCCGGACGCCGGGAGCACCGGGATCAGCACGGCGAACACCGTGAGCAGCATGATGCCGCTCCAGAAGTCCGGCATGGACTGACCGGCGATGGTCACGACGTTGGCGCCCAGTTCGCGGCCCGTGTCGGCGCGGCGGGCCATCCACACGCCCAGTGGGACGGACACGAGGGTGGTGATCAGGATCGCGGCCACCGCGAGGGTGATGGTGAACGGCAGCCGGTCGAGCACCACGTCCAGCGCGGGCGAGCGGAACGAGTAGCTCGTGCCGAGGTCGCCGGTCAGGATGCCCTTGAGGAACAGCAGGTACTGCTCGACCACGGACCGGTCGAGGCCGAAGGCGGCGCGGATCTTCGCCAGGTCCTCGGTCGTGGCGAGCGGACCGGCGTACGCGGCGGCCGGGTCGCCGGAGGCCATGCGGATCAGCACGAACACGGTGGAGATCGTCAGGAACACCGTGAGGACGCTCTGGCCGAGGCGCTTGAACAGGTAGGGCGCCATCGGTCAGCCCTCCAGTCGCGCGGACGCGAGGTCGTAGGAGTTGGTGGGGACGAGCGAGATGTCGCCGACCCGGCTGCGGCTGGCGAGCACGGCGTTCGGCACGAACGCCCAGAGGCACGGCCAGGTCGCCCACACGGCCTTCTGCGCGTCGCTGAGCAGCCGCGCGCGACGGGCGGCGTCGGGCTCGGCGGAGGCGTCGGCGATCTGCGCGGCGATCGACGGGACCACGTAGCCCTGGTAGGTGTCGCGGGTCTGCTCCTTCTCGGGCGTGCCCGCGTACATGCCCTGGAGGATGCTCACGGCCAGGCCCGTGGGGCTGGAGAAGCCGTTGCCGAGCACGTCCCAGTCTCCCGCCTTGCCCTGCCGCCACGACAGGATGTCGCCGCCCGGCTCGAACTGCTGGAGCGAGGCGCGCACCCCGACCTGGCCGAGCATCTGGAGCACGGCCTCCATCACCGAGGTGTCGCTGGCGAACTCGCCGCTCTCCCAGATGATCTTCAGTTCGAGGTCGCGCACGCCCAGCGCGTCCAGCCGCTGCCTGGCCTGGTTCGGGTCGTACACGTACTCGCCGGTCTTGACCGCGCCCTCCAGGCCGGTCGGCACGACGCCGTCGGCCTGGGTGACCGAGCCGACGAGCACGTCCTGGACCAGCGACCGGCCGTCGATGGCGTAGGTCAGCGCCTCACGCACCCTCGGGTCGGCCAGCGGGTGGCCCTGCGGCTTGCGGAAGTTGTAGAACAGCTGGTTGACGCGGGTGCTCGGGGTGCGGGTGATCTGCACGCCCGGCAGGCCCGCGAGCTGGTCGGCGGAGTCCGGGGTGATGGAGTCGATCACGTCGACCTCGCCGCTGCGCAGCGACACGACCCGGCTCGACTCCTCGGGCACGAACCGGACCTGCACGTTCGGCACGCTCGGCCTGGGACCCCAGTAGTTCTCGTTGACCGACAGGGAGTAGTTGCCGGTGCCGCGGTTGCCGGAGCGCACCACGTACGGGCCCGAGCCGATGCCGTCCTGCAACTCCTCCGGGCGGTTGCTCGCCGAGGGCGTGACCAGGATGTTCGCCATCAGGTAGTCCAGCACCGGGATGGGGCGCTCGGTCTGGAGCAGGAAGGTGGCGTCGTCGACCGGCACGACCGTGGGGAACTCGGAGAAGAAGCCCGCGATGAACGACCCGTTCACCTGCTGGTACATCTTCAGCGCGGTGCTGACGTCCTCGATCGTGACGGGCGAGCCGTCCGAGTAGCGCACGCCGTCGCGCAGGTGCACCGTCCACTGGGTGGGTGCCGTCAGCTCGAACCGGTCGGCCAGCACGAGCTGGGGCTTCAGGTCCTGGCCGACCCTGGTCAGCGCCTGGCGCACACCGCGCTGGACGGTGACGGCCGCGTCGAACTGGTTCAGCTTGTTGTCCAGGCTGACCAGCGAGCGGTTGAGCGCGAGGGTCAGCGTGCCGGGGCCGGGGGTCCCGGTCGGACCGGCGCACGCGGTCAGCAGCGGACCCAGCGTGACGCCTGCTCCGGCTATCGCACCCCACCTCAACAGGGTGCGGCGGGAGAGCTCCGGGCCGCTTCCGGATCGGGTCATCGTCGACCTCTCACAGTGCTCGGGGGATTCGGCGCTGCGGCCCTGCACGGCCGGGGACACCGGTGTTACCCGAGCCACACTGACACGGCCTGCACGTTTCGCGCAAGCGCTCTGGTCATTTTGGCGCGTTCTGTGCAATCCTTCAACCGGAGGAGGTGGGGCGAACATGACAAAGATCCTCGTTATTGCTGATGATCTGTCCGGATCCGCCGAAGTGGCCGCCGCGATCGGTGTGCGCACAACGCGCAACCTGGTGCTGCTGGGGATCGGCCCGGTGTTGCCTCCCGATGACGGTGACGTGATCGTCGTGGACCTCGACACGCGGTCGGGACCCGCCACCGAGGCCGAGTCGGGGACCGCGCGGGCCATCGCCGCGCTGGGGGCGTCCCGGCAGGTGTTCGTGAAGGTCGACTCGCAGTTGCGCGGGCACGTGGCCGCCGCCGTGCGCGGGGCGGGCGGGTTCGCCGTCGTGTGCCCCGCGCTCCCCCGGCTCGGCCGCGCGGTGCTCGGCGGCGTCGTGCACCTGGACGGCGTGCCCCTGCACGACACGGACGCGTGGCGGGTGGAACCGGTGCCGCCACCGCGCTCGATCGCCGAACTCCTCGCGCCGCTGCCCGTGACCCTGGTGCCGTTGGCCGATGTCCGCGGTCCCGGTCTCGCCGCGCGGCTGCGCGCGATCCGCGCGAGCGGGGCCGTCGCCGTGTGCGACGCGGAGGCCGACACCGACCTGTCCCTGGTCGCCGCGGCGGGCTCGGAGGTGGGGGCGGTGCTGGTCGGGTCGGCCGGACTCGCCGAGGCACTCGGCTCCGGCCCGTCCACCGTCGTGCCCGAGCCCGGTTCGGCCGTGCTGGTCGTCGTCGGCACGGCGGCGGCCTCGGCGCAGGTCGACCACCTGCGGGCGGCGGGCCGACCCGAGTGGCTCACCGTCCTGACCGCACCCGCGGAGGTCGTGCCCGGCGGAGTCGTGGCCGCGCTCGCCGACGCGGCCGCCGACGCCGCGGGCACCGCCGACCTCGTCCTCACCGGCGGCGAGACCGCCCGCGCCGTGCTCGACCGGCTCGGCGTCACCCGCCTCACCGTCCACGGCGCCCTCGCCGGGCACCACGGCGCCGTCCTGAGCACCACGTCCGACGGCCGCCGCGTCGTCACCAGACCGGGCAGCTTCGGCGCGCCCGACTCACTCACCGCGATCGCGGCCGCGCTGCGGTCCGACCACGAACGCCACGGAGGCAGCCACGTGAGCACCACCAGTCCCGACACCCGCCCGTACATCGCCGTCACGATGGGCGACGGCGCGGGCATCGGCCCCGAGGTCGTCGTGGGCGCGCTGCTCGACGAGGGCTTGGCCGCCGAGTGCCGCCCGGTGGTGGTCGGCGACGCCGCCCGCCTGCGGCTGGGCGCCGAGGCGCTGGGCGTGACCGCCGACGTCGTGGCCGTGGAGTCCGTCGAGGACGCCGAGTTCGTCCCCGGCCGGGTCAACGTGATCGACCTCGGCCTGCTGCCCGCCGACCTCCGGTGGGGTGAGCTGTCCGCGACCGCGGGAGACGCGGCGTTCCACTACATCCGGGTGGCGTCCGAGCTGGCCATGTCCGGGAAGGTGCAGGGCATCTGCACCGCGCCGCTGAACAAGGAGGCGCTGCACGCGGGCGGCCACGTGTACCCCGGCCACACCGAGCTGCTGGCGCACCTGACCGGGACCGAGGAGGTGTCGATGATGCTGTCGACACCGAGGGTCAAGGTCATCCACGTGACCACGCACATCGGGCTGGTGGACGCCATCCGCAAGATCGAGCCCGGTCTCGTCGAGCGCACCGTCCGGCGCGGCCACGAGGCGCTGGTCCGCGCGGGTGTCCCGGAGCCCAGGATCGGCGTGTGCGCGATCAACCCGCACGCGGGCGAGAACGGCCTGTTCGGCCAGGGCGAGGAGGCCGAGAAGATCACCCCCGCCATCGAGGTGCTCCAGGCCTCGGGGATCGACGCCCGCGGCCCGCTGCCCGCCGACACCGCGTTCTTCCTGGCGGGGCGCGGCGACTACGACCTCATCGTCGCGATGTACCACGACCAGGGCCACGGGCCGGTGAAGGTGCTCGGCATCGAGGCGGGCGTCAACATCACCGTCGGCCTGCCGGTGATCCGCACGTCGGTCGACCACGGCACCGCGTTCGACATCGCGGGCAAGGGCGTGGCGGACATCCGCAGCATGATCGAGGCTCTGCACCAGGCCGCCCGCATGTCACCCAGCCCGGTGGCCGTCTGACGATATTCTGCGCGGACCACGACAGCACCGGAGGCAGCGCATGGCGGGGATGCGGACGGGAGACCGTCGCGACGAGATCGTCCGGATGGCGACCACGACGGGTCTTGCCAGCGTCGAGGAACTCGCCTTCACGTTCGACGTCACGGCGTCGACGATCCGCCGCGACCTGGCGCGGCTGACCGACGAGGGCAGGGTGGCGCGCACCTACGGCGGCGCGATGGCCCTGCTCGCGCACCCGGAGCTGTCGGTGCGGCAGCGGACGCTGGAGGGGTTCGTCGAGAAGGTCGCCATCGCCAGGTGGGCGGCCTCGGAGGTCAAGTCCGGTGAGACGATCCTGCTGGACGCGGGCACGACCGTCGGCGCGCTGGCGCACGAGGTGCGCACCGTGCCTCAGCTCACCGTGGCCACCACCGGCCTGACGGCGCTGCACGAGCTGGCGGGCTCCGAGTCGGTGCACGTGGAGTGCCTCGGCGGCACCCTGCGGCACCTCAGCCAGGGCTTCGTCGGCCCGCTCACCGAGGCCGCGCTGGAACGCATGACGTTCGACCGCGTCTACCTCGGCGCGGACGGCGTGACGCCGGAGAACGGCCTGTGCGAGGCGGACCTGCAACAGACCAGGCTGAAGGAGCTGATGATCCGCCGCGCGGCGGAGGTCTACGTGCTGGCGCACTCGGACAAGCTCGGCCGCAGCCCGTTCCACTCGTGGGTCCGCCTGCCGTCCCGCTGGACCCTGGTCACCGACAACCGCGCCGACCCCGGTCTGGTCGCCGAGTTCACGAAGCGCGGCGCGCACGTGGTGACGGTCGACCCCGACCAGGACTAGCCGGGGCCCTGCGAGGAGACCAGGAGCCAGAGCACGATCGCGGCGGTGGCGACCTCCGCCGTCAGCAGGTCCTCCGCGCGGCAGACCACGGAACCGCTCGAGTCGGATGGAGCGGCGTTCGACCGCGCCGCCGCGCTCGGCAACTCGGCGTCGAAGGCCGGTGAAGCCCGCCGGGTGACCCCTCGGTCACCCGGCGGATGACTCGTATCGGCACATCGCGCCCGTCAACTCACCCTGGCGGGCGACACGTCTGACATTGACACTGTCACCATTGCAGTGTCACCATTACCCCATGTGGACGATCGACGAGCTGGTGGAGAGGGTGGGCGCGGCGCTGGCCGCGGAATACCCCGGCGCGCCCAACGGGCGGGTCCGCGACGTGCCCGATCGGCGTGCCGTCCGCTGGTACGCGACCACCGGCCTGGTGGATCGGCCGTCCGCGATGCGGGGGCGGACCGCGCTCTACGAAACCCGCCACCTGCTGCAACTCGTCGCGGTGAAGAGGCTCCAGGCGGACGGGCGCACGCTCGCCGAGATCCAGTCCGAACTCGCGGGGGCCACCGACGACCGGTTGGCGGCTGTCGCGCGTGTCCCCGAGGGGCTGCTGGCGGGGGGTGAGCTGCCCCTCGGGGAGTCGACGAGACCCCGGTTCTGGACGACCCCGCCATCGAACTCCGCTCGGGGGTGGGACGTCGGGCGTTCCGTCCCGACGGTCGTGGTGTCCGACGCTCCGCCCGACACACCGCCCGCCGCGCTCACCGGCGTGGTGCTGCCCGGCGGGGTGGTGGTGCTGGTGCCCGGCATCCCCTCCCCCGCTGACCGGACCGCCATCGCCTCCGCGGCCCAACCCCTGCTCGATCTGCTCTCCTCCCGTGGCCTCACCGACGAAAGGGACTCGTCATGACCTTCTCGATCACTCCGATGGACGTGCCCGAACTCGACCGGATCGGCCGCGTCACGGGAGAGGGCGGAGTCGGCACGCTGCGCACCGAGCGCGGGAACCTGCCCCTGCAGCGGATCGACGTGCGGGCCTCGGTCACCGGCCTGGTGGGGAGGGTGGTGCTGACGACGGACTTCGTCAACCCGCACGACACCGCGCTCGAGGCCACGTACGTGTTCCCGCTACCCGACCGCGCGGCCGTCACGGGGATGACGATGACCGCCGACGAGCGGGTCGTGGAGGCCGAACTCCAGGAGCGGGGAGCGGCCAGGCAGCAGTACGACGAGGCCATCGCGGCGGGGAAGCGGGCGTCGATCGCGGAGGAGGAAAGACCTGATGTGTTCACGATGCGCGTCGGGAACATCCTGCCCGGCGAGCAGGTCAGCGTCGCGCTGACGATGGTGGGGCCGCTGGTGTTCGAGGACGGCGCGGCGACGTTCCGGTTCCCGCTCGTGGTCGCGCCGCGGTACGTGCCCGGTACTCCCCTGTCCGGCGAGTCGGTGGGCGAGGGCTACGCGGAGGACACCGATCAGGTGCCGGACGCGTCGCGGATCACGCCCCCGGTGCTGCTGCCCGGTTTCCCCAACCCGGTGCGGCTGTCGATCGGGGTGGAGGTCGACCCGGCCGGGCTGGAACTCGGTGCGGTCCGGTCGAGTCTGCACGTGGTGAACCAGGAGGGGAACCTGATCACGGTGTCGCCCGGTGAGCGGGCCGACCGCGACTTCGTGCTGCGCCTGGCGTACGAGGGGCACGGCTCGGCGGCGGTGTGCGTGCCGGACCAGCCCGACGGCGCCGAGGGCACGTACCAGGTGACGGTGCTGCCGCCGGAGTCCGTGGCGCCGGTGCGGCCGAGGGACGTGGTGCTGCTGCTCGACCGGTCGGGCAGCATGCACGGCTGGAAGATGGTCGCCGCACGGCGGGCGGCGGCGCGGATCGTGGACACGCTGACGGCGGACGACCGGTTCGCCGTGGTCACGTTCGACCACGAGGTCGGCCACCCTGCCGACCTGGGCGCGGGTCTGGTCGCGGCGACGGACCGCAACCGGTACCGGGCCGTGGAGCACCTGGCGGGCGTGCAGGCTCGTGGTGGCACGGAACTCCTGGCGCCGATCCGGGACGGGCTGCGGCTGCTCGACCGGTCGGACGGCGACCGGGACCGGACGGTCGTGCTGGTCACGGACGGGCAGGTGGGCAACGAGGACCAGATCCTGCACGACATCGCACCACTCGTCGGCCGGACGAGGGTGCACGCCGTCGGCATCGACACGGCCGTCAACGCGGGGTTCCTGGGCAGGCTCGCGGCGACCGGCGCCGGGCGGTGCGAGCTGGTGGAGAGCGAGGACAGGCTGGACGACGCCATGGAGCACATCCAGCGGCGGATCGCCGCGCCCGTCGTCACCGATGTCGTGGTGTCCGCGGACGGGGTGTCGTTCGTGGAGGAGTCGGCCCGGCCGACGGCGATCTACCCCGGTGTGCCGTTGGTCGTGTCCGGTCGCTACCGCGGTGAGGCGTCCGGTTCCTTCACCGTGCACGGCCGTACGCGGGACGACCGTGCGTGGGACGCGGTGGTGCCGGTGGGGCTGCGGGACGAGCCCGCCATCACGGCCCAGTGGGCGCGGTCGGCGTTGCGGCGCATGGAGGACGCGTACGTGGCGGGGAACTCCGGGCTGGAGTCGACGATCGTGGCGACCTCGCTGAAGTTCGGGGTGCTGTGCCGGTTCACCGCGTTCGTGGCGGTCGATTCCGAGGTCGTGGCGGACGGCACCGTGCACCGCGTGGTGCAGCCGGTCGAACTGCCCGCGGGCTGGGAGTCGGCACCACCGGTCCAGACCATGTCGTTCGGTGCGCCGCAGACGATGCTGCGAGGCATGGGGAGTGCGCCGGTGGTGGCCCCGGCACCGCCGTTCTCGATGCCACCGCCTCCGTCGATGCCCGTGCCGTTCGCGGGTGGCGCTCCGTCCGGGTCGAGGTCCGCGGGCGACGCACCGGGCGGCCCGCCCCGCTCACCGGCTCCCGCTGGGGTGCCCCCTCGTCCTGCTTCCGCTGGTTCGCCTCCTCCCCCGGCGTCCGCCAGTCCGAAGCGGCGGTCCGCAACGCCTCTGGCCGGTAGCACCCAGTCCGAGTCGCTCCGGATCCTGCCGGACGACGGTCTGGGCGACCTGCGGGCGATCGTGGCAACGGAAGCGGCCCGTCTGCGCGACGCCGAGGGTCTTCCCGACTACGAGCGTCGGGACCTGCTGGCAGACCTGGCCAGCAGGTTGGACACGCTACTGGCCCGCTTGACCGGTCCGACCTACGACCCGCTCCGCCGGCTGGTAGCGGACCTGTTGGCAGGTGGCGACGTGGACACCCTCTGGACCGAGGCAAGACGAGTACTGGAGGCCTTCACGTCAACCGACACCAACGCCGACGCCACTCCACAGCGCCGCACAGCTTTCTGGCGCCGCTGACACGGGGGTAGGTCTGTCGGAGTCCCGCAGGGGCTCCGACAGACCTCCACCACACACTGTCTCGTTGCTCTCGACCAACGACCCGCGGTTTCACGGTTCCCGATCAAGATGCCGCGGTTTCGCCGGTGCAGGCCAAGGAGCTGCGGTCGCCAGGGTCTGCATGGCTGTGTCCCTGCAACGTGGCCGTCTCCGGTGGTGCGGTGTCGGAAGCCCAGGAGTGTTGCTGGAGAAGGAGGAATAGCTGTCGTGCTGACCGCGAACAGCATGTAAGCGGCGGTTCTGAAGGACTGGCACCGTCTCGGCTCAGGCGGTGAGCAGTGTGCGTAGCCGGAGAAACGATGTCACGCCGTTGGGCCTTACCCCCGATGTTGGACACGGGTTTATGCGGCTGGGGTGAGCGTAGCCGGTGTCGAAGTGAGGCTGTTCTCGTAATCGATCGGGGACATCCGCCCTAGTTGGCAATGACGGTGTCGGATGTTGTAGCGGTGCAGCCAGCCGAACGCGGCCAGCCGTGATTCCCTTGCTGCCACAAGTCCGGGCGCCTTGGAGGGTTTCGCACTTGAAGGAGGTGTTGAGGCTTTCGGCGGCGGCGTTGCCGGCCGAGCTGCCGACCGCGCCCATGGGCCGGATCACCCCGGAGGCCTGGCAGGCGTCGGCGAACGCTCGGGAGCCGTATTGGGCCCTTGGTCGCTGTGGAACACCGCTCCGGCCAGGCTGCCCCTGGTGCGCTGCGCGGCGACCAAAGCGTCGAGGACCGGTTCGGTGCGCATGTGATCGGCGATCGCCCAGCCGACCAGACGGCGTGAACACAGGTCCATCACGATCGCGAGATAGGCGAAGGTGCCGTCGGCGATCGGCAGATACGTGATGTCACCAACGTAGCGGGTGTTGGGCGCCTGCGCGGTGAAGTCCCGGCCGAGCAGGTCCGGCGCCTAGACCGTCGCGGGGTCTGCGGTGGTGGTGCGGTGTCGACTGCGCAGCCGCAACCCGGCCAAGCCAATCCCGCGCATGACCCGCGCGACACGCTTGTGGTTGACCACGTGTCCGGCGTCGCGCAGTTCGGCGGTGATCCGCAGGACGCTGTAGGTGCAGTCGACTCGCGGTGGACGACGCGGATACCTGCCGCCAGGCGGGCGTCTGCGGCTGCGCGGGTGACTCGGTCGGGCGCGGTGGCTTTCCAGTGGTAGTAAAGGGATCGGGCGATCCCGATGACCTGGCACAACCGCTTGACGCCGTGGCGGCGTTGGTGGTCTGCGAAGAATTGGAAGCGGTTCACCAGCGCGTCTCCCCGGCGAAATACTCCGCCGCCTTGCGCTGGATGTCGCGCTCCTCC
>NZ_DASUSQ010000143.1:0-6515 GCF_036375055.1 Umezawaea sp.
CCACGCGTTCAGCTCCGCGAACGACAACGACCGGTCCCCCACCACCAGCGCGACCGCGTCCGGCGTCCCCACCGCCCGAGCCTCGAACAGGTCCACCACCGTCGCGTCCGGCACCTCACCGGCCGTGTCGTTCCACTCCACCACCACGCGGTGCCGCTCGTCGTCGGCCATCAGCGACAGCTCGGCGAGCGGGCGGTGCGGGTCGGCCGCCACGTTCTCCAGCAGCACCACGAGGTGCGCGGCGAGGCGCTCGACGGTGTCGGCGTCGAACAGGCGCGGGTCGTAGTCCAGTTCGAGGCGCAGCCGGTCGCCCGCGTTGGCGCTGAGGGCGAGCGGGAAGCTGGTGGTGTCGGCGCCCTCGACGTCGAGGACCCGCACACCCTGATCGGCGTCGAGCAGCTCGTCCACCGGGTAGTTCTCGAACACCACCGCGCTGTCGAACAGCGACGACCCCGCGGGCACGTCGCTCCACGACCTCAGGTCCGCCAGCGACACGAAGTCGAACCGCCGCGCCTCGGTCTGCGCCGCCTGCACCTCCCGCAGCCACGACACGGTGTCCGCGTCGCCGGGCACGGTGATCCGCGTCGGCACGGTGTTGATGAACATGCCGACCATCGCCCCGACCCCCGGCAGTTCCGCCGGGCGGCCGGACACCGTGGTGCCGAACACCACGTCGGACTCGCCGCTGTAGCGGGACAGCAGCAGCGCCCAGGCGCCCTGCACCACGGTGTTGGCGGTCAGCCCGGCGGCGCGGGCGACCCGGTCCAGGTCGGCCGACCGCTCCGGGTCCAGCTCCACGCGGACCGACGTGCTCGACTCGGCGCGGTGCGCCTCGACGGGTGGGCGGTCCCACGGCAGCGGGGTCGGCGACTCGACCCCGGCGAGCACCTGCCGCCAGTGCCGTTCGGCCGCGGCCGTGTCCTGGTCGGCCAGCCACCTCAGGTAGTCGCGGAACGGCCGCCGCGGCGCGACGTCCGGCTCCCGGCCCTGGACGAGGGCGGCGTACTGCTCGCACACCTCCGCCAGCACCTGCGCGAAGCTCCAGCCGTCGAGCAGGATGTGGTGCGCGGTCCAGAAGAGGACGACCTCGTCGTCGGTGAGCCTGCCGATGGCCAGCCGCAGCAGCGGCGGCCGGGTCAGGTCCAGCTCCTCGGTGCCCACGGCGTTCCGCGCCGCCTCCTGCTCCTCGGCGGACAGGTGTCGCCAGTCGTGCTGGGTGATCGGGACGTCGACCCGGCCGCGCACGACCTGCACGGGGGACTCGACGCCCTCCCACACCACTCCGCCGCGCAGCACCGGCGTGCGGTCCACGACCCGGCGGCACGCCCGTGCGAGCGCGTCCGGGTCGGACACGCCGGACAGCGTGAGCAGGAAGCGGTTGGCGTAGGCCGTCGACGTGTCGTCCACGAGGGTGTGGAACAGCATGCCGGTCTGGAGCGGGGTCAGCGGGTAGACGTCCTCCACGTCGGCGCCGTCGCCGACCACCCGGTCCACGGCGGCCTGGTCCAGGCGTGCCAGCGGGAAGTCCGACGGCGTCCGGCCACCGGTGTCCGGCCGAGCGCAGTGCGCCACGACCTCCGCCAGGTTCCGCACCACGGCGTCGGCCACCCCGTGCACGGTCCACTCGTCGTGCACGTGCTCGGAGTAGAACCAGGACAGCACCAGCTCGCCGTCCTCGACCCCGCCGACCACGTCGAGCAGGAACGGGCGCGTGCTGCCGGGGTCGGCGTCGGCCGACAGGCTGTCGAGCCGTGCCCGGACCAGCCCCTCCTCGGCCGCCGCGACGTCCCACCGGCCGTGGTAGTTGACGCTGACCGGGGGCAGGGCGGTGCCGTCGAGCGCGGTGCCGGGCCTGAGCTGCCGCAGCGCCTCGAAGCCGAAACCCCGGCCTGGCACGGCGCGGAGCTGCTCCTTCACGGACTTGAGCACCGCGCCCCAGTCTCCGTCGGGCACGGTCAGCGCCACCGGGTACTGGGTGGTGAACCAGCCGACCGTGCGGGAGGTGTCGACGCCGTCGAGCACGTCCTCGCGGCCGTGGCCCTCCATCGTCACCGCCACCCGGTCCCGGCCGGTCCACGTCGCCAACGCCCGGCCCACCGCGCTGAGCAGCACGTCGTTGACCTGCGTGCGGTAGACGTCCGGGACGCGGTGCAGCAGCGCGTCGGTGTGCTCGCGGTCGAGCCGCACCGACACCACGCGGGTGGAGCCCGCGGTGTTCGGGCCGTCGCGGTCCACCGGCACCTCGCCCGTTCCGTCGAGCGCGGCGGTCCAGTGCGGCAGTTCGGCGTCGAACGCGCCGGACCGCACGTGCTCGGCCAGCCGGTGCGCCCACTGGGTGAACCGGGTGCCGACCGGGGGCAGGTCGATCCGCTCCCCCGCCGCGGCCTGGCGGTAGGCCGTCTCCAGGTCGCCCAGCAGGATCCGCCAGGACACGCCGTCCACGACGAGGTGGTGGGCCACGAGGTGCAGCCGCCCACCGGGGAGCAGCAGCGCGCGCAGCACCGGTCCCCCGGTGATGTCCAGCCCACCCTCGACCGCGGCTCGTTCGTCCACATCGGACAGGTCGAGCCGTTCCAGCTCGACCGTGGCCGCCACGACCTCCTGGCGCCAGTCGCCGTCCACGCGGGTGAAGCGGGTGCGCAGTGCCTCGTGGTGCGCCACGACCGCGTCCAGCGCCCGTGCGAGCGCCGCCGGGTCGACGTCCTCGGCCAGTTGCAGGTGGACCGACATGGTGAAGCGGTGCGGGTCGTCCGGGTGGGAGTCGAGGTACCAGCGCTGGATCGGCGTGAGCGGGGCGGGACCCGCGATCTCGGGCAGCCGCGCCGCCTCGGGGTCGCGGGTGCGGACGACGGTGGCCAGCTCGGCGACGGTCTGGTGGGTGAACACGTCCTTCGTGACCAGTTCCAGGCCCGCCTGGCGGGACCGGGACACGATCTGGATGCTCAGGATCGAGTCGCCGCCCAGGCCGAAGAAGTTGTCGTGCACGCCGACGCGGTCGACGCGCAGCGCCTCGGCCCAGATCCGGGCCAGCTCCCGCTCCACGGGCGTGCGCGGCGGCACGTGGCCCTCGTCGTTCCCGGCCCGCGGGTCGGGTGCGGGCAGGGCGCGGCGGTCGACCTTGCCGCTGCCGGTCGTGGGCAGCTCGTCGAGCAGGACGAACAGCGACGGCACCAGGAAGTCCGGCAGCCTCCGCTTCAGCCCGGCCCGCAGGTCGTCCGCGGCGACCGCGCCCACGACGTAGCCGACGAGGCGGTGCACCCCCGGCTCGACCTCGTGGGCCACGACCGCGGCCTCCGCCACGCCGGGCAGCCCGAGGAGGGCGGCCTCGACCTCGCCGGGTTCGACGCGGTAACCGCGGATCTTGACCTGGTCGTCGGCGCGCCCCCGGTACTCCAGCACGCCGTCCGCGGTCCACCGGGCCAGGTCGCCGGTGCGGTACAGGCGGCTGCCGGGCGGCCCGAACGGGTTGGCGGTGAACCGGTCGGCGGTCAGGCCCGGCCGGTTCAGGTAGCCGCGCGCCACCTGGTCACCCGCCAGGTGCAGCTCGCCGGGCACGCCCACCGGGGTGGGGCGCAGCTCGGCGTCGAGCACGTAGGCGCGCAGGTTGCGGCCCGGCGTGCCGATCACCGGGCGGTCGCGGTCGGCGATCGGCGTCCACACGGAGTCCACCGTGCACTCGGTGGGCCCGTAGAGGTTGACGGCGGTGACGCCGTCGGCGTCGGCCAGCGCGCGCCACAGCGGTTCGCCGACGGCCTCGCCGCCCAGGGCCACCAGCAGGGGCCGGTGCCGCACGGCGGTCAGCACGCCCTCCGGCACGAGTTGCTGGAAGTACGACGGCGTGCAGCTCAGGAAGTCGATCCGGTGCCGGACGACGTGCTCGACCAGCGCTCGGGGGTCGAGCCGGACCGAGTCGTCGACCAGGTGCAGCTCGTGCCCGGCGGCCAGCAGGAGCAGCCCCTCCCACGAGGCGTCGAACGTGTACGCGGCGGTGGCGATGCCGCGCAGCGGCGTCCCGTCGTCGGGCAGGAGGCGGGTGTGGTGGTCGGCCACGAGGGCGGCGAGGTTGCGGTGCTCGACCACGACCCCCTTGGGGCGACCGGTGGACCCGGACGTGTAGATCACGTACGCGGGGTGCTCGGGGCGCAGCGGAGCCGTGCGGTCGGCGTCGGTCGGGTCCGCGTCGGGGTTCTCCGCCACGGCGGGGTCGTCCACCAGCACGCGCGGCAGCCCGCCGGGCACGTCGGCGCCCGCGGTCACCACGAGCACCGGTCGGGCGTCGTCGAGCAGGAACGCGATCCGGTCGGCCGGGTGCTCGGGGTCGACCGGCAGGTACGCGCCACCGGCCTTGAGCACGGCCAGGACCGCGAACACCATCTCCGCCGAGCGGGGCAGGGCCAGCGCCACGACGGACTCGGGCCCGACGCCCGCGGCGACCAGGTGGTGGGCGAGCCGGTTCGCGCGGGCGTTCACCTCGGCGAACGTCCACGACCGGTCGCCCTCGACCAGGGCCGTCGCGGCGGGCGTGCGGGCGGCCTGGTCCTGGAAGACCTGGTGGTACGGCGGCGCGGGACCGTCGGCGGCGGTGTCGTTCCAGTCGTCCAGGACGTGCCGCAGCTCGTCGTCGGTGAGCAGCGGCAGGTCGGCCACGGCCCGGTCGGGGTCGGTCGTCGCCCCGGCGAGCAGCACGCCGACGTGCGCGACCATCCGCTCGGCCGTGGCGGCGTCGAACAGCGCCGTGTCGTAGGTCAGCACCGCCTCCAGCCTGCCCTCGTGCTCCTGGAACTGGAACGACACGTCGAAGCCCGCGGCGACGGACGGCGGCGGCAGTTCCTCGACGTGCAGGCCCGGCAGGCGCGGCCCGTCGTCGGGGGTGTTCTGGAGGACGACCATCGCCTGGAACAGCGGGGTGCGGCTGGGGTCGCGCACGGGGTGGACCTCGTCCACGACCCGCTCGAACGGCACGTCCTGGTGGGCGAACGCGTCGAGCACCGTCTCCCTGACCCGGCCCAGCAGGTCCCGGAACCCGCGGTGCGGGTCGACCGGCGTGCGCAGGACGAGCGTGTTGACGAAGAAGCCGACCAGGCCCTCCAGCTCGGTGCGGTCGCGGCCGGAGACGACCGTGCCCACGGCGACGTCGCGCTGCCCGGACCAGCGGGCGAACAGCACCTGGCAGGCGGCCAGCAGCGCCATGAAGAGGGTGCCGTCCTGGTCGCGGGCCAGCGACCTGAGCCGGTCGGTGACGTCGGCGGGCACCTGGAAGTGCACCAGCGCGCCCTGCTTGCCGCGGGTCGCCGGGCGGGGCCGGTCGGTGGGCAGCTCCAGCGGACGCGCACCGTCGAGCGCGTCCCGCCAGTAGGACAGGTGGTCGCCGAGGGCGTCCTCGGTCGACGTCCGCCGCTGCCACACCGCGTAGTCGGCGTACTGCACGGGCAGGTCGGCCAGCTTCGCGTCCGTGCCGCCGGTGGCGGCCTCGTAGCAGGCGCCCAGCTCACCGAGCAGCACGCCGTTGGACCAGCCGTCGGTGACGATGTGGTGCAGGACGAGCGACAGGACGTGGTGCTCCTCGCCCAGGCGCACCAGCAGCACCCGCACCAGCGGGCCGCGCCGCAGGTCGAACGGCGTGGTCGTCTCCCGTTCCAGCACGGCGTCGAGGTCGGCTTCGGACAGGTCGAGCACCGGCACCTCGACCGGGTGGGGCGGGTGCACGAGCTGCACGCCGTGGCCGTCCACGGTCTCGAACGTCGTGCGCAGCGACTCGTGCCGCGCCACCAGCGCGGTCAGCGCCGTGGCCAGGGCGTCCACGTCCAGCGGGCCGCGCAGCCGCAGGATCGACGGCGTCAGGTACTCGGTGCCGCCGGGCTCGAACTCGTCGAGGAACCA
Source organism: Umezawaea sp. (assembly GCF_036375055.1). Lineage (GTDB taxonomy): Bacteria > Actinomycetota > Actinomycetes > Mycobacteriales > Pseudonocardiaceae > Umezawaea. The sequence continues at coordinate 5,881 of NZ_DASUSQ010000143.1, forward strand.
CAGGCGCTGCTGGGAGAACGACAGCGGCAGGCCGCCGTCGCGGGGCACCACGGGGATGTCCGCGAGCCGCGCCCCGGCCGCGCCCGACACCAGTTCGGCGATGCCCGCGACGGTGGGGCTGGTGAACAGCGACCGCGGCGACAGCTCCACGTCGAACGCGGCGCGCAGCCGGGAGATCACCCGGATGCTGAGGATCGAGTCGCCGCCCAGCTCGAAGAAGTTGTCGTGGACGCCGAGGTCCGGCACTCCCAGCACCTGCGACCAGATGTCGGCCACGTCCCGTTCCACGTCCGTGCGGGGTGCGACGTGCTCGGTGCGGGACGCGGTCAGGTCGGGCGCGGGCAGGGCCCGGCGGTCGACCTTCCCGTTCGGTGTCACCGGAAGCGCGTCCAGTCCGACGAACGCCGACGGCACCAGGTAGTCCGGCAGCCGCTCGCCCAGCCACGACCGCAGGTCGGCGACCCCGGCCGGAGCGGTGTAGGCGACCAGCCGCTGGTGGCCGTCGTCCTGCCGGGCGACGACCACGGCTTCGCGGACGTCGGGGTGGCGGAGCAGGGTCGCCTCCACCTCACCCGGCTCGATGCGGAAGCCGCGGATCTTGACCTGGTCGTCGGTCCGGCCCAGGTAGTCCAGCG
>NZ_DASUSQ010000144.1:0-64679 GCF_036375055.1 Umezawaea sp.
GAGACCGGTGATCGTGTTCAGCGTCAGCCCCGCGCTCTGGAGCTGCGGCACCAGGTAGAGGACGCCGATGCAGACCACGAAGAACGTGCACACGTGCCGCAGACCGGTCGAGCCGAGCCTGGCTTCCGCGAAGTCCGGCAGGGTGTACGCACCGGACCGGCGCAGCGGCGCGGCGACGAACAGCATCAGCGCGAGGTACCCGGCGGTGAAGCCGATCGGGTACCAGATCGCGTCGATGCCGTCCTTGAGGACGAGGCCCGCGACACCGAGGAACGAGGCCGCGGACAGGTACTCGCCGGAGATGGCGGCGGCGTTGCGGGTGGACGGCACCGCGCGGCGGGCGACCAGGAAGTCCGGGGTGGAGTTGGCCCGCCGGGAACCGACGTAGCCGAGCAGGAACGTGACCACCGCGACCACGACGACGCCGGAGAGGCTCCACAGGTCCTGGGTCATGTCAGCGGTCGACCATGCTCACGAAGTCGCGCTCGTGGCGCTCGGCGGTGCGGCGGAACCAGAACCCGATGGCGTAGAACAGCGGGAACGGCACCAGTCCCAGGACGATCCAGGGCAGCCGCACGCCGACGAGCTGCACGTCGGAGAGCGCGGGCACCCACAGGAACAGCGCGGGCAGCAGGCACAGGAACAGCAGGGTGCTGCCGCCGAGCAGGAACGCCGTGCGAAGCTGCTGGTTGATCAGGTCGCGCACCAGCTTCTCACCGACGCTGGTCTGCTCCTCCAGCTCTATGATCGTGCGCATGGCCCTGCCGCGGCCCTTGCTGTCGGCCAGCACGACGCGGCGGCGCCGCTGCTTGCGGCCGGACGCCTCCAGCGGGGAGTCGCGTTCCCCCGGCTGCGGCTGGTCCGGTTGTCCGGGCGGACCGGACCCGATGTCGTGCCTGGTCATCCCCAACTGCTCTTGGGCGGACGCACGATTCGCTCCTTCAACTCCCGCGTGTGCCTGCGGCTCACCGGCAACTCCTTGGCGTCGGCACCGCTGCCGATGACGACCGCGTAGCCGTTCGACGTCATGCGCAGTTCGCTCACCAGGGGCAGGGCCACCAGGTAGGACCGGTGGATGCGGACGAAGCCCGCGTTGGCCCAGCGCTCTTCGAGCTGCGCCAGCGGGATCCGGACCAGGTGGCTGCCCTCGGCGGTGTGCAGGCGAGCGTAGTCGCCCTGCGCCTCGACGAACCGCACCGTGGCCCTCGGGACCAGTTTGATCGTCCCGCCCAGTTCGACGGGGATGACCTCCTCGTCCGTCGGCTCGACGTACGCGGGCTGGTTCTCCGGTGCCACCGCCGGTGTCTGGTTCACCCGGTCGACCACGCGGGAGATGGCCTTGTTGACGCGGTCGTCGTTGATCGGCTTCGTCACGAAGTCCAGCGCGCCGACCTCGAAGGCGACGACGGCCTCCGAGTGCTCGACCCCGGTCACGAACACGAGGGCGGGCGGCGCGCGGAACGCGTTCAGCACCCGCGCCAGGTCGGTTCCGCTCAGCCCCGGCATGTTGATGTCCGCGAAGACCGCGTCCACCGGAGGCCGACCGTCCTTCGTGCGCTGCATGACCTCGTCGTCGTAGTCGCCGCGCAGTATGCGCAGCGCCTCAGCGGCGTCGAAGGCCGTCAGCACACGGCGGATGTGCGGGCTGCTCTCCAGCAGGAACTTGATCTCGCTCAGACCTGGCGCCTCGTCGTCCACCGCCAGGACGAGGAGACCGGTGTTGTCGTGGGTGCTCACTGTGTGCGCATCTTGCCCATCCGCGAGGGGTCGTGTCTACGCCACCGACCAGCCGTTGGAGAACCTTGATCTCACAATCCGAATCGGGACCAGCGCGCACGTTCCTCCAGCGCCGCCAAACCGTCGAGCACGAAGTCCCCCGATCGGGTGGTGGCTCCGGCCAGTCCGAGGCGGCTGAGGAGGTTCTTCTTCGGCTCCGCGATGGTGATCTCGGCGTCCGGGAACCTCTTCGCGACGACGCTCCGAACGGTCCCGATGCCGTCGACGAGCCCCAACTCGGCCGCCCGCACCCCCGTCCAGACCTCACCGGTGAACAGCTCGTCGTCGGCGGCGGTCAGCTTGGCACCGCGGCGCTCCTTCACCCAGTCGATGAACTGCGAGTGCAGCTGGCCGTGCAGGCTCCTCAGCCACTCGACGTCCTCGGGCTTCTCCGCCTGGAACGGGTCGAGCCGGACCTTGTTCGCCCCGGCCGTGTAGACCCGGCGGTCCACGCCGTAGCGCTCCAGCAGCCCGTTGAGCCCGAACCCGGCGCTCACGACACCGATCGAACCGACCATCGACGTCCCGTGCGCGTAGATCTCGTCGCCCGCGCACGCCAGCCAGTACCCGCCCGACGCCGCGAGGTCCTCGCAGAACGCCAGCACGGGAACCCCCTTCTTGTCCGCCAGCTCCCTGATGCGCTCGGCCACGAGCGCGGACTGCGTCGGCGCACCACCCGGTGAGTTGATCAGCAGCGCGACCGCGAGGAGCCGGTCGTGCTCGAACGCGCGCGTGAGCGCGGTCTCCAGGTTCTGGAGGCTGATCGAGTTCCGCGCCATCGGCGTGGGCGTCGGCGTGATCACCCCGTGCAACCGCACGGCCGCGACGACCGGCGTCCGCTCGCCCCGCTCGCCGACGATCTTCGGAAGGCGGGCCGCGATCTTGTCAGTCACGCTGCTCATGACCACGACCCTACGTGCGGCGGGGTGGGGTTCGCGCGGTTAGCATCGGGGACCAGCGCAACCACGGCGAGGTCGCCCATGACGTTTAACCCGATCCGATGGCTAGAGCGGTACGTCGAGTGGTGGGACGACCGGGGTCGGCAGAACGCGGACGGGCCTTCGCCCATGGGTGTCTACTGGATGTGGATCCTGTGGTGCGTGTGCGCGGTGATGCTGGTGACCGTGTTGGCCGCCGCCGCTCGGTGAGTGCCGCTGGTTCGGGTGTTGTCGGTTCCCGCCCGCCGGGTGGCAGGCCGCTGGTCCCAGCGGATCCGGTGGTGGCCGCCGGTCCCAGCGGTGGTGGCCGCGGCTCGCGCCGGGTGCCGCTCGCCCCTACGCCCTGATCACCGGTTGTTCGCTGGTGTCCTCCATCGTCGGCTGCACCAGCGTCAGGTTGGTGCGTACGCCCCTGCTGTACTTGGGGATCTTGAGGATGATCTTCATCCCCGCTTCCGGCGCCGTTTCGACCACCAGCGCGTACTCGTCGCCGAAGACCGCCCTCATGCGGTCGTTGATGTTGCCCAGGCCTACGTGCGCGCCTGTCTGGTGGGCGTCCTTGAGGTCGTCGAAGAGGCGGTCCGGGTCCATGCCGACACCGTCGTCCTCGACGCTGATCAGTGCTTCCGCGCCGTTGTCCTCGGCGATGATGGTGAGGAGGCCGCCGCCCGGCTTCTTCGCGATGCCGTGCCTCACCGCGTTCTCCACCAAGGGCTGGAGCACCAGGAACGGCAGGACCACCTGGAGGACTTCCGGGGCGATCCTGAGGCGGACGTTGAGCCTCGGGCCGTACCTCGCCTGTTCGATGGTGAGGTAGCGGTGGATGTTGGTCAGCTCGTCGGCGAGGGTGGTGAAGAAGCCGTCCGTCCTGAACGAGTAGCGCGTGAACTCCGCGAATTCCTGGAGCAGTTCCCTGGCGTGGGCCGGGTCGGTGCGGATCAGGGACGAGATGGTGTTCAGCGCGTTGTAGACGAAGTGGGGCGAGATCTGGGCCCGCAGAGCCTTCACCTCCGCCTGGGCCAGGGCCTGGCGGGACTTCTGCAAGACCTCCAGCTCCAGCTGGGTGGAGACGAAGCGGGCTGTTTCCTCGGCCATGCGGATCTGGCGCTTGTTGGCCACCCCGCTGATCACGATGAGCGTTCCGGCCACGTCGTTCTCCACCACCAGCGGCACGACCACGGCGCTGTGCAACGAGCACGGTCCCGGTAGCTCGCAGCCGAGCTTGCGGTGGTCCACGTGTTCCTTGTGGCCCTCGGTGATCGCCCTGGCGATGTACTCCTGGAGGAACTCGTAGTGGTCGTTGGCGCCGCCGTCCCACGAGAGCAGGGTGCCCTCGTGGTCGGTGATGCCCACCGCCACGCACCTCAGCATCTCGCGCAGGTGGGGTGTCGCCTTGTCCGCCGCCTCCTGGGTCAGGCCCTCGCGCAGGTCGGCCGACGCCTTCGACATGCGGTGCAGCATGTCCATGACGGCGTCTTCCACGGAGGTGCTCACGCGTCGAGCACGGCAGAGCATCACGAAGAGGCCGAGGACGGCCAACGTCGCGATGACGCCGAGCACCGTCCTCTCGGCCAACAGGTCACCCACACCGACCATGCTGTTCCGTCAGGTGCCCTCTCGGCAAGGGCCTCCGGCCCCCAACGCCCGTACGGTCCACTGCTTCGGGTAGACATCCGATGACTCAGCGGCAAAAGTGGCGGTGTGCAGAAGGTTGTCGAGAAGTCGCCGAAGGTCGCTTTGTTCGCAACATGCCTGACTGACACGTTGTACCCGGCGACGGCGCGGGCCGTCGTGACGCTGCTGGAGCGGCTGGGGTGCTCGGTGGAATTCCCGCTCGACCAGACGTGCTGCGGGCAGATGCACTTCAACACCGGCTACCCCGACCACGCGCGCGGACTGGCCGGGGCGTACGAGCGGACGTTCACCGGCTACGACGCGGTGATCATCCCGTCCGGGTCCTGCACGGGGATGGTGCGCGACATCCACCCGCAGCTCGGGTCGCGGCCCGCGCCGACCTACGAGCTGTCGGAGTTCCTGGTCGACGTGCTCGGCGTGACGGACGTCGGCGCGTACTTCCCGCACCGCGTCACCTACCACCCGACGTGCCACTCGCTGCGGATGCTCGGCGTCGGCGACAAGCCGTTGTCGCTGCTCAGGGCCGTGCGCGGGCTGGACCTGGTGGCTCTGCCGGACGCCGAGTCGTGCTGCGGCTTCGGCGGGACGTTCGCGGTGAAGAACGCCGACACGTCCACGGCGATGCTGTCGGACAAGATGCGGCACGTGCTCGACACCGGCTCGGAGGTGTTGACGGCGGGCGACAACTCGTGCCTGATGCACATCGGCGGTGGGCTGTCGCGGCTGCGCGCGGGCGTGCGGACGGTGCACCTGGCCGAGATCCTGGCGAGCACCGAGGAGGAGCCGTGGGCACCCGCAACCCGGTGACGTGGCTGGGCAGTCCGAAGTTCCCGGACGCCGCCCGGACCGCGCTGGCGAACACGCAGCTGCGCGGCAACCTGCGCAGGGCCACGGGCACGATCCGCGGCCGCCGTGCCGCCGCGGTCGGGGAGATGACCGACTGGGAGGACCTGCGGCTGGCCGGTGAGGCGCTGAAGGACGAGGTGCTGGCCAACCTCGACGTCTACCTGGAGCGGCTGGAGAAGTCCGTGACCGAGCGCGGCGGTGTCGTGCACTGGGCGCGGGACGCGGCCGAGGCGAACGAGATCGTGCTGCGGCTGGTCCGCGAGACCGGGTCCGACGAGGTGGTCAAGGTCAAGTCGATGGCCACCGCCGAGATCGGGCTCAACGAGGCGCTCGAAGCCGGTGGTGTGACGGCGATCGAGACCGACCTGGCCGAGCTGATCGTGCAGCTCGGGAACGACCGGCCGTCGCACATCCTGGTGCCCGCCATCCACCGCAACCGCTCGGAGATCCGCGAGATCTTCCGCCGCGAGATGCCGGACGTGCCGGACGGCCTGACCGACGAGCCCCGCGACCTGGCCGAGGCCGCGCGGGCGCACCTGCGGCGGAAGTTCCTGTCGGCGAGGGTGGCCGTGTCGGGCGCGAACTTCGCGGTCGCCGACACCGGGTCGATCGTGGTGCTGGAGTCCGAGGGCAACGGCCGCATGTGCCTGACGCTCCCGGAAACCCTGATCACGGTGATGGGCATCGAGAAGCTGGTGCCGACGTGGTCCGACCTGGAGGTGTTCCTCCAGCTGCTGCCCCGGTCGTCGACGGCCGAGCGGATGAACCCCTACACCTCGGTGTGGACCGGCGTGACGCCCGGCGACGGGCCGCAGCGGTTCCACCTGGTGCTGCTCGACAACGGCCGCACGGCCACGCTCGCCGACGAGGTCGGCAGGCAGGCGCTGCGCTGCATCCGCTGCTCGGCGTGCCTCAACGTGTGCCCGGTGTACGAGCGCACCGGCGGCGAGTCGTACGGCTCCGTGTACCCGGGCCCGATCGGCGCGATCCTCACGCCGCAGCTCGTGGACGACCCGCACGACGCGCAGGCCGCGTCGCTGCCGTTCGCGTCCTCGCTGTGCGGCGCCTGCTTCGAGGTGTGCCCGGTCCGGATCAACATCCCCGAGGTCCTGACCCACCTGCGGGCGCGGTCCGTCAAGGCCCGAGGCCGCTCGCCCGAGTCGATCGCGATGGCCGCCGCCGCGTGGGTGTTCAGCTCGCCCAGCCGGTACGAGCGCGCGCAGAAGCTGGCCACGTTCGCCAAGCTGGTCAGCCGCAACGGCCGCATCACCCGCCTGCCCGGTCCCGGCGCCGCGTGGACGTCGTCGCGCGACGCGCCCGTGCCGCCGAAGCAGTCGTTCCGCGCCTGGTGGAAGGAGAACCGTGGCTGACGCGCGCACCGAGGTCCTGGCCCGCATCCGAGGGGCCCTCGGCGACCGGTCGGCACCGGTGGTGGTGCCCCGCGGGTACCACCGGACCGGGCCGGGGTCGCTGGACCTGCTCGCCGAACGGGTCGCCGACTACCGCGCGACCGTGCACCGGGTGGCGTCCGACGGGCTGGTCGAACTGATCGGGTCGCTGCTGGCCGGGCGCCGGATCGTCGCGCCCACCGACCTGCCCGCGTCCTGGCTGGTCCCGTCGGTGACGTGGCTCGCCGACTCGCCGCCGCTGACCGTCGAGGAGCTGGACGGCTCGGACGGCGTGCTCACGGGGTGCGCGGTGGCCATCGCCGACACGGGCACGATCGTGCTCGACGCCGGTGAGGCCCAGGGCAGGCGGGTGCTGACGCTGCTGCCGGACTACCACCTGTGCGTCGTGCGCGAGTCCCAGGTGGCGGCGACCGTACCGGAGGCCCTGGCCCGCCTGGACCCCGTGCGCCCGCTGACGTTCATCAGCGGCCCGTCGGCCACCAGCGACATCGAGCTGGACCGGGTGGAGGGCGTGCACGGACCGCGCACGCTGGAAGTGATCATCCTGCGGGACTGAGCCGTTCGGCCGACACTCGGTGCATGGAAAAAGGCGACAAGGTCTCCTGGTCCAGCCACGGTCAGCGCGTGCGGGGCGAGGTGGTCGAGGAGATCACCTCGGACACCGAGGCCGCGGGCCGGACCGTGCGGGCTTCGGAGGACGAACCGCAGTACCGGGTGAGGAGCGACAAGACCGGCAAGGACGCGGTGCACAAGCCGGACGCGCTGCGGGAGAAGTCGTGACCGGGTTCAGCGAGGCCGTCAACATGACCGCCTCGGAACTGGAGCGCTGGCTGGACACCGACGAGTCGAAGTCGGTCGGCCAGTCCGACGGAGGCGAGTCGGTCGGCCACCGCTCCGGGCGGCGGATCGTCGACATCCTGGGCAAGAAGAAGGCCGACCTGACCGACGCCGACGAGGAGCACATGGCCAAGGTCGTGGGCTACGTCCACCGCCACCTCGCCCAGCGTCCCTCCGGCGACGTCGAGGACACGCGGTGGCGGTACTCGCTGATGAACTGGGGCCACGACCCGCTGAAGCCCTGAGCGTCACTTCAGCAGGCGCGACATCCTGCGGTCGGCCAGCGGTTTGCCGCCGGTCTGGCAGGTCGGGCAGTACTGGAACGCCTTGTCGGCGAACGAGACCTCGCGGACGGTGTCGCCGCAGACCGGGCACGGCAGGCCGGTGCGGGCGTGGACGCGGAGGCCGGAGCGCTTCTCGCCCTTGAGGGTGGCCGCCGACTGCCCCACCGAACGGCTGACGGCGTCGGTGAGGACGGTCGTCACGGCCTCGTGGAGCTGGTCCAGCTTGTCGTCGGCGAGCTTGCCCGCCGTGGCGTACGGCGAGAGCCGCGCGGTGTGCATGATCTCGTCGGAGTAGGCGTTGCCGATGCCCGCGAGCAGCGTCTGGTCGGTGAGGGCCGTCTTCAACCGCTCGCCGCGGCCTTCGAGCAGCGACGCGAGGTCGTCGCGGCTCAGGCTCAGCGCGTCCGGACCCAGGCGGGCGATGCTCGGGACCTCGGCCGGATCGCGGACGATCCACGCGGCCAGGCCCTTCTTCGTGCCCGCCTCGGTCAGGTCGAAGCCGGGCCCCTCGCCGGGCGGACCGAGGTGGACGCGCAGCGCCAGCGGACCGCGACCGGGTTTGGGCGGTGGCGCGGACGTGGTCTCCGACCAGCGCAACCAGCCCGCGCGGGCCAGGTGCACGACCAGGTGGATCCCGTCGCAGTCCAGGTCCAGGTGCTTGCCGTGCCTGCCCGCGCCCGTGACGGGACGGCCGACCAGCGCCGTCCACGGCGGGTCGAACGTCTTCAGCACCTGCGTGGACGCGACGTCCACGCGGTGCACCGTCCGCCCGACGGCGTGTTCGCGCAGGTGGTGGGCCAGCGCCTCGACCTCTGGTAGTTCCGGCACCAGCCCAGTGTCACCCGTGGACGCCGATCAGTCGACCGGTTGCAGCGGACCCTCGACGTCCGGCAGGGAGTACATCTCGATGTTCCGCGACACCTTGGACGCCTCCTGGCGCACGGTGAGCACCCCGCGGACCTGGCCCATCCACAGCTCCGGCGGCTGCTCGTCGGCCGTCGCCTTCGACTCCGCGACCAGCGTCCACGGCCTGCGCAGGCTCCAGCGGACCGGGAAGAACAGGAACAGGAAGATCAGCGCCAGGATCAGCCACGCGGGCACGACGACCTGCTCGGGTGTCCACGAGACGAGCACCACGCCCATCACGATGACGATCAGCATCATCATGACGCCGGGGCCCTGGCCCCCGCTCACGTCGTGCTCGAAGTCGCCGTCGGGGGACGGGTTGCGCCACTCGATCCGGCTGCGCACCGTCCACATCCGGCCGTCCGCACCGCGCACCAGCCGCGTCATCACCGTCTCCTAGGCCTCACGAGCGATCACTCAGCGTTGGGTCAACGCTACCCGCAAAGCGCTGCACCCGGCGGGTGAACCGGCGGGGCCTCGTCGTGGCGGGGAGTGATCGCGAATTGTGCCAGTCACTCCGCGCGGTAGGCGGTCCCGTAGGTCGGGTACGGCGGCGGCGTCGAGGTCGGCCGGATGATCACCGTGGTGGGGGTGGGCGAACCGCTGGCCGACGCGGTGGTGGACGCGCTGCCGAGCGACTTCGTCGGGACCGCGGTGGTCGGCGTCCCGGTGGTGGACTCGTTCAGCTCGACCGGCACCCCGGAGTCGGAGCTCTCCACGACGACCTGCTCCCCCACCTCGCCCGCAGGCTCGTCCGGCTCCCCGGTCAGGGTGGCCGCCGACCCCCCGACCGGCGTCGGGGCACCCCGGTCGCCGTGCTGCCGCGCCGCGGCGGGCGGAGCGGCCACCTCTTGGTGCCGCGGCTGGTCGACCTCGTCGGAGCTGGGCGGCAGCGCGACGATCGCGCCGGGCGGCTGGCTGGACGTCGTGGTGGCGCTGGTGGTGATCACGAGCTGCAACCCGTGCGGCGCGTCCTGGTCGGCGCGGATCACCCCCGGCCCCGGTGAGCCGGTGAACAGGCCCGCGAGCAGGCTGAACACGCCGACGGCCGCGGCGGACGCGGCTCCCGCGAGCACGAGCTTCACCCGGCCGCCGAGCCACGCGGCCTTGCCCGCCACGGCGACCGACGCCACCTGGGCGCCGACCAGAGCGGTCGCGGCCACCGGGACGCCGAGGTGCGCGGCGTGCGCGCGCAGCGCGGAGCAGACCTCGGTCAGCTCGTCGTGCAGCGCGCTGCACCGGGCGCACGTGCGGAGGTGCTTGCGGATGCGGAGGTGCTCGGCGCCCTGGACGCCCCCCGCCGTGTACGAGCCGAGCTTGGCCAGCACCGACGCGCACGACTCCCCGCCGCGGTCCTCGGCGAGGTGGGCCTGGAGGTAGGCGGCGCGCAGGCCTTCGCGGGCGCGGCGGGCGAGCGCGGACATGGCGTTGGCGCTGAGGCCGAACAGCGGCGCGACCGCGGACGGCCGCTCCCCCTCGACCTCGACCTGCCACAGGACCGTGCGCCAGCGCTCGGGCAGGCTGGTGAACGCGCGGCCGATCAGCGAGTACTCGGCCCGCTGGGCGGTGGCGTCGGCGTACGGCTCGACCCGCCTGTTCAGCTCCTCGTCGTCCACCGGGACGTCGCGGCGGCGCCCGCTCCACTCCCACGCGACGCGGCGGGCGACCGTCAGCAGGTACGTGCGGACGTGGTCGGTGGGCCCGGTGCCGCGGCGGATCGCCTGGAGCACCCGGAAGAACGTCTCGGCGGTCAGGTCGTCGGCCTCGGCGGGTTCGCGGACGTGCCGCAGCGAGAACCGCCTCACGGCGTCCGCGTGCCGCGAGAACAGCTCGCCGTAGGCGGCGTCCTCCCCGGCGCGAACCCTGGCCAGCAGTTCCCGGTCGACCTCGGTGCCGTCGGTGCCATCGATGTACTCGGCCATCCCGACCAGACACCTCCACCCAGCCACGTGCTCCCAGGTCAACATGCCACAAACCGGTCCTACCGCCCGAGGAAGAAGCCGAGCCGGTACCGAAGACCATCCGGTCGGCGTAGGACGTTCGGCCCAGTCCGCTCGTCCCACCACCGGTGACGAGCCGGTCACGGGTCGGCGTCGGGTGATCTCGCCGGCGTCCACGCGCGAGCCGTGAACCGGTAACCTCCCGACGTGTGGCCGACTGGCGTTCGAGAGCGGCAGCTCTGCTCCCCGAGCTGAGCGGTGTCGTCGAGCAGGAGTCCTGGTCGTGCCACGTGTACTTCGGCGAGGTCTGGCACCTCGCGCTGGAGGCCCACCAGGCGCGGGACGAGGACACCCTCCGGCGCGTCTACGGCTTCGCGCACTGGTGCTTCCAGCAGCCGGAGCAGTTCCTCACCAACGCGATCATGGTCAGCTTCTACGAGCACGTGTTCGACGACTGGGACCTCCGCGACGACGTGGCGCACCGCCTGCCGCCCGAGGTCGTGACCAGGGTGCGACCGCTGTGGGAGTGGCGCATGACGACGGAGCGGTTGGCCGAGGTGGACCAGCTGATCGCCGAGACACGACCCCCCGGTCGAAATGCCGTTTGAGGCTGGGCTATAGTTACCTCGCACCAAGAAAACCGGTGCGGACGTGGCGCAGCTGGTAGCGCATCACCTTGCCAAGGTGAGGGTCGCGAGTTCGAATCTCGTCGTCCGCTCGTTGAAGAGGCCAGTGCTCATCCGAGCACTGGCCTCTTTTCTCATGCCCGTGGCGCGTGCTCCGGCGACCGCGATTAGGTTTGGCCCCGTTAGGAAGACACCTCTTCGAGACGGAGCTTTCAGATGGCCACCACGCGCAAGGCGACCACGCACTGGGAAGGCAACCTGCTGGAGGGCAAGGGCGCTGTCACGCTGGAGTCGTCCGGCATCGGCACCTACGACGTGAGCTGGCCCTCCCGCGCCGAGGCCGCCAACGGCAAGACCAGCCCGGAAGAGCTGATCGCCGCGGCGCACTCGTCCTGCTACTCGATGGCGCTGTCGCACGGCCTCGCGGGCGCGGGCACCCCGCCCACCTCGGTCGACACCTCGGCCGAGGTGACCTTCCAGCCCGGCACGGGCATCACCGGCATCCACCTGACGGTGCGGGCCTCCGTACCCGGTCTGGACGCCGCCGCGTTCGCCGAGGCCGCCGAGGGCGCGAAGAAGAACTGCCCGGTCAGCCAGGCGCTGGCGGGCACGACGATCACGCTCGACGCGACGCTGGTCTGATTTCCCGATGGGGACCGGCTCGGCCGGCACCGGTCGAGCCGTCCCCGTTGGCACATCACGATTTGACCCGACCAGGTGATCAAGATAGGCAGTCCGGGTGCTGTGGGGGCTTCCGGGGAGGGTCGCGGTGGGCGCGCTGGTGGGTGCCGCCTTCGCCGCCCTCGTCGCCACGAGCCCCTCGGCGGAGCCGGTTCGACCACTCGGCGGCACCCCGAACGTCCTCGTCGTGACCGCTTCGGCCACCCGCACGGAGCTCAAAACGGCGTCCAGCACCCCTGCCCCGGTCGTCTCCACCCCTGTTTCGACCACTACGTCCGCCGGTGTGACGACAACGTCGACGACCACCACGACGACGACCACGGCCGCCGTGACCACAACGGCCGTGACGACAACGACGCAGGTCCAGCCGCCGACGACCACCACGACGACGGTCCGGCCGACGACCACGACCACCACCCGGAGGCCCTGCGGTCTGCTGTCGTGCTGATCTCTCCCCCTGGAAGTCAACGCGGTGGAGCCGGCAGAATCCGAGTTGTGACGTTGAGCCAGGAGCACCAGCAGTTCACACCCGGCAACGAACCGACGATCAAGTTCCAGAGCGACGCGACGGTCAAGTTCCAACCGGTCGGCCCCCCGCCGCCGTTCGTACCACCGCCCGCGCGGCAGGTCCCGCCACCGGCGCCCCAGGTCGCGGCAGCTCCTCCGCCACCGGCGCCCCAGGTCGCGGCAGCTCCTCCGGCACCGGCTCCACCGGCCGCCGCTCCACCGGCCGCCGCTCCCCCGGCGGCAACTCCCCCGGCGGCGACTCCCCCGGCACCGGCCCCCGAGGCCAAGCCCGCGGCCCCCAAGCCGTACGTGCCGCGCAGCGCGGCCCGCCGCCTCGCCCGCAAGATCCTCGGCCCGTCGCTGATGACCAAGAGGGGCTAGAGCGCCTCGACCTTGAACGGGTCGTGCTCGGCCAGCAGCTTCTCCAAGCGGGCCTGGTCGACCCGGCTGGCGAGGTACTGCTCCTCCTGGCGGTCCCGGATGCACTTGGCGAGCGTGAACGCCGACGTGACCGTGAACAGCAGCCCGAGGGCCAGGAACGCTCTCACCCACCCGTCGACGGGCAGGTAGGCCACTCCGAGGCCCACCGCGCCGAGCGAGACGGCGAACGAGATGACGGCCTGCGCGTAGAACGCCGTCGAGGTCGGGGTGTGCTTCTTGGTCGTGGCAGCCATGCCAGGAATTCTGCGGTCGGCACCGGCCGCTGTCTTGAGTACCGCTACTCAACTTGTGCCGCTCGACCGCGGTGCCGCGGGTGGGCCTGTGGTGACCGTTCCCTCGGCGACCACCCATCGCGCCGCGCTGGAGCGGCTGTGAACGCACGGGCGGGGCGCGTTCCGCGTCGATGAGCGCGGTCTTGCCGCGCCCGAACCGGGCCGTGGCACCGATGTGCGGAACGCGGGCGGTCGGCGTGGTACCGAAGTCATCCGGTAGCGACCCATCTCACCTGCGGATTTGCCCGACCGGCTGATCGGTGCGCCCGTGGTCGGTCAAGATAGGCTCGGCTGGCTTGGCCACTGGTGTCGACTTGTTCCCAACGGCCACGACACGGACGTCCGAGAAGTCGCGGACAGATCGCCGAGAGGGATTTCAGATGGGCTGGCAGGAAGAGCTGAGCGCTCTGGACGAGGCGCTGGCGGCCGGGCGGATCACCGCGGACCAGCACCGGTCGCGTCGCGACGAGCTGCTCGCCGCCGCGTCCGGGGGTGGCCCCACGCCCATGCGGTGGCGGGCCAGCCAGCCCGCCGACCCCGAGGCGACGAGCGTGATCAGGAAGAGCGACTTCGCCGACCCGGAGAAGACGCAGCAGGTGCGACCGGTGGGGTTCCCGGCCACCCCGTCCACGTCGCAGCCGCTGCCGCAGTTCCCACCGCAGCAGCAGTTCGGCCAGCCTCCCAAGAGGCCGGTCCCGCCGTGGGAGGACAAGGGTTTCGGCGTCACGCCGAGCACGTCGGGCGTGCACGGCGCCGAGGTGTTCGACTCGAACGCGGGCAAGAGCCCGAGGGTCGGCATCTACGTGCTGATCGGGGTGCTGGCGTTCGTCGTGATCGGCGGTGGCGTCTTCTGGTTCGGGCTCAGCGGCGGCATGGGCACGCAGTCGGCGGCCCCGCCGCCCGCGACGACGACGGAGGCGTTGACGAGCGCGCCGCCCACGTCGAGCCCGCCGCCCGCCCCGACCACCACGGCCCCTCCGTCGGGCCTGGCGGCGGTGCCGGACCCGCCGGGCAACCCGTACCCGAAGAACGGCGAGTACACGCTGGAGACCGCCAAGGACGCCAAGATCATCCCCGAGGGCGACCTGGCGGCGCTCGAAGCCGCAGGCGTGGACAAGGTCTTCGAGAAGTCGAGCGGTGACGGCACGCTGTCCTACGCCATCGCGGTGTACGTCGCCGAGGACGAGCAGTCGGCCAAGGACCTGTCGGCCGCGCTGGTGGAGAACCGGGCCGTCGCCGGTACGTCCACTGTGGAGCTGAACGACGTGCCGAAGTCGGTGACGATGACGAAGCTCGCCACCTCCAACCAGTTCCTGTACCGCGGCATCTACACGTCGGGCAAGATGACCGTCCGCGTCGCGACGGCGGGTCCCACCACGGTGCCGGACCAGGACGTGGGCGGCAAGTTCGCCGAGTTCATGCGCGGGGTGGTCGGTTCCATCCGGGTCGGCTGACCGGCATCGGCACCACCGCGAGGATCTTGACGACGGGACTCGGGCAGGATGGTGCAGTCCCGATCGGGGCTGTCGATCGATACGTGAGGTGCTGGCGATGGACTGGCAGGAGAACCTGCGCGCGCTCGACGTGAGGCTGGCGGGTGGTGAGATCACCCGCGCCGAGTACGTCAAGGAGCGCGACAGCCTTCTCGTTCGGGCGGCCGCGCCCGCTCCCGGTTCACCGGCGGTGGACTTCGCCGACCACACACCCGTCGACGAGCCCGTCGCCGCACCGCCCGACGCCGCAGCCGTGCGCAAGCCGAAGCGCAAGCGCCGGTGGATCGCCGTCGTCGCCGTGCTCCTGGTGGCCGCGCTCGCCGCGAGCACGTGGTGGTTCACCCGCGACACCGGCTCGTCGGGCGCGGCGGCGGCGAGCAGCGCGGCGCAGATCCCGGCGCTGCCCGGCGCGGGCCAGACGGAACCGGAGATGGACGTCGTCCGCGCGATGAACCTGCGGCTGCTCTCGCCGCAGGAAGCGGGTCTGCTCAACGACAACGGCGTCAACAGGTTCCACTTCGCGACGTCGTACGAGAACAACACGTCCTACGCGCTGATCGTCGTGCCCGCGGGCTCGGCGCAGGAGGCGGGGCAGGTCGCCGCGGGGTTGACGGAGCAGCTGCGCACCGCGGGCTTCGTCGACGTCAGCGAGGGCCGCTTCGTCCTGTCCGCCCCGGACAAGGCGGTGCTGCGCCTCGTCTACACCTCGGGGGACAAGGTGGTCCGCGTCGGCGTCGCGCAGGGGCCGAAGCCGGACATGGCGCGGCTGGCGCAGGACCTCACCACCCTGCTGGCCACGGTCCAGGCCGCGCTGCCGAGCAGGTGATCAGGTCCTGACCCGCTCGAACTCGACGGTGGGCGCGGAGTGCGACGGCGGTTCCGGCTTGCGGCGCAACAGGACCCGGCGCAGCTTCATCGCCGGCTTCTCGACGAGGTTCCACGACAGCAGCCCGAGGGCGAACGCGATGGGCACCGACACCAGCGCGACCACCAGTTCCGACCGCGCGCCCGCCCACACGACGAGCTGCTCGGTCGGGAAGCCGTAGAGGTACACGCCGTAGCTGGCGGCGGTCAGCGAGGACGGCAGCCACAGCGTGCTCGGCAGCAGCGTGCCGATGGCCAGCGCGATGTAGGGCACGGTCACCAGCCGCGTCAGCTCGGTCATCGGCGACGCGTACATGACCACCTCCACGGCGACGCACACCAGGACACCGCCCCACGCGTACCGGAACTTCTCGCGGTAGAGGTGGGCGAGGATCCCGACGCAGTACACGGCGAGGTACTGCACCAGCGGCGACGTGGGCACCAGCAGGAACACCGGGGGCGTCTCCCACTGCGCGGTGAGCATCCGCTGGAACAGCACGGCCAGCGCGAGGGCGACCACCAGCACGACCCACCGGCGCCGGAGCGCGCCCACGAGGCCGAACACGGCGATCAGCAGGTAGCCGAGCACCTCGATGGCCAGGCTCCACAGGGACCCGTTGACCGCGTTGGGGTAGGGGTTCTCGGTGAACACCCCCGGCAGGGCGTACCGCTGTGGGAAGATCAGCAGGTTGTCGTAGAGGTAGCTCCACGTCGCCGGGTGCCGGAAGTAGGCGCCGGTGGGGAGCGTCGTCAGCAGCGGGCCCAGCACCAGGGCGCACAGCGCGAGCACGACCACGAGACCGGGCAGGATGCGGAGTGCGCGCTTGACGGAGAACCGCCACGGGTGGGGATCGCGTTCCCAGCTCTGGACCACCTGGTAGCCGCTCATGGCCATGAACGCCGACACCATCACCGTGCCCAGGTCGAACCCGAACCAGACCGGCAGCACCGAGCCGCCGGACTTGGTCAACGGAGCCGCGTGGTCGATGATGATGCAGAACGCCGCGATCAGACGAAGGGTCCCGAAACCGTCTGTGGCCCTCTTGCGGTCGTTCGGCGCGCTGCCCTCGGAACGACGATTCCCCCAGATGCCCACCGGGGCCTCCTCCCGCCGACCCGCAGTCGGCGGACCGTAGGATAGGCGAACCGCGAGGGCCGGGGGTTTTTCCGTGCGCACGTGCAGAGATTGACCACGAGGGAGGATCGCGGTGACCTGGCAGGAACAACTCCGACAGCTCGATGCGGCGTTCGCCGCGGGGAAGGTTTCGGCAGACGTCTACCGGCGTCAACGCGACGACTTGCTCGCCAGTGCGCAGAGCGGCCAGAGCGCCGCGCCCCCGCAGCAGACCGGACCGGACTCCAACCCGTTCCCCGCTCCGTTCAAGTGGAGCCCCCAGCAGCCCCAGCCGTCCCAGCAGCAGCCGTCGGGCTCCTCGGAGTCGACGCAGTTCATCAAGCCCGTGGGCACGCCGGGCGAGGCCGACCGCACCCAGGTCGTGCCCAACAGCGGTGGCCAGCCGCCCGCGGGCGACGCGGCCGAGCGGACGCAGGTCGTGTCGAACGCCGACCGCACGCAGGTCGTGCGCGGCCAGCAGCAGCAGGGCGCGCCCTGGCAGGCCCAGCAGGGCACGCCGTGGGGCGGCGACCAGAGCGCGTACTCCCCTCCGTGGGCGGGTGGTGACCCCGAGCAGCAGCAGTGGAGCGGGTTCAACACCCAGGGCCCCGAGGTGTTCGACGAGAGCGGCGGCGGCAAGGGCAAGGTGTTCGCCATCGTCGGCGTCGTCGTCCTCGTGCTCGCCATCGCCGCGGGCGTCTACTTCTTCGCGATCAAGCCGGGTGGCGGTCAGTCGGTCGCCGACCCGACGTCCTCGTCCTCGGCCGCGCCGACGACCACCACGAAGCCGAAGCCCAGCCCCTTCGGCACGCTGGTCGTGCCCGAGGGCCGCTCGGCGGGCCCGAAGACGTACACGCCGGAGGAGTTGACGACGGCCAAGCCGCTGCCGACGCCCGACCTCGTGGTGCTGAAACAGGTCGGCGCGACCGAGGCGCGCTCGGTGATCGTGGTGGAGAACGAGATCACCACGAGCCTGTGGGCGTTCAAGGCCGGCAGCCCCGCCGCGCTCCAGGAGGCGATGGACACCGACCAGAAGCGGTTCGGGTTCACCGAGGACCCGGCGGCCAAGCAGGGCGACATCGTGCCCTCGAAGTCGGTCCAGACCAGTGCGGAGAAGTCCATCACGGTCTTCCGCGCGCACTACGTCGCGGGCGGCGAGGTCATCCGCGTCGAGGTGTTCAGCGTGGACGAGGCCAGCGCCCGGAAGCGCTTCGACGCGGTGTTCACCGAGCAGCTCAAGCACACGGCCCCGACGAAATGAGTTCTCCCTCGTCCGTGCGGGTCGCGGTCGTGCTCTACGAGAACCCGCTCGCCGAGGTGTGGCGGTGCGTCCGGGCCCTCAACCGGACGGCGCAGCTCGCGCTGGACGCCGCCGAGGTCGGGCTGAACAAGGTGGCCCTGGCCATCGGCGACTGCTCGGACGTGCCGGTGATCAGCGAGGGCGACCTGCGGGAGCTGCGCGCGGGCGCGGACCCGCGGGTCACGCTGGACTACACGTGGTTCAACGCGAACCTCGGCCACAGCGCGGGTTCGAACGCGCTGGCCGAGGGCGCCACCGAGGACGCGGTGCTGTTCCTCAACCCGGACAGCTACGTCGCCCCGACGCTGCTGCGGCACCTGGTGGAGGCGCTGCGCGACCCCGACGTGGTCGCCGCCGACGGCCGCCAGATCCCGTGCGAGCACCCGAAGCACTTCGACCCGAGGCTGGGCGACCAGAGCTGGGCCAGCGGCGCGTGCCTCGTGGTGCGCACCGCCGACTTCCACGCCGTCGGCGGGTTCGACGCGCGCTGGTTCCCCTCCTACGTCAACGACGTCGACCTGAGCTGGCGGCTGCGGCTGCGCGGCTCGCGGGTGGTGCACCAGCCCAGGGCGGTGCTGTTCCACGACAAGCGGCTCGACGCCACGGCCGGGGTGCGCACGACGGCGATCGAGCCGTACGAGGGCATCCTCGGCAGGCTGATGCTGGCGACCAGGTTCGCCCGACCCGACATCGTCACCGAGACCGTCGAGGTCATGGAGGTCCACGGCAGCCACGAGCAGCGCCGCGCGCTGGAGGAGTACGAGCGCAGGCACTCCGGCGGCGACCTGCCGCCGGTGCTGCCCGACGCCGCCTCGGTGGCCGACTTCGTCAACGGTGAGTACGGCCGCCGCCGATTCTGAGGGATGCACGCGTGGGCAACTACGAATTCGACTTCAACGACTCCGGCCCGTACGGCTCCGCCGTGCGGCTGCTGTCCACGAGCGCGCCCGAGGGCCGGGTGGTGCTGGACGTCGGGTGCGGCGCGGGCGCGGTGGCGGGTCCCCTGGGCGACCTGGGCGCGACCTACGTCGGCCTGGACCTGGACGAGGGGTCGGTGGCCGCGCTGACCGAGCGCGGCATCGAGGCCCACGTGCTCGACCTGACCCGTCCTGACCTGCGGGAAGCGCTGGACAAGGCGGTCAACGGCCGCAAGGTCGCCGCGGTGCTGTGCCTGGACGTGCTGGAGCACGTGCCGGACCCGAGGGCGGTGCTGGAGGTGCTGGCGGGCCTCGCCGCCGAGCAGGCGGACGTGGAGCTGGTGGTCAGCGTCCCGAACGTCGGCCACGTGGACCTGGCGCGGCAGCTGCTGTCCGGCCACTGGGACATGACGGACTCGGGCCTGCTGGACCGCACGCACGTGCGGTTCTTCACCGAGCGCTCGCTGACCGAGCTGATGGTGTCGACCGGCTGGTACGAGGCCGCGCGCGAGGACTTCGTGCTGCTGCGCTCCGACCAGAGCCGCGCAGGCCACCCGCTGTTCGAGCCGAAGGCGACGCTGGGCGCGCTCGTGGACCAGGTGCGGTCCGGCGCCGACGAGCACGGCAAGGTCAACCAGTTCGTCCGCCGCTACCACCGCGGTGCCGCGCGGGTCGCCGTCGCCGTCGAGGAGGAGCGGCCGTTCCTCAGCGTCGTGATGCGGACCCAGGGCAGGCGCCCGGACACGCTGGTGGACGTCCTGTGCTGCCTCGGCGCGCAGACCGACCTCGACTTCGAGGTCGTCATGGTCGTGCACGACTCCACGATGGAGACCGACGTGCGGACCGCGGTCGACCAGTTCGAGGGCAACCTCGCCCACCGCGTGACGGTGCTGCCGTGCGACGGCGGCACGCGCGGCAGGCCCGCGAACGCGGGTCTGGCGGCGGCGCGCGGCGAGTACGTCGTGTTCCTGGACGACGACGACCTGGTGACCGCGAACTGGGTGGAGAACATCAAGGCGGGCGCGCGGACGTCACCGGGCACGCTGGTGCGCTGGTGGGCCGCCGAGCAGCACCGCGAGTGGGCGCCGAACGGCCAGCTCGCCACGCACACCGCCACCGGTCCGCTGACGCCGACGTACGCCACGCGGTTCGACATGGTCCGGCACATCCGGCAGAACGAGACGCCGTTCCACTGCTTCGCGTTCCCGCGCGTGCTGGTGGAGCTGGGGTTCCGGTTCGACGAGTCGCTGACGGTCTGCGAGGACTGGGAGTTCCTGGTGCGCGCGGCGTCGTTCTGCGGCGTGCACGACACCGACGAGATGACCTCCATCTACAACAAGTGGTCGGAGAAGTCGTCCTCGCACGCGGTGGCCACCGACGAGTGGCTGGTGATGCGGTCGATGGTGCACGTGGCGCTGGACGAGAAGCCGCTGCTGCTGCCGCCGGGGTCGGTGCGGTCGCTGGACCGCCGGTTGGAGCGCGAGGAGGTGCTGCAACGGCGCGTCGACGCGCTGGAGGCCGAGCTCGCCGCGGTGCGGGGCCAGTTGGCGCACACCGAGCAGGTGTCGACCAACGCGCACAACGCGCTGTCGGAGCTGCGCGGCTCCACGTCGTGGAAGGTGAGCGCACCGGTGCGGCTGGCGGGCGCGGTGGCGAAGAAGGCCAGGCAGAAGCGCCAGTCCTAGCGGGGCCGCTTGGCCAGTTCGGCCTTCACCACGTTGATGATCGGGTCGGCGACCATCGGGTTGATGCCCGCGGTGAGGCTGCGCTCCACCGCCTCGAACACGACCACGTCGCTGTCCGCGAGCGTGTTCGCGACCTTCAGCACGTCGGTGCCCGCCGTGTCGCTGTGCACGACGGTCAGGTCGGCGAACCCGCCGCTGAGGTACGGGATGGCGGGCAGCGTGAACGAGTCGGCGATCATGCTGACCTTGGTCCGCACGACGCCCTTCCCGGTCGCGCCGGGCAGCCGGAGCGGGTCGCGGAACGCCTTGTCGACCGCCTTGCTCTGCACCGTCTGACCGTCCGGTGCCAGGTCGTAGGTCTGCACCGGGAACTCGACGGTCTTGCCCAGCAGCGTCGGCAGGTCGCCTTCGCGCCGCACCACGGTCGCGGGCGTGGCCTTCCAGGTCGCGGTCGAACCGGCCTGGACCGCCTCGGCGATCAGGCGGGTCATCGCGAGGCCGCCCTCGTGGGTCCAGTGCGTGTCGATGGTGGAGTAGACCGGGGCGCCGCGGCGTTCCCCGGCGGCGCGCAGGGCAGGCCGGACGTCTAGCACGCCCGCGTCGGCCAGCGCCCGCTTCCAGAAGTTCTCGCGGGCCTCGGTGGAGCAGGCCTTGCCGACGTAGTCGGCGGGCAGGTGCTCGGGGACCATCGTGGTCTTGTCCGGCGCGACGATCAGGATGAACTCGCGCCCCGACGACTCGACGGCCTCGCGGAGCTTCTTCATCCCGCCGATCACGTCGTCGACCGACCGCTCCGGCAGGCACGCCCCGAGCACGTCGTACCCGAGGTAGAGCCACTCGTCCGAACCCTCGATGACCTTGGGGAACCCGCTGGCGCGCAGCTTGTCGCGGTCCTCGTCGGACGCGCTCGGCGTCTGGACGGGCGCCTGCACCGGGCCGACGACGGCGGGCTTCTGCCCGAGCGGCGGCGGTTCGCCGAACACGCCGCGGCTGATCGCGTCCTCGGCCAGCACGGCCTTGTCGCGCAGCGGCAGGTGGTCGGTCGCCCACTGGTCCAGGCCCGTGAGGAGGCCGAACCCGTCGGTGACGGACGGGAAGTCGGCGAGCTTCCTGTTCTCGAACTCCGGCGCGCGCACGCCCACGACCAGCAGCAACATCGGGACGCAGAAGAACACGAGCGCGGCGACGCGCGCCGTCGTCTGGCGGGCTCCGTGCCTGGGCCGGTGCAGCGGGTGCTCGCGGGGGAGCCAGGACTCGGCCAACGGCGGCAGGCCGGGAACCCCTCCGGGCGGGGTCGGCGAATCAAGCCGGTTGGCGGTCACCTGGTCAGGGTATCCAGCGCCGCCGCGGCGGGTCGCGTGGATCTGCAACCTCGCACGAGAGCCGCACGTCTATACCGGTGGGTCGAGCGATCAGGACCCTGACGAGTCGACGGAGGCCGCCATGTGGTTGCATGTGACCCTGGTCACTTTGGCAAGTGTCGCATTCCTGGCACGAACGTTCCGGGTGCTCAGAGCGGGACCCAAGAGAACCGGACAAGAGCAGGACAAGCTTCTACCGCCATCCCCGATTGAGACATAGACAAGACCCACAGGTCTATGTTGGATTCCCTCGTTTGCCGTACGATCCATTCCAGTTGATATTGGGATCGGTCTACGCCCGACCCGGACCTCACAGAGGTAGGTGCGTCATGGATCTCGCACTGAGCAAGGTCATCGAGTTGCGCGAAAGTGGCTTCCAGTTCCTGCACCTGAGGGACGGAGAAGGCGAACTCGACCGGATCATGGCCTTCAAGCAGCGCAGAGGCTTCATCGACTCGATCCTCTTCTGGTCTGAGACAGAAGCTCGCGCAGGCCGTCTACCTGCGGTTCGAGACAGCACGCGCCCCGCGCAGGCCGTCTGGATCTACGAGGGTCAGCTCGTCGAGGCCGTCGACCGCCTGCTGCACCTGCCCGAGCCGGGGGCCCGCAACGCGCCGTCGTTGATGAAGAGCACCGCGTCGGACCTCGCCGTCGTGACGACGCTGCCCTTCAAGTTGAACCTCCCGCCCGGCGCCATCGCCTAGCCGTCAATTGGTCGCACTGCGTCAATAAATTACTCCGTGACCAATACGACCAATACAGCCGGTAACGGGCTCATGAATTGCTCATAATCTTTTAGCGGTTACGAGTCCCGATTCATAAGCGAGAACGACGAGTTGCGCCCGGTCCCTCGCGGCAGTCTTCGTCATGATGCGGCTCACGTGCGTCCGGGCCGTCGCAGGGCTGATGACCAGGTGTTCCGCGATCTCGTCGTTCGACAGTCCACCCGCCACGAGCGCCAGGACCTCTCGCTCACGATCAGTGAGTTCTCGCAGCGCAGATGGGTGAACGCGACGATTCTCCGGTCGCGACGCATACTCAGCGATGAGTTTCCTGGTCACGCTCGGTGCAAGCAGGGCGTCACCCGCGGCGATCACGCGCAGGGCGTGCAGCAGCTCCACCGGTTCGACGTCCTTCAGCAGGAACCCGCTCGCCCCGCCCCGCAGCGCCTCGAACACGTACTCGTCCACGTCGAACGTCGTCAGGACCAGCACCTTCGTGTCCCGCAGCTCCGGGTCCCCCGAGATGAGCCGCGTCGCCTCCAGACCGTCCGTTCCGGGCATCCGGACGTCCATGACCACGATGTCCGGCCCGCACTCCCGCGCCCGCGCCACGGCCTGGGCACCGTCACCGGCCTCCCCGACGACCTCGAAGCCGTCCTCGGTGTCCAGCAGCAACCGGAACCCGGCCCTGACCAGCGCCTGGTCGTCGGCCAGCACGACCCGGATCATCCGCCTCCCCCTTCGACCGGCAGCACGGCCCGCACCTCGAACCCACCGCCCGGCACCCCGCCCGCGTCGACGCTCCCGCCGAGCGCTTCCGCCCGTTCCCGCATCCCCGCCAGCCCCGTCCCCGCACCGATGCCCGGCATGGTCGCCCGACCGTCGTCCCGCACCGTGATCTCCAGTTGACCACCGGTCCGCTCGAAGCGAATGGTGATCTTCGTGGCGTCCGGCGCGTAGCGCAGCGCGTTGGTCACCGACTCCTGCACGATCCGGTACGCCGCCACGTCCACCGGCACCGGTAGATCGCCCGGTTCACCCAGCACCTCGACGGGTTTGCCCACCGGGGCCAGCAGCTCGTCGAGCCGAGCCAGGCTCGGAGCCGGAGCCGTGCCCTCGCCGCTGCGCAGCACCCCGAGAGTTGCCCGCAGGTCAACCAGGGCCGCCCGACTCGCTTCCTTGATCGCCAGCAGCGCCTTCACCGCCTCGTCGGGTTTGCGATCGGCCACGTGCGCCGCCACCCCCGCCTGCACGTTGATCATCGCCAGGCTGTGCGCCACCACGTCGTGCACCTCGCGCGCGATCCTCAACCGCTCCTGCTCGGCCTGCCGCCGCCGCCGCTCGACCGCCGACACCCGGCCCAGGCTGAAGACGGCCAGCGCGGGAGCCGCGACGAGCGGCCCCCAGTGGCCGGTCGTGTAGTACAGCCACGTCGACGTCCCGGTGAGCGCGATCGTCGCCACCGGGTACCGCTTGCGCAGGAACAGCAGCCCGAACGTGGCCGCGAACCAGGCGTAGGGCAGGAGGAACACGGCTCGACCGTACGGGAGGAGGTGCCCTGGGACGTCGGTGCTGGAGCGGCACCGCGGCGTACGTCAGCGGTCGTACGCGCCGCTCCTGACGGCGACCAGAAAACCGGACCAGTCCGGCAGCGAGACCGCCGGGCCGGTCGGGTTCTTGGAGTCCCGGACGACCGCGGCGACACCGGCCAGGGCGACCTCGACACAGTTCGCGTTGCCGCCGGCGTTGCTACGGCTGCTCTTGCGCCACACAGTGGACACCACGATCCCCTATCGCTCAGCGGCCAACCCCTCGATCCACGTCACGGACTCGTCCGGGGACAACGCGCGCTTCGAGAGGTGGTTGAAGACGAGTTTACCGGCCCTGACCTTCTCGGGGTCCTCGATGTGGATCGCCCCGGTGGCGTGCTCCACGTAGAGGACCTGCGAATCCCGCCTGTCGGGGAAGTCGAGCAGCGTGAACGGGCCGCTCTGACCGTCGTGGAAACCGACCGAGCGGGGCAGCACCCGCACGTCGACGGCGTCGAGCCGACCGCGCTCGACGATGTGCCGCAACTGCGCCCGATCGGCCTGCGCGAGGGCGCTCTCGGCGATCACCACCTGGAGCCGCAACGGGTCGGCGGCCAGCAGGCGCTCCTGTCGGCGCATCCGCACGAGCACCTGGTTGTCGACCCACTGCCTGGACCGCTGGACCCGAGCACCCGCGAAAGCCGCGCGCACGTACGCCTCCGTCTGGAGCAGGCCGGGCACGTGGGCCAACTGGAAGTCCCGCACCACGCACGCGTCGTGTTCCAGACTGGTGTACCCGTGGTCATCCACTCCGTACGGGTGCCACCAGCCCTTCTCGATGGCGCGCTCGTACATGTCCAGGTAGCGCTTCCACTCCGGCACCGGCAACCCGTACTCGTCCAACATCGCCCGCAGGCCGTGGTACTCGGGCCGTTGGCCGTTCTCGATGCGGCTGAGCTTGCGGTGGTCGTAGCGGAGTCGGGCGGCGGCTTCCTGCTGGGTCAGTCCAGCGCGCTCCCGCAGCACGCGGAGCGCTTCGCCGAGCTTCCGCTGCCGGAACGTGGGTTCGGCGTTCTTGCCCACCAGGCACCTCCCCGTGATCGCCCGACCACGAGACGTTACGACCTGGAATGCACGCGGCGGGAATCCCACCGCGTGACGCCCGCGTGGACCGTCCACCGCATGGACGACTACCACCACCGGATCGAGTACCAGAGGCGGCGGCCGGGCGGGGCGCTGGTGTGCGAGCACGTGGAGAACGTCTCCGACCACGGCTGGTACGTCGTGCGGGGCGAGGCGTGGAAGGCGCACTACACGCGGGGCTGCGCGGCCGAGTACCTGACTCGGGTGCGGGCGGAGAGCGGTACCTACGTGGTCGTGGTGTGGCGGGCGGACGTTCGGGTGTGCACGACGAAATTGGACTGGGCGCGCCCCTCTCGCGGGTGAATGAAGTCGCCCAGGGTGATTACGCGCCTTGCTCCGGACGGCCCGGATGCGGCAATTTCCCCGCCATGAACCTCGGGCGCGCCGCAGCGGTGCCGTGCCGGAGGGGATTCCGGTACCGGAACGGCCCTGCTCCCCTCCCCCCTCGGGTCAGGGCCGTTCCGCTCCTAGCGCGAGCGTGCGCGGCCGGGGGCTAGCGGCCGACCGCGTAACCCTGGGCCCCGCGGGGGTTGGCGGCGGCGCGGAGCAGGCCGTCGCGGGAATCCCGCGCCACGGCGGACATCCGGCCCAGCGTCCAGTCGCCCGCGTCGACGACGGTGTGGCCGCGGTCGCTCAGCTCGGCCATCGCCGCCGCCCCGATCCGGGACTCCACGACCAGTTCGCCCGGCGTCCACGTGCGCGGGAAGAAGGAGCTGGGGAACGCGTTGCTGTGCCACAGCGGCGCGTCGATCGACGCCTGGAGGTTCAGGCCGCCGGTGGTGTGCGCGAGCCAGAACCCGAGCTGCCACTGGTCCTGCTGGTCGCCGCCGGGAGTGCCGAACGCCAGCGCGGGCAGGCCGTCGCGCAGCGCGAGCGACGGGGTCAGCGTGGTGCGGGGGCGCCTGCCGGGGGTCAGGGAGTTGGGCAGGCCCTCGTCCAGCCAGAACATCTGCGCGCGGCTGCCGAGGCAGAAGCCCAGCGACGGGATGACCGGCGACGACTGGAGCCAGCCGCCGGACGGGGTGGCGGAGACCAGGTTGCCCCAGCGGTCGACGACGTCGACGTGCACGGTGTCGCCCTTGGTGGTGCCCGCGCGTTCGACGGTCGGTTCGCCGATGGCGCCGCCGAGGTCGGTCGGGGTGCTCGGTCCGCGTCGGATGTGCTCGGCCAGCCGCGGCGTGAGGTCGCGCGGCGAGCCGGGACGCAGGTCCAGCGAGGCGTTCTCGTCCACGAGCTTGCGGCGCACGTCCGCGTACTCGCGCGACAGCAGCACGTCGAGCGGCACGTCACCGGAGTCGCCGTACCAGGCCTCGCGGTCGGCGAACGCCAGCTTCGCGCACTCGACGGCGAGGTGGATCGTCTCGGCGGTCGGCTTGCCGTCCACGTAGGACAGCCGGTCGGAGAAGCCCTCCAGGAGCCGGAGCTGTTGCAGCAGAACGGGTCCCTGCGACCAGGCACCGCACTTGGCGACCGTCCAGTCGCCGAAGTCGGCCGTGACGGCGTCCTCGTAGGTGGCCTCCCACCCGGCCATGTCGGCGCCGGTGAGCACGCCGGCGTGGTCGCGGCCGGAGTCGTCGCGGAACTCGGACCGGCAGAAGTCGTCGACCTGCGCGGCGACGAAGCCCTGCGACCAGGCGCGGCGGGCGGCTTCGATCTGGGCGTCGCGGTCGCCGCCCGCGGCCTCACCCGCCGCCAGCAGCCACTCCCACGTCTCGGCGAGCTTCGGGTTGCGGAACCGGGTACCGGCCTCGGGCACGTGCCCGCCGGGCATCCACTGCGCGGCCGACGTGGGCCAGTGGTCGCGGAACAGGTCGGAGACGCGGGAGATCGTGAACGACACCCGCTCCAGCAGCGGGAAGCCGTCGCGCGCGTAGCCGATCGCGTAGCCGAGGACCTCGCGCAGCGACTTCGTGCCGTAGTCGCGCAGCAGCGTGAGCCAGCCGTCCCACGCACCGGGCACGGTGGCCGCGAGCAGCCCGCTGCCGGGCACCAGTTCGAGGCCGAGGCCGGTGTAGTGGTCGATCGTCGCGCCCGCCGGTGCGACGCCCTGGCCGCACAGCACGCGGGGCGCGGACTCGTTCACCGACGAGAAGACGATCGGGACCTCACCGCCGGGTCCGTTGAGGTGCGGTTCGACGACCTGGAGCACGAAGCCCGCCGCGACGGCGGCGTCGAAGGCGTTGCCCCCGGCCTCCAGCACGGCCATTCCCGCCGAGGAGGCGAGCCAGTGGGTGGACGCGACCATGCCGTGGGTGCCGACGAGTTCCGGCCGGGTGGTGAACACGTGGCCAACTTACGCGGTGGGGAGGATTTTGGTTACCCCGGCTAACGAACAGAAAGTCGATCACCGAGGTGTAGCGGAGCGTGACATCGGGTATCCCCTGAGTGCACGCAGACAACCCTCTGCCGGACGACGCGGGGGAACCACGAAGAGGGGCACTGTTCACCACATGGAATTGCTGGTCATCCTGGGCCTGTTCGTCGGACTGGCAGCACTGGCCGCTGTGCCGTTGGTCGCACTGCTCCACTTCTCCGACCACCGGAGCAGGAGCCTGCGCTGAACGAGCGTTAACCTGGGCCGCATGCAGATCACGGGTACCGCGGCGATCGTGACGGGTGGTGCGTCGGGCCTCGGTGGGGCAACCGCACGCGCTCTGGCGGCGAAGGGCGCGCACGTCTTCGCGCTGGACCTGCCGTCGGGCATCGAGAAGGCCGAAGCCGTCGAGGGCGTGACGTACCTGCCCGCCGACGTGACCTCCCCGAGCGAGGTGCAGGCGGCGGTGGACACCGCGGCATCCGCCGGAGCACCACTGCGCATCGTCGTCAACTGCGCGGGCATCGGCCCGTCGAGCAGGACGGTGGGCAAAGCGGGCCCCCACGACCTCGACCTGTACCGCAAGGTCATCGAGATCAACCTGGTGGGAACGTTCAACGTCCTGCGCCTGGCGGCAGCGGCCATCGGCAAGACCGAACCCCTGGAAGACGGCCAACGCGGCATCGTCATCAACACCGCGTCCATCGCCGCCTACGACGGCCAGATCGGCCAGGTCGCCTACGCCTCCTCGAAAGCAGCGGTGGTGGGCATGACCCTCCCAGCGGCGCGAGACCTGTCGACCGTGGGAATCCGCGTGATGACCATCGCCCCCGGCATCGTGGACACCCCCATGCTCGCAACGGTGTCGGACGATTTCCGCGCAGGCCTGGCAGCAGGCGTCCCGTTCCCCAAGCGCCTGGCCCTGCCAGCGGAGTACGCCCAACTAGCGCTGACGATCATCGAACACGACTACCTCAACGGCGAAGTGATCCGCATGGACGGCGCCCTGCGCATGGCCCCCCGCTAAGAACAAGACCCACCACACCACGAAACCCGACCGGTCACGGAACGTGGCCGATGTGACTCGGGGTCGTGAGCCTTGAAATTGATGATCGGGCAGGCCTTCGGGACTGCCCCTTCGGCCCGATCAAGGCTCACGAGAGGGGTCCCGAGCCACATCGGCCGCACCACCCACGAGCCCGGCGACCCTCACAGGTCCCCGGCAAACGGCAACTCGTTGATCTCCTCGGACGACATCCAGTGCCGCAGGGCATGGGTAGCCCGGACATCATCCTCGTTGTACTCGACCAACCGCCGCCGCTGCACGTCATCGGGCGGAAGACCGTCCATCCCCACGGCGTCCCGGTACCAGCGCATGGAGTTCTCCCCACCGGCCTCGGGATCACGCCACCTGAACCCGGCCACGGGAGCGATCGTCTTCAACCCCTTCCCGTGCGCGCACAGGAACTCCTCCCGCACGATCCCGAACAGGTCCACCCAGGCGTCGGACTTGATGAACTCCCGAACCGCCGACACGGGCGGGATCCCCGGCATCCCCTTGAACCGCTCAGCGGACCCCAACAACCACCGGTTCTCCGCCAGCTCGTTGTAGCAGTAGGCCCGGAAGCTCAACCCCCGCGCCCGAGCCCGCAACCGAACCGCCGTCAACCAGGTCCAGAACTCCGCGAACGACCGCGCCTCGTCATCGCTGGGCACCGGGTCCCACGTCGCGAAGGCCCGGTACCCCGGCTCCTCGTCCACGTTCTCCCCGGACAGCCAGCAGCCCCACATGTAGGCCCCGAGGTCGCCGAAGCTCTCCATGTCGACGTCCACCTCGACGTCCGCCCTCGGCACCGTGAAGCTCTTCGACCGCCGCACGACCGTCAGGTCCCGCAGCCAAGCCCGAGCCAGGATCACCGCGTCGTCGAACGGCATCCCGACGAGCTGGAGCAGGGGCTTGCCCCCGATCGACAGCTCGGCGAGCTGGTCCACGGTCGTCACGCCGACCTTGCGCAGCGCCACGGCGTCCTCGCCGCGGGCGACCAGGCTGACGTCGCGGGTCGACTTCAGCTCGTCGTCGCAGATCGGCCACCACGGGCACGACTTGCACTCCACGATCCGCGACGGCTTCGCGAGCGGCTCGTCACCCCGGTCGGCCGCACCCGCCACGGCGAGCCGGTCGGAGAACCTGGCGTCGTACTCCGACAGCGCCGTGCGCCCACCGGGCCACGTCGCCGCCTCCAGGTCGTGCCACACGACGACGTCCGCGTCCATGCCGATCACGCCCGCCACCGCCCGACCGTGCTTGGCGAACCCGGAGGCCTGGAGCTGGCGCTGCGCGTGCGCCAGCCGGAGCTGGTCGCGCGGCTGCGGCCGGACCTTGCGCGACGGGTCGACGCGGGCGCCGTTGGGCAGGGGGTGCGACAGCGGCGACGTGCGGGCGCCCTGACCGGGGTCGCTGGTCTTGTGCCGGACCACGAGCACCGGCACGTAGCCGGTGGTGTCCTTGACCAGCAGGTCGATGCCGCCGCGACGGCCGCCGGTGAGGTCGCGCGGGAGGGCCGCGCCCCAGATGTACGGGGTGCCCATCCGCATCGCGGCGAGGGTCACGCGCTCGCGGTCGGCGGTGCTGATCTCCGGCCCGTGCGGGATCTCCATCAGCTCGGACCCGAACACCTTGGCCAGCGCCGACGCGACCTGGCGGCGGTGTTCGGTCGCGTCGGCCTTGCGCTGCTCACCCGCCGGGTCCGCGGGCGCCCTGACGACGTCGCGCATCGCAGGGTCGTTCTCTAGGTGCACCCGCCGCCGACAACGAGTGACCACGCCGGCGTCTAGCTGCACCTGGGAAGTCACTGGTGAAGGGTATGCCGCGCCCGCACCGGGCGTGCGCGCAACCTGCGGAGTCCAGTGGATCTTTTGTGCTCCGGGCGCAGGTCGGCTCTACTGTTCGGGTAGGAGGTGGCGCCAACCATGGCACGCAAAGCACTCGGTCCCCGGCTCACGCCAGCCAAGGCGAAGAACCTGCTGGGTGTGGCCAAGGTCGTCGGTCCGGTCCTGATCCCGGTGCTCGCGCCGTTCGCCGCGAAGGCGGCGAGCGCGGTCAGCGACCGGTACGACCACTACCGCGCCCGCAGGCTGGGCGTCGGCATCGAGGAACTGACCAAGTACACCGGCAAGGGCGCGCGGCTGCACGCGCGCATCGCGGGCTTCGCGCAGGCGTTGGACGAGCTGCGCGCGAAGGACCCCGACTACGTGACCACCACCGAGTCGCGCCTGGTCAAGCTGGCCGCGGCCGTGCGCGCGTCCGAGCGGATGCCGACGGCCAGGCGCAAGGCGGCCCACCGCGCGGTGAGCGCCGACCTGGACGCCCTGGAGACCGAACTGCTGCGCAGGCTGGGCGTTTCCTGAGCGAGGTGGCGCCCCCGGTCCGGGGCGCCACCTCGCTCAGGTCGACGGCACCGGGTCAGCGCTTCGCGGTGACCTGTTCGACGGCCCGGAGCGCGGCCTCCTCGGGTCCGAGTTCGGCGGTGGCCCGCTCCATCACCTCGGCCACCCGTTCCTCGCGCCTGATCAGCGGGTCGCTGCGCAGGTCCTTGGCCAGCGAGACGCACAGGCCGATCATGATCACCAGGAACGGCAGCGCGGCGATGATCGTGAGGTTCTGCAGCCCCGTCAGCGCGTTCGACCCGCCGACCAGCAGCATCACCGCCGCCACGGCACCGGTCAGCACACCCCAGAACACGACGACGCGCTTGTCGGGCCTCATCGAGCCCCTCTGGGAGAGCGTGCCCATCACGATCGACGCGGCGTCCGCGCCGGACACGAAGAAGATGGCCACGAGCAGCATCACGACGACGCCGGAGACGGCGGCCAGCGGGAAGTTGTCCAGCAGCGAGAACAGCTGGCCCTCGGGCGTCGCCTGACCGGCGATGTCGACCCCGGAGCGCTGGGTGAAGATCGCCGTGCCGCCGAGGATCGCGAACCACACCACGCTGACGCCGCTGGGCACCAGGATCACGCCCGCCACGAACTGGCGGATGGTGCGACCGCGGCTGATCCGGGCGATGAACATGCCGACGAACGGCGTCCACGAGATCCACCAGGCCCAGTAGAAGATCGTCCAGCCGGACAGCCAGGTCTGCATCGCGTCACCGCCGGACGCGGCCGTGCGGCCCGCCATGTCGGCCATCTCGCGGACGTAGTCGCCGAGCGCCGTGGGCACCAGGTTGAGGATGAACACCGTCGGGCCGACCACGAAGATGAACGCGGCGAGCACCACGGCCAGCACCATGTTGATGTTGGACAGCCACTGGATGCCCTTCGACACACCGGACACGGCCGACGCGACGAACGCGGCGGTCAGCACCGCGATGACACCGACCAGGACGGCGTTGCCGACCTCACCGGCCCACCCCGCGACCTCGAGACCACTGCCGATCTGCAACGCGCCGAGCCCGAGCGAGGCGGCCGAGCCGAACAGCGTGGCGAAGATCGCCAGCACGTCGATCGCCCTGCCCGCCGCGCCGTTCGCGCGCTTCGCACCGAGCAGCGGCGCGAACGCGGCGCTGATCAGCTGGCTGCGACCGCGGCGGAAGCTGCCGTAGGCGATGGCGAGGCCGACGACCGCGTAGATCGCCCACGGGTGCAGCGTCCAGTGGAACATCGTGGTCGCCATCGCGGTCTGCACCGCCTGGTCGGAACCGCCCTCGACGGTGCCCGGCGGCGGCTTCACGAAGTGCGTCAGCGGCTCGTTCACGCCGTAGAACATCAGGCCGATGCCCATGCCCGCGCTGAACATCATCGCGACCCACGAGATGGTCCTGAACTCCGGCTTCTCGTCGTCCTTGCCGAGCGGGATCCGGCCGTAGCGGCTGAACGCCAGCCACAGCGCGAACACCACGAACCCGGAGGCGGTCAGCACGAACGCCCAACCGAGGTTCCCGATGATCCAGGAAAGGGAGGTTTTGGAAGCCGAGGCGAGGGAATCCGTACCGAAGACGCCCCAGACGACGAAGCAGAGGGTGATGCCCGCGGCGACGCCGAACACCACCTTGTCGGTGCGAGCCGGACGTTCGGCCAGTTCAGCCGACGGCTCGCCGGGTAGGGGTCGTTCGAGCGGCGTTGTCACACCTGGCCTCCTGAGCTGTTGCCTGTCAACGTTGCGACACTGCTTCCGGTTAGCCGGTACCCGTTCACCTGAACACCCAAACACGGCGGCTTACGTCCGTGCGGGTTGTTCTCCTACTCTCATGACGTGACCCCCCGGCCCGCACCCACCCGCGCAGCGCGCGGTCTGCTGCTGGCCGTGACGTCCGCGTCACTCAGCGTGGCTGCTCACGGTGCCGCGGGCGGGAGCCTGTCGGAGTTCACCCCCGTGCTGCCGTTGGTGCTGCTCATCGCCGGTGCGGCGACCGCGCTGGCCGACCGCCGCCGGAGCCCGCTGACGATCGTCGCCGCTCTCGGGGTCGCCCAGCTCGCTCAGCACGAGATGCTCGGCCTCGCCCACCACCACAGGGCGCCGTCCGCGGGCCTCGGGTTCGACACCGGGCAGATGACGACCGCGCACGTGGTCGCCGCGCTGGCCACCGGCCTGCTGCTGGCCAGGGCCGATTCCGCGCTGGTCTCCCTGGTCGACGCGGTGTCCCGCCTGCTGCCGAGGACGCTCACCCCCGGCCCGGTCCGCCTCGCGCCCCGCTCCACCGCCGTCCGCCCCGCCGCGGGCGCCCAGCTCATCGAACTCCTCCTGCGGATCGTGAACGGTCGTCGCGGGCCACCCGTAGTCCTGGTCACCCGAGTCCCCTAGACACTCCGGTCTACCCCAGGAGCTACCTCAAGATGTCGACAAATCGATTTGGCGTGCGCACGGTGGCCCGCGGCGCGGCCGTCCTCTCCGCGGCGGGCGTGCTCGCCCTCTCCACGGCGGGGCTCGCGTCCGCCCACGTCACGGCCTCCACCCCCGGCCCCGCGACCAAGGGCGGCTACACCAAGGTGACCCTCCGGGTCCCCAACGAGCGCCCCGACGCGGGCACGGTGAAGCTCCAGCTCACCCTGCCCCCCGAGTACCCGCTGGCCTCGGTCAGCAGCAAGCCGGTGCCCGGCTGGAAGGTCGAGGTCGTCAAGGCCAAGCTGGCCAAGCCGATCACCAGTCACGGCAAGGAGATCACCGAGGCCCCCAGCACCGTGACCTGGACCGCCGACCCCGGCGTCCAGATCGAGCCCGGCCAGTTCAACGAGTTCGACCTGTCCGTCGGCCCGCTGCCCGAGGACACCGACCGCCTGCTCCTGCCGACGACGCAGACCTACAGCAGCGGTGAGGTCGTCGCCTGGGACGCTCCCCCGGCCGCCGAGGGCGCCGACGAGCCCGCGAAGCCCGCGCCCGTGCTGAACCTGGTCGCCAAGGCCGGTGGCGCGGACGCCCACAACGCCTCCGCCACCGCGGCGGGCTCCGACGAGCACTCCGACAGCGCCGCGGGCACGAGCGCGGGCACCGACACCACCGCCCGCTACCTGGGCGGCGCGGGACTCGTGGTCGGCGCGCTCGGCCTCGGCTTCGGCGCGGGCGCCGTCCTGCGCTCCCGTCGCAGCACGGGGAAGCCCGCGGCATGAGGCGCGGGTTCTCCTTCGTCCTGGCCTGCGCGGTCGCCTGCGCGACGATGCTCGGCCTCGCGGGCCCGGCACTCGCGCACAACGTGCTGATCAGCAGCGACCCGCTGGCGGGCTCGTCCGTCGAGGCCGGACCCGCGACGGTCTCGCTGACGTTCGACCAGCCGGTCAACGGGGGCCCCGGCCTCAACGCGATCTCGGTGACCAGCCCCGACGGCGGTCACTGGGAGGGCGTCGGGGAACCGACCGTCAAGGACAACGTCGTCTCGCTCCCGCTGAGGCCGCTCGGCCCGGCGGGCGAGTACACCGTCAGCTACCGGATCCTCTCGGCGGACGGCCACCCCGTGGCCGACTCGCTGAAGTTCACCCTCACCAAGGCCGGGACGGGAACGCCCGCTCCGGCCGACGAGGTGGCGGCGACCGACCCGGCGTCCACGCCCGCGGCGAGCACCAGCACCGAGTCCGGTGGTGGCGTGCCCATCTGGGTGTGGATCGTGGGCGCCGTGGTGCTGCTCGGCGGCGGCGTGTTCCTGGCGCTGCGCGGCGGCGTCAAGGAGGACCAGCAGCAGTGATGACGAACTGGACCGCCGCTCCCACCAGGTACCACGTCCTCGGCGGCCTCGTCGCGGGCGGAGTGGCCGGCGTGCTGCTCGGCCTCGCGCTCTCGACCACGACGACCGTGGTCGGGATCGCCGAGGCGGGACCGGTGGTCCAGTTCCTCCACCCGCTGGTGCGGGTGCTGCTCGACCTGTCCGCGACCGTCGTCGTCGGCCTGAGCCTGCTGCCCAAGCTGCTCGGCTTCACCAGGCCGACGGTCACCGAACCGGTGCTGCGGATCGCCCGGCCCGCCGCGGTGGTCGCCGCCGCGGTCTGGGTGCTCACCGCGCTGCTGTCCATCGTGATCAGGGCCTACCAGGTCCGCCCTGGTCAGCCGCTCACGATGGGCAGCGTCGTCGACTACGTGCAGCGCGTCGCCGCGGGCCAGGGCCTGCTGTTCAGCGCGGTGTGCGCGACGGCCTACCTGTGGGTGGGCTCGCTCGCCGCCCGCAAGGGCGAGACGGTGCCCGCCGAGCTGCGGATCCTGATCGCCATGTTCGGCCTGCTGCCCCTGCCCGTGACCGGGCACGCGTCGAACTGGGAGTTCCACGACTACTCGATGATCTCGATGGAGCTGCACGTCCTCGGCGCCGCGGCGTGGACCGGTGGTCTCGGCGCGCTGATCGCGCTGGTCGCCCACCGCAGGGGCCTGCTGGCCGACGCCCTGCCGAAGTTCTCCAAGCTCGCCACGATCAGCCTCGTGCTGGTGACCGCGACCGGCCTGTTCAACGGCCTGCTGGAACTCGGCCTCAACCCCGTCGTCTCGCTGCCGGGGTCGCTGTTCACCACGTCCTACGGGCTGCTGCTGATCGGCAAGGCCGTGTGCGCGGGGGCGTTGGCGCTGCTCGGGGCCAACATCCGGTGGCGGCTGCTGCCGCACATCGCCAGGCACCGGCCGACGGCGGTCTTCGGCTGGGCGGCCGTGGAACTGACGATCATGGGGGTCGCGTTCGGCCTCGCGGTGGTCCTCGCGAGCGCACCGGTCGCCTGACCGGCCCGATTCGACGTCCGGGGGAAAACAGCAGGTGAACGAGGGCCAACCGGATGATCACACTCGCCGAGCGGTAACCCTGGCGCGCTGAGCTGCGGTTCCGGGGTCAGTCGTTGATCAGCCGCGCGGTCGGGTCCTCGCGCAGCCTGCCGAGCTGCTCGATGGCCAGCTGACCGCGCCGGTCGAGTTCCCTGGCGTCGATCCAGCCGTTCGCGAAGTACCGGTAGTCCTGGGCGAGCTTCACGAGTTCGGCCAGGTAGTCGGCCGAACGGCGGCGGCGCTCCTCGCCGAAGGCGGCGAGCAGCGGCAACTGCGTGTCGACGACCTCGTCGAGCAGACGGGCTGACCTGAGCGCGCGACGCGCGCGCCACCGCCTCATCCCCATCCGAGTCACGATCTCACGCATCGGTGACCTACCTACCTCGCCATCAGAACCGCACCGGGCACTCTACGGGCGCCGCAAAAATGCGCCCTACCCTGCCAACGTCGGAAATCGACGGGCGGGCGTTACCGGTTCGTGGCCCAGCAGACAGGTCCTCAGCGGTAGGGCGACCACCTGGCGGCGGTGTCGCCACGCCGGAGCGAGGTGAGGCGTCGGCGCAGCTCAGAGCGGGCGCCGGGGTGGCTGCGCAAGATCGGCAGCGCGCTGGTGGTGAGTTTCAGCTCACGCAGGTCGCGGAGCACCGGAAATCCATCCCAGCGGGTGACGTCGAAGCGGTAACCCCGGACGAGCTGCCGCTGCCACCGGGGAGAGTGGCCGAATCTCGCCACCCCGACCGGCAGGGAACTCAGGTCCCACTCGCGGGGGCCGGTCGACGTCGAGTCGAAGTCGCACAGCACCGGGCCGGACCTGCTCGCGATCAGGTTGCCGAGGTGCGCGTCGCCGTGCAGAACGCCCCGCGGGAGCACCGGTCGCAGCCCCGACAACCGCTCGGCGAGCGAAGCGCACCGTTCTTGCAGGAAGGAGCGGTCCGGATCGGACAGTTCTTCCGCATCGGCGAGTCGACGCCGCACGTCGTCGAGCGGTGCCCACTCGGGCAGTTCGAACGGTGGCGCGGGCAGTTCGTGGAGCCTGCGCAGCACCCGCGCGAGGTCTCGACCGTCGAGTGCGCGACCTGGTTGGACGGGGCCGGGGACGTGCTGCCAGAGGGTCGCGAGGTGGTCGCCCACGACCACCGGCGACGGGAATCCGGGCAGGAGGCGGACCGCGGGAACGTCGTGCTCGGCCAGCCACGCGGCGACCCTGACGACCTTGGCGGCGCGGTGCCGCAGCCGCGTCGAGCCGACGATCCGCACCACCGCGCGCTCGGCGGGGAGCTCGAAGACGGCGTTGCTGGTGAACTTCAGGAGCCTCGCACCGCGGTGGTCCAGCCCGTGCTCGGCGCACAGCCTCCGCAGTGCGTCAGCCAACTTCTCCCTGGTGAACCGACCGTCGAGGGTGACCGTCGAGGACATCAGGAACCCGATCTCACGCCGCGGTGTCGCTGCCGGTGAACTTGGCAAGGCGGTCCGCCAGCTCACGGGCATCGGGGTTGTTGCGGCGCTTGTCGGCCTCGCGCAGCAGGGGCTTCATGCGGTCCTTGGTGCGGATGGACTTCAGGCCCTCGGACAGGTCGACGGCCTGGCGGCCGACCTTCGCGCCGTGGTCGACGTCGCCCTCGATGAGGTGGTTGATCGACAGCGAGGTCAGGTTGAACGACCGGTTGCGGGTCATGTCCTCGCCGAAGCCGTTGACGGCCTTGGACAGCGCGGGGATCGCGGTGCGCGTGTACTTCGGGTCCACCGTCTGGGCCAGCTCCGTGTGCACCGTGCCGATCATGGACGACAGGTCGATCTCGGTGAAGAACTTGGCCCAGGCGGGCGCTTCGCCGACGTTGGCCCTGGCGAACTCGTCACGGGCGCGACCCAGCAGCTTGATGGCCTGGTCGTCCGAACCCATCTTCGCGTAGGCCCACGCCTCGTTCGCGCAGAGGATGCCGACGGCCAGCTCGGAACCGGAGTTCTGCGCGGCCAGCTGGCCGAGCTGGAACACCTTGAGCGCGTCGTCCGGAGCGTCCTGGTGCAGGTACACCCGGCCCATCCGGTAGAGGATGTTCGCCACCAGCGCCTCGTTGCGGCCCTGCTTCGCGAGGTCGAGCGCCTGCCCGAAGTGGTTGCGGGCGGAGTCCATGAGACCGGTGTCGAACGACGTCCACCCGGCCAGGTTGTGCAGGTCGGCGAGAGCCACGAAGAGCCGCTCCCGCACCAGGTCCGTCGCGTTCGCGCCGAGCATCTGCTGGCCCCACGACAGCTGGGCCACCACTGCGTCGCGACAGGAGCCGCCGCCGTACTGGTAGTCCAGCGCTCGCAGGGCGCGCGTCGCCGCTTCCACCTGTCGGACGTCGGTCATGCCGATACGTCCGGGGGCCGGAGTCTGTGTGGGGTTGGAAACCCACGACCCGGAGTCCGTGCCGAGCACGGCCGCGCCGACTGTCACGGCGGCGGCGTGCGCGAGGAACTTCCGACGCTTCACCGACTCGTCCTCCTCAGAATTGGGTGAGTCCGCGGTTGCGGCCACCCGTACTGCCGTTGCCTCGTCGTAGGCGAGGCCCATGTACCCCCTCGGAACGCCCAGGCCCATGGCGATCCGCGTCAGGACGTCGTAGGCCATGACCTGACGACCCTTGAGGATCTCCGAGACCTCGGACTGCGACTGACCCGTCAGCGCCGCGATCTGGCGCTGCGACACACCATGTCGGCGGAGCAGTCGGTAGACCGAGCTGATCTCCCGCCGAGCGAGCGCGTCCCGCATCTCCTGCTGGTCCCAGACCTCGGAACTCACAGGAGCACCTTGCGAACCGATGGTGTTCAATTTCGCCGCCTCACAGTCCATTGGGCGTCAACGGCAGAGTAGGGGCACTCCCCCAACTGCGAGAAGTGCCGATCGGCAGAGCTGATCGGCTCTACCGAACTCCACTGACCGCTCGTCGTGGAACTTCCACCGGCCAGCGTTTTGACGTCCCGATCTGAGATGAATCATCGCAATCTAAGTTCCGGTAAGCGAGTGAGCACGGAGAGGAACACCAAGTGGACCTGATCGAGCGGGCGGTGACCACCACACGTGGTGGCTCGGCAGAGCCTGCCGTCGCCACGGTGTCCTCCCCGTCCACCCTGTCCGTCCAGGAGTCGAACGACCTTGGCTCCGGATGGCGCGGTTCGACTGGGCAACGTCGTTGGTGGCGGATCCGCTGCAACGACGTGGTCGACCGTGAGCGCTGCCTCACCGTTGTGGTGGACGAGGACCGCGTGGTCCTGGTCGGCCCCCCCGGTGAGACCGCGGTGCTCTCGGCCGACCAACTCGTACAGCTCAGGGCTGCGCTACGCGAAGCCGCCGAGCAGGCGGAAAGGTGACGGTGACGTTTCGATGGACGAGATCCTTGGACAAGTCCTCCGCAACGCGGTGTGGGAGCGACTGGACCTGCTCACAGAGCTGGCCAGCCAGGCTGACGCCCCGTCCCTGCTCTCGGTGGCTCGATCCGAACTCCCCCGGCTGACCGAGGGATGGCGAGCGCTGCTCGCCGCGCACGAACCGGACGAGAAGGGCAACTGCCCTGAGTGCTCCAGTCGTTGGCGGCAGCAGAAGTCTCCTTGTTCGGTGTGGCGCGCCGCGTACGAACACCTGGTCGCGGGCGGCTTGGCCCCGCGCCCGGCTCGCCACCTGCGCGCAGCCCCGGTGACCCCTCCTGTCACCAGGTCTCGCCGCGCGGTGGTTCGAGCCCACTAACGGGCGGCCCCGGCCGTGTCGTTCCCCCGACACGACACGGCTGGGCCACCGCCTACTGGCCGGCGGTCCGGGACGTGCGACCCCCCGACCGCGACGAACGGATCGCCGGCCAGCTCCAACTGAACAACGAGACTTCCGCGGACTGGTGTTGTGCACCTTCCTCCCCGACCGACACCGGTCCGCGGACTCCACCTCGGCCCCGATGTGCGCACCTCCCGCGCGTGCATCGGGGCCGATTTCACGTCACCGGTGGGTGCCGGTCCTCCAGGCCAGGTAGTGGGTCAGCGTCGGGAACAGCCGCGACCCGACCTCGAAAGCCTTGAGCTGCCAGGGGAACACGACTTCAGCGCGGTCCTTCTCGACCACGGCGACGATGGCGGCGGCGACCTGCTCGGACGTCACGTCGGGGATCAGCCGCGAGATGCTCGGCATCCGGTCCTCGGCTCCGGGGTTGTTGACCCAGTACTGGCTGTTGACCTTGCTCGGGATCACCTCGCTGACCCCGATCCCGGTGCCGCGCAGGTCGAGCCGGAGCGCGGCGGTCAACCCGCGCAGCGCGAACCGCGCCGACGTGTAGCCGGTCGCGCCGGGGATCGGCATCCGCGAGATCGGCGAGTTCACGTTCACGATCCGGCCGGTTCCGCGCTCCCGCATGGCGGGCAGCAGTGCGCTGGTGAGCCGGGCCGCCGCGAGGTACGGCACCGAGGCCATCCCCAGCAGCTCGTCGGGTTCGGTCTCGTCCAGGAACAGCCACCGGCCGACGCCCGCGTTGTTCACCAGGACGTCCGGCGGCCCGAACTCGCCGAGGACGCGCTCGGCCAGCGCGGTGATCCGGGCACCGTCCGCGAGATCCGCGGCGTGGACGACGGCACGGCCACCGTTCGCGGTGATCCGTTCAGCGTGCTCGGAAAGCCCTTGGGCGCCGCGGGCCACGAGCACCACCCGCGCTCCCCTGCGCGCCACGAGTTCGGCGGTCGCGGCGCCGATCCCCTGGGAAGCCCCTGTGACCAGCACCGTCTTGCCGTCCAACCGCACGAACTACCTCCAGCACTAGGAAACGGACCTGACCCTGCTCACCAGGAACCCGGCGAGCAGGGTGGCGAGCGCCGACACCGCGAACAGCCCGCGGTAGCCGCCGAGGTTGGCGAGCACGACGGTCGTGAGCAGCGGGGCGACGACCTGCGGCAGCGCGTTCGCGATGTTGACCACGCCCAGGTCCTTCGCGCGGTCGGCGGCGGCGGGCAGCACCTGCGTGAGCAGCGCCAGCGCCACGGCCATGTAGACGCCGAACCCGACGCCGAGCAGCGGTGCGGCGATCAGCGCCGCGGTCCACGTCTGCCAGACGACGAGCAGCAGCGCGGCGGCGGCCATCACCGCGACGGCCAGGAAGACGAACGGCTTGCGCCTGCCCGAGCGGTCGGACATCGCGCCGAACACCACCGCGCCGACGACGAGCGCGGCGCCGTAGAGGCCCATGAGGACCAGCAGCCCGTCCTCCGGTGACGGGTGGTGGACCACGTCCGCCAGGAAGAACAGCAGGTAGAGCGTGCCGAACGCGTTGCCGAGGTTGATCATGAAGTGGCAGCCCCACGCCCAGGCGAAGTCGGGGTGCGCCTTCGGCGAGATCCACATCTCGTGCAGCACGAACCCCGGACGCAGCGCCTTCGGCAGCCTGACGTCGGGTGTGACGACGACGAACAGCAGCGCACCGACCACGACGATCGCCGCGCACGCCAGGTAGCCGTTCATCAGACCGGTCACCAGCAGCGTCACGACGACCGCTCCGAGCACGGTGCCGAGCATCTGGCTGATCCCGACCAGTCCGCCGACCGTCGCCCGCTGCCCGACCGGCACCTGGTCCGGCACCACGGAGGTCAGGCTGGCCAGCATCCCGTTCAGCCCCGCCTGGACCAGGCACCAGCCGATCGTCATCACGGTGGTGCTGGGCGCGCTCGCCAGCACGACGAGTCCGGCCGCGCCGATCAGCGCTCCCGCGAGCGTCCACGGGTGACGGCGGCCGAACCTCGACGTGGTGCGGTCCGACAGCAGGCCGATGACCGGGTTCGCCAGCAGCGCCGCGATGGCGCCCGCACCGGTGACCAGGCCGAACACCAGTTCCTTGTTGGCCCGGTCGAACAGTTCGGCCTGCTGCGGGAGCAGCACCTGGATGGGCGCGTAGATGCCGAGCCACAGCCCCAGGTTCGCGAGGAACAGCCACGTCATCCAGCTCCGGCGAACCGGGACCACCGGCTCGCCGAGCGCCTCAGTTGCCGCCGGAGACGACATCGCGGTACCACCGGTAGGAGTCGCGCGGTGTCCGTTCCTGCGTCTTGTAGTCCACGTGCACCAGGCCGAAGCGCTGGGAGTAGCCCGAGTCCCACTCGAAGTTGTCCATGATCGACCACACGAAGAAGCCGCGGACGCCCGCGGCGCGGGCCGCCCTGATGTGCCCGTCGAGGTAGTCGATCCGGGCCTGGTCGGCGAGGTCCTCCGGGTAGCTGCACCCGGACTCGGTGATGTAGACGGGCGGCAGGCGGTCGCCGTAGCGCTCCCGGAGCGAGGTCAGCATCTCCGTCAGGCCCTCCGGCACGACCGGCCAGCCGAACGAGGTCTTCGGGTACTCGTGGATCTCGATCCGCTCGAACGGCAGCGGCTCGCCCTCGGCGGTCGCCCGCAGCCGGGTCGGGTTGTAGTAGTTCACGCCGTAGAAGTCGAGCGGTGCGGCGATCTTGTCGAGGTCGCCGTCGACGATCGGGAGGAACGACGCGACCTCCTCCGGGTACGCCCCGGTGAGCTGCGGGTCCGCGAACATCCAGTTGTGGATGGTGTCGTAGAACCCGGCGGCGAACCGGTCCTCCGGGGAGTCCGACTCGGGCCACGCGGGTGAGTGGTTGTTCGCCGTGCCGACCGCGGCGGCGCCGTTCGCCCGCAGCGCTCCGACCGCCAGGCCGTGCGCGAGGTTCAGGTGGTGGGCGGCGGGCAGCGAGCCGAACAGGAGCGACTTCCCCGGCGCGTGCTCGCCGATCGCGTAGCCCGAAAGCGTGACGACGACGGGTTCGTTGACGGGGATCCAGAGTTTCACCCGATCGGAGAGCCGATCGGCCACGAGCGCCGCGTACTCGGCGAACCGCTCCGCGGTGCCGCGGCTCAACCAGCCGCCCTCGTCCTCCAGGACCTGCGGCGTGTCCCAGTGGTAGAGCGTCGCGACCGGGTCGATCCCGGCCTCCACGAGCCCGTCGACCAGCCGGTCGTAGAAGTCGAGCCCGGCGGCGTTCGCGGGGCCCTTGCCGGTCGGCTGCACGCGTGGCCAGGCGACGGAGAACCGGTAGGCGCCCACGCCGAGGTCCTTCATGAGGGCGATGTCCTCGGCGTACCGGTGGTAGTGGTCGCACGCCACCTCGGCGGTGTCGTCGTCCACGACGGGGGAGAATCGGTCCCAGACGGATCGACCGCGACCGCCTTCGGTGAACGCACCCTCGATCTGGAAGGCGGAGGTGGACACTCCCCACAGGAACTCGTCAGGCAACGTCATGCAACGCCTCCGGGTGGTTTTTCCTGGTCAAAACGTGAAAGTGATTCGGATAATAGGCGTGTTGCTGTTCACGGGGAAGTGCGAAACCCGTCGAGCAGGCACT
This sequence comes from Umezawaea sp., assembly GCF_036375055.1. Taxonomy (GTDB): domain Bacteria; phylum Actinomycetota; class Actinomycetes; order Mycobacteriales; family Pseudonocardiaceae; genus Umezawaea. The sequence continues at coordinate 43,130 of NZ_DASUSQ010000144.1, forward strand.
ATGGGAGTCCCAACGTCGTCGCATGGAGTCGCCGTGACCAGTTCCACCCCGCTGCGCCGCCAACCGGTGCAGCAACGGAGCGCCAAACGCGTAGAGCGGATGCTCGAAGCGTGCGCCTCGCTGATCGAGGAAGTCGGCTACGACGGGGTGACGACAACACTCATCGCCGAGCGCGCGGGAGTTGCCGTCGGCTCTCTCTACCAGTTCTTCCCGGACAAGCGCGCGGTGGTGCAAGCACTCACCATGCGCAACCTCGACAAGTTCATGGACACCATCACCGCCCGGTTCGCGAAGACACCGCTCGAACACTGGTGGGACGCCGTGGACACGATCTTCGACGCCTACGTCGGGATGCACCGCGACGTTCCGGCGTTCAGCAAGGTGCGCTTCGGCGACGCCGTGGACATGCGGCTGCTGGACGACAAGCGGGACAACAACGCCGTCATCTCCGACCGGATGGTGGAGCTGATCGCCGCCAAGTTCGGCATCCCGCTGGACGAGCTCCAACTGCCGATCGCCGTCGCCGTCCAGGCCGCGGACGGTGTGTTGGACCTGGCGTTCCGGATCGACCCGAACGGGGAGCAGCGGGTGCTGGACGAGGCCAAGTCGCTGATCCGCGGCTACCTGTCCACCCGGTTGCCGAAGTAGGCGGGACCCGGACGCCGCACCGGTCGGAGCACCCGACCGGTGCGGCGTCCGGGCGTGGTCACGCAGGGTGGGAACCGGCGTGGACGGCGTGCCGGATGAGGGGTTGTTCACAGCAGTTGTCCACAGGCTGTCCACAGGGGTTGTCCACAGCTGGCGAGCTGACGCCTATCCCTAGTGGGTCGTGGGGTCCGCGACCACTAGGGCTAGGCCCCTCCGTTCTCGACCGTGGTGTTCTGGAACACTTGTTGCAGGTCAGGGTGTTAGCCGAAGCTCTGGCCCTCGCCGCGGTAGGTGGGCACCGTGCGTTCGACGTCGTTGCCCGCGAGCAGGTGCACGTGGGTGAAGCGCTCCGCGAGTTCACCCGCTTTCGCGTGACGCATCCACACCCTGTCACCCAGGCGCAGCGCGTCCGCGGCCTTGCCCACCACCGGCGTCTGGACCTCGCCCGCTCCCTCCAGGGGGAGGGTCGCCAGGCCTTCCGGCAGGTACGGGCTCGGCTGGCGGTCCGGGGTGGCCGTGCCCGAGGCGATGTAGCCGCCCGCGAAGAGGGTGGCGGTGTTGCGGGCCGGGCGGCGGACCACCGACAGCGCGTACAGGAACGCGGGTTTCGGGTGGAACCTCCGGTAGGCGTCGAACAGCGTCGGGCCCACCAGACCCGAGCCCGCCGCCAGCTCGGTCACCGACGGGTCGGAGCCGGTGACCTCCAGGCTGCCGGTGCCGCCGCCGTTGACGAACTCCAGGTCGGCGATCCGGCGGACCGCCGCCACGGCCGCGCTGCGGCGTTCGATCAGCTCCGCGGCCGAGCGCTTCTGCATCCAGTGCACCACCGCTCCGCGCAGCGGTTGACCGGGCGGGTTGTCGCCCAGTCCGGCGATCTGGCCCTCGTAGGCCATGACGCCGACGAGGGTGAAGCCCGTGCGGCTCGCGATCCGGCGGGCCAGTTGGCCCGCGTCGCGGGCGGTGTGGACGGGTGACCTGCGCGAACCCACGTGCAGGCCGGGCAGCGGACGCCAGGAGACGTCCAGTTCCAGGCAGATGCGGATCGTCGGGTGGTGGGCGCCCAGCGCGGCGTCGATCAGGTCCAGGTGGTCCAGCGAGTCGATCATCAGCGTGACGCGGCGGAGCGCGGTCTCGTCCTTGGCCAACCCGCGGAGCGCGCCGTGGTCGACGGTCGGGTACGCGACCAGCAGGTCCTCGCTGAGGTCGTGGCCGGACAGCCAGAGCGCCTCGGGGAGGGAGTAGCACATGACACCCGCGTAGCCGGGCTTCGACAGGACGCGTTGCAGCAGGTCACGGACCCGGACCGACTTGCTGGCGACCCTGATCGGCCGGCCACCCGCTCGGCGGACCAGGTCCGCCGCGTTGTGGTCGAACGCGTCCAGGTCGACGATCGCGAACGGAGGATCGAAGTCCTTCGTCGCCGTGTCGAGGCGGGTTCGGCTCTGCATGGCTTTACGGTACGTCCTCGAACCTTGAAATGTGAATAGCTTTCACCTACGGTTCGTATCGTTCGTCACAGTGCGAGGAGGGGCGTGCATGAAGGCCCAGTGGACCAACTGGGCGGGCACCGCGTCCGCCTCGCCGCACCGGGTCGAGCGCCCGGCCAGCACCGACGCCATCGCGCACGCGATCACGTCCGCGCGAGCGGACGGGAGGTCCGTGCGGCCACGGGGCAGCGGGCATTCGTTCTCCGAGATCGCGGTGGCGCCCGGTGTCGCGCTCGACCTGGACGCCTGGACGGGGATCATCTCAGCCGACGCCGCATCCGGCCTGGTCGAAGTCCGGTCGGGCACCACGATCGCGCAGCTGAACGCCGGTCTCGAACGGCTCGGCCTGGCGATGGCGAACCTCGGCGACATCGACGCGCAGACGATCTCCGGCGCGATCTCGACCGGCACCCACGGCACCGGTGCGAAGCTCGGCGGGCTGTCCACGCAGGTCGAGTCGCTCGAACTCGTGCTGGCCGACGGCTCGGTCACCTCGTGCTCGGCGAACGAGAACCCCGACCTGTTCAACGCCGCCCGGCTCGGCCTCGGCGCGCTCGGCGTGATCAGCACCCTCACCCTGAGGTGCGTGCCCGCGTTCGTGCTGCACGCCCGCGAGACGACCGGTCACCTCGACTGGATCCTGGAGGAGTTCGACGACCTGACCGCGGTCGAGGACCACGTCGAGTTCCACTGGTTCCCGCACGGCGACGGCGTCCTGGTGAAGCGCAACAACCGGGTGCCCGACGACCACGAGGCCCGGCCGCTGTCCAGGCTGCGCCGGTTCTACGAGTACGAGGTCATGGAGAACACCGTCTTCGGCCTGGTCACACGGCTCGCCCGCGCGGTGCCGCCGACCGCTCGTCCGCTGACCAAGCTGTGCGCGGCGGCGCTGTCCGAGCGGGTCTACAGCGACCGGTCGCACCGCGTCTTCGTGTCACCGCGGCGAGTCCGGTTCGTCGAGTCCGAGTACGCCGTGCCGAGGGAAGCGCTGCACGAGGTCGTCCGGGGGCTGCGGGCCGCGGTGAAGAAGCTCGACCACGGCGTGATCGTGCCGGTCGAGGTCCGCACCGCCCAGGGCGACGACATCTGGCTGTCCACCGCGTCCGGCCGCGACTCGGCCTACATCGCCGTGCACCAGTTCCTCGGGATGCCCTACCGCGAGTACTTCGACGCGTTCGAGCGGATCGCGACCTCGGTCGGCGGCAGGCCGCACTGGGGCAAGATGCACACGCTCGGGGCCGGAGCGCTGCGTGAGCGCTACCCGCACTTCGACGACTTCCGCCGCGTGCGGGACGAGGTCGACCCCGAGCGCGTCTTCACGAACCCGTACCTGGACCGGGTGCTCGGCGCCTAGACCGGAGCGTCGCCGCTGATCACCTCAAGGGTCTTCCCGACCGTCTCAGGCCTGTCCAGCAGGGCCAGCACGACGGCGGCGACGTCAGCACGCGGGATCGAACCCCTGGTGACCTTCTCGGCCAGTTCAACGCGACCGGTGGCCTGCTCGTCCGTCAGCGCTCCGGGGCGCAGGATCGTCCAGTCGAGGTCCCGCGCCCGCAAGTCCTCCTCGGCGGCGCCCTTCGCCTTCAGGTACACGGCGAACTCGGGCGACACCGACGGGTCGTCCGCCTTGTCGATGCCCATCGAACTGATCTGCACGAAGCGCCGCACACCCGCCTGCTCGGCGGCTGCGGCGAACAGCGCGGCCGCGTCGCGGTCGACGCTCCCCTTGCGGTCCGGCCCGCTTCCGGGTCCCGCGCCTGCGGCGAACACCGCGGCGTCGGCGCCGGTCAGGTATTCGGTCACGGCAGCGACGTCGGCTGCTTCCAGATCGCAGTGAACAGGTACCGCACCGGCCGTCCACACGTCCGAGAAGTGGTCGGGGTTGCGCACCAGCGCGGTGGCCGAACCCCCTCTGGCGGCGATGAGCCGCTCCAACTCCAACGCGATCTTCCCGTGGCCGCCGGCAATCACTACTCGCATGCCTCGACCGTAGGTCAGGAAGCGGTCGCCAGCACCTGCTCGTAGACGAGCTCGTTGACCCAGCGGGTGGTCGCGGTGTCCTCGACCGGCACGTGCTCGTTGCGACCCGCGACGTCGGTCGTGACGTTCGACTCGGTGTCCGCCATCAGCACCGAGACGCCGTAGCGGCGGACGCGGGGCAGGCAGTTGGTCAGGTAGTCGTGGGTGAAGGCGACCGACGTCGGCAGGACGACCGCGGCGTTGCCGTAGCGGGCGAACGGCACGGCGGAGGCGAGCGCGGTGCGCCAGTGGCGGGCCACGGCCAGGACGCCGACGATCTTGACGGCCGACGGGGGGACGCGACCCTCCATCTCGGGCCACACCCAGGTGGACACCGTGGTGCGGTCCGCCTCGGGGCCCGCTCCCACGCACACCCGCTCGGCGTGGGCGTCGGCCATCAGCTCGGCCACGACGACCACGCGGCGACCCATCAGGACCATCTCGGGCAGCACGACCCCGTGCCACCCCAGTCGGATGGCCGCGGACGCGGCGAGTTCCTCGGCGGTGCCGGGAAGTTCGGGAACCGGAACAGCAGTGGCCGACAGCGCCCGTGTGTCACCGGGAACCGCGATCCGTGCTGGTGTGCTGCTCACGCCAGGGCCTCCTCGGGAATCACGGTCGGGAAGTCCGCCGTGTTTCGACTCGTGCTCTGGATAATGGGTACCAGGAGGAACCGGCCGTGCCTGCGGGTCGAACGGGGCCCTGCGATCGGCGGCGTCGAGCGGTCGGTGACCGGTAGATAGCCCTCCTGGGGAGTTCGGCCCGACCATGCTGCCGTCCGGGTGATGCCGACGTGGGCGGTTGTGCCGAAACCCGTGCTGACAGTAGGCGTGGATCGCCTCCGGTAACCCGCTCGTCAACGGTCCGCGGGCCGACCGTCGAACCGCTTGTCGACCGTTCAGCGCGCCAAATCGACCGGACGACGTGAGAAGCGCTGGTCAGGTGACCGGGACCGGCTCGCCCGGAGCGCCGGTCACCGGTGCCGCCGACGCCGGAACCTGCGGGAACGCGGGCAGCCCGGTCGCCGCCGACGGCTTTTCGGCCCAGGGCGTTCACCCCCGCGGTCGCGAGCCGGACGAGTGCACCTCCGGGACGCGGTACCGGCTAGGGGAGCGCGACCGGCTTCGGTTTTCCGTCGTCCTCCGCCGACCGCGAACGTCCGACTATGTCGTCCGTCACTCGACCGGGTGACTGAGATCACGCATGCCGGAACCGAATCGGGTGCGGACGGGACGATCGAGGAACTCCGGACCGCCACCGGGGGGTACACCGGCGCGAATGGCCCAACCAGTGCAGACCAATCACCGTCGGGCCCGACCACGGGTGCGCGGGAGGCCCCCGCGCGGAGGTGATCACCCCGCGGACCTGGCCCAAGATCGCTGGTGGCGACCGGGCAAGGCCATCACGAGGACGAATGCCAGAAGGCCCTTGACCGCGTACTCTGCGGTCAAGGGCCTTCTGGGTAAGGATGGGCGAGGGGGGAGTTGAACCCCCACGTCCTTTCGGACACACGGACCTGAACCGTGCGCGTCTGCCATTCCGCCACTCGCCCGGAGCGACGTGGTGAACACTAGCACGCCCTCTGGACGGGTTACCAATTGGCCCGTGTCCCACCACGTCAGCCCGGATACGATCGGGGTCGGAGTCAACCGAGTCGGAGGGTGTTGCCGTGGGCCTCGTACAGCGCTTCGAGCGCCGTCTCGAAGGCATGGTCGGAAATACCTTTGCGCGCGTGTTCGGCGGCAGCGTCGTCCCGCAGGAAGTAGCGCAGGCGCTTCAGCGTGAGGCCGAGAGCAACATCCGCGAGCTCGCGGGTGGCAGACTTCTCGCGCCGAACCACTATGTGGTCCTGCTCGGCCCGCAGGACCACGATCGGCTTGCCGGTGACGGGCAGGATGAACTACGCATCACCCAGCTCCTCGGGGACTCCCTCGGAGAGCACCTGGCCGAGTTTGGGTGGGATACCTATGGTGACGTCGTAGTCTCCCTGGAGCGCTCCGACGCGCTGCACACCGGACAGTTCCGAACCAGCTCGTCCGTCGACCCCGATGTGAAAGTTGCCAGCCGACGGTCAGCACCACCTCGCACCGCAGGAGACCGATCCATGAGCCAGCCTCCCGGCTACGGACAAGGACAGGGCCAGCCCGGCCACGACCCCTATGGGCAGGGCGGTTACGGCCAACAACCGCCGCAGCCCGGCTACGACCAGGGCTACGGCCAGCAGCCGCAGCAGGGTTACGACCAGGGTTACGGCCAGCAGGGCTACGACCAGGGCTACGGCCAGCAGCCCGCGCAGGGCTACGACCAGGGTTACGGGCAGCAGCCCGCGCCCGGTGGTTACGACCAGGGCTACGGCCAGCAGCCCCAGGGGTACGACCAGGGCTACGGGCAGCAGCCCGCCCCCGGTGGTTACGACCAGGGCTACGGGCAGCAGCCCGCACAGGGCTACGACCAGGGTTACGGCCAGCAGGGCTACGACCAGGGTTACGGCCAGGGCGGCTACGGCCAGCAGGGCGGCTACCAGGACCCGGCGGCGGGCTACGCGCCCCCGGCCGTGCAGTCCGGGCCCCGCACGCTGAACGCCACGCTGCACCTGGACGACGGCTCGAACCGCACGTATCCCCTGAAACAGGGGGGCAACGTGGTCGGTCGCGGGCAGGAAGCGGACTTCCGCCTACCCGACACCGGGGTCTCCAGGAGGCACCTGGAGATCACGTGGGATGGGCAGAGTGCAATGCTCGCGGATCTCGGTTCGACCAACGGCACGACGGTGAACGGCACTCCAGTGCAAACTTGGCAGCTCGCGGAAGGCGATGTCGTCCGCATCGGCCACTCCTCACTGGTGTTCCGCACGCAAGGCTGAGGTCGATACGGGCGTCGGTGACAGCACTCAAGGCAGGAGCGGTTACAACCGGTGCCAGAGCTGGTGATGCAGCTGACCAGAGCAGGTTTCCTCGTCCTGCTGTGGTTGTTCGTGCTGGCCGCACTTAGGGTGGTCCGCTCCGATCTCTACGCTGCCTCGGGATTGCGGGTCTCAGTGCCCGGCTTCCGAAGAAACGCGGACAAGGCCGCCAAGGGGAACAAGGCCCCCCGGCAACTCGTGGTCACTCACGGGGCGCTGACGGGTACCCGGATCTCCCTTGACGGCAGGCCGATCCTGATCGGCCGCGCAGACGATTCGACGCTCGTGCTGGACGACGACTTCGCGTCGACCAGGCACGCGCGCATCTCGCTGCGCGGCACTGACTGGTACGTGGAAGACCTAGGCTCCACGAACGGCACCTACCTAGACCGGGCGAAGGTCACGGCACCCCTCCGGGTCCCGCTCGGCTCTCCGATCCGAATCGGCAAAACGGTGATCGAGCTGCGCTCATGACCCTCGTCCTCCGATATGCGGCCCGCAGCGACCGGGGCCTGGTGCGCAACAACAACCAGGACTCCGTGTACGCGGGCCCACGCCTGCTCGCACTCGCCGACGGCATGGGTGGCCATGCCGCCGGTGAAGTCGCGAGCAAGGTAGTCATCGCCGCCCTGGCCCCGCTGGACGACGACGAGCCGAGCGACGACCTGCTCGGCCAGTTGCGCGAAGCGGTCATCGCGGGCAACGGCGCCATCTCCGAACTCGTCGCCAGCGACCCCGACCTGGACGGCATGGGCACGACGCTCACAGCCGTCCTGTTCGCGGGGAGCAGGCTGGGGATGGCCCACATCGGCGACTCGCGTGCCTACATGATGCGCAACGGCGCGTTCTCGCAGATCACGCACGACGACACGTTCGTCCAGTCGTTGATCGACGAAGGCCGGATCACCGAGGAGGAAGCGGCGACGCACCCGCAGCGGTCACTGCTGCTGCGCGCGCTGACCGGCCACGAGGTGGAACCCCGCCTCATGGTCCGCGAAGCGCGTCCGGGCGACCGCTACCTGCTCTGCTCGGACGGCCTCTCCGGTGTGGTCAGCCTGGAGACGCTCGACGAGGCGATCCGCATCCCCGACCCGCAGGCGTGCGCCGACCGGATGATCGAGTTGGCGCTCAAGGGCGGTGGGCCGGACAACGTGACGGTCATCGTCGCCGACGTCGCCGACATCGACTTCGGCGACGACGCGCCGATCATCGGCGGGGCCGCCGGTGACGGCAGCGCCGATCCCCCGCCACCGGACTCCCCCGCCTCGCGGGCGAGTTCGATCACCGGTCCGCGGCCGATCCCGCAGCGGGCCGAGGCACCGCCACCACCACCGGACCCCAAGATCAAGCGGCGACGCAGGGTCAAGGCGGTCCTGCTGGTGTTCTTCCTGCTGCTGCTGGTCGCGGCCGCGGGCCTGGGCACCCGGTGGTGGGTGATGCGCCAGTACTACATCGGCGCCACGGAGGACGGCCAGGTGTCGATCTTCCGCGGTGTGAGCGGCAGCTTCCTCGGCGTCGCGCTGCACACGTTCGCCGAGGGGTCGTGCCCGCCCGGCTCCGAGGCCGCGTGCGAGCCGATCACGATCAACGACCTCCGGGTGTCGTCGCGCGACGTCGTGCGCAACGGCATCACGAAGGACGGGCTGGAGGAGGCTCGGGAGGGCATCCGCAAGCTCCGCACGGAGCAGGTGCTGCCCCCGTGCGCGGACACCACGAAGCCCTCGACGACCGTGACGACGACCACACCGCCCACGAGCACGACCACACCGCTGTCGGGCACGAGCACGACCACCGAGCCGACCCCGGCGGCGACCAGTTCGGACGCCACTCCACTGCAGTCGCCCTCGCAGACGCCGGGCACGGACTGCCGACGGAAGGGCCAGTAGTCGATGGGTTCGCCGGCTCCTACCGGGGAGGCGCCGCTCGCAGCGGCGACCAGCACGTCGCCGGGCTTGAGGCCGCCCACGAGGCGGGGTACCGAACTCGTCATGCTCGGGTTCGCCTCGGCCCTGGTGACGGCCGCCCTGATCCTGGTGGAGGCGAACCAGGAGCAGGCCCTGACGATGCAGATCGTCTACTACGGCTTGGCCTACATGGGGTTGTTCGCGGTAGCGCACCTCGCGGTTCGGAAGTGGGCCCCGTACGCGGACCCGATCATCCTGCCGTGCGTCGCGCTGCTCAACGGCCTCGGCCTGGTGATGATCCACCGGATCGACCTCGCGAACGAGGGCAAGGTGTTCCAGGGCGAGCTGTACTCGGCGAAGGCCCCCAAGCAGGTGCTGTGGACGGCCGTCGCGCTGGTGCTGTTCGCGCTGGTGCTGAAGTTCGTCAAGGACCACCGGACGCTGGCCAAGTACGGCTACACCGCCGGTCTGGTCGGCCTGGTCGCGCTGATCCTGCCCGGCATCCTGCCGGGCTTCATCGCGCCGGAGATCAACGGCGCGAAGATCTGGCTGACGTTCGGGGCGTTCTCGATCCAGCCGGGTGAGTTCGCGAAGATCCTGCTGATGGTCTTCTTCGCGGCCTTCCTCGTCTCCAAGCGCGACCTGTTCACCGCCGCGGGCAGGCGGTTCCTCGGTCTCGACCTGCCGAGGGCCCGCGACCTCGGTCCGCTGGTCGCCGCGTGGGCGGTCGGCGTGAGCATCATGGTGCTCCAGAAGGACCTCGGCAGCTCGCTGCTGTTCTTCGGCATCGTGCTGGTGCTGCTCTACGTGGCCACCGAGCGCGCGGCGTGGGTCGTGATCGGCCTCGTGCTGTTCTCCGGCGGTGCGATCGTGGCGTGGAAGCTGTTCAACCACGTGCAGCAGCGCGTGTCGAACTGGCTGGACCCGTTGGCGACCTACGACCTGCCCGGCGGCGGCTACCAGATCGCCCAGTCGCTGTTCGGGCTCGGCACCGGCGGGATCTTCGGCGCCGGTCTCGGCGCGGGCAGGCCGGACCTGATCCCCGAGGCGAACACGGACTTCATCACGTCCGCCATCGGCGAGGAGCTCGGCTTCGTCGGCCTGTCGGCGATGCTGCTGATCTACATGGTGTTCTCGCTGCGCGGCCTGCGCAGCGCCATCGCCGTGCGCGACAGCTTCGGCAAGCTCCTCGGCGGCGGTCTCAGCTTCGCGCTGTGCTTCCAGGTCTTCATCGTGGTCGGCGGTGTCACCAAGCTGATCCCGATGACCGGTATCACCGCACCCTTCCTGTCCTACGGCGGCTCGTCGCTGCTGGCCAACTACGTCCTCGTCGCGCTGTTGCTGCGCATCTCGGACGCGGCGCGCGGTCCGAAGGTCGTGCCGAAGCCGAAGCCGCAGCAGCCCGCCATCGCGGACCAGTACACAGTCATGGTGGAGCGTCCGAAATGAACACACCGCTCCGCCGCGTCGGCATCGCCATGATGGTGATGATCCTGCTGCTCATGGGCAACGCGACGTACGTGCAGGTGATCAAGGCGGACGACTACCGCAAGGACGACCACAACCGTCAGCGCGTCCTGCTCAACGAGTACTCCCGCGAGCGCGGTCAGATCATCGCGAGCGACGGCACCCCTCTGGCGAACGTCAAGAGCACCGACGACACGTACCGCTACCAGCGGGTCTACGCCAACGGTCCGGCGTACGCGCCGGTCACCGGCTACTACTCGCTGATCTACGGCAGCGGCGGCGTCGAGCGGGTCGAGGACGACCTGCTGAACGGCTCGGACGACCGGCTGTTCGCGCGCAGGCTGTCCGACGTGATCACCGGTCGCGACCCCAAGGGCGCCAGCATCCAGCTCACGGTCGACCCGAAGGTCCAGCAGGCGGCGTTCGACTCGATGACCAACGCCGGGTTCACCGGTTCGGTGGTCGCGCTCAACCCGCAGACCGGGGCCATCCTCGGGATGGTGAGCACCCCCTCCTACGACCCGAACCGGCTCGCGAGCCACGACGGCGAAGAGCAGGAGGCGGCGTGGCAGGAGTACACCGCCGAGGACGGCCCCCAGCCGACGATGAACCGCGCGGTGCAGGCCATCTACCCGCCCGGTTCGACCTGGAAGGTCGTCGTGTCGGCGGCGGCGCTGGAGGACGGCAGGACCAAGGACACGCAGCTCACCGCCGCGGGCTCGATCACGCTGCCGAACACGAACACGCCGCTGCCGAACTTCAACGAGACGCCCTGCGGCGGCGGCGCGACCGCGTCGCTGGAGGAGGCGCTCGCGCGGTCGTGCAACACCGCGTTCGCCGAGCTGGCGGGCGAACTCGGCGAGGCCAAGCTCACCAAGCAGGCCGAGAAGTTCGGCATGAACGACAAGAGCCTGACGATGCCGCTGGCCGTGGCGCCGTCCTCGTACGGCCCGGTGCCGGACAAGGCCGCGCTGTTCCAGAGCGGCATCGGCCAGCGCGTGGTCGAGATGACCCCGATGGAGAACGCGGTCATCGCCGCGACCATCGCCAACGGCGGTGTGCGGATGAAGCCGTACCTGGTCCAGAAGCTGATCGCCCCCGACCTGGAGGTCATCGAGGAGACCGAGCCGGACGAGGTGGAGGACGCGATCAGCGCGAACACCGCCAACACCCTGCGCGACATGATGCTCAAGTCGGAGGCGAACACCGGCGGTGAGGGCAGGCTCAGCGGCGTGAACATCGCGTCGAAGACCGGTACCGCCGAGCACGGCGTCGACCCGAGCAAGGTCGCGCCGCACGCCTGGTACATCGCGTTCGCGCCCGCCGAGAAGCCGACCATCGCCGTCGCGGTGATCGTCGAGAACGGTGGCAACCGCGGTCTGGGCGCGACCGGCGGCAAGGTCGCCGCCCCCGTCGGCAGGGCGGTCATCGGCGCCTACCTGGCTGGCCGCTGATGCTCATCACCGGCCAGCTCCTCGCCGAGCGGTACCGCCTCACCAGGCGGATCGCCGTCGGCGGCATGGGCGAGGTCTGGGAGGCCGAGGACACCAGGCTCGACCGCAACGTCGCGGTCAAGGTGCTCAAGGCCGACCTCAGCGGGGACGCGGAGTTCCTCACGCGCTTCCGCATCGAGGCGCGGACGACCGCGTCGCTGAACCACCCCGGCATCGCCGCGGTGCACGACTACGGCGAGACCGCGTCGATGCCGGACGGGCCGGAGGACACGGCCTACCTGGTGATGGAACTGGTCGAGGGCGAGCCGCTGGCCGCGATCATCGCGCGCGGCAGGCTGACCGTCGACCGCACGCTGGACGTGCTCCAGCAGGCGGGGACGGCGTTGCAGGCGGCGCACGAGCGCGGGCTGGTGCACCGCGACGTGAAGCCGGGCAACATCCTGGTGACCCCCACCGGCAAGGTGAAGATCACCGACTTCGGGATCGCGAAGGCGGCCGACGCGGCGCCCGTGACCCGCAACGGCATGGTGATGGGCACCGCCCACTACATCGCGCCCGAGCAGGCGCTCGGCCACGACGCCGAACCGGCGAGCGACGTGTACGCGCTGGCCGTGTGCGGCTACGAGTGCCTGACCGGGCACCGGCCGTTCCGGTCGGAGAACGCGGTCACGGTCGCGATGATGCACATCCGCGACATCGCGCCGCCGCTGCCGCCGGACGTGCCGGGCGGTCCGCGGGCGTTGATCGAGGCCACGCTGGTCAAGGACCCCCGGAAGCGCTACCGCAACGGCGGCGAGTTCGCCGAGGCGGTCGGCGCCGTGCGGGCGGGCAGGCCGCTGCCGACCCCGTCCGGCCTGGCCATGGCCACGGGCCCGGTGATGACGCACCCAGGGCTCCAGATGTCGCACCCGTCCTCGCAGCCGGGGTTCCCGCCCGTCCAACCCGGTATGCCGTCCGGTCAACATCCCGTCCCGCACAACACTCCGCACACGGGTAATTTCCGTCCGTTGCCGAATCCGCCGCGGCCTCAGGGGAAAGCGAGGGCCGTTTTGTGGGTTATGGTCGGTCTCCTGGTCGTGGCGCTGATCGTGTTGGGGATCTTCGTGCTGCGTGCGGTGTTGCAGGACGGCGACGATGCCGTGTCGGGTCAGCAGAGCACCACCGGCGCTCGTCCCGCGCAGGACAACCAGCCGAGCGCGGCGGGTGACCTGGGCCCCACGGACAAGATCCCCGGCACACCGGTGGTCCGGATCGAGAAGTCGGACTACCTGGACCTGCCGGTGAACGAGGCGACGGAGAAGCTCGCGGGCTACGGCCTGCAACCCGAGTCGCAGACGAGCCAGGGTGGTCAGCCCAGGGAGCAGAACCGGTGCATGGTGTCCGACGTGTCGCCGGTGGGTGAGGTTGCGATCGGCTCACGGGTGAGGGTCACCTGTGTGCCTACGTGAACGGAACGGGCCAGGCTGGGCGAGCACGAAACCGAACTGCTAGACACGATGGTTAGACCGTTGACGAGGAGCGGGACGACGCACTGATGAGCACTCCGCGACTGCTCTCCAACCGCTACGAACTGGGTGAGACCCTCGGCTACGGCGGTATGTCGGAGGTCCACAAGGGCCGCGACGTACGGCTCGGCCGGGACGTGGCGATCAAGGTGCTTCGAGCCGACCTAGCCCGTGACAAGACCTTCCAGGAACGCTTCCGCCGCGAGGCCCAGAACTCCGCGGCGCTGAACCACCCGGCGATCGTGGCGGTCTACGACACGGGCGAGACCCAGACGGAGTACGGGCCGCTGCCGTACATCGTCATGGAGTACGTCGACGGCCGGACGCTGCGCGACATGGTGAAGACGCAGGGCCCGCTGTCGGGCAAGCGCGCCATGGAGGTCATGGCCGACGTGTCGGCGGCGCTGGACTTCAGCCACCGGCACGGCATCGTGCACCGCGACGTGAAGCCCGCGAACGTCATGATCACGCGATCCGGCGCGGTGAAGGTGATGGACTTCGGCATCGCCCGCGCCGTGCACGACGGCCAGGCCGCCGTGACGCAGACCGCCGCGGTGATAGGCACCGCCCAGTACCTCTCGCCCGAGCAGGCGCGCGGCGAGGCGGTCGACGGCCGCTCCGACGTGTACGCGTCGGGCTGCGTGCTGTTCGAGCTGCTCACCGGCGAGCCGCCGTTCACCGGCGACTCCCCCGTGGCCGTGGCCTACCAGCACGTGCGGGAGGACCCGAAGCCCCCGTCGTCGCTGAACCCGAACGTGACGCCCGCGCTCGACGCCATCGTGCTCAAGGCGATGGCGAAGGGCCCGGCGAACCGCTACCAGTCGGCCGCCGAGATGCGCGCGGACCTGGTGCGCGTGCTGTCCGGCCAGCGCCCGTCGGCACCCGCCGTGATGACGCCCGAGGACCGCACCGCGGTGCTCAACCAGACGCCGCGCACCGAGGTCGTCTCGTCCGGCCGCCACCGCCCGTCGGCGCTGCGCGACGAGCAGAACGAGTACGACCCGCTGGCCGAGGAGGACGCCGAGCGCCGGGCGAAGCGCAAGAAGGCGACCATGGTCACCCTGGTCGTGCTGCTGTGCATCGCCGTGATCGCGCTGGCCGCGTGGATCACGTCGAGCCTGATCGGCGACGACAGCAGCGCGGGCACGGAGAAGGTGCCGGTGCCCGGTGTGACGGGCAAGACGCTGACGGCCGCGAAGGCGAGCCTGGAGGAGGTCGACCTCAAGTACAAGATCGACCCGGTGCCGTGCCAGCCCGGTGAGAACGGCGCCACGCCGCGCTGCACCGCCGACGACATCGACAAGGTCTTCGCGATCGACCCGGCCGCGGGCACGTCGGTGCCGAAGTACACCGAGATCACCCTGACCTACGGCACCAGCCCGGACCAGGTCGCCGTTCCGGACGTGATGGGCCTGACCCCGCAGGACGCGCAGGCGAAGTTGACCGCCGACGGCTGGGGCTTCGTCCAGGGGCAGGACACCGTCGAGGTGGAGGACCCGAACAAGGTCGGCAAGGTCGCCCAGCAGAACCCCCAGGCCGGGGTGAAGGCGGCCAAGGGCGCCCCGATCACGGTCCTGCTCGGCAAGGGACCGGACACCGTGCAGCTCGCCGACGTGACCGGGCAGAGCATCGAGGACGCGACGGCCACCCTCGAAGGCGCCGGGTTCAAGGTGAACTCGAAGGAAGCCGACAGCCCGGAGGAGCAGGGCCAGGTGCTGACCCAGAGCCCGAACCCCGGCCGGGTCGCCAAGGGTTCGACGATCACGCTGACGGTGTCGAAGGGCAACCAGATCGCGATGCCCGACATCACCGGGCTGACGGTGGACCAGGCCAAGTCCAAGCTGAACCAGCAGGGCTGGAACGGCGAGCTGACCATCACGGACAAGCCTGCCGTCTCGGACATCAGCAAGAACGGCAAGATCCAGTCGCAGGACCCGAAGGCGGGTGCCGCGATCACCAAGAACCAGCGGATCAACATCACCGTGGCCGACTTCAAGGTGGGCGGCGGACCGCCCACCACCTAGCTTCGGACTACCGCACGAGAAGGCCCCCGCAGCGCTCGCCGCGGGGGCCTTCTCGTGCGTTCGGGGTTCGTCGGGCGCTAGGCCTTGCTCGCTGCCGAGGCGAGCGCGCGCATCCCGTTCTCCAGGGTGGCGACGGTCGACTCGGGCACCTCGTGGCCGCACACGGCGAGCCAGTTGGCCAGCATCCGGTGGCCGCCGTCGGTGAGCACGGACTCCGGGTGGAACTGGACGCCCTCGACCGGCAGCTCGCGGTGCCGCATGCCCATGACGATCCCGGTGTCGGTCTCGGCCGTCACCTCGAACTCGGCGGGGATCGTGTCGGGCAGCACGGTCAGCGAGTGGTACCGGGTGGCCGTGAACGGGTTCGGCACGCCCTTGAGCACGCCTTTCCCGGTGTGGTGCACCACACTGGTCTTCCCGTGGAGCAGCTCGGGGGCGAGGTCGACGGTGCCGCCCCACACCGCGCCGATGGCCTGGTGGCCGAGGCAGACGCCGAGCACGGGGACGCCGTTGGCGGCGCAGTGCCGGATGACGTCCATGCTCGCACCCGCCTTGTCGGGGGTGCTGGGACCAGGGCTGACGAGGACTCCGCCGACGGTGCCGACCTCGGCGAGGTCCACCTCGTCGTTGCGTCGGACGACGCACTCCACACCGAGCTGGGCCAGGTACTGGACCAGGTTGTAGACGAAGCTGTCGTAGTTGTCGACCACGAGCACGCGCATTCCCACAGCGTAGCCGTGACAATGCTCTCGTCAGAAGTGAGGTAAGGCTCACCTAAACTAAACTCATGAGCCGTTCTCTGCGAGTTGCGATCGTCGGCGCGGGCCCGGCGGGCATCTACGCCGCCGACACCCTGACCAAGTCCGACACCGACGTGAGCATCGACCTGTTCGAGCGGCTGCCCGCCCCCTACGGCCTCATCCGCTACGGCGTCGCCCCCGACCACCCCAGGATCAAGGGCATCGTCAGCGCCCTGCACCGGGTGCTCGACCGCCCGCAGGTCCGCCTGTTCGGCAACGTCGAGTACGGCGTCGACCTGAAGCTGGGCGACCTGCGCGAGTTCTACGACGCGGTGATCTTCTCCACCGGCGCCGAGAAGGACCGCGACCTCGACATCCCCGGCATCGACCAGCAGGGCAGCTTCGGCGCGGCCGACTTCGTCTCCTGGTACGACGGCCACCCCGAGGTCTCCCGCACCTGGCCCCTGACCGCGTCCAGCGTGGCCGTGCTCGGCGTCGGCAACGTCGCCATCGACGTCGCCCGCATCCTGGCGAAGACCGCGGACGAACTCCTCACCACCGACATCCCGGACAACGTCTACCAGGGCCTCAAGTCCAGCCCGGTGACCGACGTCCACGTCTTCGGCCGTCGAGGGCCCGCCCAGGCCAAGTTCACGCCGCTGGAGCTGCGCGAGCTGGACCACTCCCCCAACGTCGAGGTGGTCGTCCACCCCGAGGGGATCGAGTTCTGCGCCGCCAGCATGGCGCTGATCAGGTCGAACAAGCAGGTCGAGATGGTCGTGAAGACCCTCCAGGAGTGGGCGATCCGCGACCAGGGCACCCGCCCCCGCAGGCTGCACCTGCACTTCCTCCAGGCACCCGTCGAGGTGCTGGGCGACGGCGAGGTCACCGGTCTGCGCACCGAGACGATGGAGCTCACGGGCGACGGCGGCGTGCGGGGCACCGGCGAGTTCACCGACTGGCCGGTGCAGGCGGTCTACCGCGCGGTCGGCTACCTCAGCACCCACCTGGCGGAGCTGCCGTTCGACCACACGACGGGCACGGTGCCGCACCAGGCGGGCCGCGTGCTCGACATCGACGACCAGACCGTGCCGGGCGTCTACGTCACCGGCTGGATCAAGCGCGGCCCGGTCGGCCTGATCGGCCACACCAAGGGCGACGCCCTGGAGACCGTGACCAGCCTGCTCGCGGACGCGCCGCTGCTGTCCGGCGCCGACCAGCCGGACCCCGAGGCGGTCGTGCGGTTCCTCGACCAGCGGGGCATCCGCTACACCACGTTCGACGGCTGGAAGCGGCTCGACGAGCACGAGATCGGTCTTGGCGCGGCCGGGGGACGGGACCGGGTGAAGGTCGTCGACCGGCACACGATGGTGTCCGTGTCCCGCGGCTGAGCCCGCGAAGGCCGGGGGCCTCCCGCGACCGCGGGAGGCGCCCGGTCGTCTACGACGGGGTCGTGACGTTGTTGAACGGCAGCAGCGGCTCGGCCCACGGGAACACCACGAACATCAGCAGCGCGATGATCCCGAGCGCCAGGACGAGGGCCTCCACCACGCGAACCGGCGTGGGCCCCGGCAGGTGGCGCCAGATCCAGCCGTACATCACTGCTCCTTCAGTTCCGGCGGCAGGAAGCCGTTGGCCTTCGGGTAGTTCATCGTCAGCACCGCGTGCACGATCAGCCGCTGCTTGTCGGAGAACCGCGGGTGGCACGTGGTCAGGGTCATCAGCGCCGCCTGCTGCGCGGCGGGCAGCTCACCGGTGAAGTGCGGCACCGGGCTGATCACCTCGCCCTGCTGCGGCGTCACGATCTCCTGGCCGACGGTCTTGGCGTACGGGCTGCCCGCGGGGTTCGACTGGTCCTTCAGCGGCGCGACCTTCGCGCACTTCGGGTTCTTCGCCTTGCCCTCGGCCCAGCCCGCTTCCTCGCCCGACGTCGGCAGCATCCGGTAGACGACCCAGTTGGTCTGCGTCTCCACCACGATCGCGTCGCACGACGACAGCAGGTCGAGGTCGTTGAACGGGGCGCCCTTGCCGACGCGGTGCCCGGCCACGGCGAAGTTGCCGGGGTTGCCGGGCAGCGCGGTGCCGACGTAGTGGCCCGGCCCGACCTCCAGGTGCTTGTCGGTCGTGCCCTCGACGATCGAGAACTTGTAGTCGGGGCCGAACGCCGGGATGTACATCTTGGCGAAGGCCTTGCCCTCGATCAGGTCGTACTGGACCTGGCGCTGCGGGTCGACCGGCGCGACGGTGTTCGACTCGTTCCACTGGTCGTCCAGCGCCGTGGTCGCCTCGTCCTGCTTGCCCGCCGAGATGAGGTCCGTGACGTAGACCTCGTAGACGACGAACAGCAGGATGACCAGACCGGCCGTGATCATCAGTTCGCCGAAGCCGCGCACGGCCTTGCGCCCTAGTCCGTCCGGCGGTGCCGGGCGGGGGATCTTGACCGTTTCAGGCTCGGCGACTGGGGGCACGTCCTCGTGGACGGCGATCTTGGGGATGACCTCCGTCGCGCTCTCCACCGGGCGCGGTCGGGGCGGTGGTCGACGGGGGTGCGGCGGCGGCCCCTGCGGTGCCACAGGGCGCTGACCAGGGGCGGGCCTGCCACGAAAGGGCTCCTGAGAGGCCGGGAAGGGCCTGGGGCGGGGCGCGTGTGGCGGCTGGCCCGGACGGCCGCGTGGCGGCGGTGGCGGGTCGTAGCTCACCGAGAAACCTCCCGAGCCGATGTGAATGCGAAAGACGCGGATCCGCAGAGCACTTCGCGGACCTGCCCGGTTACGTTAACGTGTTCCTCCAGCAGTGGACGTAAACTCGCGCCACTGGAGGCAATACACCAGGCGAGGACAGAATGCCGAAGTCCAAGGTCCGAAAGAAGGCCGTTTACACCGCGCCTGCCGATCGCCGCACGCCGGTGAAGGTCAAGGCAGCCGGGCCTTCGCACCCCCTCTACATCGCCGTCATGCTGGGCGTGATGCTGCTCGGTCTGGCATGGCTGGTCGTCAACTACATCGCCGGTGACAAGATCCCGGTGATGATGGACCTGGGGTCCTGGAACTTCGGCATCGGCTTCGCGCTGATGATCGTGGGTCTGCTCATGACCATGAAGTGGCGCTGACCACACCTCCTCCCGCGTTCCCGCGCCAGCCCGGACCTGACCCGTCCGGGCTGGCGTGCGTTCGCGGCCGTTCACGGGGTGTCATCACCCGGTGAGGTGACCACCGGTCCCGAAGTAATCCCCATTGGGGACAACCCCTGTGGACAACTTTGCGCCATTTTGCACAAGCCCCCGGTAGCGGGCTCCAGTTGTCCACAGGTTCCTGACCGGAGATGTACCACCCGTGCGGGACACTCGACCGCGTGACACCACTGCCGTCGGCCGAGCCGACCACCCGTAGTTGGGCCCCGCTACCCGGCGTCGTCGCCCTGGCCTGGGGATTGGCCGCCGTCGCCCTCGTCGCCGCCCTGCTGGCGGACGAGAACACCACCCGCCTGCTGATGGGCGTGGCGGCCGTGCTGGGCGTCGCGCTGGGTACCTACGGGGCGGTCGTGCGCCCCCGGCTGCGTGTGGACGACTCGGGGCTGCACGTGCGGACGGTGACCGGTGTGCACGACTTCCCGTGGCACGAGGTCAAGATCCGACCGGTGCGGACGCGCAGGCTCGGCCGCGAGTCGCACAGCCTCGAACTGGACTGGGAGCGCGGCGAGGACGAGCACCTGGTCGTGCTGACGTGGCTGGACCTCGGCGCCGACCCGAGGGACGTCGCCGAGGTCCTGCACGCGTTGCGGCCCTAGAGGCCGAGCCGGGCCGTGCCCACGAGCACCAGGCCGATCAGCACCAGTGTCGTGGCGGCGACCAGGGCTCCCTGCCACAGGTCACGGCGTTCCCGCGGCGCGTAGATCAGGCCTGCGGCCAGTCCCGCGCCGACGACCAGGCCACCGAGGTGGCCGACCAGGGAGATGCCGGGGAGCGTGAAGCTGAGGACCACGTTCAGACCGATGACGGCCAGGGCGGTGCCGGGGTTGAGCTTGAGCTTCAGCACCGCCACGAGCATCGCGCCCATCAGGCCGTACACGGCCGTCGAGGCGCCCGCGGTCAACGCGTTCGGCGAGCCGAACAGGTAGACCGCGACGTTGCCGCCGAACATGGACACCAGGTAGAGGGCCAGGAACCGCACCCGCCCGAAGGCGGGTTCGAGGTCCCGGCCCAGCACGTACAGCGCGAGCATGTTGAACACGATGTGCGTCGGCCCGTAGTGCAGGAAGCCCGCTCCGAGCAACCTCCACCACTCGCCGAGCACGGCGACGCCCTCGGGCCAGAGCACGAAGGCCGAGAACACCTCGGACCGCTGGTTGTTCACCGCGCTCCCCGCCTGGACGGCGGTGAGCACGAACATGAGCACGTTGACGACGATCAGGACCGGCATCACCAGCGGACGCGTGCCCACCTCCGCACCCACGAAGGTGCGGGCACGGCGGACCGTGCCCTGCGCCTCGCGGATGCAGTCGACGCACTGGTACCCGACCGACGCGTCGCGGAGGCACTCCGGACACGCCGGTCGCTCGCACCGCACGCAGCGCAGCCTGGTCTGCCGATCGGGGTGTCGCACGCAGACCGGGACTTCCGGCTGCGCACCGATCGGCTCACCAGGCGGCGGAGGAACTGCCGAATTGCTCACCGGAACGGGTCAGTACCGCTCGATGGCCACGGACTCGATCACCACGTCGGTCGCGGGACGGTCGCCCGCGAGGGTCGGCGCGGCACCGATCTTGTCCACCACCTGCTGCGACTCGGTGTCGGCCACCTCGCCGAAGATGGTGTGCTTGAAGTTGAGCCACGTCGTCGGGCCCACGGTGATGAAGAACTGGGAGCCGTTGGTGTTCGGCCCGGCGTTTGCCATCGCCAGCAGGTACGGCTTCGTGAACTGGAGCTCGGGGTGGAACTCGTCGCCGAACTGGTAGCCGGGGCCGCCGAAGCCCTGCCCGAGCGGGTCGCCGCCCTGGATCATGAAGCCGTCGATGACCCGGTGGAAGATCGTCCCGTTGTAGAGCGGGTCCGTCGTCTTCGCCCGGGTCTCCGGGTGGGTCCACTCCTTGCTGCCCTCGGCGAGGTCGGCGAAGTTGGCCACGGTCTTGGGGGCGTGGTCCGGGAACAGGTCCACGGTGATGTCGCCGTGGTTCGTGTGCAGGACAGCGCGCCGTGCGGGAGTCGATTCAGTCACGACGCCCACTCTCCCACCGATCCCCGGGCCCGGTGATCCCGGGGATCGGCGGGAGCTGTGCGGCGGTCAGGGAGCGGTGAACAGCAGCCGGTTGGGCGACCCGTTGCCGGTGGCCTTGAGCGCACCTACGGTCGCCGCCTTCACCAGGCTGTCGCGAACCTGCGCCGTGGTGAGCACGACCCCCGGC
>NZ_DASUSQ010000145.1:0-80974 GCF_036375055.1 Umezawaea sp.
ACGCCTTGTCCCCTGCTGTCCTGAACTGGCCGTGATCCTGTACGAGCACCTGGACGCGTTCGGCACCGGGTCGGATGGGCGCCTGTTCGTGGCTGAGCGCGGAGGTCGGATCGGCAGCTCTACCTACGGTCGCGTGTGGGCGCAGGCGCGGGAAGCCGTGTTCACTGCCGAGGTAGTCGCCTCACCGCTCGCTCGACGTCCCTATGACCTGCGTCATGCCTGCCTATCCATGTGGCTCAACGCGGGTGTGGAGGCAACGCGGGTGGCCGAATGGGCGGGGAACAGCCTGACGGTCCTCATGCGGGTCTACGCGAAGTGCATCGACGGCGGGGAGCAGACAGCCATGCAACGCGTCCAAGAGGCTCTAGGAGGCCGCTAGGGGCTGGCAACACGCTGCCCATAACTTCGGTACGTCCTCGGTACAGAGGGTCGGATAACGCCGGTTTCAGCCGGACATAGCCGGACACAAACAAGAACGCCCCCGTGGCCTGTTTGCGCAGGTCACGGGGGCGTTTTCCCAGGTGTGGCGGGTGTAGGATTCGAACCTACGTAGGCGTAAGCCGACGGATTTACAGTCCGCTCCCATTGGCCGCTCGGGCAACCCGCCTCGCGCCCGGTGTGCCGGGTGCGAACAAGAGACTACATAACCCCGTGGAGGGGTTCGCAACCGGGATACCCCGGTAACATCGTGGCTCGTCAAAAGCCCATCTACGCGGAGGTACCGAGCACGTGGCAGATCCGTCATTCGACGTGGTGAGCAAGGTCGATCGGCAGGAGGTCGACAACGCGCTCAACCAGGCGGCCAAGGAGCTGGGTACGCGGTTCGACTTCCGGGGGACCGGTACCGAGGTGTCGTGGTCCGGGGAGGAGGCCATCGCGTTCCAGTCGGAGACCGAGGAGCGGTGCCGGGCGGCGATCGACGTCTTCCAGGAGAAGCTGGTGAAGCGCGGCATCTCGATGAAGGCGTTCGAGATCGGCGACCCGTCGATCTCGGGCAAGGTCTACAAGGTGACCGGCACGCTGGTGCAGGGCATCACGTCCGAGAAGGCCAAGGAGATCGCGAAGAAGGTACGCGACGAGGGCCCGAAGGGCGTGCAGGCGCAGATCCAGGGCGACCAGCTGCGGATCTCCGGCAAGAAGAAGGACCACCTCCAGGAGATCATCTCGCTGCTCAAGGGGTCGGACTTCGGGATCGCCCTCCAGTTCACGAACTACCGGTAGCGCCGTGAAGGGCATCGTCCTGGCGGGTGGCAGCGGCACGCGGCTGCACCCGATCACGCAAGCGGTCTCGAAGCAGCTGCTGCCCGTCTACGACAAGCCGATGGTCTACTACCCGATCTCGGTGCTGATGCTCGCCGGGATCCGCGAGATCCTGCTGATCTCCACGCCCAACGACCTGCCGCAGTTCCAGCGGCTGCTGGGTGACGGGTCGCAGTTCGGCCTGCGCATCGAGTACGCCGAGCAGGCCGAGCCGAACGGGCTGGCCGAGGCGTTCGTGATCGGCGCCGACTTCATCGGCGGCGACACGGTGGCGCTGGTCCTGGGCGACAACATCTTCTACGGCCAGGGCTTCTCGCGGATGCTCCAGGAGCAGGTCGCGAAGCTCGACGGGTGCGTGCTGTTCGGCTACCCGGTGAAGGACGCGGAGCGGTACGGCGTCGGCGAGGTCGACGCTGGCGGGACGCTCGTCTCCATCGAGGAGAAGCCCGCGAAGCCCAGGTCGAACAAGGCGATCACCGGCCTGTACTTCTACGACAACCGGGTCGTGTCGATCGCGAGCGCGCTGGAGCCGTCGCCGCGCGGCGAGCTGGAGATCACCGACGTGAACCTCGCCTACCTGGCCGAGGGTCGGGCGAACCTGGTGGACCTGGGCCGCGGCTTCGCGTGGCTGGACACCGGGACGCACGACTCGCTGCTGGAGGCGGGCCAGTTCGTGCAGGTGCTGGAGCACCGGCAGGGCGTGCGGATCGCGTGCCTCGAGGAGATCGCGCTGCGGATGGGGTTCATCACGCCGGACGCCTGCTACCGGCTCGGGTCCGCGCTCGCGAAGTCGGGCTACGGCCAGTACGTGATGAACGTCGCACGCGAGGCGGGCGCGACCGTCTAGCTAGCGGCGGTCTGCCATCTCCTCCAGGCGCCGGATGCGCTCCACCATCGGGGGGTGCGTGGAGAACAGCCTGCTGAGCGACTCGCCCGGCAGGAACGGGCTGGCGATCATGAGGTGCGACTGCGCCACGACGGCCGGTTCCGGCGCCAGGGGTGCCGCCCTGGTGCCGACGTCGAGCTTCCGCAGGGCTGACGCGAGCGCCAGCGGGTCGCCGGTCAGCTCGGCACCGGAGGCGTCCGCCTGGAACTCGCGGGACCGGCTGACGGCCATCTGCACGATGCCCGCGGCGACCGGCCCGAGCACGGCGATCAGCAGCAGCGCGAACGGGTTCGGGCGGTCGTCGTCGCCACCGCCGAAGATGCCCGCGAACAGGGCGATGTTGGCGACCGTGCTGACCACGGACGCGAGGGCGCCAGCGACGCACGAGATCAGGATGTCGCGGTTGTGGACGTGCGACAGCTCGTGGCCGAGGACGGCGCGCAGCTCACGCTCGTCCAGCAGGTCGAGGATGCCCGTGGTGCAGCAGACGGCGGCGGTGCGCGGGTTGCGGCCGGTGGCGAACGCGTTGGGCGCCTGCGTGGGGCTGAGGTAGAGCCTCGGCATGGGCTGCCGCGCGGCCATCGACAGCTCGCGGACGATCCGGTACAGCGCGGGCTGCTCGACCTCCGACACCGGCCGGGCGCGCATGGCCCGCAGCGCGAGCCTGTCGGAGTTGAAGTACGCGTACGCGTTGACGCCCAGCGCCAGCAGCAGGCCGAAGTAGAGCGCCGTGCGACCGAAGAACGAGCTGATCACGAGGATCAGTCCGCTCATCGCGCCGAGCAGCAGCGCGGTCTTCAACCCGTTGTAGTGCTTGTGCACGCTGGTTCGCCTCCGGGTTCACGTCCTCCCCCTCAACGTTCCCGGCCTGCGCGCGGTTCCTGAACCGCCCCGTACCGGACGTGTGGCGGTCGTCTCCGGGGCCGGCTCGGCGGCCTGGTCGAGCGGCGGTGGCGGCGGGACCTCGGCGGCCCACGTGCCCAGCACGTCGCGCTCGTGGACGAGTTCGGCGACCGCGCCCTCGCCGTCGGCGCTGCCCGTGCCGGGGTAGCCGAACTCGGGCGCCCAGTGCAGGGCGTCGAACGGGCAGACCTCGACGCAGATCCCGCAGTAGAGGCACTGGCCGTAGTCGATGGCGAAGCGGTCGAGCACGTTGTGCGCGCGGGGGCGGGCGTGGCCGGGGGTTTCCACGGTCTCGGTGTGCGACTCGATGTGGATGCACCAGTCGGGGCACTCGCGGGCGCAGATCATGCAGACCGTGCAGTTGGACTCCAGCAGCGCGATCACGCCTCGGGTCCGGGGCGGGAGTTCGGCGGTCACTGCTGGTTCTCCTCGTGTCGTGGACCCCAGGTCAACGGATCGGGGACGCCGGGCGGCAACGTGCGGCGACGGCTGGGCGAGGACGTGGAGTCCTCCCCCGGTTCCAGGCTGCCCGGCCACGGTCGCACGACGCGGGCCGCCAGCACGAAGTCCTTGCGCAGCGGGTGGCCGGCGAACGCGTCCGGCAGCAGGAGGCGCGGGGTGGGTCCGGCCAGGTCGATCCCGAACATCTCGGCGGCCTCGCGCTCGTGCCACGCGGCACCCGCCCACAGGCCCGCCACGCTCGGCAGCACCTCGCCCGCGCCGAGTTCGGTGCGCAGCAGCAACCCGGACCTGGTGTCCGGGTGCAGGACGTGCAGCAGGACGGCGTGCCGCACCCCGCTGGCGCCGGGGCGGCCCGCGTCCTCGACGCCGAGCCAGTCGAAGGCGAGGCAGCCGAGGTCGTCGCGGGCGAAGCGCGCCGCCGTGGACCACTGGTCCAGCGGCACGTGCGCGGTGCTCTGGCCGAACGCCGCCTTCACCACGGCTCCGGGGACCTGGGCGGCCAGCTCGGCGGAGGCGGCGCTCACGAGGCGACCAGCCGGTGCAGCGCGACGAGGCCCTCCAGCAGCGCCTCGGGCCGCGGCGGGCAGCCGGGCACGGCGACGTGGACGGGCAGCACCTGGTCGATGCCCTTCGTGACGCTGTAGGAGTCCCAGTACGGGCCGCCGGTGTTGCTGCACGCCCCGACGGACAGCACGTACCGCGGCTCCGGCATCTCCTCGTAGGTGGCGATCACCGCGGGCAGCATCACGTCGGTGACCGTGCCGGACACGACCAGCACGTGCGCCTCTCCCCCGTCGCGGACGGGGTCGACCCCGAGCGCCGTGAGATCGTCGACACCGCGGCCGTCGAAGGCGGCCATGACCTCGACGCCGCAGCACGCGAGCCCGAGGTCCAGCACGGTGATCCGGAAGGTGATACCCCAGTCGAGGCGCAGCCCGCGCTCGGCGAACATGGAAACGGTCACGGTCCGGAAGGCTAATACGTGGGGGCCCGCCAAGCTTGCGCCCGGCGAGCCCCCAACCCCCCTAATCCCCCCACAGGATTGCGACCCGCGAACAAGCGCCGGTCGCGTTGGCAAGTCTCTTACGGAACGTCTATACGTGTCCAGAGAAATGGGACAGAATCTAAGGATTATTTGTAGCCGAACTGTGGTCAGGTTCAGTACAACTGATCGGTAGAACATCTCGCGGCCCCGACGCGACGACCTGAGAGGCCTCCATGTCCAGCTCGGCTCAGCTCCTGCTTCCGGCCGGAAACCAGCTCAGCAGACTCCTGCACTCCCCGAACGCGCTGTTGGACACGACGTTGGACCAGCTCAGGACGTTGCTGGCCGTTCACGAGACCCGTTCCGCGCTCCGGGCCGCGCGGGTGCTCGGCCGTGAGCAGTCGAGCGTGCAGAAGCAGATCGACACGCTGAACCGGAACTTCCGATCGCTGTGCGGCGAACCTCTCGTCGTCAAGCAGGGTCGCGGAAAAGATGTGCTGATCACGCAAACCGGTGAGGCGTTGGTGGAATTGGCGCGCACCACGCTGGGCGATTGGCTCGACTCTATTCACGAGTGCCGCCGAAAGCTCGGCACCACCCTCACCGTCGGCACGACCCGGTTCATGCTCGACTCGCTGGCCAAGGCGTGGCACCACGTGGCGGACGAGTTCAAGGAGCGCGACGTCGAGCTGAAGGTCGTGCACATCCGCACGCGGGACATCTGGTCCAAGCTGGAGAGCAAGCAGGTGGACGTGGTGTGCGGCAGCGTCGTGACGCACGCGGGCCACACCGGGCACCTCGACGAGTTCGACGTCATCGAGTGGCGGCGCGGCGGGCTGGCGCTGCTGACGAACCTGCCGGAGAAGCGCCTCGGCGGCAGCGCGGGCGTCGGCGAACTGCCGCGGCTGCCGCTCGTGGTGCCGGGCGACGGGCTGATCGCCGAGTTCCTGCGCGGCTGGTTCGGGCCGGACTACCGCAACGAGCTGGACATCGCGGCGGAGATCGACGAGATCCAGTACGGCATGTCGCTGCTGCGGTCCGGGCTCGTGCAGGGCTGCATGATCGTCACGTCCGGGTTGGGCGTCGTCGCGGCGAACCAGGAGCTGCGCGAGGGCACCGGGCTGCGGGTCGTGGAGCTGAAGAACGACCGGGAGCCCGTGCTGGAGCGGCTGGTGGGCGTGTTCGCGCGCCGGGAGGAGCGGGCCAAGTTCCCCGAGGACCACCCGTTGAACCTGCTCTGGGCGGCCTTCCAGGCCGAAGCGGGCTGAGCCCCCGGAACGCCGCGAGGGCCGCTCGCCGATGACGAGCGGCCCTCGCGCGGTGCTGAACTACTCGGGCTGAGCCGGGTTGGGGCGCTTGCGCTCAGCTTGCTTGACCAACCACTCCAGGCCGTTCTTCGGCCGCTGCGCCTGGGGCTTCACCTGCTCCTCGGCGGGTTCCTGCACTGGCGACGGACCTTGGGCGTCGAGGTCGTTCACGGGCACGCTCCCTACCTGGTCGACAACAGGTGCCGTCGATCGGAGCATCGAGGGGGTGCTCGACGCTAGACCGATCAGCCCTCTGGGTGAACCCAGACAGATGACCAGAGCAGATCGGGTGTCGGATCGGCGTAGGTTTCCACGCCGCCGCTGGTGCCGGGTCCACGGCGTCCAGCCTCCGCCCCGCCAGGACCGACCGCGGCGCGGCAGGGCTGGCAGGGACGCGCGACGGTCAGCGAGCCGCCACCCGCTCCTCGGCCGTGACGGCCACGACGGCACCGACCACCACGGCGACCACGATCACCGCCGCCGCGGTGAGCGTGAGGGCGTCCGGCTCCAGCAGCGGCTGCCCCCGCTCCGCCTGCCACAGCACGAGCCCGAACAGCGCCCCGTAGCCCACCCCCGCCACGACCACCAGGCGGGTGCGCACGGTCTCGTGGGCCAGCACCGGCACGCGCGCGGCCAGCACCGCCATCAGCAGGACGAGCAGCGGCAGCACCTGGAGGGCGTGCATCCCGACGAAGTGCGGGACGCGCAGGTCACCACCGGTCGTGCTCCAGCCCGTGACCGGCATGACCGGACCGCCGTCCTCCATCCCGACCGTGTGCGCCCCGACGACCCCCTTGAACGTGCCGTCCCGCATCGAGTCGAGCTGCGCCGAGGTCGGCGAGGTCATCAACGCCCCCGTGGCGATGCCGGCCAGCGAGACCACCGCGCCGATCCGCAACGCCCACCGCGTGGCCCGGTCCGCGAACGCCGTCCGCAGCACCAGCACCGTGAGCACCAACGTGCCCGTCCACAGGACCGCGATCGACATCCCCATGACGACGAACACGGTGGAGTCGAACGGCGTCATCACGTTGAAGTGGCTGCCCCGCCCGCGCACCACCTGCATGACGATCAACGCCTGCTCCACGAACAGCACCGCGGCCAGCACCAGCGACACCCGCCGCGCGAGCCGCGCACCCACGCCGAGCAACGAGATGAGCCAGGCCCAGGTGATCCCGTAGACCGCGATCGAGATCGAGAACTTGAGCGGCTTCAACCAGATGGGCGCCCCCGTGAGGACGCGGTCGTCAACGACGAGCCCAACCAGGCTGACCAGCACTACCGGCACCATCGCCCAGGCGGCGACCAGCATCGGCCGGTTCCACCCCGCGGTTCTGGCGGCTACCGCTGACAGAGCTCTCATGACCGTTCCCCCTCAAGATGGATAGCTACACTAGCCATAATGGAATGTAGCACTATCCATTTTGCCGTCAAGGGGGTTCGGACCCCACACCGGAACCCCGCGCTGGGACGGCCCCTTGACCCGCGTGGTTGCCCTAGCGGAGGTCGACGAGATGGCGCGAGCCCCGACCGACCACCGAACGCGAACTGCCGACGACGCCCGACCACCTCGGAGGCCTGCCGCGCGGCGGGCGCATCCTTCGCCCCTTCACGACCTCACCCAGCAAACTCCTGCCGAATTCTCCCCAACCAGTCGAAAACCAGGACCGAACACAGTTCCGACTGCTCAAGAAGAACGCTGTGGCCAGCTCCATCGAGCGATATGAACGACGCCCGCGGGTAGTGCCCGATCCGACTCCAGGAATCGGAAAAACCCACAACGTCGTCCTGCCGACCCGTTATGTGCAGGGTCGGCTGCGAGAAGGGCTCGGGATGCGCGTCTTCGGGTTCGCGATCGAGCGAGTAGCTCTCCGAGATGCGATCCAGGGCGCGTTGATCCGCACCCTCAAGACCGGGCAGGACGTACTGGAGGAACGCTCGCGCACTCTCCACCGATTCCACCACGGCATCCTCCCGGTACTGCTCAAGCGCAGCCCCGAGGACCGGCACGACCTGGGGTTCCCGCCTCAACACCGTCCGGGGCGGCACGGTTCGCCCACCGTGCGCGGCGACGAAGACCCCGGCCACGGTGGCGAGTCCGAGGACCTGCGGACGAAGCTCGTGCGCGACATAACGAGCGATCATCCCGCCGAACGAATTCCCCAGAACGGCGAACGGCTGCTCACCGACACGCGCCCGAACCTCCTCGACCACCGCGTCCGCGACCTCCTGCGAACTGCTCACCGCCCCCACCGGCGTCCCGGTCGCGCCGGGAAGATCGAGGTAGATTCGCCGCCACCGCCCGGAGCGCTCGAACGCCGACTCCAGCGGAAGCAGACTCCGGTGGTCCAAACCGAATCCGTGGAGAAGCACCACCGGGGTCCCGGAACCCGCCTCATGCGCAAACACGGTTCGAGACTATAGGAAGCACCCACAACGTTCGGATCACATTGATCGAGGCACGCCAGCCATAGCCCGTCAACATTCGGGCACGCCAATTCCCACGGAGTACAGGCCCTCCGATGATCACTCATCAGAGGGCCTGCCCGCGCAAGCTCGATCGACGGATCAGCCCCGGCGTTCCGTCGTGCGGAGTTTGGTGATTGACCTCCACGCGGCCTACCTGCGACAACAACCCTCTATCCAGGGTTGGACCACATCTTGTCCCGTCACCAGTCCGAGCTGACGAGACCGCAAGAAGGAGCCGGGGATTGTTGCATACCGGGGGTGCTCTTTTTTAAAAGAAGAGTCACGATCGGATGACGGATCCGAAGGGGTAGCACTAAGGACGCCAGCAGCCAGCGCCGTCAACCCCGTGGCTGCCATGAAAGCTGCCTGCCAAATCGTCACGGTCCCAGCTAGACCAGCGGCTACCTGAGACATGCCAGACCCTGCGAGGAGGATCCCCGCACCGATTGGTCGCAGGCGCATCGCCATGCCATTAAGTCTGCACGCATCGCGCCCCTATCAACAGAGGGGCGTCGCGCCATCTCGTCGACCTGGCCCCGCCCCAACCGCGCGGGTCAAGGGGGCTCATCCCTCCATGCCGGACACGTGCGCTGGGTCTGCCCCCTTGACGCGTGTGGTTGCCCTCGTGGAGGTCGACGGGATGGCGCGATCCCGGTCCCACCGCCGAACGCGAGCTGTCGACGGCTTCGACCATCTCGGAGACCTGCCGTCCGGCGAGGACATGTCCTTCTTCGTTTGCGGACCCTGTGGGGTCGGTCGGCCGCTGCCCCGTCCGGCCGGGTTAGACCCTGCTGGACGGGATCAGCAGGGTGCGGCCGAGCGGCCCCGCAGGGGCCGTCTTGACCAAGTAGAGAAAAGTCCTCACCGCGTACGCCTGAGCAGCGCAGTTCCGTCACCGACGCGTGGGACAGGGCTCGGAAGATCGGCCTGAGCCCGGCGCAGTACGACTCCCCCTTGGGTGCCGACCCCTACGACCTCCGGCACGCCGCCGTGTCGACGTGACTCACCGCCGGTGTCCCCGCGGCTGAGGTCGCCGAACGCGCGGGCCACACGGTCAAGGTCTACGCCCGATGCCTCGACGGCCAGCGCGGGGCCTCGAACAGCAAGATCGATGAGACCTTGGACGGCTAGACGGTAGAGTTTCCTTGCAGGTCAACAGGCCCCCGGTGATCACTCGCCGGGGGCCTGTTCTGTCCCGCGCCTGTCCCGCAGAGCCCGACAATCACTGCCCTTCGCTGCCGGACAGTGACGGACCCCTGGTGACATTCGAACTCTGATCTTCGCTGCTAGCAGGCACTTTCAGGCCCGTCACCAGCACTTCAGAACATCCACTCAGAGTGACGAGTCAGCCCCGGAGTTCCATCGTGCAGCACTTCGGACCGCCGCCGGACTTCCTCAGCTCCGAGATGTCGACCAGCACGGGCTCGAAGCCGCGCGACCTCACCTGTTCCGCCAGGTCCGTCGCCTCGACCGGTAGGAACACGTGGCGGCCGTCCGAGACCGCGTTGATGCCCAGGCAGGCCGCGTCCGCCGCCGTCGCGATGATCGCGTCGGGGAACAG
This sequence comes from Umezawaea sp., assembly GCF_036375055.1. Lineage (GTDB taxonomy): Bacteria > Actinomycetota > Actinomycetes > Mycobacteriales > Pseudonocardiaceae > Umezawaea. The sequence goes on from NZ_DASUSQ010000145.1 coordinate 9,834, forward strand.
GCGGCGGAGGACCCGTTGAGAGCCCTCGGAGAACGCGTCGGGGTAGTAGGCGACCAGCGGGGTCGCGGACTGGTCGTCCAGGACGACCAGGGCCACGTCGAGGTGGTAGTAGCGGGGGTCCACGAGCTGCAACGAGACGACCGGGACGCCGAGGACCTCCTGGGCCTCGGCGTGGGCGGCCGGGTCGGTGCGGAAGCCGGTTCCGGCGAGCAGGAGGGTGCCGGTCCAGGCGAAGTCGCCCTCCGCCTCGTTCGTGCGCTCCGGCATGACGACGTGGCGGTAGCCGTTGTCGAGGAACCAGCGGCGGAAGTGGTCGGCCTCGGCGGCGCGCTGCTCGGCGCGGAACCTGGAGCCCAGCACGCGGCCGTCGACGACGGTGCCGGAGTTGGCGGCGAAGACCATGTCCGGCAGGCCGACCCGGGGCTCGATGACCTCGACGCGGTGCCCGGCGGCCTCGTAGGCGTCCTTCAACGCGGTCCACTGGGCCATGGCGAGGTCGGTGCTGGTCGGCTGGGTCGGGTCCATCCACGGGTTGATCGAGTACTCGACCGTGAAGTACTCGGGCGGGCACATCAGGTACCTGCGGGTGGTCGGTACGCGCAGGGGCGCGGCGGGCGCGCCTAGGTCCAGTACCAGCGGCTCGTCGCCGGGGCCCAGAATGGATACCGAGGTCATGGATCGAAATGTAGATGGCCGGCTGACCCTCGATCAACGCCACAATATTGCGTCTTTTAGGGCACTATGTTGCGTGTGGATACCATCGACCATCGAATCATTTCGTGCCTCATGGCCAACGCACGATCGAGTTACGCGGACATCGGGAACGTCGTGGGCCTGTCGGCGCCCGCGGTGAAGCGGCGCGTGGACAAGCTGCTCGACACGGGTGTGCTGCGCGGTTTCACGGCGGTGGTGGACCCGGAGCAGCTGGGGTGGGGCACCGAGGCGTTCGTGGAGGTGCACTGCCGGGGCAACGTGTCGCCCAGCGACATCCAGAACCGCCTCGAACCGATGGCGGAGGTGATGGCGGCCTACACGGTGTCCGGCGCGGCCGACGCGATCGTGCACCTGCGGGCGGCGAACATCCACCACCTGGAGTCGGCGCTGGAGCGGCTGCGGGCGGTGGAGATCATCGACCGGACGGTGTCGACGGTGGTGCTGTCCCGGCTGCTCGACCGTCCACCGGCCCCGTGAGCGCGGCCCGCTCCGTAGAGTCGGGGCATGGCTGAGGTTTCGCTGGAGCGCTCCGACCGCGTCGCGGTGATCACCGTCCGGGACCCCGAGCGGCGGAACGCGCTGACGCTGGAGCTGTCCGACCAGCTGGCCGACGCCGTCGCGACGTGCGAGCGGGACCCCGAGGTGCACGCGGTCGTGGTGACGGGGGCCGATCCCGCGTTCTGCGCGGGAGCGGACCTGACGGCGCTGGGCGAGGCCAAGGAGGAGGGGCTGCGGCGGATCTACGCGGGCTTCCTGGCCATGGCGGGCTGCTCGCTGCCGACGATCGCGGCCGTCAACGGCGCGGCGGTCGGGGCGGGTCTCAACCTGGCCCTGGCCTGCGACGTCCGGATCGCCGGGCCGAAGGCGCGGTTCGACGCGCGGTTCCTGCAACTCGGCATCCACCCCGGTGGCGGGATGACGTGGATGCTGCAACGCCTGGTGGGGCCGCAGACCGCCACGGCGATGACGCTGTTCGGGCAGGTCGTGGACGCAGACGAGGCCGTGCGGACCGGGCTCGCCCACTCGAGGTCGGACGGCGACGTGGTCGCCGCCGCGCGCGACCTGGCCAGAGCCGCCGCGGACGGGCCCAGGGAGCTGGTCCGGACCATCAAGGCGTCGATGCGGACGACGGCGGTGCTCGACGACCACGCCGAGGCCGTGACCACCGAACTCGGCCCCCAGGTCGTGTCGATCGAGTCACCGGAGTTCGCCGCGAGGCTGGCCGCGCTGAAGAGCAGGATCAGCGGTCGCCCCTAAATTCGCCTGTTACCACCAGTACCTGTTACCGGCGGTACGCCAATCGGGCGTACCTGCTGTGACCTGCACCGCCTTTGACCTCGGGCGGGTGCCGCCGTGCCTACCGTCGAAAGCACCGGCGGTCCACCGGGTGAGTCAGGGGTTCCCGCCCAGTGGTACGCGGGCGACCGTTGCCTTAACACAAACGACTACCCTCGCAACTGCACATGTGATGCGGGACAACAGTTCGGCCTGTCCACGAAGAGAGGGATCGGCGTAGGAGATGACTACCGACCTGGGTAACGGCGCTGCGCCTGGAGCCCCCGAAACACGCAAGCTGGATCGAGTGGTGATCCGGTTCGCCGGGGACTCCGGTGACGGCATGCAGCTCACCGGTGACCGCTTCACCTCCGAGGCCGCCGCCTTCGGCAACGACCTGGCGACACAGCCGAACTTCCCCGCCGAGATCCGGGCACCCCAAGGCACCCTGCCCGGCGTGTCGTCGTTCCAGCTGCACTTCGCGGACTACGACATCCTCACCCCCGGCGACCGCCCCGACGTGCTCGTGGCGATGAACCCGGCGGCGCTCAAGGCGAACATCAGGGACCTGCCCAAGGGCGGGATCCTGATCGTCAACACCGACGAGTTCAACAAGCGCAACCTGACCAAGGTCGGGTACGCCGCGAACCCGCTGGAGGACGACTCGCTGGCGGACTTCCAGGTGCACGAGGTCGCGATGGCGACCATCACCATCGGCGCGCTGGAGGAGACCGGGCTCGGCAAGAAGGACGCCGAGCGCGCGAAGAACATGTTCGCGCTGGGTCTGCTGTCGTGGATGTACCACCGGCCGACCGAGGGCACGGAGCGGTTCCTGCGCGAGAAGTTCGCGAAGAAGCCGGACATCGCCGAGGCCAACGTCCTGGCGTTCCGCGCGGGCTACTACTACGGCGAGACGACCGAGTCGTTCGCGGTGACCTACGAGGTCGCCCCCGCCAAGCTGAACACCGGCACCTACCGCCAGATCACCGGCAACACGGCGCTGGCGTACGGCCTGGTCGCGGCGGGGCAGCAGGCGAGGCTGCCGATCGTGCTCGGCACGTACCCGATCACGCCCGCGTCGGACATCCTGCACGAGCTGAGCAAGCACAAGAACTTCGGCATCACGACGTTGCAGGCCGAGGACGAGATCGCGGGCATCGGCGCGGCGCTCGGGGCCTCCTACGGCGGCGCGCTCGGCGTGACGTCGACGTCCGGTCCCGGTGTGGCGCTGAAGTCGGAGACCATCGGCCTCGCGGTGATGACGGAACTGCCGCTGCTGATCATCGACGTGCAGCGCGGCGGCCCGTCGACGGGTCTGCCGACCAAGACCGAGCAGGCCGACCTGCTCCAGGCCATGTTCGGCCGCAACGGCGAGTCCCCGGTGCCGATCGTGGCGCCGCAGTCGCCGTCCGACTGCTTCGACGCCGCGATGGACGCGGTGCGGATCGCGCTCACCTACCGCACGCCGGTGCTGCTGCTGTCCGACGGCGCGATCGCGAACGGCTCCGAGCCGTGGCTGATCCCGGACGTCGACGAGCTGCCCGACCTGTCGGTCGAGTTCGCGACCGAGCCCAACGCGACCGACGGCTCCGGCGAGTTCTGGCCGTACGTGCGCGACCCCGAGACGCTGGCCCGCCCGTGGGCGATCCCCGGCACCCCCGGTCTCCAGCACCGCATCGGCGGGCTGGAGAAGGCCGAGAACACCGGCAACATCTCCTACGAGCCGGAGAACCACGACCGGATGGTGCGGCTGCGCCAGGCGAAGGTCGACGGCATCGAGGTGCCGGACGCGGTCGTGGACGACCCGACCGGCGACGCCAAGGTGCTCGTGGTCGGCTGGGGTTCGTCGTACGGCCCGATCGGCGCCGCGGCCCGCCGCGTGCGCAAGCTCGGACTGCCCGTGGCGCACGTGCACCTGAGGCACCTCAACCCGTTCCCGAAGAACCTGGGTGACGTGCTCTCCCGCTACGACAAGGTGATCGCGCCGGAAATGAACCTCGGCCAGCTCGCGTTGCTCCTGAGGGCGAAGTACCTCGTGGACGTGCAGAGCTACACCAAGGTGCAGGGCCTGCCGTTCAAGGCCGAGGAACTCCAGGACGTGCTCGCCGACGTGATCAAGGGGGTTGGAGCGTGACAGCGATCGACCTGGGCCTGCCCGCGCTGGGCGGCCTCGACGGGGTTCCCACGACCGACGAACCGCAGAAGGCCAAGGACTACAAGTCGGACCAGGAGGTCCGCTGGTGTCCCGGCTGCGGCGACTACATCGTGCTGAACGCGGTGCAGTCGTTCCTGCCGACCCTCGGCCTCAAGCGCGAGAACATCGTGTTCGTGTCCGGCATCGGCTGCTCCAGCCGGTTCCCGTACTACATGAACACCTACGGGATGCACTCGATCCACGGCCGCGCCCCGGCCATCGCGACGGGTCTCGCCGTCGCCCGACCAGACCTTTCGGTGTGGGTCGTGACCGGTGACGGCGACGCGCTGTCCATCGGCGGCAACCACCTGATCCACACGCTGCGGCGCAACGTGAACCTCAAGATCCTGCTGTTCAACAACCGGATCTACGGCCTGACGAAGGGGCAGTACTCCCCCACGTCGGAGACCGGCAAGATCACCAAGTCGACGCCCGCGGGTTCGCTGGACAACCCGTTCAACCCGGTGTCGCTGGCGCTGGGCGCGGAGGCCACGTTCGTCGGCCGGGCGCTGGACTCGGACAAGAAGGGCCTCACCGAGGTGCTGCGGCAGGCCGCCGAGCACCGCGGTTCGGCCCTGGTCGAGATCTACCAGAACTGCCCGATCTTCAACGACGGCGCGTTCGACGTGCTCAAGGACGCCGACGACGCCAAGCGGCGGATCATCAACCTGGAGCACGGCAAGCCGATCACGTTCGGCCTCGAGGCCGAGTACGGCGTCGTGCGGTCCGGGTTCGCGGGCCTGGAGGTCGCGAAGGTCTCCGAGGTCGGGATGGAGAACGTGGTCGTGCACGACGCCACGCTCGACGACCCGTCCTACGCGTTCGCGCTGTCCCGGCTGTCGACGCAGGACCTCTCGCACACCGTCACGGGCGTGTTCCGCAACGTCAAGCGGACCACGTACGACGACGCCGCGCGCGACCAGGTCGAGCAGGCGAAGTCGGCCAAGAAGGCGGACCTGGCGGCGCTGCTGCGCGGCAAGGACACCTGGACCGTGCTGGGCGACTGAGGCGGCACGACGCGCGAGGGCCCCTCCACCGCGGTGGAGGGGCCCTCGCGCGTCCGGGCTACTGCGCCGGGCGGAAGCCCGCCTTCTGCGCGTCGGCCTCGGTGCGGAACCACACGTCGGCCCTGGTGTCGTTGAAGCTGGTGGTGCCGGGCCGGAAGTAGCGGCGGCCGCTCAGGGTCGCCTTCACCTCGAAGTCCGCGGCGGGCGCGTGGCCGTCCGACTTGGGCAGCACCGACCCCGGCCCGAACGGCGAGCGCGGGTTGAAGCCCTCCGGCTGCTGGTACCTCGGCGCGGCGGGCGGCGGGTTCTCGCTGCGACCGCCCGTGGAGGGGCTGAAACCGACCGGACGGGGCCGCAGGGGCTTCGGCGGGGGCGGTGGCGGGGAAACCGGCTGGGGCGGGCCCAGCAGCGGCGGGGACGTCATGGGCGGCGGGCCGCCCGCCGGGCGCTGCGGACGCTGCGGGAGGCCGTTGGAGCCCCGAGCCAGCAGCTCCGGTGCCAGGGTCGGCACGAACGGCTGGTCGTCCGTCGGCGGCAGCTGCCGGACGGTCTCGGCGGGCTCCGGGTCGTCGTCCGACTCGTCCACGATGGGCTCGAACAGCGACCTGGGGCGTTCGGCGGCCGGTTGTGCCGGAGCCGACTTCGACGGCTTCGCCGCGGGCTTGGGCTCAGGCTCGGGCTCCACCGGCTGGGGGGCGAAGAAGTTCGCGGCCGCGGGGCGCTTCTCGACGGCGGGCAGCTCGACGGGGGGCAGCTTGGCCGGGAAGAACTCGGTCGTCTCGGCCGGGTGCGGCTCGGCGGCGGGCTCGGCGGGTGCGGGCGAGGCCGGGGACTCCGGCTCCGCCGCAGCGGGCTCGGGCTCGGACACCGGGGCACGGTCAGCAGGGGACCCGGTGTCGACGACCGTGGTGTCGACGACCTCGGGTTCGGCGTCGCGGGTCGGGACGGCACCGGAGCCCGCGCCACCGGCCTGGGCGGCGCGGAACTCGGCCCCGCGCGCCTCGGCGTCCCGCTGCGCGGCGGCGGCCTCGGAACTCCGCTGCGCCGCGACGGTCTCGGGATTCCGCTGCGCGGCGGCGGGGGCCTCGGAGGCGGCGACCGTCAGCTCGTCCGGGTCGTCCCGGCGGTAGTCGGGGTCGTCCGGCTCGACGCCGAGCTGACCCTTGCTGGAGGCGATGTCGTCCGAGACGATCGGGAACTGGCCGGTGAGGCTGTGCTCGGGCCACGGCTGGCGTTCGGCCTCCCGCTCGGCGTCCGCGGCGTCGATGGCCCGCTGGACCTCGCCCGCGGGGATCACCGAGGTCTCCTCGGCGGCCGTCTCGGCGGGCACGGTGCGCTCGGCGGGAACGGCGTCGTCGGCGGCGAAGTCCTCCTCGCGGTCGTCCAGCAGCTCGTCCTCGTGCTCGGACTCGGCGGGCTGGTCGGCCTCGGGCTGCTCCTCTTCCTCCTCGTCGCGCCACACCTCGCGCGGGTGCCACTCCTCGACCTCCGGCGGAGCGGTCGGCTCCTCCACCGGCGGCGCGATGTCCGGGGCGGCGGGCGGCAGGTAGCGGGTGCGGTCCGCCGGGACCTCGGGCACCTCGGGCTGCTCGTCCAGGTCCTCGCGGCGGAAGACCGCGGGCTCCTCGGCCGGGTTCAGCGGCACGGGCTCGGCCTGGACCTCGTCCTCGGGGGTGAGCCGCTGGAACAGGCTGCGCGGCTTCTCCTCCTCGGGCACCTCGACGGGCTCGACGACGCGGGTCGGCTCGGCGTTCTCCGGGATGCGGGTGAGCGCCGGGGGCAGCTCGTCGTAGCCGTGGTCCGGCTCCGGCTCGGGTTCCGGCTCCACCGGCTTGCCGAACGCGCTCGCCGGGACGAACGCCGCCACGTCGTTGTTCGACTGCTCGGGGGCGTGGAACGAGGGCTCGGGCTGGCGCGGCGGCTCGACCAGGCGCTGCGGCTCCAGCGGACGGGGCGGCTCCGCGGGGCGCGGCGGCTCGTAGGCCTGGGGCGCCTCGTAGGGCCGCTGCGGCTCCTGGGCGGGGCTCTGCGGCCACACCTGGTCCGGCACGGGCGGCGGCACCGCGAGCAGCGGGTCGGCGTTCGCGCGGGCACCCACGTGCCAGTCGTCGAACTCCTCGTCGCGCATCGGCGAGGACACCGGAGAGGGCGGGGTCTGCGGTTGCGGTTTCGCGGGTCCCGCGGAGGCGCCGAGCCTGTTCGCCTCCAACTCGGCCAGCCGCTGCCTGGCCGGTCGGACCTGCACCAGCCAGGTCACCAGCACACCGGCCACGAAGGACAGCAGGCTCCACAGCCAGACCTGCCCGAAGAGCGACACCACTGGAAGTTCCTCCAACTGGCAAGTCCAAATACGCCCCGACGCGCTCCGCGCGCCAGGCTGTTCACCCGGTAGTGGAAGCGGTGCCAAACTACCCTGACGCCGTGGTCAGTCGCGGTCGGCCGTCCCCTGGCGAACGGATGGGACGATAGTAGGCCACTCGACGCAACTGACCAGGTCAAAGCGATCCGCGTCGCGGCGTAGAGTGCGCTGAGTGCCTTCTTTGACCAACCCCGCCACCACTTCGGTGGAAGTTCACCGCCCCGATCGGGGTATTGCCTACGGGGTGGGCGCGTACGGACTCTGGGGTGTCGTCCCCGCGTACTGGCCCCTCCTGCTCCCCGCCGGTTCGGTCGAGACGCTGGCCCACCGGGTCGCGTGGTCGCTCGTCGTGATGGTCGGCACCACCCTGGTGCTCGGCCAGTGGGGCGCGCTCCGCCGCCTGTCCGCCAAGGGCTGGCTGATGGTCGCGGTCGCCTCCGTGCTGATCGCGATCAACTGGGGCGTCTACATCTACGCCGTGAACAGCTCCCACGTCGTCGAGGCCTCGCTCGGCTACTTCATCAACCCGCTGGTCAGCGTCGTGCTGGGCGTGCTGGTGCTGCGTGAACGGCTGCGGCTGCCGCAGGTCGCCGCCCTGGGCATCGCCGTGGTGGCGGTGGTCGTGCTGGCCGTCGACTACGGCTCGCTGCCCCTGCTCTCGCTGACGCTGGCCTGCTCGTTCGGCGTGTACGGGCTGATCAAGAAGACCGTCCCGCTGGACTCCACCACGAGCCTGACCGGCGAGAGCATCGTGCTGGCCCCGCTCGCCATCGGCTACCTGGTCTGGCTGGGCGTCACCGGCGCGGGCACGTTCACGTCGCACGGGATCGGTCACGCGCTGCTGCTGGCCTCGGCCGGTGTCGTCACGGCCGTGCCGCTGATGTTGTTCGGCGCGGCGGCGCGCAAGGTACCGCTGAGCACCCTGGGGATGCTCCAGTACCTGACGCCGGTGCTCCAGTTCTGCTGGGGCGTGTTCGTGATGCACGAGGCCATGACGCCGGTCCGCTGGCTCGGCTTCGGCCTGGTCTGGGTCGCGCTGCTGGTGTTCACGCTCGACGCGGCCCGCGCGGGGCACCGGGCGCGCCGCGCGGCGGTCGACCCCGCTCCCGAGTGCCGCTAGGACCCCGGGGTCCCAGCGGCCGTCACGGGATCAGTGCGAACGGGCGACGACGTACTCGCTGAGCGACTCCAGCGCGTCGCGGGCCGGGCAGGCGGGGAGCTTGCCCAGCGCGGCGCGGGCCTCGTCGGCGTACTCGTCCAACGTCGTGCGGGCCCTCGCCAGGCCGGACGACACGCGCAGCAGGGCGAGAGCCTCCTCGACCTCGGCGTCGTCGGTGATGGGGCCCGCCAGAAGCCTGCCGAGCCTGGTGCTCCCGGCACCCGGCTCCGCCAGCGCGTACAGCATCGGGAGCGTCTTCACGCCCTCGCGGAGGTCCGTGCCGGGCGTCTTGCCCGACTCCTCCGTCGGCGACGCGATGTCGATGACGTCGTCGGAGATCTGGAACGCCGCCCCGATGACGTCGCCGTACACGCGCAGCGCGTCGGTCTGCTCCTCGGCCATCTCGGAGAACATCGCGCCGAAGCGCGCCGCGGTCGAGATCAACGACCCCGTCTTCTCCTTGATGGTCTTGAGGTAGTGCTCGACGGGGTCCTCGCCCTCGCGGGGCCCCATCGTCTCGCGCATCTGACCGGTGACCAGCTCGGAGAACGTCTCCGCGATGATCCGCGCCGCCGCCGTGCCCAGGTCGGCGGTGAGGGCCGACGCGTGCGCGAACAGGTAGTCGCCGGTCAGGATGGCGATGCTGTTGTCCCACTTGGCGTTGGCGCTGACCGCGCCCCGCCTCATGGTCGCCTCGTCCATCACGTCGTCGTGGTAGAGCGTCGCGAGGTGCGTCAGCTCGACGACCGCGGCCGCCTTGATGACGTTCTCCCGGTCCCACGTTCCGGTGAACTGGGCGGCGAGCAGGGTGAACAGCGGGCGAATCCGCTTGCCGCCCGCGTCCACGAGGTGCAGGGACGTCTCCATCACCGGGTGGAAGTCGCTCTGCACCACTTTCCGCAGAAGTTCTTCCACCTCGGCGAGGCCGTCCTGCACCACCTCCGCCAGCACAGGGTCGACGAACTGGAACCCTGTCCCCACCTGCTCGCTACTGGTCACCCTTGAAGCCTACGTACCACTAGAAGATGAAGCCGCCTGCCCCCGCCCAATCGAGGGCGAAGGAGGGCCAAACGCCCAGGACGAGGGTGATCGCCGCGCCCAGGGTGATCGCCACGGTGGTGAACGCGCCGGGCACGGTCACCGTGGGGCCGTCGGGTGCGGGTTCGCTGAAGTACATGAGCACGATGACCCGCAGGTAGAAGAACGCGGCCACCGCGCTGGCCACCAGGGCCACCACGACGAGGGGTGCGAGACCGTCCTCGATGGCCGCCGCGAACACCACGAACTTGCCCACGAAACCACTCGTCAGGGGGATGCCCGCCAGCGCGAGGAGCAGGAACGTGAAGACGGCCGCGAGCACCGGCGACCTCTTCGCGAGCCCCGCCCACTGCGACAGGTGGGTCGCCTCGCCGTCGGCGTTGCGCACCAGGCTGATCACGCCGAACACGGCGATCGTGGTGAAGCCGTAGGCCAGCAGGTAGAACAGCGTGCCCGACAGGCCCTGCTCGGTCAGCGAGATCGAGCCGATCAGCAGGAAGCCCGCGTGCGCCACCGAGGAGTACGCGACCATGCGCTTCACGTCGGTCTGGGTGAGGCCGAGGACCGCGCCGATGACCATCGAGGCCACGGCGACGCCCCACAGGACGCCCCGCCACTCCCAGTTGGTCCGCTCGAACGCGACCGTCAGCACGCGCAGGATGCCGCCGAAGGCCGCGACCTTCGTGCAGGCCGCCATGAACGCCGTGATCGGCGTCGGGGCGCCCTGGTAGACGTCCGGGGTCCAGGCGTGGAACGGGCCGACGGAGGCCTTGAACAGCAGGCCGACGACCAGCAGGCCGAAGCCCGCGAACAGCAGCGTGTCGGACTTGTCGCTGCCCGCCGTGGCGGTCGCGATGTCGGCCAGCTTCACGGAGCCCGCGTAGCCGTAGAGCAGCGCGAGGCCGTAGAGGAAGAACGCCGAGGCGAACGCGCCGAGCAGGAAGTACTTGACCGCCGCCTCCTGCGAGAGCAGGCGGCGACGACGGGCGAGGCCGCACATCAGGTACAGCGGCAGCGACAGCACTTCCAGGGCGATGAACATCGTCAGCAGGTCGTTCGCCGCGACGAACACCATCATCCCGGAGAGCGCGAACAGCGTCAGCGGGAAGACCTCGGTCTGCATGCCCGTGCGGGACGCCTGGGCGCGGTCCTGGACCGTGCCGGGGCGGACCGCGGCGTCGGCGACGAACGCGCCGCCGGGCTCGACGGACCGGTCCGCGATCAGCAGGACCGAGCCGAACGCGAGCAGGAGCAGCGTGACCCAGAGGAAGATCACCGGCCGGTCGACCGCGATGGCCTCCGACAGCGTGGTGATGCCCTGGGGCTTGTTGTCGTCACCGGCCGCGTAGATGCCGAGCGCGCCGCCGGCGGCGACGAGGGCGAGCATGGTCAGCACGACCTGCGCCGCCCACCGCTGGTGCCTCGGCAGGAAAGCCTCGAACAGCACGGCGACGCAGGCGGCGCCGAGCACGATCAGCACCGGTGCGATGGCGCCGTACAGGATCTCCGGCGGGTCGATCGGCTGAATCTGGGCGAGGAACTTCACGTCACTTGCCTTCCTGCGCGACCGGGTCGATCACGCCGACCTCGCTCAACGTCGCCCCGATCGACGGGGTGATCACGTCCAACACCGGCTTCGGGTAGAACCCGAGCACGAGGATCAGGGCCACGAGCGGCGCCAGCACGGCGAGTTCCCGCTTGTCCAGGTCCTTGATCGCGGAGCGCTCGGGGTCCTTCGCGGTCCCGGGGCCGCCCGCCACGCTCAGCAGTGCCGTGCCGCGCACGGGGCCCTGGAAGACCCGCTGGTAGACCCACAGCACGTACAGGGCGGCCAGCACCATGCCGAGCGTGGAGACGATGGTGAACACCGGCTGGTTGGGGTACGAGCCGATGAGCACCAGGAACTCGCTCACGAACGAGTTCGTGCCGGGCAGCGCCAGCGAGGACAGACCGGCCACGAAGAACAGGCCGCCCAGCACCGGCGTCAGCTTCGCCATGCCGCCGTAGTCCTGGATGAGGCGGGAGCCGCCGCGCGACATCACCATGCCCACGACCAGGAACAGCATGCCGGTCGAGATGCCGTGGTTGACCATGTACAGCACCGCGCCGGTCCCGGCCTGCGAGCTGAAGGCGAAGATGCCCAGCGCGATGAAGCCGAAGTGGGCGATCGAGGTGTACGCGACGAACCGCTTCATGTCCGTCTGGCCGACCGCGAGCAGCGAGCCGTAGATGATGCCGACGACCGCGAGGGACAGCACCACGGGTGCCAGTTCCTTGCTGGCCGCCGGGAACAGCGGCAGGCAGTAGCGCAGGAAGCCGAACGTGCCGATCTTGTCCAGGATGCCGACGAGCAGCACACCGGCGCCGACGGGCGCCTCGGCACCGGCGTCGGGCAGCCACGTGTGCAGCGGCACCAGCGGGGCCTTGATCGCGAACGCGATGAAGAACCCGAGGAACAGCCAGATCTGCGTGGACGTCGGCGCGTCCTTCATGACCGTGACGAGCGTGGCCCAGTCGAGCGTGCCCTGGCCCAGCTTGTCCGCGCTGGTGACGTACAGGCCGATCACCGACGCGAGCATGATCAGCCCGCCGAGCAGCGAGTAGAGGAAGAACTTCATCGCCGCGTACTGCCGGTTCGGGCCGCCGAAGCGGCCGATCAGGAAGTACATCGGGACGAGGACGGCCTCGAAGAACACGTAGAACACGAACACGTCGGTCGCGGCGAACACGCCGACCATGCCGGTCTGCATCGCGAGCAGGAGCGAGAAGAACCCGCTCGCGCTGCGGCCCTCCGGCAGCTTGTCCGACCAGGCGCCGCCGATGACGACGGGCATCAGGAAGGCGATCAGCGCGATCATCACCAGCGCGATGCCGTCGACGCCGAACGACAGGTGCACCCCGAAGGTCGGGATCCACTCGGCCGAACTGGTCAGCTGCAACCGGGCGGTCGACGACGGGTCGTACGCCACCCAGGCGACGACCGCCAGCGCGAGTTCCACGAGCGAGAACCCGAGCGCGACGAACTTCGCGATCCGGTCGTTCCCCCGCAGGAAGGCCACCACCACGCTGCCGACCAGCGGCAGCAGGAGCAGCGCGATCAGCGTCCAGCTCACGAGAACCTCACCATCAGAAGCGCGCCCAGCACGCAGATCGCGCCCAGGAGCATGGAGAGCGCGTACGAGCGCACGAAACCGGTCTGGAGACGGCGCAACCGGCCGGAGCTACCGCCGAGCAGCGCGGCGGTCCCGTTGACGAGGCCGTCGACGCCCTTGTTGTCCACGAACACGAGCGCGCGGGTGAGCCAGGTGCCCGGCCGCGCGAACAGCGCCTCGTTGAGCGCGTTGCCGTACAGGTCGGCGCGCGCGGCGCGGACCGGGAACGACACGCGCAGCGGGCGCTCGGTCGGCTGCGGCTTGCGGCCGAAGAGCAGGAACGCGACCGCGGCGCCGACCACCGAGAGCGCGACGCTCAGGATGGCGACGGTGGTGTGGCCGATCGCGCCGTGGGTCTCCTCCAGCGGGCCGAGCGAGGGCTCCAGCCAGTCCGCGAGGCGGTGGCCGTTCTCCAGGAAGAAGCCCGCTCCGACGGAGCCGACGGCCAGCACGATCATCGGGATCCTCATCGACCACGGCGACTCGTGCGGGTGGTACTCGCGACCGTCCTCGGAGGTCCGGAGCTCCTTCCAGCGCGGCTTGCCCAGGAAGACCAGGATCAGCAGGCGGGTCATGTAGAACGCGGTCAGCGCTGCGCCCAGCAGGGCGACACCGCCGAACACGTACCCGCGCCAGCCCGGCTCGCCGAAGGCGGCCGCGATGATGGCGTCCTTGGAGAAGAAGCCGGAGAACGGCGGGATGCCGATGAGCGCGAGGTAGCCGAGGGCCCACGTCGCGAACGTGATCGGCATGTACTTCGCGAGCCCGCCCATCCGGCGGATGTTGCCCTCGTCGTTCATGCCGTGCATGACCGAACCGGCACCGAGGAAGAGTCCTGCCTTGAAGAAACCGTGCGTCAGCAGGTGCATGATGCCCAGCGCGTAGCCGACCGGGCCGAGGCCGACGGCGAGGATCATGTAGCCGATCTGGCTGACCGTCGAGTACGCGAGGACCTTCTTGAAGTCGTCGTACGCGCAGCCGATGACGCACCCGATCAGCAGCGTGACGCCACCGATGATCATGACGACCAGGCGGCCGTCCGCGCTGAGGTTGTAGATCGGGTTCGAGCGGGCGATGAGGTACACGCCCGCGGTCACCATCGTCGCCGCGTGGATCAGGGCCGACACGGGGGTCGGACCGGCCATCGCGTCCGGGAGCCACGCCTGGAGCGGGAACTGGCCGGACTTGCCGCAGGCGCCGAGCAGGAGCAGCAGCGTGATCGCGAGGATCGAGCCGGACGAGAGCTCGTCCACCCGCGCGAACACGTCGGTGTACTGGGTGGTGCCCAGCTCGTTGAACATGATGAAGATGGCGATGGCGAGACCCAGGTCGCCGACCCGGTTCATCAGGAACGCCTTCTTGGCCGCGGAGGCCGCTTCCGGCTTGTACTGGTACCAGCCGATGAGCAGGTAGGAGGCGAGGCCCACGCCCTCCCAGCCGAAGTACAGGGTCACGAACCCGTTGCCCAGCACCAGGAGCAGCATCGCCGACACGAAGAGGTTCAGGTAGGCGAAGAACTTCCGCCTGCCGTCCTCGTGGGCCATGTAGCCGACCGAGTAGATGTGGATCAACGAGCCGACACCGGTGATCAGGAGCACGAACGTCAGCGACAGCGGGTCGAGCCGCAGGCCGAACTCGACGTCGAGCGCGCCGACCGGGATCCAGTCGAACAGGTGGAGCTCGCTGGTCCGCTCCTCCCCGCTCTGGCCGATGGTCGTGAAGAACAGCGCTAGTCCGTAGCCGAACGCCGCGATGATCGTGGCGCAGCCCAGGAGGTGGCCCCACCTGTCGGCTCGCTTGCCTGCCAGCAGCAGCACGGCCGCACCGAACGCGGGCAGGGCTAGCAGCAACCAGGCGAGACTCGCGAGCCCGCTGGCGGCAACTGGTTCCGTCACCGGTGACCTCTCAGTACTTCAGCAGGTTGGAATCGTCGACCGAGGCCGAGCGACGCGTGCGGAAGATCGACATGATGATCGTCAGGCCCACCACGACTTCGGCGGCGGCCACGACCATCACGAAGAAACCCATCACCTGGCCGTCGAGCTCCCCGTGCATCCGGGAGAACGTGACCAGCGTGAGGTTCACCGCGTTGAGCATCAGCTCGACGCACATGAACACGACGATTGCGTTGCGCCGCACCAGAACGCCCACCGCGCCGAGGCTGAACAGCAGCGCGGACAGGAGCAGGTAGTAGGTCGGGGTCACTTGTCCCCCTCCTTCGACGCGGCGGGACCGGTGAGCGCGTGCGCGTCGGCCTGGTGGGCCGTGCCCGACACCTCGGCGACGTCGTCCGCGAGGCGCTCCTTGGTGGTCGTCTCGATGAGGGCCGACAGCGACTCCTCCGCGACGGAACCGTCGGGCAGCAGCGCGGGCGTGGCCACCGAGTTCGCCGTGGCGAAGACACCGGGGCCGGGGAGGGAGCCGGGGCGGTCGCCCTTGAAGCGCTCCTCGACCAGCTCGCGCTGCGTCTTCTTCAGGCCCTTGCCGTGGCGGTCGGAGTACGCCAGGACCATCGCGCCGACGGCGGCGGTGATCAGCAGCGCCGACGTGAGCTCGAAGACGAAGAGGTACGTCGTGAACAGCGACTCGCCGATGTTGGCGACGTTGCCGCCGCCCGCGGCGTTCACCGCGGCGAGGCCGATCGAGTCGACCCTGGTGAAGGCCTGGGCGAGCGAGCCGACGACCAGACCGGCGAAGCCGACGCCGAGCACGGCGGCGGCGAGCCGCTGCCCGCGCAGCACCTCGACGATCGAGTCCGAGCTGTCCCGCCCGACGAGCATGAGCACGAAGAGGAACAGCATCATGATCGCGCCGGTGTACACGATGATCTGCACGAAGCCGAGGAACGGCGCCTGCTGGACCATGTAGAGGACACCGAGGCTGAGCATCGTCAGCACGAGCCACAGCGCGGAGTGCACGGCGTTGCGGGCGAACAGCATGCCGAGCGCGCCCGCGAGCGACAGCGGTCCGAGGATCCAGAACGCGACGGCCTCACCGGTGGTGATGGTGTCGGCGACCGGGGCCGTGGGCTCGGTCGCGGGCTGAGCCGCGGCGAGGAAGTCCTGCGCCAGGTTGAGGAGGCTCACTGCCCGGCCTCCGACTGGCGCGCGAGCGCGGGCCCGTTCACGTAGTAGTCCTGCTCGTTGTCGCCGAGCCGCATGGGGTGCGGCGGCTGCTCCATGCCGGGCAGCAGCGGGGCGAGCAGGTCCTCCTTCGTGAAGATCAGCTTCTGCCTGCTGTCGTCGGCCAGCTCGTACTCGTTCGTCATGGTGAGCGAACGGGTCGGGCACGCCTCGATGCAGAGGCCGCAGCCGATGCAGCGCAGGTAGTTGATCTGGTAGTCGGCACCGAAGCGCTCGCCGGGGGAATAGCGCTCCTCGTCGGTGTTGTTACCACCTTCGACGAAGATCGCGTCCGCCGGGCAGGCCCACGCGCACAGCTCGCAGCCGACGCACTTCTCCAGCCCGTCCGGGTGCCGGTTGAGCTGGTGCCGCCCGTGGAACCGCGGCGCGGTGACCTTCTTGACCTCGGGGTACTCCTCGGTGACGACCTTCTTGAACATCGTTCCGAAGGTGACGCCGAAGCCCTTGATGGGATCAAACATCCCCATCGCTGGCCTCCTTCGATGCTGTTACCGCAACGGTTTCCTTGGGCAGCTGGGCGACGACCGGGGTGCGCCGCGTCGGTGCCTTGGGGACTTCCAGGTCCAGTGGTGGAACGGGGTAACCGCCGCCGGTGATCGGCACCGCGTTCGGGTCCTCCTCGACCTTGCGGTCCGGCAGGAGCAGCGAGAGCAGCACCAGCACGCCGAGCGCGACGCCCAGGATGATCAGGAACTGGCGCTGGCTGAAGTCGCCCGAGTTGTTCAGCGCGCGCACCAGGGCGACGGCCACGATCCACACGAGGCTGATCGGGACGAGGACCTTCCAGCCCAGCCGCATGAACTGGTCGTAGCGCATGCGGGGCAGCGTGCCGCGCAGCCAGATGAAGAGGAACAGGAAGAACAGCGTCTTGGCGACGAACCAGAGGAGGCCCCACCAGCCGGTGTTCATGAAGTCGCCGCCCCACGGCGCCTGGTAGCCGCCCAGGAACAGCGTCGTGGCGAGCGCGGAGACCGTCACCATGTTCACGTACTCGGCGAGGAAGAACAGCGCGAACTTGAGCGAGCTGTACTCGGTGTGGAAGCCACCGACCAGCTCGGACTCGGCCTCGGGGAGGTCGAAGGGCGCGCGGTTGGTCTCGCCGACCATGGAGATGACGTAGATCGCGAAGCTCGGGAACAGCAGCACCACGAACCAGAGGTTCTGCTGCGCCGCCACGATGTCCGAGGTGGACATCGAGTGCGAGAACATCACGACGCCGACGATCGACAGGCCCATCGCGATCTCGTAGGAGATCACCTGCGCCGCCGAGCGCAGCGCGCCCAGCAGCGGGTACGGCGAGCCGGAGGCCCAGCCGGAGAGCACGATGCCGTAGACGCCGATCGAGGAGCAGGCCAGCACGACGAGGACGCCGACCGGGAGGTCGACGAGCTGGAGGCTGGTGCGCTCGCCGAAGAGCGAGACCTCGCCCGCGATCGGGATGACCGAGAAGGCGACGAACGCCGGGATGCAGGAGATGACCGGTGCGAGGAAGAACACCCACTTGTCCGCGAGGACCGGGCGGATGTCCTCCTTGAACGCCAGCTTCAGGCCGTCCGCCAACGACTGGAGCCAGCCGTTGGGGCCGACCCGGTTGGGGCCGGGTCGCTGCTGCATCCGCGCGACGACCTTGCGCTCCCAGTTGATCATGAACAGCGTCATGACGACGAGGAACGCGAAGATCCCGACGACCTTGATCAGGATGATCCAGATCGGGTCGTCCGCGAGAAGTTCGGCGGTGGTCATGCCTTTCCTCCACTTACCGCCACGAGGGAACCGTGGCCCGCGACGAGGTTGCGGCGCACGGTGACCGGGCCCGAGTTGCCGGGCAGCCAGACCACGCCGTCGGGCAGGTCCGCGACCTCGACGGGCAGCGTCACCGACCCGCGCTCGGTCGCCACGGTGATGTCGGCGCCGAGTTCGAGGCCGAGGTTCACCGCGGTGTTCGCGGACACCTTCGCCACGACCGGGCGGGCGGTGCCCGCGAGGTTCGGCTCGTCGTCCTGGAGCGAGCCGTTGTCCAGCATCCGGCGCCACGTCGCGAGAACGGCCTGGCCCGCCTTCGGCTGCACCAGCAGCGGGGCGGGCACCGTCGGCACGGCCGCGGCCGCCACGTTCGAACCGAGGCGGTCGAGGTCCGCCGCGGCGGCGGCCGGCGTCTGGGTGAACAGGTCGGCGTCCATCTCGACGGCCAGGGTGTCGAGCACCCGGCAGTCCGGCAGCGCGCCGGTGCCTTCGAGCGTGGTGCCGAAGTCGCGGCGGCGGCCTTCCCAGTTCAGGTAGCTGCCCGACTTCTCGACCGCCGGGGCGATCGGGAGGACGACGTCCGCGTGGGCGGTCGCCGCGCTCGGGCGCAGTTCCAGGGAGACCACGAACCCGGCGAACTCCAGCGCCCGCTCGGCGAGGCCGGGGTCCGGCAGGTCGAACGGGTCGACGCCCGCCACGACCAGCGCGTCCAGACCACCGCTCGCGGCGGCGACGAGGATGCCGTTGGTGTCGCGGCCCGCGCGGGTCGGCAGCGCGCCGTCCGGCAGGCCCCAGGCCTTCTCGACCTCGGCGCGGGCGGCGGCGTCGCTGACGAGCCTGCCGCCGGGCAGCAGGTTCGGCACGGCGCCGACCTCCAGCGCACCGCGCTCACCGGCGCGGCGCGGGATCCACGCCACCTTGGCACCGGTGGACTCGGCGAGCCGGGCCACCGCGGAGAACAGTCCGGGCACCTCGGCCGCGCGCTCGCCGACGAGGATCACCGAACCGCTGGCGCCCAGGGCTTCCGCCACGTCCGCCGCGTGCTCGGCCAGGCCGTTCAGCGCGGCGGGCTCCTGGCCGGGAACGCAGGCGAGCAGCGTGCCGAAGGTCTTCTCCACGGCGGGCGAGGTGTACTGGCCCAGGTGGAACACCTTGGTCTTGCGGCGCGCGGCCTTGCGCAGCCTCAGGAAGACGATCGGTGCTTCCTCCTCCGGCTCGAAGGCGACGCACAGGACGGCGGGCGCGGACTCGATGGCCCTGAACGTCACGCCGCCGTTGTCCGGCGTCGTGCCGAGGACGGTGCTGGTGAGGAACTCCAGCTCCTCGGCCGAGTGCGCGCGGGCCCGGAAGTCGACGTCGTTGGTCTTCAGCGCGACGCGGGCGAACTTCGCGTAGGAGTAGGCGTCCTCGACGGTCAGGCGACCGCCGGTGAGCACGCCGACGCCCTTGCCGTCGCGCGCGGCGGCGAGGCCGGTCGCGGCGACCTGGAGCGCCTCGGTCCACGACGTCTCGCGCAGCTCACCGGACCCCGCGTCGCGCACCATCGGGCGCGTGAAGCGGTCGGCGGCGGTCGCGTAGCGGAACGCGAAGCGGCCCTTGTCGCAGATCCACTCCTCGTTGACCTCGGGGTCGTCGCCCGCGAGCTTGCGCTGGACCTTGCCGCGCCGCCAGTCGGTGCGCTCGGCGCAGCCCGACGAGCAGTGCTCGCAGACGCTCGGGGTGGAGATGAGGTCGAACGGGCGGGCCCGGAAGCGGTAGGCCGCGCTCGTCAGGGCACCCACCGGGCAGATCTGGATGGTGTTGCCCGAGAAGTACGACTGGAACGGCTTGCCGTCCGCCACGCCGATCTGCTGCTGCGAACCGCGCTCCAGCAGCTCGATGAACGGGTCGCCCGCGATCTGCGCGGAGAACCTGGTGCAGCGCTGGCAGAGGACGCAGCGCTCGCGGTCCAGCAGCACCTGCGTCGAGATCGGCAGGGGCTTCGGGAACGTGCGCTTGTGCTCGTGGAAGCGGGACTCCGCGCGACCGTGCTTGAGCGCCTGGTTCTGCAACGGGCACTCGCCGCCCTTGTCGCAGATCGGGCAGTCCAGCGGGTGGTTGATGAGCAGCAGCTCCATCACACCCTGCTGGGCCTTGTCCGCGACGGGCGAGGTCAGCTGGGTCTTCACGACCATGCCGTCCGCGACCGTCATCGTGCAGGAGGCCTGGGGCTTCGGCATCGGCCGACCACCCATCTCGACCTCGACGAGGCACTGGCGGCAGGCGCCCGCGGGCTCCAGCAGCGGGTGGTCGCAGAACCGCGGCACGACGATGCCGAGGCGCTCGGCCGTGCGGATCAACAGCTCACCCTTGGGGGCGACGACCTCGAAGCCGTCGATCACGAGCTTGACGTGGCCCTCGGGGACCTCGACCTCGCTCTTCTCCGGTGCCAAAGTCATCAGTGGGCTCCTGCCAACACAGCGGAGTTCTTGTCGCACAGCGCCAGGAACTCGTCCTTGAAGTACTTGATGCCACTGGTGATCGGGCTGACCGCGCCATCGCCCAGCGCGCAGAACGAGCGGCCGAGGATGTTGTCGCAGACGTCGAGCAACGTGTCGATGTCGCTCGCGGTGCCGTTGCCCGCCACCATCCGCTGGAGGATCTGGACCAGCCAGTACGTGCCCTCGCGGCAGGGCGTGCACTTGCCGCACGACTCGTGCTTGTAGAACTCGGTCCACTTCATGACCGCCCACGGGACCGACACGGTCTCGTTGAACAGCTGGAGCGCCGTGGTGCCCAGCATCGACCCGGCCTCGGCCGCGCCCTCGAAGTCGAGCGGCACGTCGAGGTGCTCCGCGGTGAACAGCGGGGTGGACGAGCCGCCCGGCGTCCAGAACTTCAGCGGGATGCCGTCCTTCATGCCACCGGCCAGCTCCAGCAGCTCGCGCAGCGTGGTGCCCATCGGCGCCTCGTACTGGCCGGGCCGCGTGACGTGGCCGGACAGCGAGTAGATCTTCGGGCCGGGCGAGCGCTCGCGCCCCATGGTGCGGAACCAGTCGCTGCCGCCGTTGACGATGAACGGCACGCTGGCGATGGTCTCGACGTTGTTCACCACGGTCGGCGACGCGTAGAGCCCGGCGGTCGCGGGGAACGGCGGCTTCAGCCTCGGCTGGCCGCGCTTGCCCTCCAGCGAGTCGAGCAGCGCAGTCTCCTCGCCGCAGATGTACGCGCCGGCTCCGGCGTGCACGACGACGTCGAGGTCGAAGCCGGTGCCGAGGATGTTCTTGCCCAGGTACCCGGCGGCGTACGCCTCCTGCACGGCCCCGTTGAGCCTGCGGATGCAGTGCAGGGCCTCACCGCGCACGTAGATCGCGGCGAAGTTCGCGCGGATCGCGTACGAGGTGATGATGATGCCCTCGATGAGGGAGTGCGGGTCCGCCATCATCAGCGGGATGTCCTTGCAGGTGCCCGGCTCGCCCTCGTCGGCGTTGATGACGAGGTAGTGCGGCTTGCCGTCGCCCTGCGGGATGAAGCCCCACTTCATGCCCGTGGGGAAGCCCGCGCCGCCCCGGCCGCGCAGGCCGGAGTCCTTGCACTGCTGGATGATCTGGTCCGGGTGCGCGCCGAGGGCCTTGCGCAGCGCGGTGTACCCCTCCAGCTGCTCGTAGGTCTTGATCGTCCACGAGCGCGGCGAGAGCCAGCGCTTCGTGAGGACCGGAGTGAGGCTGTCGACCATGACTCCCCCTACTTCTTTTCCGGGAGGGGCGGGAACGCGACGTCGTCCGCGATGGACGGTGCGGTCCAGCCGTTGTCGGCGGCGATGCGGGCGCCCCGCAGCGTCTCGGCGGCGGCCGACGGACCGTCCAGGTCGGACTCGCGGCCCTCGAAGAACCCGGCGAGCTGGAGCTCCGCCTGGCGGAAGTCGGTGAGCGGAGCGCCGCGCGTCGGCGCGGGCTTCTCCCCGGCCTGCAACGCGGTCACGAGCTCCAGGGCCTTGTCCGGCGTCTGGTTGTCGTAGAACTCGTAGTTCACCTGGAGGACGGGGCCGAGGTCGCAGGCCGCGAGGCACTCGGCGTGCTCCAGCGTGATCGAGCCCGGCGTGCCCGGCTCGCCCGAGGTCTCCTCCTGGCCGAGCGGCCTGCCCTCGCTGCCGAGGTGCTCGCGCAGCTTCGCGAAGATGGCGTCGCCGCCCAGCGCCGCGCACAGGGTGTTCGTGCACACGCTGACCAGGTGCTCACCGCACGGCTTGCGCTTGTACATGGTGTAGAAGGTCGCGACCGCGCTGACCTCGGCGTTGCTCAGGTCGAGCTGGCCCGCGCAGAACGCGATGCCCGCCTGGCTCACGTAGCCCTCGACCGACTGCACGAGGTGCAGCATCGGCAGCAGCGCCGACCGCGACACCGGGTAGCGCGCGACGAGCGCCTGCGCCCGCGCGACGGTGTCCTCGTCGAAGACGCTGAGGTCCACCGTGGACGGGTCCTGCGTTTGAGTCATCGGTCACAACCACCCATCACCGGGTCGATAGAGGCCACCGACGCGATGACGTCGGCGACCATGCCGCCCTCGCACATCGCGGGCATCGACTGGAGGTTCACGAAACTTGGTTCGCGCACGTGCACGCGGAACGGGCGCGTGCCGCCGTCGGAGACCACGTGGTAGCCGAGTTCGCCGCGCGGCGACTCGATCGGCACGTAGACCTGGCCCGCGGGGACGTCGAAGCCCTCGGTCACCAGCTTGAAGTGGTGGATCAGGGACTCCATCGACTGGCCCATGATCTTGCGGACGTGCTCGAGCGAGTTGCCCATGCCGTCCGAGCCGATCGTGAGCTGCGCGGGCCACGCGATCTTGGCGTCCTCCACCATGACCGGACCCGGCTCCAGCCGGTCGACGGCCTGGCGGACGATCCGCAGCGACTGGTGGATCTCCTCGACCCGCATCAGGTACCGCGCGAAGCTGTCGGCCGCGTTCGACGTGGGGACGTCGAAGTCGTAGGTCTCGTAGCCCGAGTACGGCTCGACCTTGCGGAGGTCCCACGGGAGGCCCGCGGACCGCAGGATCGGGCCGGTGATGCCGAGCGCGAGGCACGCGTCGACGGGCAGGTAGCCCACGCCCGCGAGGCGGTTGCGCCAGATCGGCTGCCCGGTGAGCAGCTTGTCGTAGTCCGGGAGCCGCTTGTCCATGACCTTCAGGAACGAGCGGATCTTCTCCACGGCGTCGGCCGGGAGGTCCTGCGCGACACCGCCGGGGCGGATGAACGCGTGGTTCATCCGGAGACCGGTGAGGTGCTCCAGCAGGTGCAGCACCTCTTCGCGCTCGCGGAAGCCCGCGGTCATGCCGGTCAGCGCGCCCAGCTCCATGCCACCGGTGGCGAGCGCCACCAGGTGCGAGCTGATCCGGTTGAGCTCCATGAGCAGGACCCGGATGACCTGGGCCCGCTGCGGCGCCTGCACGCCGAGCAGCTTCTCCACGGCGAGGCAGTAGGCGGCCTCGTTGTGCAGCGGCGCCAGGTAGTCCATGCGCGTCACGAACGTGACGCCCTGGGTCCAGTTGCGGTACTCCAGGTTCTTCTCGATGCCGGTGTGCAGGTAGCCGATCACGGACCGGGCCTGCGTGACCGTCTCGCCCTCCAGCTCCAGCACCAGGCGGAGCACGCCGTGCGTCGACGGGTGCTGCGGGCCGAGGTTCATGACGATGCGCTCGTCACCCGCGGCGTCCGCGAGCACCTCGTCCCAGTCGCCGCCGGTCACCGTGTAGACGGTGCCCTCGGTGGTCTGGCGGGAGTCCGCGACGTCGACGGAGGGGCCCGCGGCGATCGTCGCTGCCTCGTCGGCGTCCGCCTGGCCGGTGGCCCGCGCGTCGGTGTCGCGGCTGTCGCTGCCCTCGGCGCTCGTGTCGGTGCCGGTCGACGCGTCGGCGACCGACCCCGTGTTCACGCGGGTCGCGCCGCCGAGGGACTCCTCGTACGCCTTGTCCGCCGCGTTCGCCTGGTTTTCGCTGCTCACGAGTAAGACCGCCTCTGGTCTGGCGGGGGGATCTCCGCGCCCTTGTACTCCACCGGGATCCCGCCGAGCGGGTAGTCCTTGCGCTGGGGGTGCCCGTCCCAGTCGTCCGGCATGAGGATGCGGGTGAGACCGGGGTGGCCGTCGTAGACGATCCCGAACATGTCCCAGGTCTCGCGCTCCTGCCAGTCCGCCGTCGGGTAGACCGACACGATGCTGGGGACGTGCGCGTCGTCGACGTCGACCGAGACCTCCAGGCGGATGCGCCGCCGGTACGTCATCGAGGTCAGGTGGTAGACGGAGTGCAGCCTGCCCGCGACGGCCTCGCCGTAGTCCACGCCCGACACCGAGCTGCACAGCTCGAAGCGCAGGGCGGGGTCGTTGCGGAGCACGGCGCAGAGCGCCACCAGCTCCTCGCGGCGGACGTACAGGGTGATCTCGCCGCGGTCGATCGTGACCTGCTGGATCACGTCGGCCGGGATGTCCTTCTCCCGCATGGCGCCGAGCAGCTCGTCGACGAACTCGTCGAACCAGCCGCCGTAGGGGCGCTCGGCGGGGGCGGCGACGTACGCGGGCAGGCGGAGACCGCCGAAGCCCGACGTGTCACCGGTGCCCGTGACGCCGAACATGCCCTTGCGCGCCTTGCCGGTCTCCAGCGGCGCCTTGCGCTCGGCAGGCTCCTGGCCACCCGACGGGCGGGCCTCCAGCCCGTCCTCCGCGGGTCGCTGCGCGCTGGAGTTCTCTTCCCCTGGCTCCCTCATCGCCTGCTCACTTCTTCTTCGCGAAACGCTCGGACGACGGCATGAGGTCCGTGGCGTAGCCGCTCTCCAGGAGGGCGGCCGCACGGGCCGCGCCCAGCGGCTCGTCCATGATCTTGGCGTGGATCTTGAGGATCGCGTCGATCAGCATCTCCGGCCGCGGCGGGCAGCCCGGCAGGTACATGTCGACCGGGACCACGTGGTCCACGCCCTGCACGACGGCGTAGTTGTTGAACATGCCGCCGGTCGACGCGCAGACGCCCATCGCGAGCACCCAGCGGGGCTCCGGCATCTGGTCGTAGATCTGCCGCAGCACCGGCGCCATCTTGTTGGTCACGCGACCCGCCACGATCATCAGGTCGGCCTGGCGCGGCGAGGCACGGAAGACCTCCATGCCGAAGCGGGCGAGGTCGTAGCGCGGCCCACCCGTCGTCATCATCTCGATCGCGCAGCAGGCCAGCCCGAAGGTGGCAGGCCACAGCGAGGACTTGCGGGTCCAGTTGACCAGCTTCTCCACGCTGGTCAGCAGGATGCCGTTCGGGAGCTTCTCCTCGAGGCCCATGACTGTCGCCTTCCCCGGTGCTTAGTTCCAGTCGAGGCCGCCGCGACGCCACACGTAGGCGTACGCGAAGCCGACTGTCGCGACGAACAGGGCGATCTCCACCAGCCCGAAGAGGCCGAGCTTGTCCGCGGAGACCGCGAACGGGTAGAGGAACACCATTTCGATGTCGAACAGGATGAAGAGCATGGCCGTCAGGTAGTAGGCGACCGGCATGCGGCCACCGCCCACGATCGGGGCCGGTGAGGGCTCGATGCCGCACTCGTAGGCGTCGAGCTTGGCCCGGTTGTAGCGCCGCGGCCCGATGTACGGCGCGGCCGTCACCGAGAACAGCGCGAACGCGCCGGCAAGTAGGAACATGAATACGAGGGGGAGGTAGGGCTGAAGCACTCTCCGTCGTCCTTTCCTCGCTGTCGCGACACGAGCGAGCCGCTGACCGATCCGCACCCTAAGGGGTGTTCTTGCCCGACTTACCGGTAAGGCACACCTAACAATCCGAGGTCAGCTTGTGAAACAGTTCACAAGCTTGCTCGGGGTCTTGTGAAGTGATTCACAAGACCATCGGCCAGTGTAGAACGTCACACAGAGGTGTCACAGGCACCCCCTCGCAGGGCGCTGACCTGGGCCGGGAGACCTCCTGAGACGCCGGGGCGCACGGCGGGGCGCAACCCGCGAAATGACTGCGACACACGGGTGACGCATTTCCGTGAGTTAGGCATGCCTAAGTCTCAGGTTAGGACTACCTAAGTTTGCGCTATTCGGAGGTATTTCCCGCGACCCCGGCCGCAAAAGCCCAGGTGAACAGCGAGGGAAAGGTGCCGGACCGAGACGGTGGCTTCGGGCTGCACAGAGTGAAGGGCCGGACCGGTGGTCACCGGTCCGGCCCTTCGACAGCGGGTGCTAGGCGCTCGGCGCGAGCTTCGTGGCCGCCGTGATGATGCGGTCGAACGAGTCGCCGTCCTTCGGGTCGTACAGACCGGCGAGGAGCTTGAGGACGAGCTTCATCAGCGTCTTGCGCGGCATGCCGTACTTGGTGGCCGTGCGCATGATCGTCGGGTTGCCGATCAGCTTGCTGAAGATGTTGCCCAGCCGGTAGTAGCTGCCGAGCGACTGCTCGATGCGCGCCGGGTAGCCCGCGAGCGCGTGCTCGCGGCTGAGCCCGGCGGGGCGGGCGAGGGCCTGCACGACGGTCTCGGCCGCGATGCGGGCCGACTCCATCGCGTAACCGATGCCCTCGCCGTTGAACGGGTTCACCATGCCGCCCGCGTCGCCGACGAGCAGCAGGCCGTTGCTGTAGTGCGGCTTGCGGTTGAAGCCCATGGGGAGCGCGGCGCCGCCGATCTTGCTGGTGGCGTTCTCCTCGCGGAAGCCCCACTCCTCGGGCGTGCCGTCGAGCCAGCTCTTCAGCAGCGCGCGGTAGTCGGTCGTGCCGTACGCCTTCGACGTGCTGAGGATGCCGAGGCCGACGTTGACGCTGCCGTCGCCCATGCCGAAGATCCAGCCGTAGCCGGGCAGCAGCTGGGGGTTGGCCGGGTCGCTGCGGTCCCACAGCTCCAGGTGCGACTCCAGGTAGTCGTCCTTGGTGCGCGGGCTCGCGTAGTAGCGGCGCACCGCGACGCCCATCGGCCGGTCGTCGCGCTTCTCGATGCCCGCGCTCAGCGCCAGCCGGGCGCTCACGCCGTCGCACGCCAGGATGAGCGGTGCGCGGTAGGTGACCTGCGTCTTCTCCGGGCCGACCTTCGCGGTGACGCCGACGACCCTGCCGGTGCGCTCGTCCTTCAGTGCACCCGTGACGGTGGTCAGCTCGTGCAGCCGGGCTCCCGCGGCCTTGGCCGTGTTCGCCAGCATCTCGTCGAAGTCCTGCCGGGGCCGCACCACGCCGTAGGGCGGGAACGAGGCCAGGTCCGGCCAGTCCAGCTCCATCGTCACGCCGCCGCCGACGACGCGCAGGCCCTTGTTGTGCAGCCAGCCCGCCTCTTCGCGGGTGTCGATCCCGAGGTCGATGAGCTGCTTCACGCCGCGGGGCGTGAGGCCGTCCCCGCAGACCTTCTCGCGGGGGAAGCTGCTCTTCTCCAGCAGCAGCACGTCCAGGCCCGCGCGTGCCAGGTAGGTCGCGGCCGTGGAGCCCGCGGGCCCCGCCCCGACCACGATCACCTCGGCGTCCTCGCCTGCCTGACGGCGGCTGGGAGTAGTCATCCCGACTCCTTGTGCATCAGTTCACAAACTCCTGTGAGTCTAACCGTGACCTGCTGAGAGGCGCCGGTCCGTCACTCGGGCTTGGTGGCCCGGTGCAGCGCGACCATGCCCCCGGTCAGGTTGAACCAGGCCACGTCGTCCCAGCCGGCCTCGGAGATCAGCTCCCCCAGCGCGCGCTGGTCGGGCCACGCGCGCATCGACTCGGCGAGGTACTGGTAGGCCTCCGGGTTCGACGACACGACCCGGCCGATCAGCGGCAGCAGGCGCAGGAGGTACCGCATGTAGACGAAGCGGAACGGCCGGAGCGTGGGCGTCGACACCTCGCAGATGACGAGCCTGCCGCCGGGGCGCACGACGCGGGCCATCTCCCGCAGGGCGGCGACCGTGTCGGTGAAGTTGCGCAGCCCGAACGAGACCGTGGCGGCGTCGAACACGCCGTCGGCGAACGGCAGGTGCAGCGCGTCGGCCGCGACCTTCGGCACGGGCCGGTGCGCGCCGCCCTGGAGCATCCCGAGCGAGAAGTCCGCGGCCACGCACCAGGCGCCGGAGGAGGCGTACTCCACGGTGGACACGGCGGTGCCCGCGGCGAGGTCGAGGACCTTCTCACCGGGTCGCGCGTCGAGCACCCGGCGGCTCCACTCCCGCCAGCGGCGGTCGAACCCGAGTGTCATCACCGAGTTCGTGCGGTCGTACCCGTTGGCCACGCCGTCGAACATCTCGGCCACTTCGCGCGGGTTCTTGTCCAGACCTGCTCGCGACATGCCAGAAGGGTATGTGACGCCCGGCCACCGCCACCCGGACCCCACGCCCCCGCGGACGTCACGCCGCCCGCCGCACCTCGACGCCCGCCACGGCCCGGTAGTGCCCCAGGAGCTCCCCGCACAGCACCGGCCACGTCCGCCCCCGGACCGACGCCCGAGCGGCCTGTCCGAACCGGCGGCGGCGCACCGGGTCCCGCAGCGCCTCCACCGCGGCCCGCAGGTCCGACGGCTCGCCGGACACCAGGTACCCGGTGCGCCCCGGCTCGACCAGGTCCCTCGGTCCGCCCGCGTCCGGGGCCACCACGGGGACCCCGCTGGCGAGCGCCTCCTGCACGGCCTGGCAGAACGTCTCGTGCGGTCCCGTGTGGACGAAGACGTCCAGGCTGGCGCAGGCCTCGGCGAGGTCGACCCCGGTCCGGAAGCCGAGGAAGGCCGCCCCCGGCAGCGCCCTCCTCAGCGCGGCCTCGTCGGGTCCGCTCCCCACCACCACGACCCGCACGCCCGGCACGCCGTCGAGCGCCGCGAGCCGCTCCACCTCCTTCTCCGGCGACAACCGGCCCACGTAGCCCACGAGCAGCTCACCGGCGGGGGCCAGCGCCCGCCGCAGCGCGTGGTCGCGCCGCTCGGGCCGGAACAGCTCCACGTCCACACCGCGGCCCCACCGGTGCACCCGCGGCACCCCGTGCGACTCCAGCGCCTCCACCGCCCAGGTCGACGGCGCCAGCGTCCGGTCGGCCAGCGAGTGCAGCCGCCGCGTCCACCGCCACGCGGCCCGCGCGGTGAGGCCGAGCCCGTAGCTGCCCGCGAACCCGGCCACGTCCGTCTGGTAGACGGCGACGGTCGGCAGCCCCAGCCGCCGGGCCGCCTGCACGCCGCGGGCCCCCAGCACGAACGGCGAGGCCAGGTGCACCACGTCGGGCCGGAACTCGGCCAGCGCCGTCAGCACCCTGCGGGTCGGCACGCCCACCGGCAGCGAACTGACCCTCGGCAGGTCCACGGCCGGGACGCGCACGACGGGTGTCCCCCGGTAGCTGTCGTCACCCGCCCCCGGCGCGATCACCAGCGCCGGACCCGGCAGGTTCTCCAGGACGCGGAGGACGGAGTTGGTGACCCCGTTGACGCGGGGCAGGAAGCTCTCGGTGACGATCGCTACGCGCACCGGCCCACCGTGGCGGGCCAACACCACCGGGGCGTGTCACGGCGGGGAACGCCCGCCGAACGTCTCCCGACGCGGACACCGTTGACCAGGTGATCGTCGTCCGGCCACCTGGTGGACGCGTGTCGGACATCCGCGGGGCCGAAACTAGCTCGGCATGACCGTCTTGTCGTCCAGGCCCGCCCAGCCCGTCGATCCCGCGCTCGTGTCGATCGCGCTGGAGGTCGCGGGGCGCCTCGCGAACGACGCCTCCGACGTGATCACGGCCACCGCCGGGCGGGGTGCGCGACCGGACGACGACGAGTCGCCCTTCGACTGGGTGACCGACACCGACCACACCCTCGAACGGCACACCCGACGCGTGCTGACCTCGGAGTTCCCGAGGATCCCGGTGTTCTGCGAGAACGTGGACGTGCCCTTCGAGGCGGAGTTCCGCTGGGTCGTGGACCCGATCGACGGGACCGCCAACTACGTGGCCGGGGTGCCGTGGTGCGCCTACAGCCTGGCGCTGGTGGACCGGTGGGGGCCGGTCGTCGGGGTGGTCGCCGACCCCTACCGGTCGCAGATCTACGCGGCGGCGCGCGGTCGGGGGATGCGCGCCAACGGGGAGCCCGTGAAGCTGGGCACCCAGTCCACCAGTCCGATCGTGTGCACCGAGATGACCCGCAGCGGGCCGTGGCCGGGGATGGGCGAGTTCATCACCCGCGCGGCCTCGTCGGGCACCGGCGTGCGGGTGCTGGGGTCGAAGGCGCTGGCCGTGGCGCAGGTGGCGCTGGGGCACGCCGCCGCGGCGGTGCTGCACGGGTACCACGAGTGGGACGTGGCAGGCGCCGTGGCGCTGGCCGTGGAGTCCGGGGCCGCCGTGCTGGACCGGCGCGGCGAGGGTGACCCGCTGCCGGTGGACGGGCTGCTGGTCGCCGCGCCCGAGGTGGCGGACGAGGTGCTCGGCTGGTGGCAGGCCGCCCTGCGGCCCTAGGCCCCCAGGCTGGGGAGCTGCTGCTCCAGGAACTCCAGGTCCGTGCGGGCTCGGTCCAGTTCGGGTCGGTCGAACATCTTCAGCGCCACCCGGCCCACCTCGGCCTCGAACGCCGCGAAGTCGCGGGCCGCCGCGAAGAGCCGCTGGGACGCCGGGTGGTTCTCCTCGACGGCGCCCATCGCCCTGGCCAGCCGGGCGATGCCCCGGACGTCGTCCAGCTCGGCCTCGAACTGGGCCGCGATCCGGGACATCCACTCCTTCGCCGGTGACTCGGGGACCGTGTCCACCACGGCGAGCACGCGGCGCACGGACTCCTCGCAGCGGGCCACCACCTTCGACCACTGGTCGGCCGGGGTGGCGGGCACGTAGAGGGGGCGCGGCTGCGGCGGAGGTGGCGGGGGCGGCAGGAGGACCCGCTGGTTGGACCTGCGGATGCTGCCCACCAGCAGGCCGAGCAGCGTGCCGGGGATGCCGCCCAGCGGGACCGAGACGATCAGCGCGGCCACCAGGGAGGCGACGACGCTCCCGCTCTCGTTCGACGGCGCGACCAGCATGAGGGTGAACAGCGTGAACATCACCGCGATGCCGATCGCCAGCCCACCGAGCACCGATCTCGCCATGACTCCCATCTCCCGATACTGCCACGTGAGACGGGAGTCAGGCGTCGAAATCGACCGTGACCCCGGTCGTGGTCGGCGTGGCCTGGCAGGTGAGGACGAAGCCGGCCTCCACCTCGCGTGGCTCCAGGGCGTAGTTGCGGCGCATCTCGACCTCGCCGTCCACGACGAGAGCGCGGCACGTGCCGCAGACGCCGCCCTTGCAGGCGAACGGGAGGTCGGAGCGGACGCGCTGGGCCGCGTCCAGGATGGCCACGTCCGGCGGCACGGGCACGGTGGTCACGCGGCCGTCCAGGATGACGGTGACCTCGGCCGCCTCCGCGAGCACGGCAGTGTCCTCCGCCCTGCGCGGGGCGGGCGGGGGCTCGTCGACGTAGAACAGCTCGTGGTGGACCCGCTCCGGCCCGACACCGCGCTCGGCGAGCACGGCCCTGGCGTCCTGGACCATCTCGTACGGGCCGCAGAGCCACCAGTGGTCGACGTCGGCGGCGGGCACGACCGTGCCGAACAGGGCGCGGAGCTTGTCCGCGTCCAGCCTGCCGGTGAACAGCTCCACGTCGCGCGGCTCGCGGGACAGGACGTGGACGAGCTGGAGCCTGGCCCGGTGGCGGTCCTTCAGGTCGGCCAGCTCCTCCGCGAACATCACGGTGTCGGTGCGGCGGTTGCCGTACAGCAGCGTCACGCGCGCGCCGCCCGCCAGGACCGTGGCGGCGATCGACAGCGCGGGCGTGATGCCCGAGCCCGCCACGACGAACGCGTGGTGCTCACCACCGTCCGGCGTGAAGGTCCCCTGCGGCGGCAGGACCTCCAGGACGTCACCCGCGCGCAGCTCGTCGACGAGGTGGCCGGAGAAGAGGCCGCCCTCGACGCGGCGGACCCCGATGCGCGGCGCGGAGCCGACGGCGGCGCAGATCGAGTACGAGCGGCGCTCGTCGCCGCGCTTGATCGTCAGGTACTGGCCCGCGGTGAACGCGAACTCCTCCGCCAGCTCGGCGGGGACGGCGAAGGTGACGGCGACGGCGTCGTCGCACAGCCGGTCGACGGCGGCCACGGTCAGCGCGTGGAACGTCGTGCGGCGGCGGGTGGGCGCGGAGGCCGTCACTAGATCTCCTTGACGTGCTCGAAGGGTTCGGCGCAGTCCTCGCAGCGGCGCAGCGCCTTGCAGGCCGTGGAGCCGAACCGGGACAGCTCGGTGGTGCGCGGCGACCCGCAGCGGGGGCACGGCACGCGCCGCGACGGCGGCGTGAGGTTGAGCGGCACGGGGCCCGCGACCTTCGGCCCGATGCGGTTCGGCGGGGCGATGCCGTGCTCGGTGAGCTTGCGGCGGCCGTCGTCGCTGATCCAGTCCGTCGTCCACGCCGGGTGCAGCGAGGTGCGCACCTCGACCTCGGCGTACCCGGCGCTGGTCAGGGCCCGGCGCAGGTCGGCGCCCATCTCGTCGATCGCCGGGCAGCCCGAGTAGGTCGGCGTGATGGTGACGAGCACGCGGCCGTCGGACTCCGACACGTCGCGCAGCACACCCAGGTCGGCCAGCGTCAGCACCGGCAGCTCCGGGTCGCGGACCTGCTCGGCGATCTCCCTGGCCGTGGTCACCACACCGCTCCCGGCAGCGACCGGTGCAGGTGCTGCATCTCGGCGACCAGGAAGCCCATGGCCTCGGTGTGCACGCCGTCGCGGCCCGCCCGTCCGGCGACGAACGCCGCCGGGACCGGCTCGGGCCTGGCCAGCCCCGCCGCCTCGAACACGGCGTCCAGCACACCGTCCACTTCGGACCGCAGCTCGCCGGGGTCGACGGCAACCCCGGCCAGCCGCGCCTCGACGGCGTTGGTGTGGAACAGCTCGTCGACGAACGGCCACACGCGGGCGACGGCCGCGACCATCCGGCGGTGCGACTCCTCGGTGCCGTCACCGAGCCGCACGGCCCACTGGGCGGCGTGGTCGCGGTGGTAGGCCAGTTCCTTGAGGCCCTTGGCGGCGACGGCCGCGAGCACCGGGTCCGCGCTGCCGCGCAGCCGGGAGAACTGGGCGACCTTCCACGACGAGAACACCAGCAGCCGCACGACGGTCGTGGCGAAGTCGCCGCCGGGCCCTGGGCCGCAGTCGATCTCGGCGAGGTGCACGTTGCGGAACTCGCGCTCGTCGCGCAGGTACGCCAGCGCGTCCTCGTCGCGGCCCTCGCCCTCGACCTCGCCCGCGCGGGTGAGCAGCAGGCGGGCCTGGCCGAGCAGGTCCAGCGCGATGTTGGCCAGCGCGATGTCCTCCTCCAGCTCCGGCGCGCGCGAGCACCACTCGGCCAGGCGCTGGGAGAGGACCAGGGCGTCATCGCCGAGCATCAGGCAGTAGGCGACGAGGTCGGCGCGGTCGACGGTGGCCGGGACCTCGCGGTCCACGCCCTCCAGCGGCGCGCTGAAGCCGGTGCCGAAGGCCCAGTGCGAGTCCTCGTGGTCGATCAGGGACTCGTAGGCGTTGTCGAAGCTCATGGCGCCTCCTCCACGGCGAGAGCGGCGGGGCTCACAGGTGCGGCACGTCGTCGGGGATGGCGTAGAACGTGGGGTGCCGGTAGACCTTGTCGCCGCTGGGCGCGAAGAACGGGTCCTTCTCGTCCGGCGAGGACGCGGTGATGGCCTCGGCGGGCACCACCCAGATCGACACGCCCTCGTTGCGCCGGGTGTAGACGTCGCGCGCGTTGCGGACGGCCATCTCGGCGTCCGGCGCGTGCAGCGACCCGACGTGCACGTGGTTCAGCCCGCGCTTGCCGCGCACGAAGACCTCCCACAGCGGCCACGACGCGCTCATGCCACACCCTCCTGCGCCTGACGGGCCTTGGCGGCGTGCGCCGCGGCGGCCTCCCGGACCCACGCGCCGTCCTCGTGCGCCTTGCGGCGGTGGGCGACGCGCTGGCTGTTGCACGGCCCGTGACCGCCGACGACCTGCCAGAACTCGTCCCAGTCCGGCTGGCCGAAGTCGTGGTGCCCGCGCTCGTCGTTCCACTTCAGCTCGGGGTCGGGGAACGTGACGCCGAGCTTCGCCGCCTGCGGCACCGACATGTCCACGTACTTCTGCCGCAGCTCGTCGTTGGTGTTGCGCTTGATCCGCCACGCCATCGACTGCTCGGTGTTGGAGCTCTCGGAATCGGGCGGGCCGAACATCATCAGCGACGGCCACCACCAGCGGTCGACCGCGTCCTGCACCATGTCGCGCTGCGCCCGCGTTCCCCGCATCATGGTCATCAGCAGTTCGTAGCCCTGCCGCTGGTGGAAGGACTCCTCCTTGCAGATGCGGATCATGGCCCGCGCGTACGGGCCGTACGAGGTGCGGCACAGCGGCACCTGGTTGCAGATGGCCGCGCCGTCGACCAGCCAGCCGATCACACCCATGTCCGCGAACGTCAGCGTCGGGTAGTTGAAGATCGAGGAGTACTTCTGCTTGCCGTCGACCAGCTTCTCGGTCAGCTCACCGCGGTCCGCGCCGAGCGTCTCGGTCGCGGCGTAGAGGTACAGCCCGTGACCGGCCTCGTCCTGCACCTTCGCCAGCAGGATGGCCTTGCGGCGCAACGAGGGCGCGCGGCTGATCCAGTTGCCCTCCGGCTGCATCCCGATGATCTCGGAGTGCGCGTGCTGGGCGATCTGCCGGATCAGCGTCTTGCGGTAGCCGTCCGGCATCCAGTCGCGGGGTTCGATCCGCGCTTCGGACGCCACCGCGTGCTCGAAGCGCGCCACCAGGTCATCCACCATGTGGACGATGTTACACCTGAACGACCGTTTCGGGAGAAACTGTCACAAATGGCGGAGCCCTCTCCGGGTGAACCACATCGCCGGGATCAGCACGGCCCACACGACCAGCAGGAACGTCGAGACGGGCAGCACCGCGAGCGAGGCGTCCCGGCCCCAGACCCGAGCCAGCTCGGTGTTCGTCGTGTCGTACTCGATGCGCACGAGCTGACCGACCTCCAGCCCCTCGGGGTACAGCACGCCCTGCGACGGGCTCTGCACCTTGCCGTCGGGGGTCCCGAACCTGATCACCGTGCGGTTGAAGGCGACGGACACCACCTCCGCGGTGGCGTTGCCGAGGTTCGCCTCGATGGACCGGTCGTCGGTCCAGACCGCGGCCATCAGCAGGACCGCCACGAGGGTCACCACCCCGCCGACCACCAGCAACGCACGGGCGACGCCCCGCCGGACCCGGACCCCGAGGGGAGCCCGCTGACTGGTCTGCACTGCGTCTTCCACCACAGCTGAGGAGTCTAGAGCCGCCTGGAGGAGGAATCTCAGGAGTGAGTCCATACCCTCGAAGCGTGACCACCGCACCAGCGTCGCGAACCCGACAACGTCTGCGCGTCCGCACCGCGCGTGCGACGGGTGAGGACCTGCTCGCCAGGCTCCCCCGCCCGGACAACGCGCTCGCCTGGGTCAGGGACGGATCAGGCCTGGTGGGATGGGGTGAGGCGGCGCGGTTCGAGGCGTCCGGCCCCGACCGGTTCGCCGAAGCCGACCGCTGGTGGCGGGACTTCACGGCCGCGGTGGACGTCCAGGACGAGGTCGGCCAGCCCGGCTGCGGGCCGGTCGCGTTCGTGAGCATGGCGTTCGCCGACGAACCCGGCCACTCCGTCCTGGTGGTGCCCGAGGTCGTGCTCGGCACCCGCGACGGGCGCAGCTGGGTCACCACGATCGGCCACGCGACCCCGTCCGACGTCACCCCGGTCCGCAGGCCGTCCACGGTCCGCTACTCCGACGGGCAGCTCTCGGTCACCGACTACCGCGGGGCCGTCGCGACGGCCGTGGCGCGGATGCGCGACAGCGAACTGGACAAGGTGGTGCTCGCGCACGACCTGCTGGCCGTCGCGGACGTGCCGATCGACCACCGGTTCGTGCTGGAGGGCCTGGCCAGGCGCTACCCGGAGTGCTGGGTCTACGCCGTGGACGGCCTGCTCGGCGCCACCCCGGAGCTGCTGCTGCGGCGCACCGGCGAACTGGTCGACTCGCGGGTGCTCGCGGGCACGACGTGGCCGCACGACGGCATGTCCGACGAGGAGCTGGAGGCGGCGCTGCTGTCGTCGGCGAAGAACCTGGAGGAGCACGACTACGCGATCCGCTCGCTCGCGGACACGTTGAAGCCGTTCTGCACGACCATGTCCGTGGAAGGCCCGTCGGTGCTGCGGCTGCCGAACGTGTCGCACCTGTCCAGCGACGTGATCGGCACGCTGAGCGGTTCGCCGTCGCTGCTGCGGCTCGGCGAGGCGCTGCACCCGACGGCCGCGGTCGGCGGCACGCCCCGCGCCGAAGCGATCCGCGTCATCGAGGAGCTGGAGGGCATGGACCGCGGCCGGTACGCCGGCCCGGTCGGCTGGATCGACGGCAACGGCGACGGCGAACTCGGCATCGCGCTGCGGTGCGCCAGGGTGGAGGGCAACACGGCCCGGCTGTTCGCGGGCTGCGGGCTCGTGGCGGAGTCCGATCCGGACAGCGAGGTGTGCGAGGCGCACGCCAAGATGCGGCCGATGCGGGACGCGCTCGAAGGCCGCTAGACCCGACGAGACCGCCGTGGCGCTCGGTGGGGCGCCCCTCTCGCGCGGAGGGGCGCCCCACCCGGCCTCAGCGCTCGCCCGCCGCGAGCAGCTCGTGCGTCTCCTTGATCTTCTGCCGCGACTTGGGCTCCGCGGTGGGGGCCTTCCTCGCGGCCACGGCGGCGTCGGCGCCGGGCGCCGTCGCGGGCTTGCCCTTGGTGAACAGCCACGTCGTGAACAGGTCGTCCAGCTGCTTGCCGGACACCTCCTCCGCCAGCGCGGTGAACTGGTCGATCGACGCGTCGCCGTACTCGTGCTGCTTCGTCCACTTCCGCAGCGTCGTGAAGAACGCGTCGTCACCCACGGCCGACCGCAGCGCGTGCAGCGTGAGCGCCCCGCGGTCGTACACGGCGCCGTCGAACTGGTTCGCCGCACCGGGATCGCCGGGCAGGACGTCCCAGAAGTCCGAGTCGGCCGGGTAGGACTCGTAGGTGAAGTCCGAGTTCTCCTGCGCGGTGCCCTCGCCGACGTGCTCCGACCACAGCCACTCGGCGTAGCTCGCGAAGCCCTCGTTCAGCCAGATGTCCTTCCAGCCGTGCACCGACACCGAGTCGCCGAACCACTGGTGGGCCAACTCGTGCGCGACGACGTAGGTGTTCGTGCCGCGGCGGAAGAACGCGGTGTCGTAGTTGGGCCGGGTCTGGTTCTCCAGCGCGAAGCCGATGCCGCCGGTGACCACACCGCCCTGCGCCTCGAACGGGTACGGGCCGAAGAAGTCGTCCTCGAAGTCGATGACCTCCGACGTCCGCTCGACGCTCGCCTTGGCGGCGCCCTCGAACTCGCCGAGGCCCTCCGCGTAGGCGTTCACCACGGGCAGGCCGCTCGGGGACGTCGACTGGCGGACCTCGAACTGGCCGATCGACACGAACGTCGAGTAGGTGTTCTGCGGCTTGGTGCTCCGCCAGTTCCAGCGCGTCCAGCCGTTGATCTGCTTCGTCGTGCCGGTGAGCCTGCCGTTGGAGATCACCTCGACGCCGTCCGGCACGGCCACCGAGACGTCGAACGTGGCCTTGTCGGTCGGGTGGTTGTTGCTCGGGTACCACCACGGCGCGATGTCGGGCTCGTCGATCGCGAGCGCACCGGTCGGCGTCCTCTTCCACGCCGTGTAGCCGTCGACGGACTTCGTGGACGGCTTGTCGTCGTAGGTGACGACCACGGTGACGTCGCCGCCCTTGGCGAGGGTGCCCCTCGGGTCGACGACCAGCTCACCGCCGTCCTGGGTGAACGACGCGACCCTGTTGTTCACCCGCACCGTCCTGACCTTGAGCAGGAAATCGAGGTTGAACCGCGAGAGGTCCTGCGTCGCTTTCGCCAGAATCGTCGTGGTGCCGGACAGGGTGTCGTTCGACGGCTGGTAGTTCAGCCGGATGTCGTAGTGGGAGACGTCGTAGCCACCGTTTCCCGAGTTCGGGTAGTACGGATCACCGATACCGGGTGCTCCAGGCGCCGCGGCGGCGCCTGCGGGGCCCGCGAGCAGCGCGAGCGCGCAGGCCGTCGCCGCCCCGACCGTGATCTTCGCTCTGATGGACATGGCTGGAAACTAGCCAGGTCTCCCTGACGCGAACACCCCCGTACGTAGGCTCCTACGACCTGGAACCCGTTGACACGGCAAGGCGCAGTGCGGCGTGCAAATCGCGCAATCCGGAACGATTCGCACGAATCTCCACAACCGTGATCCCGGAGGGCTGCGCGAGCGCGTCGCGGAATTGCTCCGCCGATTCCGCCAGCACGTGCGGCACCCGGTAACCGGCGCACAGCGCGGCCAGGTCGGCGCCGTGCGGGGTGCCGAAGACCCGCTCGAACGACGGCGCGAACTCGCGGGCGCCCTGCTCCAGGAGCGAGAAGATCCCGCCGCCGTCGTCGTTGAGCACGACGATCGTCAGGTCCGGCCGCGCCTCGTCCGGACCGATCAGCAGGCCGTTGAGGTCGTGCAGGAACGTCAGGTCGCCGACGAGCGCGAACCCCGGCCCCTCGGCGAGCGCCAGGCCGATCGCGGTCGACAGGCTGCCGTCGATGCCCGCGCCGCCCCGGTTGGCGTGCACCACGAGGTCGGCGCGCGGGTGGGCGACCAGGTCCACGTCGCGCACCGGGTTCGACGACCCGAGGAACAGCATCGAGCCCCACGGCAGCGCCGCGACCATCTCGCGGGCCACGTGCAGCCCGGTCGGCCACGGCACGTCGTGCAGCACCTCCTCGACGAGCCCGGCGGCCGCCTTGTCCGCGTCCTGCCAGGCCGCGAGCCACGAGGGGTCGACCTCCAGCTCACCCGCCTCCAGGTCGGTGGAGGTGTGCGTCGCGGCGAACGACGGGTCCGGCCAGTCCAGGTCCGGCGTGAGCACGTGCACGACCGGCGTCCGCGCGATGAGCTTGAGCACCCCGCGCGACAGCGTCGCCCGGCCCACGACCAGCACCGCGGTCGGCCGCAGCTCGGACGGCAGCTCACCCGAGTTCAGCAGCAGCGTCCCGTGCCGCAGCACCGGGCCGTCCGAGCCCGCCGTCGGCTCCGCGACGATCGGCCACCCCGCGTGCCACGCCAGCTCGGCGGTCTCCCCGACCAGCGAGTCGCCGACCACGACCAGCGTGCGCGGCCCGAGGTGCTCGACCGTCGAGACGGACCTGGTGGTGCGCGGCTCGACGCGCGTCCACGGCACGTCGAAGTGCCTGCCGTCCAGCGCCTCCGGCCAGTCGCCCTCGTGGTCGGGCACCAGGGGCTCGCGCAGCGGCACGTTGACGTGCACCGGCCTGCCCGACCTGGCCGTCGAGACCGCCCGGCACACCAGCGACCGCCACATCGCGTTCTGCCCGGCCCGCCGCTCGGCCACCGGGAAGTGCAGGGTGTCCGCCGCCGCGCCGAAGATCCCGTGCTGGTCGACGGTCTGGCTCGCGCCCGTCCGGTACAGCTCGACCGGCCGGTCCGCCGTGATCACCAGCAGCCCCGTGCCCGAGTGCCT
The DNA here is from genome assembly GCF_036375055.1 of Umezawaea sp. Taxonomy (GTDB): domain Bacteria; phylum Actinomycetota; class Actinomycetes; order Mycobacteriales; family Pseudonocardiaceae; genus Umezawaea. The sequence goes on from NZ_DASUSQ010000145.1 coordinate 49,133, forward strand.
GGCCTCCAGCACCGCGGGGTGCAGGTTCGCGACGGCCGTGCCGGACGTGCAGACCACCGCCGTGATCCCGTCCGCCTTCGCCAGGCCCAGCGCCAGGAACCCGGCGCCGCGCTCGTCGACGCGCACGTGCAGCGTCAACCGCCCGTCGACCTCCGCCTCGTGCAGCGCGAAGGACAGGGGCGCGTTGCGCGAGCCGGGGCTCAGGACGACGTGCCGCACGCCGTTGCGGACGAGCTCGTCGACGAACACCAGGGCTTGCGCGGTGGACGGGTTCACGGCCCCATTCTCCCCCAGCGCACGATGGGGTGATTCCCCTTGCGCATTCGAACACGTGTTCTAAGTTCAACCCATGAACTACACCATCGGAGTGATCCTGATCATGACCGTCCCGGGGGCCCACCTGCCTGCGGTTCGAGCGCCGCACCGGGTCCCCTTATTGTCGCGGGCGTGGCAGACCAGGAAATCTCCGAGTTGTTCGACGCGTCCCGGTGGAAGCCGATCCCCGGCTTCGACTCCCTCACGGACATCACCTACCACCGCGCGGTGGACCAGGGCACGGTGCGGATCGCGTTCAACCGGCCCGAGGTGCGCAACGCCTTCCGCCCGCACACGGTCGACGAGCTGCACCGGGCGCTGGACCACGCCCGCATGTCGTCCGACGTGGGCTGCGTCCTGCTCACCGGCAACGGCCCGTCCCCCCGCGACGGCGGCTGGGCGTTCTGCTCCGGCGGCGACCAGCGCATCCGCGGCCGGTCGGGATACCAGTACGCCGCGGGGGAGACCGCGGACACGGTCGACCCGGCCCGAGCGGGGCGGCTGCACATCCTGGAGTGCCAGCGCCTGATCCGGTTCATGCCGAAGGTCGTCATCGCCGTCGTGCCCGGCTGGGCGGCGGGCGGCGGCCACAGCCTGCACGTCGTGTGCGACCTCACCATCGCGAGCGCCGAGCACGCGAAGTTCAAGCAGACCGACGCCGACGTCGGCAGCTTCGACGGCGGCTACGGCTCGGCGTACCTGGCCCGCCAGGTCGGCCAGAAGTTCGCGCGCGAGATCTTCTTCCTCGGCCGCACCTACGGCGCGGCCGAGATGCAGCGGATGGGAGCGGTGAACGAGGTCGTCCCGCACGCCGAACTGGAGAACACGGCGTTGCAGTGGGCACGGGAGATCAACGGCAAGTCCCCCACGGCCCAGCGGATGCTGAAGTACTCGTTCAACCTCATCGACGACGGCTTGGTGGGCCAGCAGATCTTCGCGGGCGAGACGACCAGGCTGGCGTACATGACGGACGAGGCGGTGGAGGGCCGCGACGCGTTCCTGGAGAAGCGGGCGCCGGACTGGTCCGATTTCCCGTACTACTTCTGAAACCGGCACGCACCCCAGACGCGCGCTGCGCCCAACCAGTCCGGCCTCTTTTCGAAACCCCGCCCAGACCTTGTCCGAGGCCTGTCCGGGCTCGGTCCGGGCTCGGCCCAGGCTCGGTCCGGGCTCGGTCCGGGCTCGGTCCGGGCTCGGTCTGGGCCCCAAGGCTTATCCGGTCCGTCGAAGGCTCGGCCGGGTCCGCCCAAGGCTCATCCGGGTCCGTCGAAGGCTCGTCCAGGGCTCGTCCGAGGCCGCCCAGGTCCTGCGGGGCGCGTCCAGGTCCGTGGAAGGCTCATTCGAGCCTGTCCAGGGCGCGTTCGGGTCCGTCCAGGGCTTGTCCGGGTCTGTCAAAGGCCCGCCCAGGACTCGTTCGGGTCCGTCGAAGGCTCGTTCAGGGCTGGTCCGGGGCAGCCCAGGTCCGTGCGGGGCTCGGGGTGCTTCGGACGCAGCCAGCCACAGACACCGGGTTACTTCAGCGATGGGACGGCTTCCACAACCAGCGGCCTCACAACCAGCGGCCTCCACAGCCAGCGGCCTCCACAGCCAGCGGCCTCCACAGCCAGCGGCTTCGGGCGCAGCCGATCTCAGGCGGGGCTGCCTGCGCAACCAGGCTGCTCTGTGGTCAGGGCTGGCGCGGTGGCCTCCAGGGTTGAGGCGGTCCAAGCTCGGGACACCTCAACCACAGCCCTGACCTCGGGCATCGAAGTGCTCCCAGGGCGACAGACAGCCACCGAGTCGCCACCACGGTCGAAGCGGTCCTAACCCGCCTCGGACACCGAGACCACATCCGCCCCGTTCTCCGGCAGCAAAACGGCTCGGCCGCGACACTGCCCCGAGGCCAACCTCTTCTCTACCCCAATCACAACTCCACCACCTCCCTCAAGCTCTCCGCCTTCCCAGGCCCATCCCTCACCGCCCCACCTCCCCACCGCAAGCCTGCTCAGCCACGACACCCCCTCCTTCCCGCCCACCACCTCCCCAACACGAGCCTGACCACCTGCAACCGCCCCCACTCCCCCAACCAGCTGGGAAAACTGATGGCCGACATGGTCGAGGCAGTCCCTGTCTCGTTCGAAGCGCTCGAACTGATCCCACCCCTGCGGGCGGCCTTGGACGGCACGGGACCCGCCGTGGTGCCGGTACCGGTCGGACAGGTCGTGGCGCCCGTTCCGCTGGACGGCTGGGAGCGGGAGACGGCGTTGGTGATCACCACCTCCGGGTCGACCGGTGTACCGAAGTCGGTGTTGCTGTCGGCGTCGGCGCTCCGGGCGTCCGCCGAGGCGACGCACGCTCGGTTGGGCGGGCCGGGGCGGTGGTTGTTGGCGTTGCCCGCGACGCACATCGCGGGTGTGCAGGTGCTGGTTCGGTCGCTGGTGGCGGGGACGTCGCCCGCCGTGCTGGATCTCGCGCCGGGGTTTCGGGCTGAGCGGTTCGCCGAGGTCGCGCGGCCGTTGTTGGCGACGTCGGGGCCGCACTACACGGCGTTGGTGCCCACCCAACTGGCTCGGCTGGTGGCCGAGGACGTGTCGGTGTTGAAGGAGTTCGACGGTGTGCTGCTCGGTGGTGCGGCGACACCGAGACCGCTGCTGGACGCGGCGTTGGCGGCCGGGGTGCGGGTCGTGACCACGTACGGGATGAGCGAGACCGCCGGTGGGTGCGTGTACGACGGGGTGCCGCTCGACGGGGTTGAGGTGAGGCTCGTCGACGGGCGGATCGAGGTGGCCGGGCCGACGTTGGCGTTGGGGTACCGGGGGGAGCGGTTCGCTGACGGGTGGTTCCGGACCGGTGATCTCGGGCGGTTCCGGGTGGACGGGACGCTGGAGGTGCTGGGGCGGGCGGACGACGTGATCGTCACCGGTGGCGAGAAGGTGCCCCCGGTGCTGGTGGAACGGGCTCTGGCGGGTGTGCCGGGAGTGCGGGAGGTGTGCGTGGTCGGGGTGCCGGACCCCGAGTGGGGGCAGGTGGTCGTGGCCGCGGTGGTTGCCGGTGGGGTGGCGCCGTCCGAGGAGGTGTTGCGGGAGGTCGTGCGAGCGGCCGTCGGACGGGCGGCCGTGCCCAAGCGCGTGCTGTTCCTGCCGGAACTGCCCACGCGTGGTCCTGGAAAGGTCGACCGCGCCGCGGTGGCCCGCTCGTTCGGGTGACTCCGCCTGCGCGGGCGGTCGGGCCCCGCTTGGCTCTGGCGAATGACGAGACGCCTGCTGGTGATCATCGTGGTGCTGCTGGCCGTGGCACAGGTCATTCCCGCGCAGGCCGCGACCGCGGCGAGCCTGCACCGGGTCTACGCCACTCGTGAAGGTCTGGTCGGCGGCACCACGGCGAACGGTCACGTGATCAAGGACCGCGACCACTTCGTCGCCCTGCCGTCGCGGCGGGGACTGGCCGGGCGCGACTCGGGCGACCGCACCGTGCGCGTGTGCGCGAACAACGGCCGCTGCGAGTGGGCACCGGTCTGGGACGTCGGGCCGTGGAACGTGAAGGACGACTACTGGAACGACAGCCGGGAGATGTGGACCGACCTGCCCGTCGGGAAGCCTCAGGCGCAGGCGGCCTTCGAGGACGGTCACAACGGTGGGAAGGACCAGTTCGGGCGCAAGGTCGGGAACCCGGCGGCGATCGACCTGGCCGACGGCACGTTCTGGGACGGGCTGCGGTTGACGACCAACTCGTGGGTCACGGTGCAGTTCCTGTGGACCGGATCGGCGCCGCACGGGACCGTGCGCGCGCTGTCGGTGGTGCGCAACGCGCCCCGCGACTCCGCGACCGAGGTGGGGTTGGCGGCCCCGTACGCGCGGGTGCCGCTGGCGTGTTCCGTGGACGGTGAGAGCGCCACGGGTACCGAGGGGACGTCGACCACCTGGTACCGGCTGTCGACCGGCAAGTACCTGGGTGCCGCGCACATCGCCGGAGCACCGGCCGTGGACGCGTGCTGACACGGGTTCGCCGCACGACGGACCGCGCCGCTCCTCGCGGGTGGCCGCCGTGCGGTTCGTGGGGGCCCAGGCAGTGAGGAGGTCGTGCGCGGGGGACGGTGGTGGGGAGCGTGCGATGTGGTCCCCCGTCCGCAGTGGTCAGAGGGTCATGGCCGAAGATGACCCCATGGCCACAGTCACCCAGTGGGTTGAGGGAACTCGTCCGCGCACACTGCCCAACTCGATCGCTCCGGTGCTGGTCGGCGCGGGCGCCGCGCAGAACATCGACGCGTTCTCGCTCCCCATGTCGCTGCTGGCGCTGGTGGTGTCCATCGCGTTGCAGATCGGGGTGAACTTCGCCAACGACTACTCCGACGGCATCCGCGGGACGGACGACCACCGGGTCGGGCCGTTCCGGCTGGTCGGGTCGGGTGCGGCTGACCCGAAGACGGTGCGGAACGCGGCGTTCGCGTGCCTCGGCGTCGCGTCGCTCGCGGGGATCGTGCTGATCGCGATGTCCGGGTACTGGTGGCTCGTGGCGTTCGGGGTGCTGTGCATCGCGGGTGCCTGGTTCTACACCGGCGGGTCGAAGCCGTACGGGTACTCCGGGTTCGGGGAAGTGGCGGTGTTCCTGTTCTTCGGGCCCGCCGGGGTGCTGGGCACGCTGTTCGTGCAGACCGGTGAGGTGACCGGGATCGGCATCGGGGCCGCTGTGGCGGTCGGGTGCTTCTCGACGGCGGTGCTGGTGGCGAACAACCTGCGGGACATCCCGACCGACACGAAGTCGGGGAAGCGGACGCTGGCCGTCCTCCTCGGCGACAAGGACACCCGGCGGCTCTACCTGGCGCTGGTGGTGGCGCCGTTCCTCATCACGCTGGTGATCGGCGTCCGCGTGCCGGGCACGCTGCTCGGGCTGCTGGCGCTGCCGCTCGCCGTGCTCGGTGCTCGGCGGGTGGTGCGGGGGATGACCGGTCTGCACCTGATCCCGGTGCTGCGGGACACGGGTCTGGCGATGCTGCTGTGGGCCGCCGTGGTCGGTGGCGCGCTGATGGTGAGCTGATCCGCCTACCGTCCCGAGGCCGGGTGAGGTTGAGCCGCGCCGCTGGTCGTGCTGGCGGCGGGATGGCGATCAGCGGGTCGCCAGGGTCGAGCCGTGCCGCCGGCCGCGAGGTCGAGCCGTAACGCTGGCCGCAAGGTCGAGCCGTAACGCTGGCCGCGAGGATGCGCCGTGCCGCTGGCCGCTCGACCAGCGGCACGGCAGAGCTGAACCGCCGGCCGATCCCACACCCGCGAGCTAGCCGGCCGTCGCTGTCGATGAACTACCACGCGTCCTCGGTGATGGCGATCTGTTCGTCGTCGTCATCGTCACGCCGCCGCCGCACGGGCGGGGGCGGGGGTGCTTCGCCCAGGCAGAGGGCGGCGATGTGTTCGCGGTCGGCGTCCAGGGCCGCGCGCACGCCCTGGTCGTGGCCCGCTTCGCCGCTGAGGACCTGGCGCCAGCTCAGGTGGCCGCCCGCGATCCTGCGCTGCAACGCCTGGAGCGCCATCGACGCCGCGGGCGACTTGGCGAACGCGATCACCCTGCGGATGTCCTCCGCCGAGGGTTCGCGGCCCGCCGCGCGCAGTTTCTCCGCCTGGCGCATGGACTTCTCGGCGTCGGCGATCGACCTGGCCAAGACGTCCTCGGCCGCCAACACCTCCGCGGTCCGCCAACTCACCGAGAATCCCCTTCCGACTGGACACCTGCTGCGACGCAGCAGGTGTCCGTCCCGTTCCCGCTACCAGGCACCGGTGCGGCGGAACTTCTCCAACCGCTCCAGGTGGGGTGCGAGGTCCATGTCCTGGGCGGCCACCCAACCGTCGTCGTAGTAGGTGTTGGCGTACCGCTCACCGCCGTCGCAGAGCAGCGTGACGACGCTGCCGCGCGCCCGCGACGCCCGCATCTCGGCGATGATCTGGAACGCGCCCCACAGGTTCGTGCCGGTCGAGCCGCCGACCCTGCGGCCGAGGACGGCCTCGACGTGCCGGATGACGGCGATGGACGCGGCGTCCGGCACCTTGATCATCCGGTCGATGACCTGGCCGACGAACGACGGTTCGACGCGCGGCCGTCCGATGCCCTCGATGCGGGAACCGCGGGTGCCGACGAGGGTCGGGTCGCTGTCGCGCCACGCGTCGAAGAACACCGAGTGCTCCGGGTCCACGACCGCGAGGCGGGTCTTCAGCCTGCGGTAGTGGATGAAGCGGCCGATGGTCGCGCTGGTGCCGCCGGTGCCCGCTCCTACGACGACCCAGTCCGGTTCCGGCGTCGCCTCCAGCTCCATCTGCTGGAAGATCGACTCGGCGATGTTGTTGTTGCCCCGCCAGTCGGTGGCGCGCTCGGCGTGCGTGAACTGGTCCATGTAGTGGCCGTTCAGCTCGGCGGCGAGGCGGCGAGACTCGTCGTAGATGGCGCCCGGCTCGTCCACGAAGTGGCACCTGCCGTCCTGGCGCTCGATCAGGGCGATCTTCTCCGGACTGGTCGAGCGGGGCATGACCGCGATGAACGGCAGCCCCAGCAGCCGGGCGAAGTACGCCTCCGACACGGCCGTCGAACCGGACGAGGCCTCGATGACCGGCGTGCCGCCGACGACCCACCCGTTGCAGATCGCGTACAGGAACAGCGACCGGGCGAGGCGGTGCTTCAACGAGCCGGTCGGGTGGGTCGACTCGTCCTTCAGGTACAGGTCGATGCCCCATTCGAGGGGCAGCGGGAAGTGGAGCAGGTGCGTGTCGGCACTGCGGTTCGCGTCGGCGTCGATGATCCGGACGGCCTCGCGGACCCAGTCCCTGGTGCGGCTGCAACATCGGTCAAGGGAAATGGTCACGGCGCACGATAACTTCGAGGACACTGGTCCGCCGTGGACAAGTTTCGCGGGTCACTTCTCGCAGGCGCCGTCGGGGACGCCCTGGGCGGGGCCGTCGAGTTCGAGCACATCGACGCCATCCGCGCCCGCTTCGGCCCCGACGGCCTGACCGACTTCGCCCCGGCCTACGGCAAGGTCGGCGCGATCACGGACGACACGCAGATGACGCTCTTCACCCTCGAGGGGTTGGTCATCGCCAGGAAGCACGGGACGGACCCGCTGTGGGACGTGCGGGCCGCGTACGGGCGGTGGCTGCACACCCAGGGTGGCCCCCCGGTGCGGGCCGAGGGGTGGCTGCTGGACGAGCCGGGACTGTTCTCGCAGCGTGCGCCGGGTACGACGTGCCTCGGGGCGCTGTACGACAGGGACGCCTTCGGGACCACCAGCGACCACATCAACAACTCCAAGGGCTGCGGCGGGGTGATGCGGGCGGCGCCCGTCGCCCTGTGGTCCGAGGACGTGGACGAGGTGTTCGCGCTGGCCGCGGGCACCGCCGCCATCACGCACGGGCATCCGAGCGGGTTCCTGTCGGCCGGGGTGCTGGCGGTGATCGTGCAGCAGGTGCTGGCCGGGGCTTCGGTGCTGGAGGCCGCCGCCGAGGCGCGGGAGGAGCTGATCCGGTGGGACGAGCACGAGGAGCAGCTGGAGCTGTTGGACCTGGCCGTGCAGCTGGGGAGTCGGGGGAAGCGGCCCACCCCGGAGTTGATCGAGACCCTGTTCGGTGGGGGGTGGGTCGGGGAAGAGGCCCTGGCCATCGGGTTGTTGGCGGCGTTGGCCGGGGAGTCGTTGGAGGACGGGTTGTTGATCGCGGTCAACATATCCGGTGACAGTGATTCGACCGGGTCTATTTGCGGGAATATTCTCGGGGCTCGGGACGGGGTGGAGGGCATTCCTTCGCGGTGGCTGGAAGGGGTGGAGATGGTGGACCTGTTGCACCGGTCCGCTGACGAGGCCGCTGGGACCTTTGGGGTTTACGGGTGAGGGCTGGGCGGTTCCGGCGAATCGGGTAGCTGCCGGTCCCAGCGGGGTGGCCGGTGTGACTCGGGGACCCCTCGATGTGACCCTGTGATCGGACTCAAGGGCAGGTGGTGGCCACCTGCCGGTCTACCGGGGCAAGGGACAGATCCCCCGAGCAAGATCGGCCTCGGTTCAGGGAAAGCTCGTGGCTCGCTTTTGTCGTGGGTCGCCTTTGTTGGGGCTTCAGGCGGTTTCGCCCCTCAGTTGGGCTCGCAGGCGGTCGCGTTCCGCCTTGCGGACCGCTCCGCGTTCGTTGAGGCCCTCGGCCACTCGGGTGCGCATGCCGCGCAGCACGAAGAGGGACAGCGGCAGGGCTACCACCACGCCTACTGCCATCGCCACGAGCAGCGGGACGTTGACGAGCATGAGCAGCGCCATGACCACCGCGACCATGCCCAGTCGCGCCAGCACGTACAGCGTCACATCTCTACCCAGGTGCACGGTTCCCCAGGTTACGCGCCGCCGTCCCCCGGTTCGAACGCCGCGTCCGAGGTGTTGGGGCGGCCCTCGAAGCGCGTGGAGAGCACGACGGTCGTCCTGGTCCTCGCCACACCGGGGATGCGGCGCAGGCGGCCCAGCGCGCGTTCCAGGTCGTCCACGGTGGCCACCCGCACCTTGACGATGAACGACTCGTCGCCCGCCACCCGGTAGCAGGACTCGACCTCGATCAAGCCCGCCAGCTCCAGGGCGATGTCGTCGTCGTCGGCCGTGTCGGTCGGGTGGATGCCCACCAGGGCCGTTACGCCCAGGCCCACGGCGCTGGGGTCCACGACGGCGTGGTAGCCGACGATGACGCCGGTGGCCTCCAGCTTGCCCACGCGCTCGTGCACCGCGGACGCCGAGAGGCCGACCTTGCGGCCCAGGTCGGCGTAGGTGGCTCGGCCGTTCTCGCGCAGCGCGGCGATGATTTGACGATCAAGAGCGTCCACCGGACAAGACTAGGCCCTACCTGCGGGATGTCCGAACCGCGAACTTCGTCCCTTACTCCCTCTTTACCATCACCCAAGTGTTCGAGTACCTGACGGGTGAGATGCCACGATGCGGGCGGTAAGTCTGATCTGAGGAGGACGATCGTGACCGCGTCCATGCAGGTAACTCGTCAAAGCGGCCCGGAACGGCTGCTCACGCCAGGTGAAGTGGCCAACCTGTTCCGCGTCGACCCGAAGACGGTGACCCGCTGGGCCACCGCGGGCCGGATCGGGTCGATCCGCACGCCCGGCGGCCACCGCAGGTTCCGGGAGTCCGAGGTCCAGGCGCTGCTGTCCGAGCTCACCACCGAAGCTACCGAACCGGTGCGTCACTGAACACGTCCCGTACGTACTCCTAGTCACGAGTAATGTCGTGGCAAAGGAGGTGGCGACCATGCTGTACGTGCTCGCGGCGATCGGTGCGCTCACCGTGTTCATGCTGCTCTGGAAAGCGTTCGGGCCCGGCAGGCTCGAAACCGCTCCTCGTGGTCGGGTCATCGCACCCGACGACGACCCGGACTTCCTCCGGAAGCTCGGCGAGCAGACGAAACGCCCTCCTGAGGAGGGCAAGGACTCCTGATACGAGCGTGGGCCCCCGGCGAGGAGTCGCCAGGGGCCCGCGCTCGGTCGGGACCGTCCGCTAGCTGGGGAAGTCGTCCGCCACGGTGGCGGCCAGCTCCAGCAGCGCGAGCCTGGTCGCGGGCTCCAGCTTGTCCAGCTCGATCTCCGCGCCCTCTTCGAGGTGCGGGTCGAACGGGATCATGACCACGGAGCGGCAGCGGGACGCGAAGTGCGCCGCCAAGCGGTCCAGGTCGACCTTGCCCGAGCCCGGTCGGACCGAGTTGATGACCGCGATCGACCTGGCCACGAGGTCGCGGTAGCCGTGCGCGTCCAGCCAGTCGAGCGTGGCCGCCGAGGTCTGCGCCCCGTCGACCGAGCCGGACGAGACGAGGACCAGCGAGTCGGCCTGGTCGAGCACGCCCTTCATCGCCGAGTGCATGAGGCCGGTGCCGCAGTCGGTGAGCAGGATGTTGTAGAAGTGCTCCAGCAGCGCGACCGTGCGCAGGTAGTCCTGGTCGCTGAACGCCTCCGACACGGCCGGGTCCTGCTCGCTGGCGAGCACCTCCAGCCTGCTCGGGCTCTGCGACGTGTAGGCCCGCACATCGCTGTACTTGGTGATCCTCGCCACATCGCGCAGCAGGTGCCGGACGGTCGCGGTGGTCTCGCGGGGCACCTTGAGGGCCAGGGTGCCGCGGTCCGGGTTGGCGTCGACGGCGATGACCCGGTCGCCGCGCAGCGACGAGAACGTCGAGCCGAGCGAGGCGGTGGTCGTGGTCTTGCCGACACCGCCCTTGAGGCTGAGCATCGCGATCTTGTAGCACCCGCGCAGCGGCTGGTTGATCCGCGTGATCAGCTCGCGGCGCCGGATGTCGGCCGGGCTCTCGCCCAGGTTGAGCAGGCCACCGGTCATCGTGTGCACGGTCTTGCGCCAGCCGGTCTGCGGTGGGCGCTTCTCCTGCCGGATGAGCCGCTGCGACGACATGTCGTGCGCGGTCATCGGCTGCTGCTGGTGCTGGTGGTGATGGCCCTGCTGGTGCGGCAGCGACTGGGGGAAGTTGTTCGGGAACGCGCCCTGGCCCTGGTACTGCTGCTGGGACGGGTCCACGTAGTGCTGGCCGGACGGGCCTCCGCCGACCTGGTAGGGGCCCGAGGGACCGCCGCTGACGGGGTACCTGCCGGACTGGCCGCCCTGGACCGGGTGCTGACCGGACGGGCCGCCGCCGACGCTGTGCTGACCGGAGGGCCCACCGCCGACGCTGTGCTGGCCCGACGGGCCGCCACCGACGCTGTGCTGGCCCGACGGACCGCCACCGACCTGGTGGGCGCCGGACGAGCCGCCACCCACCTGGTACGGGCCCGACGGGCCGCCGCTGACGGTGTGCTGGCCGGACTGGCCACCACCGGCCTGCTGGGCCGCGTCGACCTGGTGTGCGCCCGACTGAGCCGGGTTGGTTTGGTTCATGTGGCCCTCCGCGCCCGTGGGCTGCGGCTGCCATGACACGTTGTGCCGCGGCTCAGGCTCCTCGTAGCGACCAGTCACCGCTGGGGTCCTCCCCTGAGCAAGCGGATCGAGACCTCCCCGACCCCCACCTGGGACGGTAGTCGGCGACAACAGGTTCCACTAACGGGGGTGGGCATCCCACCTGGGGTGATGTCGGAGGTCAGCCGACGCCCGCATAGGAATGCAACCCGCTCGTCACCAAGTTGATGAAGAAGAGGTTGAACACGGTCAGCAGGAAGCCGAGCGTGTTGATCCACGCGGCGTTCGCCCCGCGCCACCCCGCGGTCGCGCGGGCGTGCAGGTAGGCCGCGTAGACGACCCACGACACGAACGCCACGGTCTCCTTGGGGTCCCAGCCCCAGAAGCGGCCCCACGCGGCCTCGGCCCAGATCGCGCCGAACATGATGCCGATCGTGAACAGCGGGAACGCCAGCACGGTGCTGCGGTAGGCGAGCCGGTCGAGCGTGTCGGCCGACGGGAGCCTGCCCGCGAGCTTCGCGAACTTCTCCGGCTTGCGGTCGTTGGTCGCCTTCGCCAGGTACAGCAGGCTCGCGACGCCCGGCACCAGCAGCATGCCGGTGGAGATCGAGATGACCGAGACGTGGATGACGAGCCAGTACGACTGGAGCGCGGGCTGCACGGGCGCGGCGGGCGCGTAGAGGGCCGTGCCGCCGAGGAACATGAGGATCACGACCGGCACGAGCACGAACCCGCCGAGCCTGCGGACCGGGAACGACCGCATCAGCACGACGAACGTGATCACGGCGGCCAGCGTCAGCAGCGCGCCGTACTCGTACATGTTGCCCCAGGGGGCGCGGCCGGTCGCGATCCCGCGCAGCACCAGCGAGGCCGCGTGGAACAGGGCGCCCAGCAGCGTCAGCGCCACGGCCGCGCGGCCGAACCGCTCGGCGCGGGACCGCTCTGGCTTCGTCGGCACGACCAGGCCGGGCTTCCAGGTCCCGCCCGCGCCGCCCGCGACGACGAGGTCGCGCTCCTTCGCCTTCGCCCTGGCCTTGCCGAAGGCGTACTCGTAGACGTAGAGGAACGTGGCGAGGAGGTACACGCCGACCGCGCTGTTGTACAGCCAGTCGCCGTAGGTCGCCATCGTCTCGTTGACCGGCATCAGCTCTCCTTGTCCTGACCGGCAGAGAGGAGGTCTCGGGACAACCCGGTGAACTCCCCGCCGTAGCCTGCCTGGTCGGTGCGCGCGAGACCACCGACCTCGATGAACGTACGCCCGTCGTCCCGAGGGGACACCCGCACCCACACGCGGCGGCGGCGGATCGCGAGCGAGACGCCGAGGCCTGCCACCATCAGCATCGAGAACACGAGCACGTAGACCTGGGCCGGGTCGTGGGACACCTGGAGCGACACCCAGTCGGTGACGCCGTCGAAGCGGATCACCGTGCCGTCGTCGAGCGTGATCTCCTGGCCCACTTCGAGGTTCTGCCGGGCGACCTTGGTCAGCCTGCCATTGTCGACCATGGACCGGTCGATCGAGAAGATCGACTGGCCGCGGCCGGAGTCGGTGCCGAGGTCGCCGCGGAACACGTCGACCGCCACCGCGGGCTTGCGCGCCTCGGGGAAGTCGGAGCTCATCAGCGTGCCGTCGAACACGGCGCTGGGCGCCAGCAGACCGGTGATGGCGAGCTGGTTCTTCCGCCGCTCCTCGGAATCGGTGATCAGCGGCGGGTCGAACTTCGTCGCGCCCTCGGACAGCAGCGTGATCGGGTCGACCGGCTTCCACTGCACCTCGGCGGAGCGGACCTCGCCGTTCGGGAACGTGACGGTGAACTTGGGCGTGTAGCCGTGGCCCAGCAGGTAGAGCCGGTCGCCCGCGGTGCGCAGCGGGTGGTTGACCTCCAGCGGGTACGGCTTCCAGGCGCCGGTGTCGAGGTCCTCGCCGGACTGGTAGTCGATGTTGGCGCGGAAGCTCTCCGCCTGCCCGTTGTCCAGGTAGGTGGCGTGGAAGTCGTTGACCCGCACGCAGAACGGGGTGAGCTGGGTGCCGTCGACCCGCAGGCCGGGGCGGAACGAGTCGAAGTTGAAGACGCCGGAGTTGCAGTACTGCTTGCCGGTCGCCTGGACGATGACCTGGCCCTCGTAGCCGAACATCTTGCCCAGCGCGAACGCCACCAGCAGGCCGAGCAGCGCGAAGTGGAAGACGAGGTTGCCGGTCTCGCGCAGGTAGCCGCGCTCGGCGCTGATCGTGCGGACGCCGTCGGCCTCCTCGCGCTCGACCGTGCGCCAGCCCTTGAGCCGGGTGCGGGCCGCGGCGACGACCTCGTCGACGCCGCGACCGCTGTGCGCTTCGGCGTGGTGCGGCATCCGGGCCAGGTTGCGGGGCGTGAGCACCGGCTTGGCGCGCATCTGGCTGAAGTACTCCCAGAGGCGCGGCAGCAGGCAGCCGACCAGCGACACGAACAGCAGCACGTAGATCGCGGAGAACCAGAAGCTGCCGTACACGGCGTAGAACTGGCCGCGGTCGAGCAGTCGGCCCCACCAGCCGTTCTCGGCGATGAACTCGTCCACCGCGAGGGAGTTCAGCGACCGCTGCGGCAGCAGCGCGCCGGGCATCGCACCCAGCGCGAGCAGGAAGAGCAGCGTCAGCGCCGTGCGCATGGCCGTGAGGCCGCGCCACGTGTTGCGCAGGAAGGCCAGTGCGTTCTTCATCTACAGCGGCAGCTCTAGGTCGTTGACGACGGTGACGCGCAGCCAGCCGACGAAGTCGCCCCACAGGCCCGTGACGAGCGCGAGGCCGACCATGATCAGCAGCACCCCGCCGAAGACCTGCACGCCGCGCACGTGGGTGCGCAGCCAGCCGGTGACGCGGACGGCCCAGCGGGCGCCGATGGCGATCAGCACGAACGGCAGGCCGAGGCCGAGGCAGTAGGCGAGCACGAGGACCGCGCCGCGGGCCGTGGACGAGCCGACCTCCGTGCCGCGGGCGAGCGCGAGCACGCCTGCGAGCGTCGGGCCGAGGCACGGGGTCCAGCCGAGCGCGAAGACGCCGCCGAGCAGCGGGGCGCCGATCAGCCCGGCGCGCGGGCGCTTGTGCAGCCGGACGTCGCGCTGGAGCACGGGGACGAGGCCGATGAAGACCAGACCCATCGCGATGGTGATGACACCGCCGATGCGCTGGAGCAGGTCCTCGTTGAGCCACAGCGCGTCCACGAGGCCGAGCACGGCGAACGACGTCAGCGAGAACACGACCGTGAAACCGAGGACGAACAGCAGCGCGGCGCCGGTGACCCGCCAGCGGCCCGCCTTCGGCGACTCGCCGTCCTGCACGGCCGGGGCCTCGGCGCCGACCAGTCCCGCGAGGTAGGCGAGGTAGCCGGGGACGAGCGGCACCACGCACGGGGACGCGAACGAGATCGCGCCTGCGAGGAGTGCGACACCGGTGGCCAGCAGCAGCGGACCCGAGGTGGCCAGCTCCGTCCAGGGGTTCACGGCTCCAGAGTAGGTAGTGCTCCGAACCGACGCGGAACCGGAACCCGTTAGCGGAGTCCCAGGTCACATCCGTTGACCACTAGTTGGCATTACGAACAGTAATTACAAATGGGAAATAGTTGCGAAATTACTCTTGTGGGTGACAACCGGCGTACTTAACGTTCCTCCATGCGCTCAACTCGGCTGATCTTGCCCGCGCTCACGATGGGCTTCGTGGTGGTCGCCGCTCCGCTGCCCCACGGCGCGGTGCCCGCGGAGGCGGCGCCCGCCCCGGTCACCTCGCAGGTCGTCCGCGAGGTCTTCTCCCCCGACGGCACCATCAGCAAGGTGGTGGCCGCCGACCCCAGGTCGATGAGGACGAAGGCGAACCTGCGGGTCGCCGCGACCGTCGAGACCGTGCAGCAGACCGGTTCGTCGGACGCCCGGTTCGACCTGGTGTTCGTCGGCGACGGGTACACGGCGGACGAGCTGCCCGAGTTCCACGACCACGTGCTGAGCAAGTGGGCCGAGCTGGCGGCGGTCGAGCCGTTCGCCTCGTACCGGCAGTACTTCAACGTGTGGCAGGTCAACGCCGTGTCGATCGACTCGGGCGTGGACGACAACCCCGCGGGCACCGACGAGAAGCGCACCGCGCTGGACATGGGCTTCTGGTGCAAGGGCACGACCCCGAGCACCGAGCGCCTGCTCTGCGTGAACGAGCAGGAGGCGAACAAGTACGCCGCGCTCGCGCCGGGGGCCGACCAGGTCATCGCGCTGGGCAACACCACCAAGTACGGCGGCGCGGGCGGCGGCGTCGCGACCGCGGCGGGCGGCAACGCCCAGGCGGGCCAGATCGTGGTGCACGAGCTGGGCCACTCGATCGGCAACCTGGCCGACGAGTACTACTCCCCCGGCACCTACACCGGCGCCGAACCCGTCGAGATCAACGCCTCCAAGCTGGCCGACGGCTCCAAGTGGGCGCGCTACCTCGGCCAGCCGACGCCCGACGGCGGTGTGGTCGGCGTGTTCGAGGGCGCGAGGTACTACGGCACCGGCCTCTACCGGCCGACCCAGAACTCGATCATGCGCACGCTGGGCCGCCAGTACAGCGTCATCGGCCGCGACGCGATGGTCGAGGCGTTCAAGGCCAAGATCCCTGAGCTGCGGGGCACCCCGTAGCTCCCCCGGCGTGGGCGTCCGGCCGGACGCTCACGCCTCGGCGAGCAGTTCCCGCACCACCGGCGTCAGGTCGGAGGCGAGGACGCCCTCCAGGAAGATCGCGGCGACGCGGTGCTGCTTGTCCAGGACGATGGTCGACGGCACCGCGTTGGGCGGGTAGCCCTTGAACGCGAGCAGCGTGCGCCCCGACTCGTCGTAGATCGACGGGTACGTCAGCTCCCGGACGTTCGCGAAGTCCCGCGCGGGCTCGGGCGAGTGCTCCTTGACGTCGATGCCGAGCACCTGGACGCCGGACGGGCCGGTCTCGTCCTGCACCTTCTGGAGTTCGGACGCCTCCGTGCGGCACGGCGGGCACCACGAGCCCCAGATGTTGACCACGACGACCTTGCCCGCGAAGTCCTCGATCCTGATCGTCTCGCCGTCCCGCAGCAGGCTCGGACCGGACAGGCCCTTCACGACCTTGCGCTCGTCGCCCTCGTAGCGGATCCGCACCTGGCCGTCGGGGGCGACGAACTGGAACTCGCCCCCCGCGACGACCGCGTCCTTCCCCGTCGAGCACCCCGCGAGCACCAGCGCGGAGGCCAGCAGCGCGACCGCCCTCACGCCCCGGTCACCCTCGGGTTCGTCGCGCCGACGGGCTCGGTGTAGGACACGCGGACGAGCTGCTCGCCCTCGAAGACCAGGCTCGTCAGCGACGCCAGCGAGCACTCGCGCTTGCGCGGGTCGTGCCACATGCGCTTGCCCTCCAGGAACCGCCGCAGCGTCCAGATCGGCAGCTGGTGGGACACGCACACCGCCTCGTGCCCTGCGGCCACCGCACGGGCCCGCTGAGCCGCGCCGAGCATGCGGTGCGCGATCTTCAGGTACGGCTCGCCCCACGACGGCGTGAACGGGTCGACCAGCTTCGGCCAGTGCGACGGGCTGCGCAGCGCGCCGTCGCCCACCGACACCCGCAGGCCCTGGAACCTGTTGTCCGCCTCGATCAGCCGCTCGTCGGTCGCCAGCTCCAGCCGGTGCGAGTCCGCGATCGGCGCGGCGGTCTGCTGCGCCCTCGTCAGCGGGGACGCGACGACGTGCACGATGTCGTGGTCCGCGAGGTGCTCGGCGACGGTCAGCGCCTGCCGCTGGCCCGTGTCGGACAGGCGGAAGCCGGGCAGCCGCCCGTAGAGGATCCCGTCCGGGTTGTGCACCTCGCCGTGCCGGAGGAAGTGCACCACGGTACGAGTCACTTCTTGGCCTCCTTGGCAGCGGCCGCCGCGTGGGGCAGCGCGTCGGCGATGATCGAGAACTCGTCGTCGCCCATCGCGGCGTTGACGAACCACGCCTCGAAGGCGCTCGGCGGCGCGTAGACGCCGCGTTCGAGCAGGGCGTGGAAGAACGGGGGGAAGCGCCACGTCTCGGCGGCCTGCGCGCCCGCGTAGTCGACGACCTCGTCGGAGGTGAAGAAGACGCTCACCAGGTTGCCCGCGAACTGCACGCGGTGCGCCACCCCGGCCTCGGTCAGCGCGGAGGTGAACAGCGCGCCGAGGCGGGAGGCGTTGGCGTCCAGCGCGCGGTACACGGCCTCGTCGGCCGCCCGCAGCGTCGCCAGGCCCGCCGCGACGGCGACGGGGTTCCCGGACAGCGTGCCCGCCTGGTAGACGGGGCCCTGCGGGGCCAGCCTCGCCATCACGTCGGCGCGCCCGCCGAACGCGGCGGCGGGCAGCCCGCCGGACATGACCTTGCCGAACGTGTAGAGGTCGCCCGCGACGCCCTCGACGCCGTACCAGCCCGAGCGGGAGACGCGGAAGCCCGTCATGACCTCGTCCACCACCAGCAGCGCGCCGTCGGCGTGGCACAGCTCGCGCAGCGCGGCGTTGAAGCCGGGGAGCGGGGCGACGGCGCCCATGTTGCCCGCGGCGGCCTCGGTGATCACGCAGGCGATCTCGCCGGGGTTCTCCGCGAACGCGGCCCGCACGGCCTCGACGTCGTTGTAGGGCAGGACGATCGTGTCCGCGGCCTGCGCGCCGGTGACACCGGGCGACGTCGGCAGGCCGAGGGTCGCGACACCGGAGCCCGCCTGGGCGAGCAGCGCGTCGACGTGACCGTGGTAGCAGCCCGCGAACTTGACGACCTTGCGGCGCTCGGTGAACCCGCGCGCCAGCCGGATCGCGCTCATCGTGGCCTCGGTGCCGGAGTTGACCAGGCGCACCTGCCCGACCGGCTCGACGCGGTCGATGATCTCCTGGGCGAGGTCGACCTCCCCCTCCGTGGGGGTGCCGAACGAGAGCCCGTGCACGGCGGCCGACCGGACCGCCTCGACCACGGCGGGGTGCGCGTGGCCCAGGATCATCGGGCCCCACGAGGACACCAGGTCGACGTAGCGGTTGCCGTCCGCGTCCCACAGGTGCGGCCCCTCACCCCGGACCATGAACCTCGGGGTGCCGCCGACCGAGTGGAAGGCCCGCACCGGGGAGTTGACCCCGCCGGGCGTGACGGTCGCCGCTCGCGCGAACAGCTCCTGCGACCGGGTGGTGTCCGTTGCCGTGTTCCTCGTCGTCACGGGTTCCAGTCTCACACGAGCTCGTCAGTGGTCTGCGCCACGTCCTCCGGAGGCCTGCGGTCCCGCGTGCGGACCGCGAGGAGGGTCTGCCGGATCGCGTCCAGCACCAGGATCCCGGCGACGGTGGCCAGCGCGATCGAGCCGCCGATCCAGTTGCCGTGGTACCGCGTCGACACGAGCGGCGGACGCCCCTCCACCGGGTAGGAGAACCGCTGGATCCCGCGCTGCCAGCACCAGTGCGCGGCGAACGCCAGGAGCACGACGAGCACCACCTCGACCACGGCGATCAGCGCGCGCTTGGGCTGGTGCAGCTCCGGCGCGGGAGCGGGGGCGGTTGCGGCTGCTGCGGTCACGGCGACGAGTCTGGCACGCGCGGGTGCGGGACGTCGTGAACGCCGCTCAGGCGCGCGTGAGAAGCCGGTGCAGCGCGTCCCGGAGGGCGTCGGGGTCGCGGGCCCAGCCGAGGACCACGGTGCCGTCGGCCAGCCGGATGGGGACGGCGGTGGTGCCCTTGGGGACGTTCCACCCGGTGCCGAGGACGGTCGCGCCCGAGCGGGGCTCGACCCCGTCGACGGCGGCGACGTCGGACATCCGCAGGACCTCGCGGCCCTCGCGCAGGGCGGCCGGGGTGAGGCGGACCGAGTAGAGCCGCTGCCTGCCCTGCACCCACAGCGCGGTGGGTATCAGCAGGCCGAACGCGACCAGCGACCAGAACAGCACGCTGACCGGGCCGGTGAGCAGCTCGACGCCGACGCCGACGACCGCGAACACCGGCCCCCACAGCAGGGGCCACCACGAGGCGCCCTCCTCGGCGTAGAGGACCGGGCCGGTGTCGTCGTCCACTAGCCGAGGTTAGCGGCGAAGTACTGGCGCGTCCCCGGCAGCAGGCTCACCACGACGGCGACCGGCGGCAGCACCAGCCTGGCCAGCGCGACCAGCCAGGCGACCACCTCGGCCGCACCGCTGTACCCGCCCCCGTCGGACAGCGACGCGACGCCGATCACCGCCATCACCTCGACGATCAGCGCCACCCCGCACAGCGCCAGCCGCGCGTGGTAGCTGCCGCGCAGGAACATGATCGCGCCCACCACCCCGGCGATGCCGAGGCACAGCAGGAAGAACAGGCCCATCACGACGCCGAACCCGCCGATGGGCGAGCCCGCGACGAGTTCCCGCAGCAGCGTCCCCAGCGGCCACGACAGCGCGGTCAGCAGCCACAGGACGAACCCGATCGTCACCACGGCGGGCCGCACGTAGGTCTGGCTCGTGTTCTGGTCGACACCCCGCATGGCGCCGGGGAACGGCCGCTGCGGGAAGGGCTGGTGCACCGGCGGCTGCTGCCCCGCGGCCGGGTAGTTCACCGGCTGGTACGGCGAGGAGCCGTACGGGTCTGGTGGTGGTTGGGTCATCGACGGGTCCCCCGCACGTGGTCGTTGGCCGAGGGCAGGAACATCAGCACCACCGCGACGGTCGTGGTGATCAGGAACACGGCGACCCACAGGTAGCCGTACCGGGGGCTCATGTCCTCGACGCCACCGGTGAACGCCGCCAGGGCGATGAGGCCGAACAGCAAGCCCAGCCCGCCGAGGACGGCCAGCAGGACCCGCGCCCACCCCTTGCCCGCACGCAGGTTGATGAAGCCGACCACGTACGGGACGGCCAGGATCGCGAACCCGACGGCGAACACGCCCGAGGTGGCGAGCGCGGCGAACCGGGCGGTCGCCTCGTCCAGCGGTGTGCCGGACGCCGAGTTGTCCTCCATGAGGACCTGGGCGAACTCCTCGTGCTGGAGGGCGAACACGCCGGGAAGGCCGAGGACGACCAGAACGGTCGCCGCGAGCCAGCACCAGAAGGACGCGGTCAGGGTCGCGGGGCGGGTCCGCTCGGCGGTCTCCCACGACGACGACGGCATCGGCCCGACCACCGGCGACACCCACCCCGGCGGCTGCTCCTGCTCCTGCCCCGGGAGCCGCACCTGGTGGTACGGCGACGCGAACGGTTCGTGCTCGGCCATGGAGGTCCCCCCGCTGTTCCCTACTCCTGCTCTCGCAACCAGTGTGCGGCAGCGGGACGCCAGGTGAGCACCAATCCGACGCCGAGCAGCACGACCGAGATCAGGCTGGCCAGGCTCGCGCCCGGCAGCACCACCCACACCAGGTGCACGAACGCGGTCACCGAGAGCCCGAGGCGGGCCCGGCGGACGCCCCGGCGGAGCAGCCACGCGAACAGGCCGTAGGCGGCGGCGAAGACCACGGCGGCGACGGTGAGCGGCCCCAGCGTGCCCCCGACCGTCAACTCGGGCGGCAGCGCCTCGCGCACCTTGTCGCGGTTCAGCCACAGGAAGGCCACGTTGAACAGGCCGAACACCGACAGCGCCAGCCACACCCCCACCGCGGCGCGCACCGCGAGCGGGGGTGCGGTCCCGGTCGTCACGGTGATCGCTGGGCGTTGATGAAGTCGGACGACGGGCGGAGGTTCATCAGCACGAAGCCACCGATGATCAGCAGGCCGGTGATGACGCTCAGGAGGCTCAGGCCGAGCACCTGCACGAAGAAGACCACCGCGCCGAGGATCATCAACCACAGCCGGGCCCAGCTCCTGCCCGCCTTCAGCTTCACCGCGAACAGCACGAACAGGCCCGCGAACACCAGGTCGATGACCACGAACGCGCCGATGAAGAACGAGACGCCGGTCTTCAGCTGCTCGTCGGTGAGGCCGGAGTTCGCCTGGCGCGCCGCGTCGAGGGCCGCGTCGTACGACGTGAACGTGAAGACCGCGGCGACGAGCAGGAGGAAGGCCACCCCGAGCCACAGGAAGTACGCGATCCGCAGCTCCTTGGGCGCCTCGCCGACCGGCGTGCCGCGCCCCAGGTCGGCCGCGCTGAGCGGCGGTGCCGAGAACACGTTCGGCGCGACCTCGCCCTGGTGCGGAGTTGCCTGCTGCTGCTCGGGCGGTGGCGGCGGTGCGGAGGGGAACGGCGCAGGCTGCTCCCGGTCCCCCGGATCCTGTGGAGTCGTCACACACCGAAACGCTAGAACCGACCGGGGTCGCTGTCCACCGCGACAGGCGTCGACGGCGACCCCGGGGTCCGGATCACCTAGCTGGCCTTGAAGTACTGGTTCGACTCGGGCTTGAACATGAACACGATGCCTGCCGCGATGGCCGCGTAGCTGACCAGCGCGAGGACGCCCTGGAGCAGGCCGAGGAAGCCGAGGCCGAAGTACACCCAGATGCTGAAGATGCCCAGGAGCAGGCTCAGACCACCGAGCACGGTCAGCAGGATGCGGGCCCAGTTGGCGCCCTTGCGCATCTGCATCACCACGACGACCCACAGCGCGGCGATGAGCAGCGAGAAGATGATGCTGCCGTAGCCGGGGGACGACTGCTCCAGCGCCGTCTGGAACTCGGGGCCCAGGTCGTTCGTCCCGAGGATGTCCCTCGCCAGCTTCTCAGCGAGGGCCTTGGCGGTGAAGAAGCTGAGGATGCTCGACAGGATGGACGTACCTGCCGCCACCAGCCAGCAGAGGTAGGCGGTGTCGACGGCCTTCGGCTTCACGGCCGCGGCGGTGTCGCTGTGGCCCAGGGGCGGGGGCGGGGGGAAACCGGGCTGGCCCTGCTGGGGGTACCCGCCGGGCTGCTGGCCCTGCGGGTAGCCGCCTTGCTGTGCGTAAGGATCGTTCGGGTTGGTCATGACGCGCACGGTAAGGACCTGCGCATGTGTTTTTCAGGTGAAATCACAATCCGTTAGCTACTGGGGGTGGTGGTCTGCTGACCCACCGGAGCGCTGCGGAAGTGACCTGCGACGGAAGGCTGGAACACCAGGACCAGAACCGCGGCGTCCATCGCCATCGTGACCAAGCTGAAGGCGAGGTTGACGGGGCTGACGGTCTGCTCGAAGGCCGACGCGAGGCCCGACACGACGACCAGGAGCCTCATCAGGCCGATGATGATCCCGCCCGCGCCGAACACGGTGATCAGGATCCGGGCCCAGTTGCGGCCTCGGGCCATCCGGTTGGCGATCGTCGCGTGGATGAGCACCAGCACCCCGCACGCCAGGAGGCTGAACATGACCGCGGCGGACATCGCGCCGTCGAGCTCGCTCTGGCCGAGGTCCGGCTGGGCCTTGCGCAGCTCGTCGAGCAACAGGTCGCTGCTGGTCAGCTCCAGCAGGAACGCGACGGAGCCCAGGACGGCGCTGCCGATCCACAGCCAGCGCGCGAGGTCGACGAGCTTGGGCGGCTGGGGGTGCTCCGCCTTGGCGGGACGGGTCGTCATTCCCGGTCCAGCCAGGCAGCGGCCTCGGTGGCCCAGTAGGTGAGCACGACGTCGGCGCCCGCGCGGCGGATCGAGGTCAGCGTCTCCAGGACCGTGCGCTCGCGCTCGATCCAGCCGTTCGCGGCGGCGGCCTCGACCATCGCGTACTCGCCGGAGATCTGGTACGCCGCGACCGGCACGTCCGCGATCTCCTTCACCGAGCGCACCACGTCCAGGTAGAGCCCGGCGGGCTTCACCATGACCATGTCCGCGCCCTCGGCGAGGTCGAGCGAGACCTCGCGCAGCGCCTCCCGGCCGTTGCCGGGGTCCTGCTGGTAGGTCTTGCGGTCGCCCTTGAGCTGCGAGTCCACTGCCTCGCGGAACGGCCCGTACAGCGCGGACGCGTACTTCACGGAGTAGGCGAGGATGCCGGTGTCGGTGAACCCGGCCTCGTCCAGCGCGGCGCGGATGAAGCCGATCTGGCCGTCCATCATCCCGCTCGGCCCGACCAGGTGGGCGCCCGCCCGCGCCTGGGCGACGGCCATCTCGCCGTACACCTCCAGCGTGGCGTCGTTGTCGACCGAGCCGTCGGGCGCGAGCACGCCGCAGTGGCCGTGGTCGGTGAACTCGTCGAGGCAGCAGTCCGACATGAGCACGGTGCTGTCGCCCAGCTCCGAGCGCAGGTCGGCCAGGGCCGCGTTGAGGATGCCGTTCGGGTCGGTCGAGCCGGAGCCGACCGCGTCCCGCTCGGCGGGCACGCCGAAGACCATCAGCCCGCCGACGCCGGCCTGCACGGCCTCCACGGCGGCCTTGACGAGCGATTCACGGGTGTGCTGGAACACGCCCGGCATGCTGGAGATCGCGACCGGCTGGGTCGCGCCCTCCTTGACGAACATCGGCAGCACGAGCTGCCTCGGCCGGACGGTGGTCTCGCTGACCAGCCGCCGCATCGCGGCCGTGGTCCGCAGGCGGCGGGGACGGTGTGCTGGGAACACTGGCGTGCACTCCCTGGAGTGGGGTTCGGAAACCAACGAGGCCATGCCCAGGACGGTGGTCCCGAGCATGGCCTCAGCGGTACATCGGTCTGGCTCAGGAACGGCGCAGGCGCTTGGTCTTGCGCGGCGGCGGCAACGCGCCCTCGGCGCGCAGGCGCGCGGCGTGCTGGGCCAGCGCGTCGACGAGCGCCGGGACGTTCGCCTCCTCCGGCTGCACGTCGACCCGGAGGCCGAACTCGCGAGCCGTCTCGGCGGTCTGCGGGCCGATGCAGGCCACCAGGGTCCGCGCGTGCGGCTTGCCCGCGATGCCGACCAGGTTCCGGACCGTGGACGACGAGGTGAAGCACACCGCGTCGAACCCGCCGGACTTGATCATCTCGCGGGTGTCGGCGGGCGGCGGGGCCGCCCGGACCGTGCGGTACGCGGTGACGTCGTCGATCTCCCAGCCGCGGTCGCGCAGACCGGCGGCGAGGGTCTCGGTGGCGATGTCGGCGCGCGGCAGCAGCACCCGGTCGACCGGGTCCAGGATGTCGTCGTAGGGCGGGAAGTCGTTCAGCAGGCCTTCGCTGGACTGCTCACCGGACGGCACCAGTTCGGGGATGATCCCGAACGAGCGGACCTTCGCGGCCGTGCTCTCGCCGACGCAGGCGATCTTCACGCCGGAGAACGCGCGGGCGTCCAGGCCGAACTCGCGGAACTTCTCCCACACCGCGCGGACGGCGTTGGTCGAGGTGAAGACGACCCACTGGTAGCGGCCGTCGACCAGGCCCTTGACGGACCGCTCCATCTGCGCGGGGCTGCGGGGCGGCTCGACCGAGATGGTCGGGACCTCCACCGGGATGGCGCCGTGCGAGTGCAGCCGGTCGCTCATCGCGCCCGCCTGCTCCTTGGTGCGGGGCACCAGCACGCGCCAGCCGTACAGCGCGCGCGACTCCCACCAGGAGAGCCGGGCGCGACCCGCGACGGCCGCGCCGACCGTGACGACGAGCGGACCGGAGAGGTCACCCGCGTCCGAGGCCAGCGAGGCGAGCGTGGTGTCGATGGTGCGTTGGCCGAAGCCGGTGCCGTCGACGGTCACCGCGACCGGGGTCTGCGGTGCGACGCCGTGTTCCACCAGCGACGAGGCGGCCTCGGCGAGGTGGCTGCCGCTGGCGTGCAGCACGAGCGTGCCGGGCGCGGCCGCGAGGCCCGCCCAGTCGACCGTGCCGCGGACGTCGACCTCGGTGTGCACGGCGCCGAGCGCGACACCCGCGTAGGCGGGCACCGCGGTGCCCGCGGGAACGCCGGGCACCACGTCGAACGCGATGCTGGTGCGGGAGACGGCCTGCGCCTCCTTCACCACGGAGTCGAGCGTGAGCGGGTCGCCCGCGACGAGCCGGACGACGGTGTGGCCGTTCTTCGCCTCGGCGACCAGGTCCTTGGCCACGTCCGCGGGCTCGCCCACGGCGGGCCTGACCTCGACGCCCTCTGGTACCAGCGCGACGATGTCGCTTGGCACGTCGGGGTCCGCGACCACGAGTTCAGCCCTCGCGAGCAGGTCGTGGGCCCGGACGGTGAGCAGCCCGGTGTCGCCGGGGCCGGAGCCCACGAATGCGACTCGGCCGGGGGTCTTGCGTGCGCGGGTCATCAGGGCACTCCCCATCTACGCCTCCGGGCCGCTGAGCACCGCGGCCCCGAGGTCGAGCAACTCGGCGGCCAGCGCGCGGCCGAGTTCCTCTGCTGCGGTCAAGTCACCGGTGGCGGACGCTCGGAGCATGTCGTTCTCCGAAGTCGCCGCGACCCCGCGCAAGGACAGGCGGAGGACGACGCGCGTCGACCCGTCCGCTGCGTCTTCCACGAGGTCTTCCACCACATCGGCCAGTGCGCCGACCGGCGCGCTGCAACCAGCTTCGAGCGCGGCCAACATGGCGCGCTCCGCGGTTACCGCGGCCCTACTGGACGAGTCGTCCAAAGTGGACTGAAGAAGGTGCTCGGTGTCGACGTCGTCGACCCGGCATTCCACTGCTAGAGCGCCCTGGGCGGGCGCGGGGAGCATCTGGATCGGCTCCAAGGTCTCGGTGATCTCGGCGGAGCGGCCGAGGCGCGCGATCCCCGCACGGGCCAGCACGACGGCGTCGAGCTCTCCGTCGGCGACCTTGCGGATGCGGGTGTCGACGTTGCCGCGCAGCGGGACGATGGTGAGTCCCAGGCCGAGCGCTTCGAGCTGGGCGGCCCGCCGCGGCGAGCCGGTGCCGACGGTCGACCCGACGGGCAGCTCCCCGAGGGTGAGGCCGTCACGGGCGACGAGCGCGTCCCGCGGGTCTTCGCGGGGCGGCACGGCGGCGAGCGCCAGACGGGGGTCCGGAGCGGTGGGCAGGTCCTTGTACGAGTGCACGGCGACGTCGATCTCGCCCGCGGCCAGCGCGTCGCGCAGCGCGGAGGTGAAGACACCGACGCCGATCTCCGCGATGGGCGCGGAGGAGCGGTCGCCCGGCGTGGAGACCACGACGATCTCGACCCTGGCGCCCGCCTTTTCGAGAACTTCGGCGACGTGGCCCGTCTGCGCGAGTGCCAGAGCACTCCCGCGGGTGCCGATCCTGAGGATGCGGTTCACCGCTTCTCACCCTTGTCGTGCTGCGTTGTGTGTGGCTGGCTGACGGCGTTGGGGACCTGCGGGTCGAGCCCGAACAGTTCGCGCAGGGCTTCGGCGTACCCGGCTCCGCCGGGGGCCGAGGCCAGCTCCTTCACCCGCACGGTGGGGGTGTGCAGGAGCTTGTCCACGACTCGACGGACGGTCTTGGCGAGTTCGCCTCGCACGGCGGCGTCCAGCTCGGGCAGGCGGGTGTCCAGGCGCAGCAGTTCGGCGTCGACCACCTCGGCGGCGCGCTTGCGCAGCGCCGTGACGGTCGGGGTCACCGCGGCGGAGCGCTGGCCCGCGAGGTAGCCGCGGACCTCGTCGCCGATGATCTCGGTGGCGCGCGCGGCGTCCTGCCCGGTGGGAGCGTCGGTCAGCCTGCGCTGGAGGGTCTCCAGGTCGACCACGGTCACGCCCGCCAGGTCGGCGGCGGCGGGGTCGACGTCCTTGGGCAGGCCGAGGTCGCAGACGACGAGGGGGCGGCCGGGGTCGCGGTCGAGCAGGGCCGCGGCCAGCAGCTCGACGCCGACGACGGTGTCCATCGAGCCGGTGCAGGCGAACACCACGTCCGCGTCGGCCAGCTCGGAGCGCAGCTCCACGAGGTCGACGGAGCTGGCGGGCACGCCCTCGGCGATCAGCGACTGGGCCAGCCGGGCGCCGTTGGCGGCCGTGCGGTTGGCGATGACGACCTCGCCGATGCCCGCGCGGCGCAGGTGGGCGGTGGCGAGACCGCCCATCGAGCCCGCGCCGACGACCAGGGCGCGGCGGCCCGCGAGGCCGCCCAGCTCGGTCTCGGCGTCGGAGAGGGCCTCGGAGACGACGGAGGCGCCCGCGTGGTCGATGCCGGTCTCGGTGTGCACGCGCTTGCCGACGCGCAGCGCGTTCTGCGCCAGCTCGTGCAGCGCGCGGCCGACCGTGCCCTCGGTGTCGGCCCTCGTGTAGGACGAGCGCAGCTGGCCGAGGATCTGGGCCTCGCCGACGACCATGGAGTCCAGGCCGCCCGCGACGCGGAAGACGTGCTCGACCGCGGCGGCGGCGTAGTGCACGTAGAGGTGCTCGAACAGCTCGACGGGCTCGGCACCGGCCTGGGCGGCCAGCACGTTCACCACGTCGTTCATCCCGCCGTGGAACGTCTCGACGACGGCGTAGACCTCGACCCGGTTGCAGGTCGAGAGCAGCATCGCCTCGGAGACGCTCGGGCTGCGCAGCAGCTCGGCGAGGACTTTGCCCTGGTCCGGCTCGGAAACGGTGACCCGTTCGAGCACGGGGACGGGGGCGGTGCGGTGCGAGAGACCGACGACGAGCACACTCATGCCGTCACCACGTCTCCGCGAGCCGTTCGGCTCACGGTCGAGCCGATTCGCGCACTCACGGGCGAATCACCACCCTGTCCACGCCCACTCCGTTGATCAAGTCGTTCGCCGCCTGCTCGGCCGAGGCCTCGTCAGCCCGTCGCGCCACGTGGAACGACAGGATCTGCATCTCGACGGCCAGGTCGACCTTGCGCACCTCGACGTCGTCCGGGACCTGGAGCACGACGGGTGCGAAGTTCAGGATGCACTGCACGCCTGCGGATACCAAACGGTCGCAGACCGCCTGTGCCGCCTGCGGCGGTGTCGCGATGACGCCTATCGACACCTCGCGCTCGACGCAGACCGTCGTGATGTCGTCGATGTGGTTGACGGGTATGCCACCCACGGGGACACCGGTCAGGTCCTCGTCGACGTCGAAGAGCGCGGCGACCGGGAAGCCGCGGCTCTGGAAGCCGCCGTAGTTGGCGAGGGCGTGACCAAGATTACCGATCCCGACCACCGCGACGCTGTGCTTGCGGGTCAGGCCGAGGATGCGCTCTATGTGGCTGACGAGCACCTCGACGTCGTAGCCGACGCCGCGCGTGCCGTACGAGCCGACGTAGGAGAGGTCCTTGCGGAGCTTCGCCGAGTTGACCCCGGCGGCCGCGGACAGCTCCTCGCTGGAGATCGTCGTCACGCCCTGGTCGACCATGCCGGACAGCACCCTCAGGTACACCGCGAGGCGGGCGACGGCGGCCTCGGGGATGGCGCGAGCCCGCTCGCGGACGACGACCTCGTCCTGCTCCGGAACGACGGCGTTGGCCGGGGTGGTGGTCACGACCTCGTCACCCTCGCCCCGCTGAGCCACCACGCTGGAACTCCTCACAACACACGAAAGTCGACGCACGGACCCGTCGGCATCGAGCGGTGAAACCGCTTCGGCATCTGACGGTGTGACACCACCACCGTACCGCTTGTGAAGGCGTGCACAAAGTCGGCGATCTTCGCGTGACGGCGGCTCGCCGCTGGTCACAGGCCGTCACCTGCTGGTCGGACCACGGATCGGGTGACACTCGTCGCCCTGTCGGCGGGGGTGGGAGGGCCTCTACCGATTCAGTTCCACGGAGGTCGACCGATGGTCGGATGAATTCCCCGCTTTCGGGTGGGAACGCCACCCTGCGATGCACAGGGGGAACGATTCCGCACAACGAGAACCGCCCGGTCCGAAAACTATTCGGGACCGGGCGGAAAACATCGACGTGGTGCCGTGAGGCGCTTTGTTCCGCGTCACGGCACCACGTCGGGAAAGAGCTCTGGAATCACGCGGCGGGCGGGGTGAGCACCTTGCCGATGACGAAGACGGTGGCG
This sequence comes from Umezawaea sp., assembly GCF_036375055.1. Taxonomy (GTDB): domain Bacteria; phylum Actinomycetota; class Actinomycetes; order Mycobacteriales; family Pseudonocardiaceae; genus Umezawaea. The sequence goes on from NZ_DASUSQ010000145.1 coordinate 78,030, forward strand.
TTCTTGGTGGGGATGTTGCCGCACAGCACCGGCGCGCCGTTGACGGTCATCGTGTCGCCGGTACCGGCGATCGTCAGCTTCTGACCGGTGAGGGAGTCGACCGTCTTGGCGGCCTCCAGGCCCTTGGCGTCGTAGCGCTTGCCGACGACGTGGTACTGGAGGATCTTGCCCAGGGTCGCCGGGTCGGCGGCCAGCTCGGCGAACTTGGCGTCGCCCAGCTCGGCGAACGCGGGGTCGTACGGCGCGAAGACGGTGATCGCCGCCTGCGAGTTCAGGGTGTCGCCGAGGTTCGCGGCCCCCACGGCGGCCACGAGCTTCGTGAGCAGCGGGTTGTTGCTGGCGGCGGTGGCGACCGGGTCGCTCACCATGCCCTGGAGCGAGCCCTTGTTGGCCGGGTCCTGCGGGACGGACGCACAGCCCGCGCCGAACACGTCCGTGGTCTGGGTGACGCCGTCGGACGCGCCCGCCATGGCGGACGAGCTGGTCGCGGCGGTCGTGGTGGTCGTGGCCGCACCGGCGGTCGACGAGCTACCGGTGGAGGCGGTGTCGCTGCTGCCGCAGGCCGCGATCGACAGGGTGGCGGCGGCAATGGCGCCAACGACGGCGAGCTGGGTCTTCCTCACGCGGATCACTCCTTGTTGATTTCTGCTTCGCTAGTCACCGGACATTCGAAGCGGGGGGCGATCCGGTTCGGCTTTCACCCGATTGAGTTTATTTTTCTACCGTGAAGAAGGCTGAATGCCAGCCGGTGGCCCCGTCGGGGATGGGCGCCAGGCGCGCCTGGGGCTGCACGAATCCCGATTTGTCGGTGGCACGGCACTCGACCGTGTGACCCCCCGCGGGCAGGTCGAGCTCCACCTTCCACATCCGCCACGAGCTGTCGTTGACGTCGGCGGACAGCGTCGCGTCCTGCCACGGGCCGCCGTCGACGCGCACCTCGACCTTCGCGACGCCCGTGGGCTGGGCCCACGCCACGCCGGACACGGTCGTCCGGCCACCACCGGTCAGCCTGCTCAGGCCCTTCGGCGAGTCGATCCGCGACATGGGCTTGATCGGCCCGAGCCTGCCCCAGCCGCGGTCGATCCAGTACGAACGCTTCGCGTCGAACGTCGTCAGCTCCAGGTCGACGAGCCACTTGGTCGCCGAGATGTACCCGTACAGGCCGGGCACGACCATCCGCACCGGGAACCCGTGCTCGACCGGCAGCGGCTCGCCGTTCATGCCGAGCGCCAGCAGCGCACCCCGCTCGGCCTCCATCACGACGTCGACCGGCGTCCCGGCGGTCCACCCGTCCGAGCTGGTGCCGAACAGCTGGTCGGCACCGGGCTTCACGCCCGCCTCCTCCAGCACGTCCCGCAGCAGCACGCCGGTGAAGTTCGCCGTCGACACGTACGGCCCCCCGACCTCGTTGGACACGCAGGTCATCGTGATCGTCCGCTCGACCAGGTCGCGCGACCGCAGGTCGTCGTAGCTCAGCGTCAGCTCCCGCTCGACCATGCCGTGGACCCGCAGCGACCAGTCCTCGGCACGCAGCCGCGGCACGCTCAGCGCCGTGTCCACCCGGTAGAAGTCGGCGTTCGGCGTGATGAACGAGGGCGTGCCCTGCGAGGCGAAGTCGGCACCCGCCGGGATCTCCGGCGCGGGCGTGGTCGGCTTGATCGACCCGACAGCGGCCCGCGACCCCTCGACGTCGATCCGGTTGCCGAGGAACTGCCCGACCAACCCGGCCACACCGGCCCCCGCGGCCGTGGCGCCGAGCGCGATCAGCAGCGTGCGCCGCCCGTCGGCCGACCCGCTCCGCTGCTCGTCGCGCAGCGCGAACGCGGTCCGGTGCAGCCAGCGGAACACCGCGATGCCCGCCACCAGGCTGGCGATCGGCGCGAGGACGCTGAGCTGCCCGGAGTCCGGCCGAGCCAGCACGGCGGCCACCCCGAGCAACCCGAGCGCTCCGGCGAGCACCGAACCGGGCAGCGGACCGCGCCGCGACAGCAGCCCGGCCAGCACGGCGGCGCCGAGCAGCACCGCGGCCATGCCGCCGAGCAGCACGAGCTTGTCGTACGTGCCGAACGTGCGGACCGCGAAGTCCTTGAGCGGTGCGGGCGTCAGGTCGATCGCCGTGTTGCCCACGGCGAGGAACGGCGACGCCGACGGCCCCACGAACCCGGCGACGAGGTGACCGGCGGCGAGCGCGACGGCGACCGACAGCACCCCGATCAGAGCCGCGACCGGCGCGGCGAGGCGAGGCGGCTTCGGGGGTGGCTGTGCGGAAGGCTCCATGCTGCACATTCGACTCCCGCACCAGACCGGTTCGCCGCCAACGCGGACGACCGTAAGCAGACGGTAATCAGCCGGAGCGCTCGGTGCGGCGGGAGCCGATCCGGCACGATGACCGGGTGACCCACCACGTGACTCTGATGACCCGCACCGACTGCCACGCGTGCGAACAGGCGAAGGCCGACGTGGAACGCATCTGCGACGAACTAGGCGTGCCCTGGTCGACCGAGGACGTGGACGCGGACCGCGAACTGCGAGCCGAGTACGGCGACCGAGTACCGGTGATCCTCGTGGACGGCGAAGAACACGGCTACTGGACAGTGGAAGAACCACGCCTACGCGCAGCGCTAGCAGACTGACAGGGCACCAGGCCCAACCGAGCACCACCAGGGCCACCGGCCACCAGAGCGACCGGGCACCGAGGCGGCCAGGCACCGGGGCAACCGGACGCCGGGGCGAACGGGCACCGAGGCGACCGGGGGCGAGCACCGCGAAACCGCAGGCCAGCGCCCTGAACGTGGCCGATTTTACTCGGGGGATTTGACCCTTACCCTCGTTGATCGGGCAGGTTGCTACCACCTGCCCTTTAGCCCGATCAAAGGGTCAAATCGAGGGGTCCCCGAGTCAAATCGGCCACACCACAACGGCAGCCGCGCCTACCGCGCACCCCC
>NZ_DASUSQ010000146.1:0-95731 GCF_036375055.1 Umezawaea sp.
CTCGTCGGTCATCGCGAGCAGAAGTCCGCGGGCGAACAGCAGGGACGCCAGGGTGACGATGAACGGCGCCATGTTCGTGCGGGCGATCAGCAGGCCGTTGATCAGCCCGATCAGCCCGCACACCACCAGCGGCAGCAGCAGCGCGGCGAAGAACCCGTACTGCGAGCCCCACGCCGCGAGCACGCCGCCGAGGGCGTAGAGCGAGCCGACGGACAGGTCGATGCCACCAGTGATGATCACGAACGTCATGCCGAGCGCGATCACCGCCAGGAACGAGCTCTGGAGCGCCAGGTCGCGGAGGTTGTCCAGGCTGCCGAAGCGCGGGAACGAGAACCACGCCACGACCACCACGAGCACGAGCGCGATGGCCGCGCCCTGCCGTTGCAGGACGCCGGTCATCAGCTCGCGCCGGGTCGTGGAGGCGGTGGTGTCCGGAGGATCGGTGATCACGGCGGTCAACGGGTGCTCCGTTCACGGGCGACGTACACCGCGACGACGATGATCGCGGCCTGGACCATCTGCGCGGTCGAGTCGGGCAGGTTGTGCTTGATGAGCGTGGCGCGCACCAGCTGCATGAGGATCACGCCGAACACCGTGCCGAGGATCCGCACCCGACCGCCGGTGAGCGCCGTGCCGCCGACCACCACCGCGGTGATGGCGGACAGCTCCATCAGCAGCCCGATGTCGGCCGGGTCGCTGGCGCTGAGCCGGGCGGTCGCGAGCACGCCCGCCACGGCCGCGAGCAGGCCGCAGATCGCGTAGACGCCGACCAGCACGGACTTCACCGGCAGACCGGCCAGCCCGCTCGCCGTGCGGTTGCCGCCGATCGCGACCAGCCTGCGGCCGAACGTGGTGCGTCCGACCAGCAGCGCCACCACGACCGACAGCAGGCCCGCGATCCACACGCTGATCGGGATGCCCGCGAGGTCGCCGGTGCCCAGTTCGAGGAACGACTTGTCGTGCAGCTGCACGAGCTGGCCCTCGGCTATCACGAGCGCGAGCCCGCGCCCGCCGACCAGCAGCGCCAGTGTCGCCACGATCGGCTGGATGCCGAGGTGGGCGACCAGGAAGCCGTTGAACATCCCGGCCGCGAGCCCGACCGCCAGCGCGATGAGGACGGCCGGGACCGGGCCCGCGCCCAGGTACAGCGGGATGAGCGACGCGGCGAGCGCCATCACGGCGCCGACCGACAGGTCGACGCCCTCGGTGCCGATCACCAGCGCCATGCCCAGCGCCACGATGCAGACCGGCGCGGCCTGCACGAGCTGCGTGCGGAAGTTGCCCAGCGTCAGGAAGTTCGCGGTGAAGAACACGTTGAACAGCAGCAGCGCCACGACGGCCACGTAGACGCCGTACTCCTGGAGCCACCGGGCCACGCGGGCGCGGTCGATCCCGCCCGCCGTCGCCGTCGCCGCGGTCACGGCGCCTCCCCCGCGATGGCGGCGAGCACCTTGTCCTGGGTGAGGTCGTCTCCCGACAGCTCACCCACCACGGCCCCGTCCTTGAGCACGACCAGCCGGTCGGCCCCGTCGATCAGTTCCTCCATCTCCGAGGAGATCAGCAGCACGGCCAAGCCTTCCTGGGCGAGTTCGTCGATCAGCGCCTGCACCTCGGCCTTGGCGCCGACGTCGATGCCGCGGGTGGGCTCGTCGAGCAGCAGGACCTTCGGCCTGGTGCACAGCCAGCGGGCCAGCAGCACCTTCTGCTGGTTGCCGCCGGACAGCTCCGACACGAGCTGGTCGGGGTTGGACACCTTGATGCGCAGCCGCTTCACGAAGGTGTCGACGATCCGGTCCTGCTTCTCCCTGCTGACCACGCCGAAGCGGGACAGCTGGGGCAGCGCGGCGAGCACGATGTTCTCCCGCACGGACAGGTTGGGGATGATCCCCTCGGCCTTGCGGTCCTCGGCCAGCATGTTGATGCCCGCGCGCATCGCCGCGCCGACGTCACCGGCCTTCAGCGCCTTGCCGCCGACCAGGACCGTGCCGCCGTCGAGCGGCAGCGCGCCGACGATGGCCCGCGCGGTCTCGGTGCGGCCGGAGCCCAGCAGCCCGGCGAGGCCCACGACCTCGCCGGGCCGGATCGACACCGACACGTCGGTCAGCCGCACCCCGCTGGACAGGTTCTCCGCCCGCAGCAGCGGTTCCTTCCCGGCGTTGTGATCCTCGCCGAACGCGGTCGCGCCGTGCTCGCGGATGTCGCTGACGCTGCGGCCGAGCATCAGCGCCACCAGCTCGATGCGCGACAGGTCGTTCAGCGGTCCGGTGTGGACCATCTTCCCGTCCCGCAGCACGGTGACCCGGTCGCAGATCCGGTACAGCTCGTCCATCCGGTGGCTGACGTAGACGACCGCGATGCCCTTCTCGTGGAGCCGTTCGACGACCGAGAACAGCGTCTCGACCTCGCGCGGCTCCAACGACGACGTCGGCTCGTCCATGATCACCACGTCGGCGTCGGTCGAGACCGCCCGCACCAGCGCGACCATCTGCTGCTCGCCGACGCTGAGCGTCCCGAGTGGACGCTTCACGTCGGTGTCGATGCCGTAGCCCGACAGCAGCTCCTCGGCGTCGCGGTTCATCTTCGCCCAGTCCACGAGCCCGAACCGGGTCCGGGGCTCGCGGCCGAGGAACACGTTGCCCGCCACGCTGATCAGCGGGACGAGGTTGACCTCCTGGTAGATCGTGGAGATCCCTGCCTCCTGCGCCCGCACCGGGCGGTCGAAGGACACCACCTCGCCCCGCAGCCGGACCTCGCCGGAGTCGGGGCGGTGCACACCCGTGAGCACCTTGATCAGCGTGGACTTGCCCGCGCCGTTCTCCCCGACCAGGGCGTGCACCTCCCCCGGCCGCACCGTGAACGACACCCCGTCGAGCGCTCGCACGCCGACGAACTCCTTCACGACGTCCGTCACCTCCAGCACCGGTTCCACGTCAGTACGCGTTCCCGAGCTTCTGGCTCGCGTTGGTCTCGTCGTACTGGTCGTCGGAGATCACCACGTTCTCGCTGATCTCCTTGCCGTCGGCGAAGTCCTGGAGCACCTTGAACGACAGCGGGCCGAAGCGCGGGTTGGACTCGACGACCGCGTTGTAGCTGCCGTCGGCGACGAGCTGCACCGCGTTCTTGGTGCCGTCGATCGAGACGATCTTGACGTCCTTGCCGGGCGTCTTGCCCGCGCCCTTGAGCGCGGTGACGGCGCCGATGCCCATCTCGTCGTTCAACGCGTACACGGCGGTGATGTCCGGGTTGCTCTGGATGAGCTGCTCCATGACGGCCTGGCCCTTGGACCGGTCGAACTCGCCGGTCTGCTCCGCGACCACGGTCAGGCCGGGGGTCTTGGCCAGCTCGTCCTTGAAGCCCTTGGCGCGGTCGGTGGTCACGTTGTTGCCCGACGAGCCGAGCAGGATCGCGACCTTGCCCGTCCCGTTGGTCACGCGGGCCATCTCCACCGCGGCGCGCTTGCCCTGCTCGACGAAGTTGGAGCCGATGAACGTCAGGTAGTCGGTGCAGGGCGTGGAGGTCACCTTGCGGTCGATCGTCACGACCGGGACCTTCTTGGCCTTCGCCGCGTCGAGCGCGGGCTGGAGGCCGTCGGAGTTGAGCGGCGCCACGATCAGCAGCTGCGCACCCCGGTCCAACATGGACTTGATGTCGCTGATCTGCTTGTTCAGGTCGCTCTGCGCGTTGGTGACGAGCAGCTTGTCCTCGGGGATCCCCAGCTTCGCCGCCTCGTCCCTGATGGACTGGGTCTCGGCGGTGCGGAACGGGTTGGCCTCCTTCTCCGACTGGGAGAAGCCGACGATCGCGGACTTCACGTCCACCTTCGGGTAACCGGTCTTGTCGAGCGTGCAGCCGGGGCCCGATGCTTGGGACGCGGCGGCGGAGGCGGCGGGGCCGGCACTGGCCTGGCCGGTGGTCTCGGCTTCGCGGCTGGTGCAGGCCGTCAGCGCGACGGTGAGCGTGGTGACCGCGAGCAGGGCGGCTTTGGTGCGGCGCACGGGCGGCGTGGACATCGGTGGCTCCTCGGTCGGACGGCGTGAGCCCCGTCACGGAGACTGGGCGACAACAGATTTACATCGTTGGTACAACGTTGTAAAGACCCAGGTGAACCGGCTAGGATTCGTCGGGTCCCCAACTACCGACGCCGATGGGAGGCCGTTGTTGGCCACGCTCAAGGACGTCGCCAGGCTCGCCGGTGTGTCGGTCAAGACGGTGTCGAACGTGGTCAACGGCTACGAGTTCGTGAAACCGGACAACCGTCGCCGGGTCGAGGAAGCTCTGGCCACGACCGGCTACCGCCCGAACATCGGAGCGCGCAACCTGCGCCGCGGCCGGACCGGCTCCCTCGCGCTGGTGCTTCCCGAGCTGAGCATCCCGTACTTCGGCGAGATGGCGGGCCTGGTCCTGGAGGCCGCCGGGGAGCACGAGTGGAACGTCCTGATCGAACAGACCCTCGGCACCAGGGACCGCGAGCGAGCCACCCTCGCGGCACTGGGCCCGCACATGATCGACGCGGCCATCGTCAGCCCGGAAGCGCTGCACGCCAGGGACTTCGACCAGCTCGACCCCGGCATCCCGGTGGTCATGCTGGGTGAGCACTCGGTGGACGTGCCGATCGACCACGTGGGCATCGACAACGTCCTGGCGGCCACCGTCGCCACCCGCCACCTGGTGGAACTGGGCCGCAACCGCATCGCCGCCATCGGCGCCCACCCGTACCGCGGCACGGCCACCCAGCGCCTGGAGGGCTACCGGACGGCCCTGACGACGGCGGGCCTGCCGGTGCGCGAGGAGTACATCGTCCAGGCCCTGAACTACCACCGCCGCGACGGCGCGGACGCGATGGCCCACCTCCTGTCCCTGCCCACCCCGCCGGACGCGGTCTTCTGCTTCAACGACCTGCTGGCCATAGGCGCCCTGCGAGCGGCGGCGGAACACGGCGTCAGCGTGCCGAGGGACGTGGCGGTGGTCGGCTTCGACAACAACGAGGAGAGCGCCTACAGCATGCCCTCGTTGACCACGATCGCCCCGGACAAGGCGGCGATCGCCCACAGCGCGGTAGACCTGATCCGCCGCAGGCTCAAGGGCGGCCAGGACCTGGAACCGGAGGACGTGCAAACCCCGTTCTCCCTGGAGATCAGGGAAAGCACCAGGTAGCGGAACCAGCGGCGGAGCGGCCCCTCCGCCCCGCCTCCGCTCGCGAGCTCTCCCGGCGGCCGGCGCGGCCGAGCGCAGGCACGCACCCCACCCCCCGCTCCCGGCACCCAGGACCGCCCCGCGGCGCGCGTCCTCCCTTCGAAGCACCCGCACCATGTGACCCATGACACACTCTTCGGAGAACCTCCAGCCCGACCGGGGCGTCTAGCGGGGTGTGGGACCGATCAGGACCGAACCGACCGATGAGGAGCACCTCGTCAGGCTGGTCGCCAAGGGCGACCGGGCCGCCTTCGAGGAGCTCTACCGGAGAACCTCGCCGTGGATCGCGGTCCGCCTGCGCCGACGGTGCTCGGACGACCAGGTCGTCGCCGAGGTCATGCAGGAGACCTACCTCTCCGTCTGGCGGGCGGCGGGTGCCTTCGCGGGCGCGGGCGCCGGTGGCACCGCGGTCGGCTGGCTCTGGACGATCGCGGCCAGACGCCTGATCGACGCCTTCCGCAGACGCGCGCACCACGCCGTCCCGCCCGCCGCGGCGGCGCCGGAACCCGCCTCCGCCGCGGCGGAGGACGAGGTGCTCGCCCACGTCGTCGGCGACGAGGTCGGTGACGCGCTGCGGCGGCTCGCGCCGGAACTGCGGCAGGTGCTCCAGGCGATGGTGCTCGACGGGCTGACCGTGCGGGAGACCGCGGTCCTGCTCGGGGTGCCCGAGGGCACCGTCAAGACCCGCGCTCGGCGGGCACGGATCGCGATGCGGGAGGCGCTGACATGACCGTGGAACACCCCAGTGAGCGGCTCGTCGGCCGCTACGCGCGGGGCGAGGTGGACATCCCGGCCGACGAGGTGTGGGCCGTCGAATCGCACCTGGAGTCGTGCGCGGCGTGCCGGGCCCGGCTCGCGACCGCCGTCGAGGGGTCGACGTCCGCGCTGCTCGACGCCGTCTGGACGGACCTCGAACCGCGGCTCGTGCCGCAGCCCCGACCGAGGCGGCACCGGCTGCGCGGGCTCGCGGGCTGGATCAGCCCGACGATGGTGCCGTGGCTGGTGATGACGATGGCCGTCACGCTCCTGGCGGTGCTGCTCGACACCTTCGCCGGGTGGAACACCGGGCCGAGCGGCGACGAGCTCCCGCTGGTGCTGCTCGTCGCGCCGGTGCTGCCGGTGCTCGGCGTCGCGGCGGCGTGGGCCAAGGCGCTCGACCCGATGCACGAGGTGGTCGCGTCGACCCCCCGCGCGGGCCTGTACCTGCTGCTGCGGCGCACGGTCTCGGTGCTGGTGGTGGTGATCCCGACGCTGTTCGTCGCGGGGTGGGGCTCCTCCACCGCGCTCTGGCTCGTGCCGTGCCTGGCCTTCACCACCGGCACGCTCGCGCTCAGCGGCCTGGTCGGCATCACCCGCGCCGCCGCCGGGCTGATCGCGGTGTGGGCCGTCGTGATCGTCGCGCCCCCCGTGGCGCTGGACCAGCCGTCCGTCGTCCTGCACGAGAACGGACTTCCCGTGTGGGGCGCGCTCTTCGTGCTCGGGGGACTCGTCGTGGCCGTCCGCAGGGGCGCCTACGCGGACCTGGGCGCACACCGATGAAGGGGAACAGGATGACCAACGCGGTGGACACCGCACCCACGACCTACGCGTGGGAGATCAAGGCGACCGGGCTCGTGGTCCGCGCCGGGGCGCGCAAGGTCGCCGTCGACGGGCTCGACCTGTCGCTCGGGACCGGCGTGCACGGCCTGCTCGGCCCCAACGGCGCGGGCAAGACCACCCTGATCAGGGCACTGGCGACGGTGCTCCGCCCGGCCGGTGGCGCGCTCGAACTGCTCGGCACGGCCGTCGGGGGACGTGCCGACCAGCGCGAGGTGCGCCGCAGGCTCGGGTACCTGCCGCAGGAGTTCGGGTACTACAAGCGCTTCACGGTCCGCGAGTTCGTCGAGTACATGGCGTGGCTCAAGGAGATGCCGAAGCGGGACGTCGCCGCCGCGGTGCAGCGGGCCATCGAGCGGGTGGGCCTCGCCGACCGCGCCGACTCCAGGATGAAGACCCTGTCCGGGGGCATGGTGCGGCGGGCCGGGATCGCGCAGGCCATCGTCAACGACCCGACGGTCCTGCTGCTCGACGAGCCGACGGCGGGCCTCGACCCGGCGCAGCGGCTGCGGTTCCGCGAACTGCTCCAGGAACTCGGCACCGACAGCTGCGTCGTCGTGTCGACCCACCTGGTCGAGGACGTGGCCACCGCGTGCACCGACGTCGTGCTGTTCGCCGAGGGCAAGCTCGTCTTCCAGGGCACCCCGGCGCAGCTGGCCGCGGCGGGCACGTCCGAGCACGTCGGCGACAGCCCCATCGAACGCGGCTACACCGCGCTCCTCAACCAGGGAAGGGGTGGCTGGTGAACCGGCGGATCCTCGGTGTCGAACTGCGGCGCTCGGTGGCGCCGTGGATCAGCGCGCTCGTGCTGCTGCTCACGCTGGGCCTGTTCTACCTGCTCAGCGCGCCGTGGACGAAGGGCTCGGTGGCGTGGGACGAGCAGTTGTACGCCACCACCCGGTGGCTCCGGTTCATGCTGGTGTTCCTGTGGCCGCTGGCGGTCGGCGCGGGCGCCCTCCAGGGTTTGCGCGACCACCGCTCGCGCATGGTCGAACTGCTCACCTCCACCCCCCGACCCGCCCTGCACCGGACCGCCGGGACCGCGGGCGCGATCGGTCTGCTGCTGGCCACCGCGTACCTGCTGCTGACCGCGATCGGCGGCGTGCAGGCGCTCGCGGGTGACGGCTACCTCTCCGCCACCTGGGTGCCCACCGCGCTGGTGGGGGTGCTCGGCCTGGTCGCGGGGGCGTGGCTCGGCCTGGGCATCGGGCGGACGATCCCGTCGCCGCTGGTGCCGCCGCTGCTGTCCGTGGTCGCGCTGGTGGCGATGATCCCCCTGTCGATCGAGGACAACGGCATCCCCTACCGGGTCTCGCTGCTCTCCCCCTCGCTCGCTCCGTTGGACAACGTGTTCACCGCGGTCGCCCCGGCCGCGAACGCGGGCCAGGCCCTGTGGCTGGCCGGGCTGGCGGCGACCGGCGTCCTGCTGGCGACCGCCTCCACGGTGCGCACCCGCCTGGCGGCCCTGCTGCCGGTGGCGCTGAGCGCCGCGCTGGCGACCGCCGTGCTGCCGTCCACCGCCTCGGAGACCTACGTCGTCGACGCGGCGGCGGCCGAGCAGGTGTGCGACGGCGACGTGTGCGCGTCGCGGGTGCACGAGGCCCGGCTGCCGCTCCTGGCCGGACCGGGCGAGGACGCCCTGCGGCTGCTGGCGAAGCTCCCGGACGCGCCGACCACCGTCCGCGAGCACACCGGGGAGGTCCCCCGGATAGGCCCCCGTCCCCGCTCCGCCGACGCCGTGACCTACGTGTTCGACGAGTGGCGGTTCGCCAAGCCCACCGGCACCGACCTCACCCGCATCCTCGTGGCGGGCGCGGGCCTCCCCCCGTGCTACGGCCTGAACACCGCCGGGGTCGTCGTGCAGCGCGAGCACGTGGCGCGCCTCGTGACCGCGGCCTGGTTCACCGGCGAGCTGAAGCCGCTGGTGGGCAGCAACTACCTCAACGGCGGCGCGATGGCCGACGCCGAGCGGACGTGGGCCACCTTCCGCACCCTGCCCGGGACCGAGCAGCTGGCCCGCGTCCAGGCGGCCCGCCGGATCGGCGTCTCGTGCGAGGGCGACCAGTGGGAGGCGTTGACCGGATGAGGTGGCTGACCCTCTACGCCCGCTCCCGCCAGGTCCCGGCGACCCTGGTGGCCGCCCTGGTCACGACGTTCGCCGTGTGGGCCCTGGCCGACCCCCCGGACCCGCACCTGGCGGCACTGTCGCTGGTCGCCGCCGTCGCGGTCCTGGCCACCGGTCTCAGCGGCCAGGACCCGCACCTGGACCGCACGGCGGCGATCCGCTGGCTCCCCCGCCGCCTCGCGCACGTGGTCCTCATCGCCGCGGTGTCGGCCGCCCTCCTGCTGGTCTTCACCACCGACCTGGCCCCGGTGTCGTTCGTGCTCCGCGACAGCGCGGGCCTGGCGGGCCTGACCGCCCTGGCGGCGGCGGTGTTCGGCGGCCACCACGCCTGGACCCTCCCCCTGGGCTGGCTCGCCGTCGCCCTCTTCATCCCGCGGACCGACGACGTGGGCACGCGGGTGCTGACGTGGATGCTCCAGGAACCGGACACCCCGGTGGCCTCGTGGACGGCGGGTGTGCTGGCCGTGGTCGGCACGGCGACGTACGCGGTGCTCAGACCGAGGCGCTGAACTCGCGGCGGTGCCAGGCGAAGTACTGCTCCGACTCCGCCCGGTGGGCGGTGCACCGACGTCCGTGCAGGCGGCGGAGGTGCTCGCCGACGAGGCCGGTCAACTCGGTCTCGGCGGGCGTGGCCACCAGCGTGCCCGTGGCGTCGACCGTCACGTGGCCCGCCTCGTAGAGGTGGTCGCAGCCGAACACGCAGGCCAGCATCGCGACGTTCCGCACGTCCGCGCGCTCGGCGGGGGAGCACTCCGACCGGCGCTTGACGTGGGCCGCCACCAGGAACTCCGCCGGGACCAGGTGGCCGCAGAGGTCGCACGGCGCCTGGACCCGGTCGCCCAGGAGCGCCCGCCGCAGCCTGCCCTGCTCCCGGCGGTACGGCCGCAGGGCGACCCCGTCGAGGCCGTCCAGCCGCGGGTCGTCGGGAACGGGGACGTCGACGGGCCCGGTCAGGGTGATCCTGGCCGGGCGCGTCGACGCCGCGGCACCCGGCAGCGTGGCCAGCACGGCGCCGACGAACGCGCTGCGGTAGCCCAGCTCCCGCACGGTGACGCCGACGGAACCGTCGCGCCGCAGCAGGTCGAGCCCGTTCTGGACCATGAGCACCGGGACCGGTTCACCGTCCGGTGACGCGTCGGTGGCCACGACCGCCACCGAACCCCTCAGCGCCAGCACCCTGTTGGGGGCGCCGGTCACCGTCCGGATCTCCTGGCCGACCAGCGGTTCGATGATCTCCAACGCGGTCGGCAGCACCGAGTCGCAGCCCGACAGCCCCACCTCGGCCAGCAGCCCGTCGACGTCGACGACCACCGACCGGTCGCGGACCACGTCGACCACCTGCGCCCGCAGCACCCGGTTCCGCAGCAGACCGGCCACCCTCCGGGTGAACCCGGTCCCCTCCCACAGGTTCGCGCCCACGAGGCTCTGAACGGCCTCCTCGGGCGTGGCCCCGTCCGGGCCGAACCGGGCGAGCACCCTCCTCGCCCCACGGCGGAACTCCGCCGGGTCGAAGTGCCGGTCGTGTCCCACGACGAGTTGACCGACGGCCCACAGCAGGACCACCGATCCGACCGGCGTGAGGTCGTCGACGGACACCAACAGGCTCGGCACGACCACGTCGACCGCCGCATCCCCCGCTCGCACACCGCACACAGTGACACATGGTCAACAACCACGACACCGCCCACCGTCAACGACCATCCGGGTGACCCCCTCGCACGCCACCCGACAAAGCAAATCCCCCCGTCAACGAACAGACCACACAGTCCTTTCATTCACACCAGCCGGGACACGGCGTTTCCCGCGAGTGAGAAGAGATGGGCTGCTGGGTTCCGTTCGTCGACGTGGACGACGGCGCGCGTTCGCCGCACTGGCCTGCGCGGTGGTGGCCGGGTTCGGCACCGTCGTCGCGACCCCCTCCACCACGGCGGCCCCCGCACCGGCCGCGAGCCGGTGCGGCCCGCTGGACGTGGCGTTCGCGCTGGACGACACCGGCAGCACGGGCGGCACCATCGCCACCATCAAGACCGGCGTCAACAGCATCGTCAACGACGTCGTGGCGGCGTCGGGCGGCGACCACCAACTGGGCCTGGTGACGTTCGAGGACACCGTGTCGGTGGTGAACGACCCGGCGCCCGGCAACGCGGGCCCGGTCGTGCACCACGTGACCGACGTCCTCGCCGCGAGCGCGGGCGGCGGTGAGCCTGAGGCGTCGGACGAGGTCGTGAACACGACCAGGCGTCCGACAGCGGGGTCGAGCCGAACCCGAACGGGTCGGTGTGGAGCAGCCCGGACGCCAAGGTGTGCCCGACGGCGGCGGACTGCTCACCGCGGTGGCGGCGGGATCGACTCGATGCCGGGTGCCTGCTCCGGCCACACCAGCAGCACCGGGCACGGGGCGTGGTCGACGACGAAGCGCGTGGCGTGACCGAGGCTCCTCGGGCCGAGGCGGTCGCGGTCGCCGTCGCGGGCGACGATCAGCAGGCCCGCGCCCTCCGCCGCGGCGACGACCTCCTCCTCGGGGCGGCCGTGGCGGTTCACCGCGGTGGCGGGCAGCTCCAGCTCCGCGGCGGCCACGTCGAGCAGGTGCCGCGCGGCGACCTCGGCGAACTCCTCCACCTGGAGACCGGGATCGCGTTCGGGGTGGCCCCTGCCGAGCAGCCCCGCGAACGCGCCGTGCGCCGCACCCGGCACGTCCGGCGCGGTCACGTGCAGCAGCACGACCCGCGAGCCGGGCGGGGTGAGGTTCCGCGCGGCGTGCACGCAGGCCCGCCAGGTGCCCTCGACGACCCAGACGACGACGTCCACCTCAGCCTCCGATCACGGTCAGCCCCACCCAGAGTCCCAGGACGGAGAGCACGAGGGACACCGGCACGGTGAGCAGGCCGAGCCGGGTGAACTCGGCGAGGTCGGTGCTCGTGTCGTGCTGGTGCAGGATGCGGCGCCACAGCAGGGTCGCCAGCGACCCCACGTAGGTCAGGTTGGGGCCGATGTTGACGCCGATGAGGACGGCCAGCACCGCGCCCGTCCCGCCCGAGGCCGCCAGCGGCAGCAGCACCAGCACGGCGGGCAGGTTGTTGATCAGGTTGGCGAGGACCGCGGCGACGGCCGCCAGGCCGAGCAGCGCGAGCAGCGAGCCGCCGCTCGGGACGAGGTGGCCGACGGCGTCGGACAGCCCGTTGTCGACGACCGCGCGGACGACGATCCCCAGTGCCAGGACGAAGAGGAGGAACGGGACGCTCGTGGACCCGAGCAGCGCGCGGGGTGCGGTCGTGCGGCGCACGAGGGCGCGCACGGCCAGCACCAGCGCCCCGCCGAACGCCGCCCACGCCGGGTCGACGCCGAGCGGTGAGGTGACCGCGAACCCGATCAGGGTCAGCGCCAGCACGACGAGCACGAACCGCGGCGCGGGGCGGGCGGGCACCGGCAGGCCCGCGTCGGCGCCCGCCGCGAGGTCGGTGGCGAAGAACAGCCGGAACACCGCGTACTCCACGGCGATGGCGGCGAGCCACGGCAGCGCCATCAGCTCGGCGAAGCGGGTGAACGAGATGCCCGCCGCGGTGAAAGCCAGCAGGTTCGTCAGGTTCGACACCGGCAGCAGCAGCGACGCCGAGTTGGCCAGGTGCGTGCACGCGTACACGTGCGGCTTGGGCCGTGCGCCCAGCCTGGACGCGGTGGCGAACACCACGGGCGTCAGCAGCACGACCGTGGCGTCCAGGCTGAGCACGGCCGTGATGGCGGCGGCGACGCCGAACACGGAGCCCAGCAACCGCTTCGGGCTCCCCGCGCACAGCCGGGCCATGAGCGACCCGGCCGCCTCGAACAGCCCCTCGTCGGCGCACAGCCGGGCGAGCACCAGCACCGCGGCGAGGAAGCCGACGACCGGAGCCAGCCGTTCGACCTCCGCGACCGCGTGCGGCACCGAGATGGCGCCGGTCGCCAGCACCACGAGCGCCGCGGGCACCGCCGCCACCGCCTCGGGCCACCCCCTCGGCCGGACGACGGCGAACGCCAGCACCGCCACCAGCAGCACCACGGACACGACGGTGTTCAGCTCGCACCTCCCCGCACGACGGACATCATCCAGCGCGGGTGGCCGACCGGCAGATCAGCTGCCCCAGAAGGCGTCCTCGACGTCCTGGTCCGAACCGAACAGCCACGCCTCCGCGATCACGCCGTCGGCGATCCGCAGCAGGTCCACCCCGTCCAGCGCGAGCGACGCGCCGTCGCGCTCGGCCACGAAGTGGATGGTGGCGGCGACCAGGTCGCCGTTGCCCATGAGGTGGTCGACGCGGTCGATCCGGAAGGTGCCGCGGCTGCTCTCCACCATCCCGCCGATCATGGCGAAGACCTCGCCCGCGCCGGAGCGGGTGCCGGAGAAGCGGTTCGCGCCCGGCTGGTGCCAGACGACGTCCGGCGACAGCAGCGCGCCGACGGTGTCGAGGTCGCCCGCGGCGAGCGCGTCGAAGTACTTCCGGACGACGGCGGTGTTCTGGTCGGACATGTGGAGCCTCCCTGTTGTCGTTGCAGGGAGCTATGGTTTCTTTTGGTAATCAATTACCTCAAGGTAACCATTGGACGGATGCGAGCCATGTCACACACTCCGCGCTGGGACGTGCTGACCAGGACGTGCCCGTCGCGCACGTCCCTGGCCCGCATCGCGAACAAGTGGACGGCGATGGTCGTGATCACCCTGGCCGACGGGCCCCGGCGGTTCGGCGAGGTCCGCGAGGCCCTGGACGGCATCAGCGGCAAGGTCCTCACCTCGACGCTGCGCGACCTCGAACGCGACGGGCTGCTGCGGCGCACCGCCCACGCCGAGGTGCCGCCCAGGGTCGAGTACGAGCTGACCCCGCTCGGCCGCACGCTGCGCGGTCCGCTGGAGGCGCTCTGCCGCTGGGCGGAGGAGCACATCCCGGAGGTGCTGGAGGCGCGGGACGAGTTCGACGCTCAGGCGGACCGGGGGTAGAGCGCCGCCACGCCGCCCGAGAGCCGCGACTGGACGGCGCGGCTGCGGTCGTCGGCCACGATCTCGGGCTCCCCCGCCTCCACGCCGTCCAGCGCGAGGGCCGCGATGACGGCCGGGTCGCTCTTGGGCGCGTCGACGTGCCCGACCATGTCGGTGTCGAGGAACCCGACGTGCAGCGCGCTGACCCCCGTGCCCTGCCCGGCCAGTTCGATGCGCAGCGCGCTGGTGAGCGACCAGGCGGCCGACTTCGCCGCCGCGTAGGCGCTGAAACCGGGCCTGGTCACCCAGGACAGGACCGAGAGCACGTTCAGCACCGCGCTCTCGTCGTGCTCGGCGAGCTGCGGCGCGAACGCCCTGGTGACCAGCAGCGTGCCGAAGTAGTGGGTGTCCATCTCCAGCCTGATGTCCTCCAGCGAGCCGTCGGCCAGCGACGCCCCGGTGAACGACCCTGCGTTGTTGATCAGGATCGAGACTCCCGAGGTGGCGCGTGCCGCGGCGGCGACCGACTCGGGGTCGGTCACGTCGAGCGCGATCGGGACGGCTCCGGGGAGGTCGACGGACGCAGGGTTCCGAGCACCCGCGTAGACCGTGGCTCCCCTCTTGATCAGCTGTTCGGCGAAGTGCCGCCCGAGTCCGCGGTTGGCACCGGTGACGAGTGCGGTGCGGCCTGCGAGGTCCATGTCGACTCCCATCCGAGTTGGTGGTTCCACCGTACTCCCTGGATTGGAAGTTCCGACTCAGGTGTAGCCCGGATCTCACGCGAGCGGTGGGACGGGGTGCGTCAGCCCGCGGGCTGGTGCTGGTCGAGCAGCCGGTTCGTGATCAGCCGGACGGAGGGGAGCTTGAGCTCCTCCAGGATCGCCAGCGCCCGCAGCCACGCCTCCCGCGCCCCGGACCGGTCCCCCGCCTCCATCATCGTGTCGCCGAGCTCCACCAGCTCCTCGGCCTCGTACACCGGGATGTTCGCCTTCCGGTACAGCTCGACGGCCCGCCGCCGGTACGCGATGGCCCGGTCGAACCGGCCGCGCAGCCGGTAGGACTCGGCCAGCACGACCCAGCAGTTGCCCTCGCCGTTGCCGTCCTCCAGCTCCCGGAAGATCGTCATGGCCTTCCTGGCCAGCGCGACGGCCTCGCCGTGCTCCCCGAGGTGGCTGCGGGCCCAGGCGATGCCCTGCAACGAGTTCGCCTGGCCGTGCAGGTCGCCCGCCTCCGCGTAGAGCGCGAGGGCCAGCTCGTGGTGGTGGGCGGCCTCCGCGAGCCTGCGGCCGCGGGAGAGGATCGACCCGAGCCCGCTGTGCACGTGGGCCTGCTCGTAGGTCAGCCCGAGGAGGCGGAAGATCTCCTGGGTGCGGTTGAGCAGCGCGATGGCCTCGGCGGGCCGGTCGAGGTAGTGGCGGGCCCCGGCGAGGCTGCGCATGGCGAGGGCGCGGCCGAGCTGGTCGCCCTCGATCTCGGACACGGCCACCACGACGGACATGATCGAGTCCCACTCGTGCCACAGGCCCTGGTACTGGAGGTACTGCTGCATCGACAGGGCGAGACCCCTGGCGTAGGCGGGACGGCCCGTCGTGGCGGTGTGCCGGACGACGGCCATGAGCACCTGGTGCTCGGCGGCCATCCAGCGGGTCGCCCGGTCGTCGTCCTCGACGGGCTCCGGGCGCACGCCGGGCAGCGGTTCGCCGGGGCTCTCCGGGATCATCCTCGGCCTGAGCAGCACGTTGGCCCGGTGCGCGGTCTGCCGGTAGTGGTCGAGCAACCGGTCGAGCGCCTCCGCGCGGTCCGAGTCGGAGTCCAGCTCCCGGCTCAGCTCGGCGGCGTACACCTGGATGAGCTCGTGGGCGGCGTACCGGCGCGGCACGTGCTCGGTGACCAGCCTGCCGCGGACGAGTTCGTACAGCAGGCGGCGGGTCTCCCTGGCGTCCGCGCCGAGCAGGCTCGCGGCGGCGGCGAGCGAGACGTCCGGTCCGGGGTGCAGCGACAGCAGGCGGAACAGCCGCGCGGCGCGCTCGCCGAGCATCCGGTACGACCAGGAGAAGACGGTCCGCACGTCGCCGCTGCTGCCGTCGTCGAAGGCGTCCAGGCTGCCCTCGCTGTCCTTCAGCTCGTCGGCGATCGCGGCCAGCGGGAACTCCGGGCGGGCGGCGGCCCGCGCGGCGACGAGGCTGAGCGCGAGCGGCAGGCCCGCGCAGAACCGGACCACGTCGTCGACCGCGTGCGGTTCCGCGCCGACCCGGCGGGCGCCGATCCGGCGCACCAGGTTCTCCCTCGCCTCCGCGGCGCCCAGCACGTCGAGCGACACGAGGTGCGCCCCGTCGGTCGCCATCAGCCCGGTCAGCCTGTCGCGGCTGGTGATGACCACCAGGCAGGTCGCCGAGCCGGGCAGCAGGGGGCGGACCTGGTTGGCGTCGCGCGCGTTGTCCAGCACCACGAGCATCCGCCTGCCCGCAGTGAGGCTGCGGTACAGGCCCGTCTGCTCGTCCACGGTGGACGGCATCCTGGTCGGCGGCACGTCGAGCGCGCCCAGGAACCCGCGCAGCGCCTCGCCGGGGTCCAGCACCGCTCCGCTGCGGTCGAACCCGCGCAGGTTCACGTACAGCTGCCCGTCGGGGTACAGCTCGGACACCGCGTGCGCGAAGTGCACCGCGAGGGTGGTCTTCCCGGTGCCGGGCATCCCGTCGATCGCGCAGATCACCGTGGACGGCGAGGCGGCCGGGTCCTCGGGCACCAG
The DNA here is from genome assembly GCF_036375055.1 of Umezawaea sp. GTDB lineage: Bacteria > Actinomycetota > Actinomycetes > Mycobacteriales > Pseudonocardiaceae > Umezawaea. The sequence goes on from NZ_DASUSQ010000146.1 coordinate 16,612, forward strand.
CGCGCGCAGCGCCTCCAGCTCCGGGCGGCGACCGCTGAACGAGGGCAGGTCGGCGGGCAACTGGGCGGGCCGGATGCCGACGCGGAACACCGACGGCGCCTCGGACCGCGCGGGTGCCCGCACGACGGGCGCGACCTCCTGCGCCAGGACCCGCTGGTGCGCCTCGCGCAGCGCGGGACCGGGTCCGATGCCCAGCTCCCCGGACAGGCGCGTGCGCACGGTCTGGTAGATCCCCAGCGCCTCCGCCTGGTGGCCCGCCGCGGCGAGCAGCAGCATGACCTGGGCCTGGAGCGCCTCGTCCAGCCTGGCCCGCGCCGCGACGGACCGCAGGGCGGGCAGCAGCTCCTCGGCCATCCCGGCCTTGCGCGCGGTCTCGGCGGCGGTCCTGGCCAGTGCGAGCCGCTCGTTGTCGATCGCGGCGAACAGCGCGAGCGCGCGCGACCCGGCGACGAGCCCCTCGGCGCTGCGGCCCCGCCACAGCGCGAAGGCGCGGGCGAACAGCGGCACCGCGGCGGCGTGGTCACCGGCGGCGGCCAACCGCCCGGCCTCGGCGGCCAGCGCCCGGAACCGCAGCAGGTCCAGCGAGTCCTCGTCGACCCCGAGCTGGTAGCCCCCGGCCTTGCGGAGCAGCCAGGCGCCCGCGGCCCTCGGCGGCAGACCCGGCTCCAGCATCCGGCGCAGCAGCCCGACGGACCGGTGCACCACGTTGACCGCGCTGCTCGGCGCGTTCTCGTCCCAGAGCAGGTCGACGAGTTCGCCCAGACCCACCGGTCTACCCCCGCGCGCCAGCAGGAACGCCAGCACGAGGCGCTGCTGCGGTGCGCCCAGATCGATCTCGACGTCGTCCCGCCACGCCCGGACGGGCCCCAGCACGGTGAAGCGCACCAGCGCGGCACCGCGTCCCGTCAACTACCGGCCTCCTCGCCGCTCACGGCGCGTCACCCCCCGACGAAAACGGGGTTATCACACGGTACCAAAGAGCGGGGGCGGCTTCGGCCGATCGACCGACTCGATTGCGTTCCGAGCAAGTTTCTGCCCGAACGGGCACACCGGACCACTTGCGGCAGAGGTCTGGTCCCGTTCGCGGACAACGGGAAAGACCGACCCGGACCGCCGCGCCCGCCGGACGACGAGACCCATCAGTCCACTGTGGACCCAATGGTGCCGTCAGCCCTCCAGCGCGGCCTCCAGCGTCGGGTAGACCTCCAGCAGGTCGTCCAGCGCGGTGAGTTCGAGCGGTCGCGACACCGCGCGGTTCGCGACGACGAGGCGGAACCCGCCGCCGAGCAGCCCCCGCCGGTGGCAGCGCACCAGCGCGCTGAGCCCGGTCGAGTCGAGGAACGTCACGCCCGCCAGGTCGAGGACGAGCGGAAGGTCCTCCCGCACGACCGCGTCGATCCGCTCCTCCAGGTCCGGCACCGTGACCACGTCGACCTCGCCCGCGACGGCGACCACCACCGCTCCCCGCTCCTCCCGGTGGTCCACGCCCAGCCACGAGACGCCCGCGTCGGGGTCCTGTCCGGGAACCGTGCGCATGACGATCTCTCCTCGCCTGGGTGGCCCTGGGGCCTCGTCCCGGAAATCTACAGCGGCGATAGTAGACATTGATCGACGATCCGCATAGAGTTTGTTTTCCAGCGGGTTGAGCTACGCTCCCGCGCCACTCGGAAAGGCCCTATGGACCCGACACCCGGCACACCCGACCAGGACGCGAACAGCAGGTTCGACGACGAGGACTACCCGGCCTACTCGATGGGCCGCGCCGCCGAGATCCTCGGCGTGACCCAGGTCTTCCTGCGCAGCCTGGACAGCGCGGGACTCATCACCCCGCAGCGGTCCGAGGGCGGCCACCGCCGCTACTCCCGCTACCAGCTGGAGCTCGCGGGCCGCGTCAGGGAACTGCTGGACCGGGGCACAGCGGTCGACGCCGCGTGCCGGATCGTCGCCCTGGAGGACCAGCTCGCCGAAGCGTTGCGGGCCAACGAGGTGCTGGAGCGGTCGCGACGGGAGGGACCGGGGTGAGCCACGACCGTCACGGACCACCCCGACGTGGCACGATGGCCCCCACAGGCTCGTGCCGATCCCAGGAATGGACGCCGCCGTGATGGTTCCCGCCGCACCGGCGATCGACGTCCTCCTGATCGAGGACGACCCCGGCGACGCCCTCATCACCGAGGAGGCGTTCGAGCGCCACCGCATCGTCAACCGGCTGCACCAGGTGCGCGACGGCGTCGAGGCGCTGGCGTTCCTGCGCAAGGAGGGCGAGTACGCGGACGCGCCCCGGCCCGACCTGATCCTGCTGGACCTCAACCTCCCCCGCATGGCGGGCCACGAGGTCCTCTCGGAGATCAAGCAGGACGCGGACCTCCGCCGCATCCCGGTGGTCGTGCTGACGACGTCCGGCGCCGAGGAGGACGTGCTGCGCAGCTACCAGCTGCACGCGAACGCGTTCGTGACCAAACCGGTCGACTTCGACGCGTTCGTGACGGCCATTCAGCACATCGACGACTTCTTCATCACCGTGGTCGCCCGCCCGCGGTAGTGGACGCCGGGCCGCGCGGTCACCTCGACCGCCACCGGCACGCCCGCGCTGCCCCACGGGTGCGGCACCGCGTGGCGGAACGACCGGTCCGACCTCGGCGGCGTCGGCCAGTACGCCGTCGACGTCACGCCGGTGTCGAAGCGCGCGGCGATGCCCGACGTCGTCCACGCCTCGAACACCGTGACCGGGGCGGTGAAGGGCCTGACCAACGCACCGGTCACGCCCTAGTCCCGCGCGCGACCGGGCCCGGCGGAGGTCAGGAGCCCGGTCCGCGGTCACTCCCGCTCCGCCGCCCACACCACCGACGGCTGCACGTCCCAGTTCTCCGCCACGTCCGGCTTGCCGAACAGGTACCCCTGCGCGTAGTCGCAGCCCGCCGCCCTCAGCCACTCGGCCTGGGAGGGGGTTTCGATGCCCTCGGCGACCGCCACCGCGCCCAGGACCCTCGTCAGGTCGATGATGCAGCGGACGACGCCCGCCGTGCGGCCGGACTCGCCCAGTTCCGCGGTGAACGACTTGTCGATCTTCACGACGTCGAACGGGTAGCGCTGGAGGTAGCTCAGCGACGAGTAGCCGGTGCCGAAGTCGTCCAGCGCCACGCGCACGCCCGCGTCGCGGACGGCCATCAGGGTGCGCATGGCGACCTCGTCGGCCCACACCGACTCGGTGACCTCGATCGTCAGCCCGCCGGGGCGCAGGCCGGTCGTGGTGAGCACCTGGTCGAGGGTGTCGAGGAAACCCGCCTGGGAGAGCTGGCGGGTGGACACGTTGACCGTGACGCCGATGGACCGCTCCTGCCAGCGCACGGCCTGCTCGCAGGCGTCGAGCAGCACGCGGTTGCCCAGCGGCACGATGAGGCCGGTCTCCTCGGCGAGCCCGATGAACTCGACCGGGCTCAGCAGGCCGTGGCCGGGGCGCTGCCAGCGGACGAGCGCTTCGGCGCCGGTCACGCGACCGCTCGCCAGGTCCACGATCGGCTGGTAGTGCAGGACGAGCTGGCCGCTGTCGATGGCGGCGCGCAGGTCGACCTTGTCGCGCTGCCGCGCCAGCGCCTGCTCGCCCATCTCCGGGTGGAACAGCCGGTGGCGGGCGCCGCCCTCGCGCTTGGCGACGTACATGGCGGTGTCGGCGTCGCGCAGCAGGTCGGCCGCGACGCCGTCGCGCTCGGCCACCGCGATCCCGACGCTGGCGCGGATCACCAGCTCGTAGCCGAACGCGGACAGCGGCTCGGCCAGCGCGTCGAGGATCCGGTCGGCGAGCCGGACGCCGGCGGCGGTGTCGTGGCCGGGGGCGAGGACGGCGAACTCGTCACCCCCTATCCGCGCGGCGACCGCGCCGGGGCCGACGGCCGAGTGGATGCGGTCGGCGGCCGACACCAGGTACTCGTCACCGGCCTCGTGGCCCTCGGTGTCGTTGATCTCCTTGAACTGGTCGAGGTCGATGACCAGCAGGCCGACGGGGCCGCCGTCGCCGGGCACGGCCTGGTCGACGAGGTGCAGGAAGTGCGCGCGGCCGACGAGCCCGGTCAGCTCGTCGCGCTCGGAACGGGTGCGCAGCGCCTCCTCGCGGCGGGACCGGGCGCTCACGTCCACCACGGCGACCAGCGTGCGGTCCGGGTCGACGGGCGTGGGGTGCAGCGCGAGCACCCCGGTCCGGCCGACCCGGACCTCCACCGGGTCCGACGCGGTGCGGCAGCCGTGGTCGCAGGCGGTGATGTCGGGGCCGTGGGGGCACGGCACCGCGCCCGGCTCCGACCAGTCGAGCAGGGCCCGCGCGCGGTCGTTGTGCAGCCGCGGCACGCCGTCGCGGCCGAGCAGCACCAGGCCGACGGGGCTGGCCTGCACGACCGCCGAGAGGGTCAGGTGGGCGGAGTCGGCGGCCTCGGCCGCGCCCACGACCTTGTACAGCGCCCCCGAGCCGATCACCAGGCCCACGAGCGGCATGAGGCTGCCCACCAGCGCGTCGATGCCGTGCGGCTGCGAGTCGAGACCCAGCCCGATGGCCGCGCCGAGCCCGACCACGTACCCCAGCAGCGCGGGTGTCGCCTTGAGCGGGAACCACGCCGTCCCGCCGCGCAGCGACCGCCGGACGGTCACGCCGAAGAGGAACCCGATCACCGGCTGCGGGCCGGGCAGCGCGAGGAACGCCGACACCGCGACCACGCCCTCCGCGACGGCCACCCACCACGCGTCGCCGTCCGGGCTCACCACCCACGTCGTGAGCACCACGACCGCGAGCGCCACCAGCGGGTGGTGCAGCGGCCCCTGCCCCGTGCCGACGAGCGCCGCCAGCAGTGCGAGCCCGCCCATCCAGGCGAACGCGCTGGTGAGCAGGCGTACTCCCCGTAGTTCAACCTTGTCCCGCGCTGTCGCCACCTCGTCCACCGGTTCCGCGGTCGGCGCCGAAACCCCCAGGTCGTGGCGCGGCCGACACCTTTCGTGCGAAGGCTCGCAAGGTGCAATCGTCGCACGACCGGGACAACCGCCACCAGGGTGATCGAACGACCGGTGACGACCGGAAGGACCATCCTTTGTAGACCAGAAGTGCGGCGGAAGGCCCGTTGGCCAGGCCTTCCGCCGCGGCGGACTAGTAACCGCGACCGCCTCGACCCCACCGGCCGGAACCGTGACCACGACCGGGGCCGTGGGGCCGTCCGTCCGCGCACACCTCCCCGGTCTCCTCGTCGACCCGCACGTCGTGGCGGCGTCCGTCCTGCCCCTCGATCCGCACGTGCCACACCCACCGGCCGTGCTCCCACTCCCGTTCGGAGCGCTCCACGCGCCCCCCGCCCACCTCGTCGAGCGCCTTCCGCTCCGCCTCCTCCGCCGTCAGCCCGGCGGCGGCCGACGAGGACGGGGCGGCGGAGGAGGTCGACGTGGACGGCGGCGCCGACGCGGTGGTCGACCTGACCGAGGTGGACGTCCCGCCGGTGGTCGCGACGGTGCCGTCGGAGCCCGTGAAGGCCGCCGCCGCGGTCCCCGCGGTCACCAGCAGCGCGAGCGTTCCGCCCACGAGGGCGGCCCTGTTCCAGTTCGACACGATCGGCCCCTTTCCGTTGTGGCTGGACAGGAGCGACGGTGCCGGGCGGAGGCCTAGCGGCGCGCTGCCGCGGGGTTAACGGGTTCCTAAGGGGGCGGTCCGAGGTCGACGGTCACGAGCAGACCACCGTGCTCCGACGGGCCGATCCGCAGCCCGCCGCCCGCCTGCTCCGCGGTGCGCCGCACGATGTCGAGCCCCAGCCCGCTGGACCCCGACCCGCTGCTCCCGCGACGCACGGCGGCGGCGTCGGTCCCCGGCCCGGCGTCGGCCACCTCCAGCCTGGCCCCGCCGTCCTCACGGGCCAGCAGCGCGACGCGGAAGTCCGTGCCGTCCGGGGTGTGCGCGAACACGTTGCCCAGCAGCGCGTCCACGCCCGCTTCGAGGTCGGCCTTCGCGACGGCGACCGGGAGCGGCCCCTCCGGCACGTCCACGCCGACCCCGCGGTCGGTGTCCTCGGCGAGCACGAGCCAGAACGCGACCCGCTCCCGCACCACCTCGGCGGCGTCGCAGCCGCCCGCCGGGTCGACACCGCGCCGCCGGGCCTGCTCGATCACCTGGGTCACGGCCCGCTGCACCGCGTCGACGCCCGCCCCGATGCGGTCGGCGTCGGCGGGGTCGCCCAGCGCCTCGGCGTCCAGCCGCAGCGCCATCAGCGGGGTCCGCACCCGGTGGGACAGGTCGGCGATGGTCTCCCGCTCCTCGCGCAGCAGGTCGGCGATGCGGCCCGCGAGCCCGTTGAGCGCGGTCGCCACGACGCCGATCTCCCCCGGCGCGTCCGGATCGGCCCTGGCGTCCAGCTCACCGCGCGCCAGCCGGTGCGACACGGCGGCCAGCGAGATGGTGGCCCGCACCAGCGACCTCGCCAGCCGGTCGGCGACCACGAGGCTGACCGCGAGCAGCGCCACGGCGAGGCCGACCAGCAGCAGCCACGCCCGGTCGACCCCGGCCGTGAGCCGCGCGTCGGGCACGAACGTGCGGATCACCCCGATCGTGCCGGTGGGGCCCGCCACCGCGAACACGATCTCCCGGCCGCCGGGCACGTCACCGGTCGCGCTGGTGCCGCGGAAGGCCAGCTCCACCAGCGAGGTGCGCCGCGCGGTCGCGCCCAGCGTGCTGCCGTCGGCCAGGAAGACCGTGGCGTCGGTGTCGACCTGCCGCACGCTCAGCGACAGCGCGGCGGCGTCGGTGGTGGCGACCAGCGCGCTGAGCGACTGCGCCCGCACGGTCGCCGCCTGCACGGCCCGGTCGGCGGCCACGTCGCGGATCAGCAGCGCCAGCGGCAGCAGGAACGCCACCAGCACCAGCGAGGTGGTCGCGCCGACCAGCAGCAGCACCCGTCGTCGCACGGGCGGTCACTCCCCCGGCGCGCTGAGCCGAACCCCGACCCCGCGCACGGCGTGCAGGTAGCGGACGTCCTGCGCGGTCTCGCCGAGCTTGCGGCGCAGCCAGGACAGGTGGACGTCGACCGTCTTGTCCGGGCCCCCGTAGGGCAGCCGCCACACCTCGGTCAGCAGCTCGCGCTTGCCGACCACCTCGCCCGCGCGGTTGGCCAGGTAGAGCAGCAGGTCGAACTCGCGGGGCGTCAGGTCGAGCGCGCGGCCGTCCAGGCTCGCCCGGCGCGACCTCGGGTCGATCCGCAGCCCGCCGACCACGACCGCGCCGTCCTCGGTGTGCTCGCCGCCGCGCCGGAGCACCGCCCGGACGCGGGCGTCGAGCTGCGCCGCGCCGAACGGCTTGACCAGGTAGTCGTCCGCGCCCGCGTCGAGCACCGCGACGATCTCGTCCTCGCCGTCCCGCGCCGTCGCGACGACGACCGGCACCCGGCTCACCCCGCGCAGCATCCGCAGCACGGTGACGCCGTCCAGGTCGGGCAGCCCGAGGTCGAGCACCACGAGGTCCGGGCGGTCGCCGACGGCCCGCTCCAGGCCCGCGAGCGCGGTCGGCGCCCAGGTCACGGCGTGGCCGCGGTCGGAGAGCCCGCGGATGAGCGCGGTGCGGATCCTCGGGTCGTCCTCGATCAGCAGCACCTGTGCCATGCCCGGAACGGTAGGGCACCCGGTGCCCCCGCGCGGGTGCCTTAGGAGTCCGTTAGGAGCGCCTTAACGGGCGGGGGCGGTTTACTGGTCCGGTGTCCCGTCACTGGTCCGGCCGCACCCGAGCGCTCACGGTGGTGCTCGCCTGGGCGGTCGCGCTCGGAGCCGCGACGGTCGTCGGGACGACCGCCGTGGACGCGATCGGCAGCGGCATCGTCGGCGCGGGCCAGGAGCCGCTCAGCCAGGCCGAGGTGGACGCGCGGCTGTCGGCGACGCCCGCCGCCCCCACCCCGCCGACCACGTCCTCGTCCGCACCGGCCCCGACGACGACCACCACCGCGACGGCCGTCGAGCCGGTGGTCCTGACCAGCCCCGGCGGGTCGATCATCGCCCGCTGCACCGGCGGCGAGGTCGAGGTCGTCTCCGCCATGCCCGCCCAGGGCTTCCAGACGCGGCCCGACCCCGGTGCCCACCACCCGTCGATCAGGTTCTTCTCCGGCCGCGCCAGGGTGGAGGTCCGGCTGCGCTGCGTGGACGGCGTGCCGAAGGCCGAGGTCAGGCACCGCTGACCGGCGGCACGCCCAGCGCCAGCACGGCGGTGTCGTCGTCCAGCCCGGTGCCGAACCCGGTCAGCAGCCCGCGGACCGCCTTCACGGTGTCCGCCGAGCCCATCGGGGCGATGGCGGCGGCGAAGTCCAGCAGCGCCTCGTCGCCGTAGCGGGAGCGGTCGGCGGCGATCCGCGCCTCGGTGAGGCCGTCGGTGTAGAACAGCAGCGTGTCGCCCGGCCCCAGGGTCACGGTGCGGGCCACGAAGCGGGCGTCCGGCAGCACGCCCACCAGTTGGCCGCCGACGAGGTCCTGCGGGTGCGCCGTGCCGTCCGCGCGCAGCAGCAGCGCCGGGGGGTGCCCGCCACCGGCCAGCGCGACGGTGCAGCCGTCGGCGGTGCGCGTGAGCACGCCGAACACCACCGTGCAGAACCGGCGGCCGTCCTCCTGCCGCAGCACGGTGTCCAGCGTGCGCAGCACGGCGCGGGGATCGGAGTCGTGCACGGCGGCGGCCCGCAGCGTGTAGCGGGCGATCGACGTCACCGCCGCGGCCCCTGCTCCCTTGCCGCACACGTCGCCGAGGAACAGCCCCCACCGGTCCTGGGCCAGCGGGAACAGGTCGTAGAAGTCGCCGCCGACCTCGTCGACGGACGCCGGGTGGTAGTACGCGGCCACCTCCACCCCCGGCACGTGGGCCAGGGCGGGCGGCAGCAGCGACCGCTGGAGGGTCGTGGCGAGCCGCTGGTACCGGTCCCGCTCGCGGTCGGCCTCCCGGCGGGCCCGCAGCAGCTCCTGCTCGTAGGTCCGGCGGTCGCGGGCGTCGAACAGGGTCGTCCGGATCACCACCGGCTCGCCGTCCTCGTCGCGGCGGACCACGGACGTGGCCAGCACGGGCAGCCTGCGCCCGTCGGCGGCGACCAGCTCCAGCGCGACCCCGCCGATCTCGCCCTGCATCCGCAGCAGCGGCGCGAAGTGCGTCTCGTGGTAGATCCGGCCGCCGACGGTCAGCAGGTCGGTGAACCGGCGACGGCCGACGACCTCCTCGCGGGAGTAGCCGAGCCAGGACAGCAGCGTCGCGTTGACCCGCGCGATCCGCCCGTCCAGCGACGTGGACAGGTACCCGCACGGAGCGTTCTCGTAGAGGTCCTCCAGGCTCTCGCGCGGCAGCGCCGTGGTGGGCTCCCCGGTCATCCGCTCGCTCTCACGGCGAAGGGGATGATCGCCGCGGCGGTCGCCTCCGGCGCGCTGAGCTGCGGGCAGTGCCCGGTCGCGTCCAGCGTGACCAGCTCGCTGCCGCGGATCCGGTCGTGGACGAACGCCCCGACCTCCGGTGGCGCGATGGCGTCGTGGGCGCACTGGACGACCAGCGTCGGCACGGTCACGCGCTCCAGGTCGGCCCGGTTGTCCGACAGGAACGTGGTGCGCGCGAACACCCGCGCGATGCGCGGGTCCGTCCGGCAGAAGCTGTTCTCCAGCTCCTCACCCAGCTCGGGGCGGTCCGGGTTGCCCATGATCACCGGGGCCATCGCGGCGGACCAGCCCAGGTAGTTGCTGTCCAGCGAGTCCAGCAGCTCGTCGATGTCCGCCGCGCTGAACCCGCCGCGGTAGTCGCCCTCGTCGACGTAGCGGGGCGACGGGGTGAGCAGCACCAGCCCGGAGAACAGCTCCGGCTCCGCGACCGCGGCCAGCACGCCGATCATGGCGCTCACCGAGTGCCCCACCAGCACGACCGGGCCCGCCCCCAGGTCGCGGCAGACCCCCACCACGTCCTCGGCGTACCCGTCGAGCGAGGAGTACCGGCGCTCGTCCCAGGCCGCGAGGTCCGACCGGCCTGCCCCGACGTGGTCGAACAGCACCACCCTGAAGTGCTCGCCCAGCGCGGGGACCACGAGCCGCCAGAGGTTCTGGTCGCAGCCGAAGCCGTGGGCGAGCACGAGCACCGGTCCGTCCTCGCGACCCTTCACCACGACGTTGTTCCTCGCGCGTACGTCCACGACTGCATCCTGCCACTCCCCCTCGTGGTGCGCGTGGTCACAGTCCGGAACCGGCGGGCCCCCGCCCTCGACCGGTTGTCGTGCGCGCACTGTTCAGGGCTTCGGGTTGGTTCGCGGCGGCGGCCGTGGTCGTCGTGGTGGTCGCGGTGATCGGCGGCGACGGGCACGCCGCGCTCGGCGACAGCGATCCGGGGGCGCTCGTCCGGTACGCCACGGCCGTGGCGCGGCTGGTGGCCGACGCCACGGGCGCGCTGTGCGTCGGGGCGCTGGTGTTCGCCGCCTTCCTGGTGCCACCGGGCCGATCCGGGGTGCTCGACGTCGGCGGGTACGCGGCGCTGCGCACCGCGGGACGGGCCGCGACCGCGTGGTGCGCCGCGGCGGTCGCCCTGGTGCCGCTGGGCGTCGCGGACGCGTCCGGCCAACCTCTGTCCGAAGTGGACGGTGCACTGCTCGCCGCGCTGGAGGGTCCGAAGGCCTGGGCCGTCACGGCGGCGGTGGTGCTGGTGGTCGCCGTGGGCTGCCGGGTGGCGCTCACCTGGCCGACCGCGGTGGCCCTGCTGGCCGGGGCGGTGTTCGCGCTGCTTCCCCCGGTCGTCACCGGTCACGCGTCCGTCGGCGAGGACCACGACCTCGCGTCGAACGCGGCGGCGGCGCACGTGGTGGCGGCGGCGGTGTGGCTCGGCACGCTGGTGGTGCTGCTCGCGCACGTCCGGCGCGGTACCGGGCACGCCGACCTCGCCCGCCGCCGCTACCGCGCGGTGGCCGCGGCCTGCTGGGGTGTGCTGGCCCTCTCCGGCGTCGTGCAGGGCCTCGTGCTGGTGGCTCCCGCCGACCTGCTGACGACGCTGTACGGCGGGCTGCTGCTGGGCAAGGTGCTGCTGCTCGCGGCGCTCGGGCTGGTGGCCGTGGCGCTGCGCCGCCGCGCGACCCGCCCGGTGCACCTGGCGGGCGTCGACCTCGCCCTGCTGGCGGTGAGCGTCGGCGTGTCCGTCGGTCTGGCCCGGCAGCCGCCGCCGGAGTTCTTCGCCGACCCGGCGACGGCGGTGGACACGCTGATCGGCTACGACCTGTCGACGCCGTTCGACCCGTTCTCGGTCCGGTTCGACCTCGTGCTCGGCACGGCGGCGCTGGTGCTGGCGGCGGGGTACCTGGTGGGCGTGCGGGTGCTGCGCCGCCGGGGCGACGCCTGGCCGGTCGGGCGCACGACGGCGTGGCTGCTGGGCTGCGCGGTCCTGCTGCTCGCCACGTCGTCGGCGATCGGCCGGTACGCGCCGGGCGTGTTCAGCGTGCACATGGTGGCGCACATGGCGTTGACCATGACGGCACCGGTGCTGCTGGTGCTCGGCGGACCGGTGACCCTCGCGCTGCGGGCGCTGCCGACGGGTGAGCACGGTCCGCGCGAGTGGCTGCTCGCGCTGCTGCACTGCCGGGTGTCGCGGGTGCTCACGACGCCCGCGGTGGCGTGCGTGCTGCTGGTCGGCTCCTACTACGGGCTGTACCTGTCACCGCTGTTCGGCGCCGCGCTGCCGTTCCACTGGGCGCACGTCCTGATGAACACGCACTTCCTGGTGACCGGCTACCTGTTCTACTGGACGGTGATCGGCATCGACCCCGGTCCGCGCAGGCTGCCGCACCTGGGCAGGCTCGGGATGCTGTTCGCGGTCATGCCCTTCCACGCGTTCTTCGGCGTGGTGCTCATGTCCGCGCGAGAGGTCATCGGCGCGAACTTCTACCGCTCGCTGGACCTGCCGTGGGTCGCGGACCTCCTGGCGGACCAGCGCCTCGGCGGCGGCATCACCTGGGCGTCCGGCGAGCTGCCGATGCTGGTGGTGGTGATCGCCCTGCTGGTGCAGTGGTCGCGGGCGGACGACCGGGAGGCCCGCCGGTCCGACCGGCACTCCGACGACGACCTGGCCGCCTACAACGCGATGCTGGCGAGCCTCGCGGAGGCCCGTCGGGGGTGACGGGCCTCCCGGCCCGTCACCCGACCAGGTCCGCGAGCCAGTTCGCGTTCGAGATGTCCACGAGCGCGCCGCCGCTGGCCACCGTCGGCGTGCCGAAGTAGGACTGGCCGCCCTGGGTGCGCTGCAACGCGGGATCCGTGCTCGCCGCCTTGTACGCGGTCTTCACGGCCTCGTCGAACGCGCCGCCCCGGACGTCCTGCTCGAAGCTGCCGCCCACCTGGAGGTCCTTGCCCAGCGCGACGATCTGGTCCGCGGTGTAACCGGGACCGCCCTCGCGCGGCTGGGCGGCGAAGAGGCTGGCGTGGAAGTCGGCGAACCTGTCGGGGCTGTTCTTCGCCACCGACAGCGCGGCGCTCGCCGACAGCAGCGAGTAGCCCGCGGGCTTCGACTGCGCGTCGAGCAGGTTCACGACGTGGTAGCGCACCTTGATCTTCCCGCTGGTCAGCGCCTCGTCGATCTGCTCGTCGTACTGCTCCTCGAACGTGCCGCAGATCGGGCACAGGAAGTCCTCGTAGACGTCGACCACGACCGGAGCCCCGGCCTTGCCGAGCACGACCGTGCCGGTCCGCTCCTCCAGCACCGCGGGCACGCCCGACAGGCCCGCCGAGACGACGGGGATCCCGGTGCCCCTCGTCTGGGCGGCCTCCTCCTTGCCGGAGAAGATCACGGCACCGACCACGACGGCCGCGAGCACCGCCACGACCACCACACCCGCGATGACCGCGACCCGGTTGCCCCCGGCTCCCCTGGCCTGCGCCACGGCCTTGCTGCCACGCTTCCGCGTGGCGTTCTTGCTGCTCATCTGCTTTCCCGCTCTCCTGTTCTCGCCTACCCCCACCGGTCGGCCCGACGGCGCCCGAAGTTCCGGGGAACTCCGGCGGGTCCGCACCCGACCTGTGGTGGACCCGACCGGCGAACCCGAAGGCACCACCGTGGACACCATCCAGGAAAGCACGACCCGGCAGGTCGAGTTGGCGATCGGGGGGATGACCTGCGCGGCCTGCGCGTCGAGGGTCTCACGGAAACTCAATCGGGTGAACGGGGTGGTCGCCGTGGTCAACTACGCCACCGAGCGGGCCACCGTGACGGCTCCGTCCGATGTGGACCTGTCGCGCCTGGTCGAGGTCGTCGCCGACGCCGGGTACACCGCCTCGCCGGTGTCGGCCCCGCCGCCGGACCCCAGCCGGGCGCTGTGGCGGCGGCTGGTGGTGGCCGTGGTGCTCACGTTCCCCCTGGGGGACCTGTCGCTGGTGGTGTCGCTGGTGCCCGGCGCGCGGTTCCCCGGCTGGCAGTGGGTGTGCCTGGCGCTCGCGCTGCCGGTCGTGACGTGGTCGGCGTGGCCGTTCCACCGGGCGGCCGCGCGGAACCTGCGGCACGGGGGCGCGTCGATGGACACGCTGGTGTCGCTGGGGGTGCTGTGCGCGTTCGGGTGGTCGCTGGTCGGGCTGTTCGGCGGTGGGCGGGGCATCTACCTGGAGACCGCGGCCGGGGTGACGACGTTCCTGTTGGCGGGGCGGTACTTCGAGGCGCGGGCCAAGCGGACGGCCGGTGACGCGCTGCGGGCGCTGTCGCTGCTGGGGGCGTCCTCCGTGGCGGTCCTGCGGGACGGCGTGGAGGTGCGGCTGCCGGTGGAGCACCTGGCCGTCGGGGCGCTGTTCGTGGTCCGGCCGGGCGAGCGGATCGCGGCGGACGGGGTGGTGGAGGACGGACGCTCCACTGTGGACGTGAGCATGATGACCGGCGAGTCGCTGCCCGTCGAGGTCGAGGCGGGGGCCGCGGTCGTCGGCGGCACGATCGCGCTCGACGGCCGGGTGGTGGTCAGGGCCACCGGGGTGGGCGCGGACTCCTACCTGGCCAGGATGGCGAAGGTGGTGGAGGAGGCCCAGTCCGGCGACTCCCGCGCCCAGCGGCTGGCGGACCGGGTGTCGGCCGTGTTCGTCCCGGTGGTGCTGGTGCTGGCGCTGCTCACGCTGGTCGCCTGGCTGCTGCTCGGGAACCCCGGCGTGGACTCGTTCGGCGCGGCGCTGGCCGTGCTGATCATCGCCTGCCCGTGCGCGCTGGGGCTCGCCACGCCCACCGCGCTGCTGGTGGCCACCGGCCGCGGCGCGCGGATGGGGATCCTGATCCGGGGGCCGCGGGCGCTGGAGGCCACCCGAGGGGTGGACGTGGTGCTGCTGGACAAGACCGGGACGGTGACCACCGGGCGGATGGTGGTGCGGGAGGTCCTCGGTGACGTGCTGCGCGCGGCCGGCGCGGTGGAGGCCGCGTCCTCGCACTCGATCGCGCGGGCGGTCGTGGCCGCGGCCGGTGCCCCGCTCCCCCCGGTGTCCGGGTTCCGGGCGCTGCCGGGGCTGGGGGCCGTCGGGGTGGTCGAGGGGCGCGAGGTGGTGGTCGGCCGGGCGTCGCTGTTCGACGGGTGGGTGTTCCCCGCCGAGGTCTCGGCGGTGGCCGCGGGGTGGGAGTCGGCCGGGTGGACGGTCGTCGTCGTGGGGTGGGACGGGCGGGTCGAGGGGCTGGTCGCGCTGAGCGACCAGGTGAAGCCCGGTGCCGACGCGGCCGTGCGGTCGCTGCGGGCGCTGGGGGTTCGGCCCGTGCTGGTCACCGGGGACAACGAGGGCGCGGCCCGGTGCGTCGCGGACGCGATCGGGGTGGACGAGGTCCACGCCGCCGTCCTGCCGGAGGGCAAGGTCGCGCTGGTCCGGTCGTTGCGGGCCGCCGGGCACCGGGTCGCCGTGGTCGGGGACGGCGTGAACGACGGGCCCGCGCTGGCCGCCGCCGACCTGGGGCTGGCGGTGGGCGCCGGGACGGACGTGGCGCTGGCCGCCGCCGACGTGATCCTGGTGCGGGAGGGCCTGGACGCCGTGCCCGACGCGATCCGGCTGGCCCGGCGGACGCTGCGCGTGATCCGGGAGAACCTGGTGTGGGCCTTCGGGTACAACGTCGCCGCGCTGCCCGTGGCGGCGCTGGGGCTGCTGAACCCGTTCATCGCCGGGGCGGCGATGGCGCTGTCGTCGGTGTTCGTGGTGTCCAACAGCATGAGGCTGCGGACGTTCGAGTGAGCGGCCCGACCACCCCCGCTCGGGTGGCCGGGCCGCGCGGCTACAGCATCTTGTCGATCGTGATGGGGAGGTCGCGGATCCGCCTGCCGGTGGCGTGGTGCACGGCGTTGGCGACGGCCGCGGCCACGCCCACGAGCCCGACCTCGCCGATGCCCTTGACCCCGGTGGGGCTGAAGCGGTCCGGCCCGCCGACGAACGTGACGTCGATGTCGGGCACGTCGGCGTTGACGGGCACCAGGTAGTCGCCGAAGGTCGCGTTCGCCACGCGGCCGGTGTCGGCGTCGAACACCGTGTCCTCGAACAGGGCCATGCCGATGCCCATCACGACGCCGCCGACGACCTGGCTCCGCGCCGTCTTCGCGTTGAGGATGCGTCCTCCGTCCACGACGGACACCACGCGGGCGACGCGCAGCACGCCCAGGTCCTCGTCCACGTGCACCTCGACGAAGTGGGCGGCGAACGCCCCGGCCGCCGCCAGGCCCGACGTGCGCGCGGCCTCGGTGAACTCGACCTCGCCGTGCGCGGTCAGGACGTCCAGCCCGTGGCGCGCCAGGACGTCGGCGTACTTCTCGCCCGTGCCGGGGTCCGCCAGCAGGTGCAGGCCCCCGTCGGCGGCGCCGACCTCGTCCGGACCCCTGCCGCGCAGCGGGGACTCCCCGTCGTCGGCGACGAGGTCCAGGAAGGCCCGCACCAGGTTGTCCGCCGCCGCCTGGACAGCGCCGGACAGTGCGGCGGCCAGCCCCGACCCGCCGGACTGCGGTGCGGGCGGCAGGTCGCTGTCGCCGATCTCGACGCGGACCTGGTCCACGCCGAGGCCGAGCAGTTCGGCGGTGAGCTGGGCGGAGACGGTGTACGTGCCGGTGCCGACGTCCGTCGCGGCGCTGCGGAGCACGGCCGTCCCGGCGGTGGTGATCGACAGGGTGGCCTCGCAGGCCGCCGCGTACCAGCCGAAGGTGACCCCGGCCATGCCGTACCCGACCAGCCGGTCGCCGTCGCGGGTGGAGCGCGGCTCGGGGTCGCGGTCGTACCAGCCGAAGCGCTCGGCGCCGACCCGGTAGCACTCCCGCAGCGCGTTGCTCGACCACGGCAGACCGGACCGCGGGTGCGCGTCGGCGTGGTTGCGCAGCCGCAGCTCGACCGGGTCGACGCGCAGCCGGTGGGCCAGCTCGTCGAGCGCGGACTCGACGGCGAAGTTGGCCTCGGCGTGGCCGGGGGCCCGGAGGAAACCGGGGTTCGGGATGTTCAGCCGCACCTGCCGGTCGTGCGTGGCCACGTTCGCGCAGTCGTAGGCGTGCGCCGTGCCCATGACGATCGCCGAGAAGTTCGCCTCCTCCGCGCCGAGCGCCGCGACGGAGTCGTGGTCGATCGCGAGCAGCCTCCCGTCGGCGGTCGCGCCGATCCGCAGCCGCTGCCGCGACTCCGCCCGGTGGCCCACCGAGGTGAACATCTGCGGGCGGGTCAGCACCAGCTTCACCGGCCGGTCCACCACCCGCGCGGCCAGCGCCGCCAGGATCGTGTGGGCCCACGTGCGCAGGCCAGCGCCGAACCCGCCGCCCAGGTAGGGCACCAGCACGCGCACGTCCCGCTCGGCGAGGCCGAACACCCCGGCGAGCGTGCGGCGGGCCATCATCGGCCACTGGGTGGAGTCGTGGACGACGAGGCCGCCGTCCCGCCACTGGGCGACCGTGGCGAACAGGCCCAGCGGGTTGTTGGTCTCCGCGGCGGTGGTGAACGTCTCGTCGTGGACGACCTCGGCGGTGGCCAGCGCGCCCTCGGCGTCGCCGTGGTCGACCTCCACGCCCCAGGCGTTCCGCTCGACCGCGGCCGACGGGTTGTCCAGTCCCAGCACGGGTTCGACCCGCTCGTACTCGACCTCCACCAGTCGGGTCGCCTCAGCCGCCCGCTGCGGCGTCCCGGCGACGACGACCGCGATGTGCTGTCCGAAGTGGACGATCCGGTCGTCGGCCAGCGGGAAGCGCGGCGGCGGCCCGAGCGCCGTGGGGGGCGCGTCGGCCAGCTCGGGCGCGTTCTCGTGCGTGATCACCGCGAGGACGCCCGGCGCGGCCAGCGCGGCGGAGGTGTCGATCCGGCTGATCCGGCCCGCGCCGACGGTCGAGCGCACCAGCGCGGCGTGCGCCTGACCGGGCAGCGACACGTCCGACGGGTACCGCGCGGCCCCGGTGACCTTGACCGGTCCGTCGACCCGGTCCAGGGGGAGCCCGACGAGTCCACCGCTCACGACCGCACCCCCGAGACCGTCGACAGGACCCGCACCACCGTGCGCTTGGCCAGCTCGACCTTGAACTCGGTGCCCGGAACCGTGAACGGGTCGTGGATCGCGGCCTCCGCGGCCGCCCGGAACGTCTCGACGCTCGCGGGGGCGCCGACCAGCACCGCCTCCGCCTCCACGGCCCGCCAGGGGACGGTGCCCACACCGCCCAGCGCGACCCTGGCCCGCTCGACCGTGCCGTCCACGACCAGCAGGGCCGCGGCGGCGGAGGTGAGCGCGAACTCGTAGGACGCGCGGTCGCGCACCTTCAGGTAGCCCGACGCCGTGCCCGCGGGCAGCAGCGGCAGGTCCACGTGCGTGACGACCTCGCCGTGCGCCAGCACGTTCTCGACGTCCGGCCGGTCGCCCGGCAGCACGTAGAACCGGGTGAGCGGCACGACCCGCCGTCCGTCGACGCCCTGGACGTGCACCTGGGCGTCGAGGGCCGTCAGCGGCACGCACAGGTCCGACGCGTGCAGCGCGACGCAGTTCGCGCTCGCGCCGAGGATGGCGTGCATCCGCGCCGCGCCGGTCACCGCCGCGCACCCCGACCCCGGCGCGCGCTTGTTGCACGCGGGCACGTCCGGGTCGCGGAAGTAGCGGCACCGGGTGCGCTGGAGCAGGTTCCCGCCGATCGTGGCCATGTTCCGCAGCTGGGTGGAGGCCCCGGCCAGCAGCGCCTCCCGGACGAACGGCAGCCGGGCCGCCAGCACGGGGTCGGCGGCCAGTTCCTCCATCGCGGTCAGCGCGCCGACCCGCAGCCGGTCGCCGTCGAGGGTCGTCCCGCGCAGCGGCAGCCTGCCGATGTCGACCAGGCGCGACGGGTGCACGACCCGGTCCTTCAGCACGAGGTCGAGCTGCGTCGTCCCGCCCGCGAGGTAGGCGGCACCGGGGTCACCGCTCACCAGGGCGACCGCGCTGTCGAGGTCGTCCGCGCGGACGTACTCGAACCCGCTCACCGCCGCTCACCGTCCACCCGCGCGACCTCGCGGATCGCCGCGACGATGTTCGGGTACGCCCCGCACCGGCACAGGTTGCCGCTCATGAACTCGCGGACCTCCTCGTCCGACCCGGCGCGGCCCTCGTCGAGCAGCGCGACCGCGGACATGATCTGACCGGACGTGCAGAACCCGCACTGGAAGGCGTCGTGGCGCACGAACGCCTCCTGGACGGGGTGCCTGCGCCCCCGCGCGCCGAGGCCCTCGACGGTCGTCACCTCCCGGCCGTCGCACTGCGCCGCCAGCACCAGGCACGACACCACGCGCTTGCCGTCGAGCAGGACGGTGCACGCGCCGCACGCGCCCTGGTCGCACCCCTTCTTCGTACCGGTCAGGTCCAGGTGGTCGCGCACCGCGTCGAGCAGGGTCACCCGGTTGTCCAGCTCCAACTCCGCCACCCGTCCGTTGATGGCGAGCCTCACGGTGACGTCCATGGGTAGTTCTTCCTCCGCTGCCTGGGAATCGGTACCCACGATTCGATCATCGCGGGGCGCGGGGCGTGTAGACCAGCGCTGCCAATCCCTTGCACGATCCTGCCGGCGCCGCGAGTACCGTGCCCGGTTGTGGAACCGCTCCCCGAACTGCGCAGGCTGATCGAACGCCACGTCGACCACCCCGAGCGGTTGGCGGCACTGCCCGACGTGACGCTGATGGCGTCCTCCACGCCGACCGACCCGCTGGGGGTGATCTGCGAGACCGCGCTCGCCGTGGTCGTGCAGGGGTCCAAGCGCACGGTGCTGGCCGACACGGTGTTCGACTACGGCGCGGGGCAGTACCTCGTGGTGCCGGTCGAACTGCCGCTCACGGCCCACATCGTCCACGCCACGCCCGACGAACCGTTCCTCGCGTTCGGCCTGTCGCTGCGTCCGGCCGCCGTCGCCGAACTGCTGCTGGCTCAGCCCGCCGACCGCGCCAGGGGACGGGGAACAGCGCGCATCACCCTGACCGACGCGCCCACCGACCTGCTGGACCCGATCGTGCGCCTGCTCCGGCTGGTCGACCGCCCTGCCGACATCCCGGTGCTGGGCGGGGCGATCCAGCGGGAGATCCTGTGGCGGCTGCTCAACGGTGAGCAGGCCGAGATGGTGCGCCAGATCGGCCTCACCGACAGCCGCCTCGCCCAGATCGCCAAGGCGGCCAAGTGGATCCGCGCGCACTACGCCGACCAGCTCCGGGTCGAGGACCTGGCCAGGACGGCGGCGATGAGCGTGACCTCGTTCCACCGCCACTTCCGCGCCATCACCACGATGAGCCCGATCCAGTACCAGAAGCGGATCAGGCTCCAGGAGGCGCGCGCCCGCCTGGTCGCCGAACCGGACGACGTCGCGGCCGTGGGCCACGCCGTCGGCTACGACAGCGCGTCGCAGTTCAGCCGCGAGTACCGGCGCTTCTTCGGCGAGCCACCGGGCCGCGACGCGGCACGCCTGCACCGCGCACGGGCCACGTCCGAGTCCTGGCGGATCTGACGCCCGCCCGTGGTGGCCGGTTCCCCCTGGCGCGGGCCGTCGCGGCGCGGGTGACGGCCGAGGACGCCCCGGCGGGCAGCGTGACCGCGACCTTCCACGGGTTCGCGGTGCCGGTGACCGTCAAAGCCCCTTGGAAGCCGTCCCGCGCGGACTGCCCGCCCTGGTCGACCGTGGTGCGGCCCGGCCCGGCCCGGCCCGGCTCGGCCCGGTGCGGTCCGGTGCGGTGCGGTCCGGTGCGGTGCGGTGCGGTTCGGGTTGGCGCGAGTGCCGACGTGCCGCCGGTGCGCCCACCACGATTCCACGCACGCGCAGCTACCGCGCCCTGTTCCGCACCAGGGAGTTCACCCCGTTCCTGCTGTCCCTCACCGCTTTCGCCGCCGCCCAGACGATCGGCGGCCTGGCACTCGGCACGCTGGTCTGCCGAGCCACCGGTTCCCCGCTCCTCTCCGCGATCAGCATGTTCGGCCCGCAGCCGGCGCCACTGCTCGGAGGCGCGTTCCTGCTCCCGGGTGCCGACCGCCTACCGCCGCGCGCGGTCCTGTCCCCCCTGGCCGTCGCCTTCGCCGCCACCACGGCGGTGTCTGCCCTACCGGGCCTGGTGGCGTCACTGGGTGGAGGCGTGCGCGGAGGCCTGCCCGACGAGATCCTCACCAGGGACGGCTACGTCCTGGGCCGCTCGGTCTGCACCATGCTCTGGGGCCTGGTGCAGGTCACCGGCTTCGCCACGGGCGGCGCACCGCTCACCCTCCTGTCCCCACGATCCTGCCTGCTCCTCGCGGCAGCGCTCTACCTGACCTCGGCGGTCACCACCCGCCTGACCCTCACCGCCCGCCCACCCCGCTCCTCCGGCCGCCCGTCCCTGTCGGCGACCTGGCACACCAACTCCCCGCTGCGGTCCTCACGTCCCCGCCGCCTCGCCTACCCGGGTCCGTGGGTCCCCAACGGCCTGATCATCGCAAGCCCTGGTCCTGGCAGCGCTGAGCGGACGTGCGGTCGCTGACGCACGACCGCGAACGTCGACGCGCCGGGGGGTCGCTGACGAGGTCGCCCCCCGCGACTCGCGCACGGCCACGATCCACCCCGCTGGTCGCACCCCGGTGCCAGGGGATCGGCTGTGGACGGTGGTGCCCGAGGCAGCCGTTGGAAAATCCGACGACAACCTTGTCCATCCCCGCCAGGATGGCCGGTATGGACAAGGTTGACGTCGTCGTCGCCCACAGCCAGCGCGCGACGCTGCGCGTCGGCGACGTGTTCCTGAAGGTCGACAGCGACCCGGCGCACGCCGACATCGAGGTCCGGGCGATGGCCATGGTCCCGGTACCGACCCCGCCGGTCCTCTGGTGCGAGCCGCCCGTGCTCGCCATCGCCGCCGTGCCCGGCACAGCGCTAGGCGTCCTCGGCGAACCGTCGACCGCGTCACCGGCGGCGTGGGCCGCGGCGGGTGCCGCCATCAGGAAGCTCCACGACGCGCCG
The DNA here is from genome assembly GCF_036375055.1 of Umezawaea sp. Taxonomy (GTDB): domain Bacteria; phylum Actinomycetota; class Actinomycetes; order Mycobacteriales; family Pseudonocardiaceae; genus Umezawaea. The sequence goes on from NZ_DASUSQ010000146.1 coordinate 37,995, forward strand.
TTGCCACCGTGGCCGGGCCGCAGGCTGGACGACGTGGCGGCGGAACTCGACAGCGAGTGCGCGTGGCTGCTGGCCAACGCCGTCCTGCCCGCCGAGGTGATCCACCGCAACCGCGAGATGGCCCAAGCCGCCCTCCGCCCGTGGAAACCGGTGTTCATCCACGGCGACCTGCAAATCACCCACGTGTTCGTGGACGGCGACGAGGTCACCGGCGTCATCGACTGGTCCGAAGCCGCCCCCGGCGACGCCATGTCCGACCTCGCCACCCTGACGCTCGGGCACGAGGAACGCCTGGACGACCTGCTGGCAGGCTACGGCGACGACGCGGACCGAGACGTGATCCGCGCCTGGTGGTCACTGCGCAGCCTGATGGGGTCGCGCTGGCTGATCGAGCACGGTTTCGACCCGGACGCGCCGGGATGTGAGTTCGACGTGCTCAGGTCCCGGATGCGGGAACCCTAGGTCGTTCGTGGGGGCAGGACCACGGTGACGGCCCGGTTCTGCCCGATCGCGGAGCTGACCCCTGCCCGAAGCATCGTCGTGGTCACAGGGTCCCAGACGGGCGACTGGCGCTGGGGCCTGTCCTCACAGTGGGTGTGGCCGATCTGCTTTGACCTTGGGTTCGTCCGCAGGCACGGGTCGACCGACGAGCAGCGGCAGACGATCGAGCCGCTGCCGCCCGTCTCGGGCGCGCAAGGCCGTCCGCGGGCGGACGACCGTCGGGTGATCAACGGGACGCTGTTCAAGGCCACGACAGGTGTCGCCTGGCGGGACCTGCCGCAACACCACAGGCCGGGAAGACGGTCTGTGCCCCGCGTCCGGCGCTGGTCCCGTAACGGCACCCTCACCACGCTGGCCGGGGAGGTGCGGGTGATCACCGAGGCGATCGGCGAACTCGACCGCGAGGTGTCGGTGGATGCCGGCATCGTGCGGGCACACCAGCACACCAGCACGCCGCCGACGCCCGCCGCACCGGCACCACCGCGTCCCCCACCGGGGGCGGCCGGATCGTGCGTGGTGGACCAGGCGCGGCTCATGGGTCGGCTGCCGAAGTCGCGGACCGGTGAACCGGCTACACCGAGGAGCTTGATCTCGGGATCCGCGGCGTCGGTCGCCCGATGACGAGACCGTGCCCCCAAGCACGAGCGCGCCTCGATCGCAGAGGGTCTTGCCAACGGCGGTGTCCGAGCTTGCTCAGCCGGCACCCGTCAACGCAGGCACCAGCGTGGTTACGGCACAGCTCTGCTCGACCACCTCGCGATGCACGCCCAGACCGGACCCGTGCTCGACACCACGACGAGCGATCAACGGTGTGATGCCCTTGTCATGCGGCAACCGCACCGAGGGAGCCTTGTCGATCAGCGACATCAGCGGGAAGGCCGTGCCTGTCGGCGATCAGGTGGTGTGTCGCGCTGCACAGGTGGTGACCAGCGCTGTCGATTGGCCAGGAGCGCTGCGAGGTGCGGCTCCTCGGCCACCGCTGGCACCTTCCGACGCAGATGCCGCCGAAGCACCCGATCGTGGACGTCCTGGGGTCGAGGAAGGTGCGGCCGTCTCGCGCTGGTCCTGTCGGTGGTGCGAAGGCCTCCCGAACAGGCGTGGACGTCCTGCCGGCGCGAAGAGCGGCTACGCCAGGCCGCTCGACGTGAGGGTGCGGCGTACGGCGGGATCGTCGGGGCGCAGGCCGTAGCGGTGTTCGTAGACCGCCTCCACCAGCGCGCGGAGGTCTTGGCCTGTGATTGGTTCGGTCGGTGAGGTGGTCAGGTCCGCCGCCATCAGTCGTAGTGCGTGTGGTTCCTCGTCCCCGTGTGGTGGGAGGTAGGACGTCACCGGCAGGAGGAGGGCACCGTTCTTCTCGTAGAACGAGATGCGTTTGATGCGTACCTCCACCTCGGCCTCGGGTACGTCGGGTTCTGATGGGTCCTCCACGTCGTGGACCATCCTGGTGAAGCCTGCCTCGGCCATGGTCGCGGTCAGGTGTGACCACAGCAGCGAGCCGACGCCGCGGCCCCTGCTGGCCGCCACGAAGAACCGCAGGAAGACCCAGCCCGTGGACGCCAGCGGCCGTAGGACGGCGAAGCCGAGGGGGGTGTCGTCGACCAGCACGAACGCCTGGTCGGTCAGGAGCGAGTCGAACGGGGCCCGCAGGTGCGGTGGGAATCCGTCCTCGTAGATCGCCCGCACGACCTCCAGGTCGCCTGGCTCCAACGACTCCGAGGTCACGAGTTCCACCGGAACACGCCTCCCACCATCGTCCGCAGGACCGAGATGTCCTTGATGCGTGCGGGGTCCACGGTCGCCGGGTTGGCCGAGAGCACGACCAGGTCGGCCAGTTTGCCCGGTGTGATCGTGCCCTTCACGTGCTCCTGGCACGACGCGTAGGCCGACCCGTAGGTGAAGGCGCGCAACGCTTCGAGGCCGCTCACCGCCTCGGCCGGGTTGAACGGCGCCCCGGACGACGTCTCCTGGTTCACCATGTCGTGCATCCCGAGCAGCGGGGCACCGCGCACCACCGGCCGGTCCGAGCTGCCCGGCACGACGAGCCCGGCGTCGAGCAGCGACCGCTGCCGGTACGCCCACCTCACCCGCTCCGGCCCCAGCGCGGTGATCATCCCGTCGCCGATCTCGTTGACGAACCTCCCCTGCGGCACCGGGACCACGCCCAGCTCGACCGCTCGCGCCACCTGATCGGGCCGCGCGACGCCGAAGTGCTCGATCCGGTGCCGCGGCGCGGACCGGGGGAACCCGACCGCCGCCGACTCGTACGCGTCCAGCACGAGGTCGATCGCCGCGTCGCCGATGGCGTGGGTGGCGACCCGCCAGCCCGACCGGTGCGCCGCGATGATCGTCGCCGTCAGGTCGGCCGCCTCGCCCTGGAGGTAGCCGCGGACCCCCGGTGTGTCGGCGAAGTCCTGGCACATCGCGGACGTGTGCCCGATCAGCGAGCCGTCGGAGAACACCTTCACCGGCCCGATGCGCAGCCAGTCGTCCCCGAACCCGCTGCGGATCCCCAGGTCGAGACCCAGCGACAGGCCGTCGGTGGCGTGCGCGGTCAGCGACCGCAGCGCGTCGACCGCCACCATCAGCTCGACCCGGACGTGCAGGCGCCCCTGGTCCCGAGCGGCCTGGTAGGCCGCGACCTCCACCGGGGACTTGCCGATCCAGCCGCCGCCGATGCCCGCTTCGACGCAGCTCGTGATGCCCTCGGCGAGGTACTGCCGCCCGGCCAGGTCGATCGCGTCCACCAGCGTGTCCACCGGGTACGGCAGCACCAGCGAGTTCACCAGCTGCTGCGCCTGCTCCTCCAGCAGCCCGGTGTCGACGCCCACGACGCCACCGACGACCTCGACCGGCCCGGACGTGATGCCCAACGCCTCCAGGACCGGCGTGTTCACCACGCACATGTGCCCGGAGGTGTGCTTCAGCCACACCTTCCGCCCCGGCGCGACCCGGTCCAGCTCCGCTCGCGTCGGGTGGCCGCCGATCTTGTTCTGGTCGTACCCGGCTCCGACGACCCACTCGCCGGGCTCGACGGTCCGCGCCTTCTCCCCCACCACGCGGTACAGCTCGGCCAGGTCACGCACCCGCAGGTCCACTTCGGACAGCGTGAGCCCGAACCACGCCATGTGGTTGTGCGCGTCGTGGAACCCCGGCACGACCACGGCCCCGCCGAGGTCCACGACCTCCCGCGCGGGAACGTCCTCCAGCGCCACGATCCGGTCGCCCAGGATCGCGACCGACCGCGCGTCGGGACCGTCCAGGGTCACGACCTCGGCGTTCGTCAGCAGCAGATCGGCCTCGATCACGACTGGTTCTCCAGGAAGGTCTCGCGGTACCAGTCGCTCCACGGCATAGGCCTGCCCGTCGCCGGATCCGTCTTCACGATCACCCGGTACCCCTTCGCGTACGTCACGTCGTCGCCACCGCAGCGGAACCCGTACACCGCGCTGGTGGTCCCGATCCGGTCGAACGTCAGCTCCACCCGCATCGGCCCCGGCGCGGTCACCGCCGCCAGGAACTCCACGTGCAGTTCCCGCACCGCGTAGTGCAGGTCCGGGTCGCGGTCGCCGAACCGCGCCCACCCCTTGCCCAGTTCCTCGAACAGCGCCGACTGGGCGCGTTCGACGTGGACGGCGAACCGCGAGTTGTGCAGCGTCCCGTTCAGGTCGAGTTCGTCGAAGAACACGGGGCTGTCCCACGAGAAGGTCACGGCGCGCTCCGATCCAGCAGGTGCTTCGCGACCCGTTCGGACGGTGTCCTCGGCAGGTCGTCGCGGAACTCCCAGTAGCGCGGCACCTTGAACGACGCCAGCCGCTCCGCGCAGTACGCCGACAGCTCCTCCTCGCCGACCGCGCCGACCACGAACGCCTTGACCTCCTCGCCGCGGATCTCGTCCGGCACGCCGACCACGGCCGCGAGCGCGACGGCGGGATGGCTCAGCAGCACCTCCTCCACCTCTTGCGCCGCGATGTTCTCGCCGCTGCGCCGGATCATGTCCTTGATCCGCCCCAGGTGGTAGACCCGCCCCTGCTCGTCCAGCCGCGCCAGGTCGCCGGTCGGGAACCAGCCGTCGCGCAGCACGCTGGGCAGTCCGAGGTAGCCGTCCATCATGCCCGGCCCGCGCAGCAGCAGCTCGCCGTCGACGATCTTCACCTCGCGGTGCGCCGCGGGCCGCCCGAGGCAGCCGGTGCCGACCAGCTCGTCGTGCTCCTCGGCGCCGACGCGGATGTCCGCGCCGGTCTCCGTCATCCCGAACGCCTCGTACCAGCCGACGCCCCAGCGGGCCTCCAGCACGGCGTGCAGCGACGGCGGGATCGCCGAGCACTGCACCGCCCGCACCCGGTGCTCCCGGTCGAGCGGCGACTCGGGCATGCGCAGCAGCAACGTCGGCATCGCACCGAGGCAGTAGAAGTAGGTGACCCCGTGCTCGCGCACCCTGTCCCAGAACGACGAGGGGTGGAAGCCGTCCAGGACCACGAGTTCCGCGCCCGCCAGCAGCGCGGAGACGACGTTCCACTGCGGGTCGATGTAGTAGAACGGCTGGGCGGTCAGCATCACGTCGGCCGCGACCAGCCGGGGGAACTCCTCGACCAGGCTGGCACCGAGGGTGGTCCAGTACCGGTGCGACAGCACGCAGCCCTTGGGCGACCCGGTGGTCCCGGACGTGTACTGGATGTTCACCGCCGCGCCGGGGTCGACCGGCTGCTGCTCGAACCCCTCCACCGGCGCCAGGTCCTCCAGCGGCAGCACCGCGACGCCGAGCGACTCGACCAGGGGCCGGAACTCCTCCGTGGTCACGACGGCGACCGCGGCCGAATCGCGCAGCAGGTGCTCGGCGTCGACGGTCCGGTAGCGGGTGTTCACCGGCACCATCGCCGCGCCCAGCCGCGCCAGCGCCAGCCACACCAGCGGGAACTCGGGCTGGTTGCGCAGCAGCACCGCGACCCGGTCGCCCGCGCCGACGCCCCTGAGCCGCAGCGCCTGCGCGTACCCGGCGCTGAGCCGGTCCACGTCGCCGAAGGTGAGGCGGACACCGGGGTCGAACGTCCACGCGATCCGCTCCGGCCACAGGTCGGCCGCCCGGCGCACGGCGGCGACGAGATCAGTCACGTCCGAACTCCTCACGCGGCGCGTCCCCTTCCCCGGACAAGCTGGTCAGCAGGGCGTGGTCGACCTCCGTGGCCAGCGCTTCCTCAAGGGTGGCGTCGAGCCCCAGGTCCAGCACCCGCTTGGCCAGGCTCACGGCGACCCTCGGCCGGGCGGTGATCCGACCCGCCAGGTCCAGCGCGACCTTCTCGTGCTCGCCCGCGGCCGCGACCCGGCTGATCAGCCCGATGGCCTTGGCCTCGCCCGCGGGCACGCGCTCGCCGAGCAGCAGCAGGTCCTTCGCCTTGGCCAGCCCGACCAGCCGCGGCAGCAGCAGGGAGATCCCCCCGGTCACGCTCAGTCCCACGCTGACCTCGGGGAACCCGAACTGGGCGTGCTCGTCCGCCACGACCAGGTCGCACGCGAGCGCGAACTCGCAGCCCGCGCCGAGCGCGTACCCGTGCACGGCGGCGATCACGACGCCGGGGAACCGACGGACCAGCCGTGTGACGTCCTGGATGGCCTCCAGCCGCGCCCTGGTCTCCAGCACCGTCTCGACCGGCTCGGGCTCCTTGAGGTCGTGCCCGGCGCAGAACGCGCGACCGCGACCGGCGAGCACCACGGCCCCGGCGCCGTCGGCCGAGGCGCGGGTCAGCGCGGCGACCAGCCCGTCGGTGAGCGCGGGCACCACGGCGTTGAGCCGCTCGGGCCGGTTGAGGTGGATCAGCGCCACTCCGTCGCGGCACTCGTACTCGACAACCACGGAACGCTCCTCCAGGCCGGCTCCCGATCGATCGATCGATCGGGCATACTGGGGACCGTAGGACGACTCCGCCGACGTGGTCAAGAGGTGCGCTGTGATTCCCACCGGAACGAGGGTCAGGGATGCCGCGATCGAGCTGTTCGCCGAACGCGGCTTCCACGGCACCGGCATCCGCGACCTGGCCGAACGCGCGGGCCTGTCCTCCGCGACGCTCTACCACTACATGGGCACCAAGGAGGACCTGCTCGTCTCGATCATGACCGAGAGCCTGGACCGCCTGTTCAGAGCAGGCGAGCGGCTCACCGGGGCCGACCCGTCGAGCCGGATCACCGGCCTGGTGGAGCTGCACGTCCTCACGCACGCGACGCACCGGCTGGAGACGCGGGTCGTCGACGACGAGATGCGTTCCCTGTCCCCCGACCGGCGGGCCGCCGTGGTCGCGCTGCGCGACCGCTACGAGGCGCTGTGGCAGGACGCCATCGACGCCGGGTGCGCGGACGGCTCGTTCCACGTCCGCGCACCGAGGGTCGCCAGGCTCGCGCTGCTGGAGATGTGCGGCGGCATCGCCCGCTGGTACGCTCCCGACGGGCCGATCCCCCTGGAGGACCTGGCCCTGCGCTACGCCGAGATGGCGCTCGGCGTGCTCGGCGCCGCGGGCCCGCCGCCGGTCTTCAAGGTCGACTCCGTCCGGCGGATCAGCGCCATCGTCGACGAGATCTGGCCCTAGAGCACGCGTCCGAGGAAGCCCCTGGTGTACCCGGCCACCGCGTCGAGGTGGCTCTCCAGCAGGAAGTGGCCGCCGTCGAGCAGGTGCACCTCGGCGTCCGGCAGGTCGCGCCGGAACGCCCGCGCGCCGTCCGGGCCGAAGATCTCGTCGTTGCCGCCCCACACGGCCAGCAGCGGCACCTGGCTCGCGCGGAAGTACTCGTGGAACCTCGGGTACAGGTCGACGTTCGTCCGGTAGTCCAGGAACAGCGCCATCTGGGCCTCGGCGTTGCCCGGCCGCGACACCAGCGCGTGGTCGTGCGCCCACGTGTCCGGGCTGACCAGGCTCACGTCCGGCACGCCGTGGGTGTACTGCCAGCGGATGGCCTCCAGGCTCAGGGCCGCGCGCACGGGCGCGGCGGTGTCCGGGTTCGGGTCCGCCCAGTACGCCTGGACCGGCGCCCAGAACTCCGGCACGAGGCCCTCGGTGTAGGCGTTGCCGTTCTGCGTGACGATCGCGGTGATCCGGTCCGGCCGCCGCACGGCGAGCCGCCAGCCCACGGGCGCGCCGTAGTCCTGCACGTAGATCGCGGTCCGCTCGACGCCGAGGTGGTCGAGCAGCCCCTCGGTGAGGTCGGCGAGCGCGTCGAACGCGTAGTCGAACTCGTCCGCCGACGGCGCGGCGGAGTGGCCGAAGCCGAGCAGGTCGGGCGCGATCACGCGGTAGCGGTCGGCGAGCAGCGGGATCAGGTGGCGGAACATGTGCGAACTGGTCGGGAAGCCGTGCAGCAGGACGATCGCGGGCGCGTCGACCGGGCCCGCCTCGCGGTAGAAGAGCGACCGGCCGTGCACGGTGGCGGTGCGGTGGTGGACCGAGGTCATGCCTAACCCCTTCACATGGTTTGTCTGGTTAGCCTGGCCGCCACATCGGAGCACGCCACGATCTAACCTGTCAAGCTAACCAGTGTGGTTAGATGTGGGGGTGGACGACGTGGACGCGCTGCTCGCGCTGCTCAACAGCACCCCGGTGGTCGACGGCGTCCCGACCGACGCGTGGGCCGACGACACCGCCGCCGAGGAGTGGGCCCGCGAGCACGGCGGAGGCGGCGCGCGGGCAGGCGACCTCCGCCGGATCCGCGACCGGCTCCAGGCCGTCGCACGCGGGGCCGCGGACCCGTCGGTGCTGGTGGACGCCCTCGACGGCGTGCACCAGGTCCCCCGGCTCGACCACGAGGGCGTGACGTGGGCGCTCGTCGGCGCGGACCTGCCCGCCCGGATGGTGCTCGCGTGGGCGGCCGTCCAGGAGGCGTTCCCCGGCAGGCTGCGCCCGTGCGGCAACGACGAGTGCCGCCTGTTCCTGCTCGACCGCAGCCGCGCCAACCGCGCCCGCTGGTGCTCCATGGCCACCTGCGGCAACCGCCTCAAGGCACGACGCCACCACCAGCGCGCTCAGGCGCGGGAGGCGTGACGGCGGCGGTCCCGACCCGGAGGACTGGAGCGTCCGGCCGCTCCGTCGCGAGGGGGTTCCACCGTGACACCGAAGGAGATCCTCGAACGGCACGTCCACGCGGGCCTGACCCGGAACGCCGAGGCGCAGGCCGCGCCCGACGGCGACCCGATGGCCCTCGTGCGGGTCTTCCGGCCGCGCGACGGCGAGAGCGCGCTGACGCGCGACCGCTTCTCCCCCGACACCGTCCGCCGAGGACGGATCCGGTCGGCGGGCCCCCGACAGGCCCGCCGACCGGGGGTCCTACTTGGAGAAGACGTTCTTGATCTTCTCGACGCCGTCGCCGACGGCGTCCTTCACGTCCTCCACGACGCCCTTCAGGCCCGCCGAGGCCTGGTCGGCCCGCCCCTCGGCCTTCAACTCCTCGTCGCCGGTCACGCCGCCCGCGGTCTCCTTGGCCTTGCCGCCGAGCTCCTCGGCCTTGTTGCTGATCTTGTCGCCCAACGACATCGCGTCTCTCCTCCGACCCTCGGCACCCGGCGGGTGACCGTCTCGCCACGAGGACACGGGACCCGGCGGGTTCGTCACGCCACGATCGGGTCTCCACCGGGTGACGGCGATCACCGTCACCGATCCTGGGTGGGGCCGTGACGTTTTCGCCCCGGCCGTGTCCTCACCAGAGCCGTGGGAAAGGAACTCGCCGATGCCGTGCGCAGTCGGAGGTCGTGGATGACGCACATCGAGGTCGTCAGCGCACCGCTGGACGACGCCACGCTCGTCACCCGTGCCAGGGATGGCGACGTGCGCGCCTACGAGGTGCTGGTGCTGCGCTACCAGGGCCGGATGTACCGGTTCGCGCAGCGGATGCTCGCGAGCCGGCCGGACGCCGAGGACGTGGTGCAGGAGGTGTTCCTGACCGCGTGGCGGAGGCTGGACCAGCTCCAGGACGGGGCGGCGTTCGTGTCGTGGCTCTACAAGGCCACCACGAACCGGTGCCTCAACGTGATCCGCGCCCGCAAGCCGCGGACGGAGGTGGAGCCCGATGAGCACGAGGCCCCTGGTCCGCTGCCGGAGCGGTCGGCCGAGGTCGGCGAGCAGATGGCCGCGCTCGGTCGGGCGCTGCTCCAGCTCACGGACGAGCAGCGCGCGTGCTGGCTGCTGCGCGAGGTCCACGGCCGGTCCTACGACGAGATCGCACAGCACATCGGCAGCGGCGTGACGGCGGTGCGCGGCCGGATCGCACGCGCACGGGTGCAACTCGCGGAGGTGATGGCGCCATGGCGATGAACGAGACCGATCAGGGCTACCTGCTGCCCTGCGGTCGTGACGTCGAGGCGGTGTGGGACCGGCTCGACGAGATCGACGCGCACGAACTGGAGTGCCCGCACTGCCTGGGCGCCCGCGAGAGCCTGCGGGCCCTGCGCGCCGCCACCGAGGAGATGGCGCTCGACACCGAGGAGCCGTCGCGCGCGCTGTTCGGCCGGATCATGTCCGCGGTCAGGGCCGAGGTCCGGCGGGGCGAGGTGCTGCCGGTGCCGAGCGACGACGCGGGTCCCATCCACGTGAGCGGGCGGGCCATCGCGGCCGTGCTGAGGTTCGCCGCCGACACCGTCCCGGGGGTCCGGGCGCGGCACTGCCACGTCGTCGCGCGGATCGACGTGATCGACGTGGCGCTGAAGCTGGCCGTCAGCCACGTGAACCTCACCGTCGATGTGGTGGACGTGGTGCGCGAAAGGGTGACAGCGGCGGCGTCCGCGCGCGTCGGCGTGCGGGTGAACCGCTTGGACATCACCGTCGAAGACCTGTACGACCTCTGAGGAACGAGTGACATGACTGCGGAGCACGTGATCGCCAAACCGGTGGTGGCCGCCGTCGCCGCGCACGCGGCGAGCGGCGTCGCCGGGGTGGTGCGGCTGGAACCGGGGGTCGCGGGCCTGGTCGGCTCGGTGGCGCGTACCGCGCGCCAGCGGTTCAAGGGCCTGGAACCGGTGCCGACCGAGGGTGTGCGGGTGCGGGTGGAGGGCCGGGTCTGGGTGGAGGTCGACGTCGTGACCTCGGCCGTGGACCAGGCGGTCGCGGTGGCGCGGGCCGTGCAGCGCGCGGTCGCGGCGGCCGTCACGGAGGCCACGGGCCTGCCCGTCGCGGCGGTGGCCGTGTTCGTCCTGGACATCGAGCTGTCGTGACGACCTCTCCGGAACCGGCCGAGAAGCTGCTCGCCGCGCTGCGCGGCGTCCGGGGTCTGCGCCCGGCGACGCCCGCGGTGAAGCCCTCCACGTCGTGGGTGCCGTGGGACTGGGACACGCTCGCCGTCGACCTCCGCCCCGACGTGGTCGAGGTGCGCGTGGTCGCGACCTCCCTGCCGCTGCCGCCGCTGCTGGCCGAGGCCACCGCCGTGCTGACCGAGGTGCTGCGGCACGGCCCGTTCGCCGGGGCCGCGCTGCGGATCGTGGTGACCGACCTGGACGCGTCGGCACTGCGGAGTGAGACCCGCGCCACTCGATCGGGGCCGTGACGTTCCCGTCCGAGCCGGTGTCCTAGCAGGAGAAGCCATCCACGACCCGAGGAGCGCGACGATGAGCAAACCGACCGCCACCACCAGTCCGACGGCCGCCGTCGTCCCGGCGAGCGGCACGCTGGTGACGGAGCACGGCACGACCACCGTCGCCGACACCGTGGTGCAGAAGATCGCGGGCCTGGCGGCGCGCGAGGTCAGCGGCGTGCACGCCCTGGGCAGCGGCACGTCCCGCGCGTTCGGCGCCATCCGCGAACGCATCCCCGGCGCGTCGGCCAGCGCGGGCCAGGGAGTGTCCGTCGAGGTCGGCGAGAAGCAGGCGGCCGTCGACCTCCAGCTGCTCGTCGAGTACGGCGTCCCGATCGCCGACCTGGCGCGGTCGGTGCGCCGCAACGTGATCACCTCGATCGAGCGGATGACCGGGCTGGAGGTCGTCGAGGTCAACATCGCCGTCGTGGACGTGCACATCCCCGGCGACGACGACTCCCCCACCTCCGAGCCCACCACCTCCCGCGTCCAGTAGCCGCACCGTCCGGCAGGGCCCGACGCACCGCCGATCCCAGGAGGACACGGTCAGATGACCGCCACCGCACTCGGACTGCTGTTCGGCCTCGCACTCGGCTTCGCCGCCGCGTTCGGCGGCTTCAGCGCCTTCCTCATCGTGCTCGCCTTCGGCGCGCTGGGCCTGGTCGCGGGCCTCGTGGCGGACGGCAAGCTCGACCTGTCCCAGCTGACCACGAGGGACAGGGGATGACCCTCGCCCTGGAGCGGGGCACGACCACCGTCTCACCGCGGGCGGTCGAGAGGCTCGCCGCGCGAGCGGTGTCGGAGGTCGACGGCGTCAGCGGTGGCGGTGCGACCCACCGCGTACTGGGGGTCGCCGTCGGCTCCGACGAACCGGTCCGGGTCACCGCACGCGTCACCGGGTCCCGCGCCGTGCTGACCGTGCGCCTGTCGGTCGACTACCCGCGCTCGGTGGCGGCGACCACCAGCCACGTCCGCGCCCACCTGATGACGCGGGTGGAGGAGCTGACCGGCCTCACCGTGTCCGGAGTGGACATCACCGTCACCTCGCTGCCCACCACGACCGCACCGGGTCCCGGGGTCCGGTAGCACCGGGCGCCACCGTCCACTCCGGACGCTACACCGACAGGCGGTCGCGCAGGAACGCGCGCAGCGCCTCGACGTCGGTGTCCTCCGCGACGTCGACCGGGTAGGCGCCCGGCACGAGCGACCCGCGTCCGTCGCCGTCCGACGTGTCCACGTCGAGCAGGTGCTCCCGCGTGGTCAGGATGCCCGGCTTGATCGCCTCCGCCACGGCGACGGCGTCGTGCACCAGGATGCCGTCGATGCCGTTCGCCTCCAGGTAGAACTCGCGGTACCGCGTGGTGAGGCCTTCCAGGGTGGTGCCCACCTCACCCGTCAGCGACTCCAGCCACGCGCCGTCCACGGCGCACCTGCGCGTCAGGTCGATCGGGACCAGCACGGGGCGTTCGGCGAGCACCCGCCGCGCGGCGTCCGCGTCGCTCCAGATGTTGAACTCCGCGGTGGGCGTGACGTTCCCGCCCGCGATGCCGCCGCCCATGACGACCAGCCTGCCGATCCGGCCCGCGTGCGTGTCGAGGAGGCGGGCGATGTTCGTGAGCGGGCCGATCGCCGCGACGGTGACGGGCTCGGCGCTGGCGTCGATCGTGTCGCGGAGGAACTCCACGGCGTCGCGGGCGTCGATCCGGTCGTTCACGGGCAGCGTGAGCGCCTTGCCCGAGAGGCCGTCGTCGCCGTGCACGAGCCGCGCGTCGGGCCTGCTGATCTCGCCCATCGCCCGGTCGGCTCCCCTGGCCACCGGGGCGGTGCTCCCCAGGAGCGCGAGCAGTCGCTGGGCGTTGCGGGTGGTGTGGTCGATCGACACGTTGCCGAAGACGGTCGTGACCCCGAGCAGGTCCACCTCGGGGCTGCGCACCGCGAGCGCCAGCGCGAACGCGTCGTCCACGCCGGGATCGGTGTCGATGATCAACGGGATCGTCATGCCCCCAGTCTGCTGCACCCGGCGTCGGGCCGGTGGTCCCGCCGTTCGAGTCGACTCCACCCACTGGGCCCTGTACAGACCCGGCACCTGGCCCTATGTTTCTGGGAGCGCTCCCAGAAACGGGGCGCTCGCCGTCAGAGCGGACGGCACGGCACCCCTGCACGACGTGCCGCGGTTCGAGGAGATCACTACATGGCACCCCACTCGCCACGGCGATGGCGCCGTGCGGCCAAGGCGGTCACCATCGCGTTAGCGCTGGTCGTCAGCGGCAGCACCGGCTACGCGGCCCACGCGGCCGACTACGAGCGGTTGGTCAACGGCACCTTCTCCGGCGGCTCAGCCGACCCCTGGTGGAACGGCGCGGGCACGTCCGGTCGCGTCACCGACGGGGAGTTCTGCACCGCCGTCACGGGCGGCACGACGAACCCCTGGGACGCCCTGATCGGCCAGAACGGCGTGCCGTTCGAGGCGGGTCAGTCCTACACGTTCGCGTTCGACGCGCGCGCGACGACACCGCAGCGGGTCTCGGCGGTGGCGGGCGAGGGCGTGGCCCCGTACCGGCAGATCGCGAAGCAGGACTTCGACGTCACCGCGGCCTCGCAGCGGTTCACCTACACGTTCACCTCGACGCTGGACTTCCCCGACGCGGGCAGCGGGCAGGTCACCTTCCACCTCGGCGGCCAGTCGTTCGACAACACGGTCTGCGTCGACAACGTCTCCCTGATCGGCGGCGTGGTCCCGCCCGGCGGCGCTCCCGGAACGCCGACGAAGAAGATCCAGGTCAACCAGGTCGGCTACCTGCCCGACCTGCCCAAGCACGCGACGCTGGTCAGCGACTCGACCACGCCGGTGGCCTGGACCCTGCGCGACTCCTCCGGCGCCACCGCCGCCACCGGCCAGAGCAGGCCGCAGGGCGCCGACGCCGCGTCGGGCGACAGCACGCACGTGATCGACTTCTCGTCGTTCACGACCGCGGGCACGGGCTACACGCTGGCGGTCGGCGACGAGGAGAGCTTCCCGTTCGACATCACCGCCGACCCGTACGCGAAGCTCCGCCGCGACTCGCTGGCGTTCTACTACCACCAGCGCAGCGGCACCCCGATCGAGGCGCGGTACGTCGGCGACACCTACGCCAGGCCCGCGGGCCACGTGAACGTCGCCCCCAACCAGGGTGACGACGCCGTGCCGTGCCGCGCGGACCTGAACTGCGGCTACACGCTGGACGTGCGCGGCGGCTGGTACGACGCGGGCGACCACGGCAAGTACGTCGTGAACGGCGGCATCTCCGCGTGGCAGGTGCTCGACACCTACGAGCGCGCGGTCGCGTTCGGCGACGCGGACGCGCTGGGCGACGGGACGCTGGCGATCCCCGAGCGGGCCAACGGCGTGCCGGACGTCCTGGACGAGGCGCGCTGGGAGGTCGAGTTCCTGCTGAAGATGCAGGCGCCGAGCGGACTGGTGCACCACAAGATCCACGACGCGAACTGGACCGGTCTGCCCACGCTGCCCGACCAGGACCCGCAACCGCGCAGGCTGTCCGCCGTGAGCACGGCGGCGACGCTGAACATGGCCGCGGTGGCCGCCCAGTCGGCCCGGATCTGGAAGACGATCGACCCGGCGTTCGCCGCGAAGAACCTGGCCGCGGCCAAGAAGGCCTACGCGGCGGCGAAGGCGAACCCGAACCTGATCGCCGATCCCAACGACGGCACGGGCGGCGGCAGCTACTCCGACGCCACGGTGTCCGACGAGTTCTACTGGGCCGCGGCCGAGCTGTTCACGACGACCGGCGCCGACGCCTACCGCGCCGACGTCACGGGCTCCCCGCACTTCAGGGGCGCGAGCCTCAACACGCGGGGCTTCGACTGGGGTTCGACCGGCCCGCTCGGCGACATCACGCTCGCGGTGGTGCCGAACGGCCTGCCGCGCGCGGACGTCGCGGCGATCCGGTCGGCGTTCACCACGACGGCGGACGCGCACCTGGCCCAGATCGCGACGCAGGGCTACCCCGCGCCGTACCGGACCACCGACGGCTCCTACGACTGGGGCTCGAACGGCCTGGTGGCGAACAACGCGGTGGTCCTGGCGCTGGCCAACGACTTCACCGGTGACGCGAAGTACCGGGAGGGCGTCTACGAGACCATGGGCTACCTGCTGGGCCGCAACCCGACGGGCTACTCCTACGTCACGGGCTACGGCGACCAGCCGGTGCGCAACGTGCACCACCGGCACTGGGCCAACCAGCTCGAACCGTCGCTGCCGACGGCGCCGCCCGGCGTGCTGTCCGGCGGTCCGAACAGCGCCCTCCAGGACCCGATCGCGGCCCGGCTGCTCCAGGGCTGCAAGCCGCAGAAGTGCTTCGTGGACCACATCGAGGCGTACTCGCTCAACGAGGTGACGGTCAACTGGAACTCCGCGCTCGCGTGGGTCGCCAACTGGGCCGCGGAGAAGTCCGGGGGAGGGTCCGGCTGCGAGGTCTCCTACCGGTCGACGAAGTGGGCGTCCGGCCAGACGGCGAGCATCGAGGTGAGGAACTCCGGCGACGAGGCGTGGGACGGCTGGACGCTGGGCTTCGGCTTCCCCGGCGGCCAGAAGATCACCAACGGCTGGTCGGCGACCTGGCGGCAGGAGGGTGCGGAGGTCACCGGCACCAGCCTGTCGTGGAACGGGAAGCTGGCTCCGGGCGCCTCGACCCACCTGGGCTTCGTCGCCTCGGCGGGTGCGGGCGACGCTGATCCGGCGACGTTCCGGATCAACGGGAAGGTGTGCTCGACGGGCTGACCGACCGGCTTCCGGCGGAGACCACCGGGTCTCCGCCGGACGCCGCGGGCGCCGGGGCTACCGGGCCCGCGGCCCGAAGCGCAGCCGGAACGAGACGACCGACAGCCCCAGGAACGGTTCGCGGCCGTGCAGCCAGCCCAGGGGCCCGTCGGGGGCGATCCTCCAGCGCACACCGGCGAACCGCCCCCGGCCCCTCGCCCGCACCGGGGTGCGGGCGAGCGCGCCGTCCAGCGCCTGGAAGACCGGCCCCGAGACGAGCACCGGCACACCACGACCGCCCGAGGTGTGCCGCGCTTCGCCGATGCCGGTCGCGGCGGCGCTGAACGCGGGTGCGGGGACGATCGTGAGGTCGGCCAACTCCTTGGGGATGCCCCACAGCCGCCGACCGCCCGCCCTCGACTCCGGGCTGTCGACCCAGATGTGCGTGATCGACAGCCCCGGCCGGGCGCCGCGCCGGACGAGGACGCCCGCGAGCAGCTCGTGGTAGGGCAGCAGGCTCCCCGGCAGGTAGTCCACGAACGCCGTCGTCACGAGCGCGCGGCCGAACGCCGTGACCGGTCGGACCCCGTCGGGCAGCGCGGGCAGGTCGCGCACGCGCACGGTCCACAGCGACACGCAGCCGTGCCCGTGCAGGTCCCACGGCTCGGGCGGGTAGTCGACGTCCACGGAGGGTCCTCACTTCGGGGTCAGGGGAAGGCGCAGCGCGCCGGGAGCGGTGCGCGGCACGACCGGGTGCCGGGGCGCGACCGGCGCGACCCGGACGTACGGCGAACCGGGTGCCGGACGCGGGTCGGGCTCGCCCAGGTTGGGCCACAGCGACGCCGCGCGCTCGGCGAGCGCGGTGATCGTCAGCGACGGGTTCACGCCGGGGTTGGCGGGAATGGTCGACCCGTCGACCACGTGCAGGCCGTCGTACCCGTGCACCCGGTGGTAGGGGTCGACCACGCCGGTCGACGCGGTGGCGCCGATGACGCAGCCGCCGATGAAGTGGCCGGTCATCGGGATGTCGGCCAGGTCGGTCCACGCGCCGCCGGGCACGCCGTCGATCTTCGCCCCGACGCGGCGGGCCACGTCGTGCCCGGCCGGGATCCACGTCGGGATGGGGTCGCCCTCGCCGGGTGAGCTGGTCAGCCGCCTGCCGAACACCCCTCGGCGGGTGCGGGTGGTCAGCGAGTTGTCCAGGTCCTGCATCACCAGCAGCGCCACCGTCTGCTCGGACCAGCGCTTCGGCCCGAGGAGCCTGCGCAGGTCGTGCCGCCGCCGCAGGAGTTCCCGCGCGCCGAGCCGCCAGCGGGGCGTGCCGGGTTCGGCGTCCACGAGGACCGTCATCAGCAGGCCCATGAGGTTGCTGCCCCGCCCGTAGCGGACGGGTTCGACGTGGGTGTGCTCGTCCGGGTGCATCGAGGACGTGACCGCGACGCCGCGCGAGTAGTCGACGCCGTCGGTGCGGGCCCGCACGCCCAGCACGGCCTCGGAGTTGGTGCGCGCCAGCACGCCCAGCCGGGTCGACAGCCCCGGCAGGCTGCCCCGGTCGCGCAGGTCGTGCAGCAGCCGCTGCGTGCCGAGGGACGCCGCGGCGAACACCACCTGCCGCGCGGTGAACGCCTTCCGCCCGCCGGGCAGGACGCCGGTGGCGCGCGTGTCGACGCGGTAGCCGCCGCGGACCGGCCGGACGTCCACCACCGTCGTCAGCGGGTGGACGACCGCGCCCGCCCGTTCGGCGAGGTGCAGGTAGTTCTTCACCAGCGTGTTCTTCGCGCCGCGGCGGCAGCCGGTCATGCACTCGCCGCAGTGCGTGCAGCCGGTGCGCTCCGGTCCGACACCGCCGAAGTACGGGTCGGGCACCCGCCTCCCCGGCTCACCGAGGAACACGCCCACGCGCGCCGGGTGGCTGCGGACGCCGAGGTCGTCGGCGACGGCGCGCAGCACGTCGTCGGCCGGGGTGGCGCGCGGGTACTCGGCGACGCCCAGCATCCGGCTCGCCTGGTCGTACCAGGGCGCGAGTTCGGCCCGCCAGTCGGTGATCCCGCTCCACCTCGGGTCGCGGTAGAAGGGCTCCGGCGGCTCGTAGAGGGTGTTGGCGTAGACCAGCGAACCGCCGCCGACCCCCGCTCCGCTGAGCACCAGCACGTCGCGCAGCAGGTCGATCCGCTGGATGCCGAGGCACCCGAGCCGGGGCGCGAACAGGTAGTCGCGCAGCCGCCACGAGCTGGTGGCGAACTCGTCGTCGGCGAACCGCCGCCCGGCCTCCAGCACGCCGACCCGGTAGCCCTTCTCGGTCAGCCGCAACGCCGTGACGCTGCCGCCGAACCCGGAGCCGATCACCAGCACGTCGTAGTCGCTCATCACGCGCCCCCGTGGTGGAAGTCCCGGTGGTCGACCCGCGAGGTGCGGCGGCGGTACTCCCACACCGAGCCGGGCCAGTTCGTGACGACGCGCCCGGTGGCGTCGCGGTACCAGTTCGCGCACCTCGTCCACACCGTGCGCGCCAGGCGGTCCTGCGTCTCGGCGTCGAACCGCTCCGCGACCTCCCGGCGCACCTCCACGGTGGGCACCGACGCCAGGTGCCGCACCGCCTGCCGGACGTACTCGCACTGCGACTCGATCATGTACACGATCGAGTTGCCGCCCAGGTTCGTGTTGGGCCCGTACAGGACGAAGAAGTTCGGGAAACCCGGCACGGTCATGCCCAGGTGGGCCCGTGCGCCGCCCGCCCACTCGTCGGCCAGCTCCCGGCCGCCGCGACCGCGGATCCGCATCGGGGCGAGGAAGTCGGTCGCCGCGAACCCCGTGCCGTACACGACCACGTCCACCTCGTGGTCGACGCCGTCGGCCGTGCGCACGCCGGTCGGGGTCAGCTCGGTGATC
The DNA here is from genome assembly GCF_036375055.1 of Umezawaea sp. Lineage (GTDB taxonomy): Bacteria > Actinomycetota > Actinomycetes > Mycobacteriales > Pseudonocardiaceae > Umezawaea. The sequence goes on from NZ_DASUSQ010000146.1 coordinate 56,680, forward strand.
TTCTCGGTGACCAGGTCGACGTTGGGCTCGGCCAGCGCGGGGTACCAGTCGTTGGAGAACAGCAGCCGCTGGCAGCCGACCCGGTGGGCGGGCACGAGCCGCGCCCGCAGCACGGGGTCGGGCACCTGGCGGCGCAGGTGCAGCCGGGACAGGCCCGCGACCAGCACACCGAGCGGCTGGACCGAGGTGAGGGCCGCCGTGAGGAGTTCGCCGACGAGCCAGGTGCCCAGCCGTCCCGCGCGCTGGGCGGGCGGCGCGGTGCGGAACAGCCGGTGGTGCCACGGCCGGTACAGCCGGTCGGGTTTCGGCACGACGTGCGGCGCCGTCCGCTGGAACACCGTGAGCCTGCCCGCGAGGGGTTGCAGGCGCGGGACGAACTGGACGGCGCTGGCGCCGGTGCCGATGACCGCGATCCGCTTGCCCCGCAGGTCGTGCCGGTGCTCCCAGCGGGCGCTGTGGAACGCCGGGCCGCGGAACGAGGCCGCGCCGGGCAGGTCGGGGACGACCGGCCGGGAGAGCTGGCCCACGGCCGAGACCAGCACGTCGGCCTCCACGACCTCGCCGCCCGCCAGCTCGACCCGCCACACCGTCGCGGCCTCGTCGAACACCGCGGCCACGACGTCGGCGCCGAACCGGATCCGGTCGAGCACCTCGGCCCCGACCCGCTTCAGGTAGGCGTGGATGTCGGGTCCCTCGGCGTACCGGCGCGGCCAGGCCGGGTTGGGGGCGAACGAGTAGGAGTACAGCGACGACGGCACGTCGCAGGCCGCACCGGGGTAGGTGTTGTCCCGCCACACGCCGCCCAGGTCGTCGGCGCGTTCCAGCACGGTCACGTCCACGCCGTCGCGCCGCAGGGCCAGCGCCACGCCGATGCCGGAGAAGCCCGCTCCGATGACGACGACACGGGGACGTGACGAGTGGTTCACCCGATCGACGCTAGGGAGCTCCACCCGGCCGGCTCAAGACAGGAGCGGACGCGGAATCGACAATGGCGGCCATGACGTCTCTCGCGGAACCGGTGATCGGGCACTGGGACTTCCGGCGCAGCGTGGCCGGTGTGGCCCTCGTGGTGCGGTTCGGCGCGGAGCACGGCATCGACGCGGGCACGCTGCTCGCGGACAGCGGCATCTCCCCCGCCGACCTCACCGACCCGGTCGGGGAGGTCGCCGCGGCGCAGGAGCTGCGGGTGGTCCGCACGCTGGCCGAGCTGATGCCGGACGCGGGCCCCGCGCTCGGCGGCCGGTACCACGTGACGACGTTCGGCATCCTGGGCTACGCGTTCATCAGCAGCCCGACGGTGCTGGACGCGGTGAACGTGGCGCTGCGCTACCTGGACCTGAGCTTCACGTTCAGCATCCCGCGCGCGTCGCTGGTCGACGGCCGGGTGCGGATCGAGCTGGACGACTCGGCCCTGCCCGCGCCCGTGGCCCGGTTCCTGGTGGAACGCGACCTCGCGGCCATCCACACGGTCATCGGCGAGCTGCTGCCCGGCGGCGTGCCGCTGCTGGCCGTCGACTTCCGCTTCCCCGAGCCGTCCGACGTGACGGGGCACGAGCGCGTGTTCGGTCTGCTGCCCCGGTTCGGGCGGCGCGCGACGGTGGCGAGCTTCGACTCGGCGTTCCTGCACCGGCCGCTGCCGCAGGCCGACCCGCACACCGTGGCGGCGTGCGAGGCGCAGTGCCGCGAGCTGGTGGCCCGCCGCCGGGCGCGGGTCGGGATCGCCCACGAGGTGCGCGAGCTGCTCAGCCGCCCCGGCTCGATCGCGGTCGGGATGGACCACGTTGCCCGCGAGCTGACGATCAGCACGCGGACGCTGCGGCGCAGGCTCGCGGAGTCCGGCACCAGCTACCAGGAGCTGCTGGACGAGGTGCGCGAGGTGCTGGCGCAGGAGCTGCTGGCCACGCTGGCCGTCGAGGACGTGGCGCTGCGCCTGGGCTACGCGGAGGCGTCGAGCTTCATCCACGCGTTCAAGCGGTGGAAGGGGGTCACGCCCGCCGCGTACGCGCGACGGGCGTGACGACCGAACACCGCGTTCTCCTGGCAGGGCGGAGGTCTCGGTCCGGGCTCCACAGTGGAGCCACCTCCGGGCTGGGCAGGAGCACGGACACCGCACAGGACGCCGGCGGCCGGAGAACGGACCATCGCGGCCGCGGAAACCTCCGCACGGCAACGATCACCCGGCGGAACCGCTCTTGTCGGTCACGACGGCGATGAGCGCGATCAACTGCTCGCGGAAGCGGTCGTAGTCGTCGACGGCGCCGAGCAGCACCTCGGACTCGCGCTCCTCGCGCCGGGCGGCCTTGAGCACCCTGCGCCCGGCGGGGGTGATCGCGACGAGGGTGCGCCTGCGGTCGCGCTCGTCGGAGTAGCGCCGGATGAACCCCGAGCGCTCCAGGCGTTCGGTGGTGCGGCTCATGGTCTGGTCGGTCACCCGGCACAGCACGGCCAACTCGCGCTGCGCCAGCGGCGCCTCCACCACGTGGTGCAGGATGATCATGCCCGCGTGGGTCAGGTCGAGGCCCGCGAGCACGGTGTCGAACCGGCCCTCCAGCATCCGCGCGGCGACCGACAGCAGCCGCCCCGTCGGCCAGGAGTGCACGTCGGAGCGCATGTCGCGCACCTGCTCGTCCGGCTCGGCCATCGGGTCATCTTCGCAGACGAGCCGGACGAGGCCGTCAGCCGACGTCGGTGTTCACCGGCATCCCGGTCACCGGCCGCCCGGTGGCGACGGCGACGGCGCTCGCGATGGCCGCGGCGGCGGGCGGGTAGGCCAGCTCCCCCAGCCCGCCGATCGGCGCGTCGGACGGCACCAGCACCACGTCGACCTCCGGTGCCCGGTCGATCCTGGCCCACGCGTAGTCCCGGAAGGACGATTGGACGACCCGCCCCTCCCGCACGGTGATCCGCGCGCCGAGCACGGTCGACACGGCGTCCACCACGCAGCCCTCGACCTGCGCCCGCACACCCGACGGGTGCAGCGCCGCGCCGACGTCGACCGCGGCCGTCACCCGGCGGACGCGCGGCACGCCGTCCTCCAGCTCCACGACCGCGACCACCGCGATGGCCGACCCGTAGTCCAGGTGGCACGCGACCCCTCGGGCCCGGTGCCGCGACGCGCTCCAGCGGGCGCGGTTCGCCGCGACGTCCAGCACCCGGCGCAGCCGCGAGTCGGCGGGCAGCAGGCGCCTGCGCAGCGCGACCTGGTCCCAGCCGCCGCGGTCGCCGATCGCGCTGAGGAAGCACTCCTCGGCGTAGCCGAACTGGCCCGCGTAGACCGCCCGCCAGAACGCCGTGCGCAGCGGGGCGGGGGTGAGTCCCACGACGACCGCGCCCGGCACGGTGTACGGGAAGTGGTCGCCGCTGCCCTTGACCACGGCGGGGTTGGCGAACGGCGGCGAGGTCGTCAGCGGCCACGTCGACACGGCGTGCGACCGCCACGTCGGCAGCCCCTCGGCGTCGACCACCGCGCTCAGCCGGTGCACGGACATCGGCCGGTAGGAGTCGTGCCGGGTGTCGTCGTCGCGGGTCCACAGCACCTTGACCGGCTTGCCGACGGCCCGCGAGCAGGCGACGGCCTCCAGGACGAAGTCCGACTCGACCCGCCTGCCGAACGCGCCGCCCGCGAGCGTCGGCTCCACCCGCACGAGCGCCGGGTCGAGGCCCAGGGTCTGCGCCAGCCTGGTCCGCAGCCCGCCGGGGTCCTGCGTGGGCACCCACAGCGACACGCCGTCCGCGCGCACGTCGGCGGTGGCGTTCATGGGTTCCATCGGCGCGTGGGCCAGCAGCGGCAGCCGGTACTCGGCTCGCAGCGCCACCGGTCCCGGCGCGGGTTCGGTCGCGGGCAGCGCGCCCGCCAGGTCCTCCAGCCACTCCCGGCTGTCGGCGGTCGGCGTGCCGCCGGTCCACGTGACGGCCAGCGCCTCCCGTCCGCGCAGCGCGGCGGGCGCCGATCCGGCGACGACCGCGATCCCGCCGTCGACCCGGACCACGTCGACCACCCCGGCCACCGCGCGGGCCGCCGCGTCGTCGACCACGTCGGGCACCGCGCCGATCCACGGCGGGCGCGCCACCACGGCGGTCAGCAGGCCGGGCCGGACGACGTCGATGCCGTACCGGGCCTTGCCGGTGACGATGTCGTGGGCGTCGATCCGCCCGGCTCCCCGGCCGAGCACCTTCCACTCCCGCCGCGGCACGAGGGTCACCGGCACGGTCGCCGGGTCGAGCGCCGCGGCGTCGGCCACCAGCGCCGCGTACGGCAGCCTCCGGCGCCGCGGGTGCTCGACGAACCCGTCGCGCGCCCGGCAGCTCTCGACCGGCACGCCCCACCTGGCCGCGGCGGCGGCCACGAGCAGGCACCGCGCGGTCGCCGCGGCCCGGCGCAGCGGCTCGGTCATCAGCCGCAGCGAGGAGGAGTTCGCCACGACCTGGGACCCGTAGCGGGCCGTGTCGCCGAGCGCCTGCTCGACGTGCACGGCGTCCAGGTCGACGGCCAGTTCCTCGGCCACCAGCATCGCGACGACGGTCCGCACGCCCTGGCCGGTGTCCGGGCGCGGTGCGGTGGCGGTGATCCGCCCGTCCGCGTCCAGCCGCACGAAGACGGTGGGGACCAGGCCCGCGGCGTCGGCGAGCGCGGGCACCGGCAGCGCCACGACCAGCGCGCCGAGCCCGGCGGCGGTGAGGAAGGAGCGTCGGTCGAGCATCAGCGTCCACCCCTCGCGAGCTGGGCCGCGCGCTTCACGGCGACGCGGATGCGGGCGTAGGTCCCGCACCGGCACACGTTGTCCCGCAGCGCCTCGTCGATGTCCGCGTCGCTCGGGTCGGGGTGCTCGGCCAGCAGCGCGACCGTCGTCATGATCTGGCCGGGCTGGCAGTAGCCGCACTGGGCCACGTCCTGCTCCACCCAGGCCCGCTGGACGGGGTGGTCGCCCCGGCGTGACAGGCCCTCGATGGTCGTGATGTCCCCGCCCGCGGCGTCCGCGACGCTCGTCGTGCACGGCCGGAACGCCGATCCGTCCACAATGGACGTGCACGCCCCGCAGGCGCCGACCCCGCACCCGTACTTCGGACCGGTCAGCCCCAGGTCCTCGCGCAGCGCCCACAGCAGCGGGGTGTCGTCGGGCAGATCGACCTCGTGCCAGGAACCGTTGACCCGCAACCGGTGTGTACCCACCGCGTGCTCCCGTTCGTCGTCGGACGTGCCACCTGTGGTGGTGCCCCAGCACGCTCCCACAGGAAGGGTTTGTTCAGCAAGCTGAACATCTGCATAATGCTCAGCGTGCTGAACGATATGCGTCTCGACTCGAACCGCGCGCTGCTGTGGGGCGTGCTCGCCAGCGCCGTGCTGACGGGACTGGTCTGGTTGGCGGGCACCCGCCTGGGTGGCGTCGTCCTGCTACCGGACCAGGGCGCGTCCTGGTACTACTGGAAGCTGCCCGAGCCGACCGCGTGGACGCGCGCGTCCGCCTGGGTGGGCTACGCGGCGCACCAGCTCGCGGCGTGGGGCCTGATCCACCACGCGCAGACCAGGGTCAAGCGCCACACCCGCGGCCTGCACCCGGTGAACGTGGTCGCGCTCGCGGTGAACTTCGGCTTCGTCCTGCTGCACGCCGTGCAGACGCAGGTCTTCTACGACGGCACCGCGCAGGACGTGTCGATCTTCAGCTCGCAGGGCTCGGTGGTGCTGCTGCTGGTCGTCGTGCTGCTGATGGAGAGCCGCAGGCGGGGCCTCTTCGCCGGCCACGGCCGCCCGTTCCCCGCCGACGTCGTCGGGTTCACCCGCAAGTACCACGGCTACCTGTTCAGCTGGGCCGCGATCTACACGTTCTGGTACCACCCGATGGAGAACACGAGCGGCCACCTCATCGGCTTCTTCTACATGTTCCTCCTGCTCCTCCAGGGCAGCCTCTTCCTCACCCGCGCTCACACCAACCGCTGGTGGACCCTCACCCTGGAGCTGATGGTGGCCGTGCACGGCACGCTGGTGGCGGTGATGAACTCCGGCCCGGACGGCATCTGGCCGATGTTCCTGTTCGGCTTCCTGGGCGTGTTCGTGCTGACCCAGCTGCACGGGGTCGGCCTGTCCACGACCGCGCGCTGGTACGTGGCGGCGGTGTTCGCCGTCGGGGTCGTGGCGGTGTACTCGTGGCGCGGCTTCGACCGGATCGACGAGATCGTCCGCATCCCCGCCATCGAGTACCTGGTGACCGCCGTGGTGGCGCTGCTGGTCTGGGTCGGCATCCGCCTGGCCGCCGCGCTCCGGTGAGGCACCTCCGCTGGGCGACCCCGGTCGCGTGCCTCGGCGTGCCCGCGTGGCTGCTGGCGACCCGCTGGTCCACCACCACCCACGCCCACCCGGCCTACCTGGTCGTGCTGGTGCTCGTCGCCTGCGCCGGGGTCGCCGCGGCGGTGCGCCCGCCGCGTCCGCGCTGGTTCGTCCTGCTCGCTGTCGCACTGCTCCTGGCACCGCTGGTGTGGCTGCGCCCGTTCCCCGCGACGGCGCTCGCGGGGACGGCGCGCACGGTCGACCACGCGACCACGGTCGAACTGGTCCCCTCGGAGCCGGTCCGCGACGGCCTGGTGTTCTACCCCGGCGCCCGCGTGGACCCCCGCGCCTACCTGCGGCTGCTCAGCCCGCTGGCCGAGCGCGGCACGCTCGTGGTCGTGGTCAAGGCCCCGTTCGACTTCGCCCTGCTCACCCCCGGCGCCGCGGAGGACGTGCTCGACGCGCACCCCGACGTCCGGGACTGGACCGTCGGCGGCCACTCGCTCGGCGGCGTCGCCGCGGGCCGGTACGCCGCGACCGGCGATCCCCGCGTGCGCGGTCTGCTGCTGTGGGCCTCCTACCCCGTGGACGACCTGTCCGGCCGCGCGGACCTGGACGTCTGGTCGATCTCGGGTGAGCGCGACGGCTTCACCACACCGGCGGACGTGGCCGACTCGCGCGCGGTGCTGCCGCCGGACACCCGGTACGTCCAGGTCCCCGGCGCGGTGCACGCGTTCTTCGGCGACTACGGCGACCAGCCGGGCGACGGCGTGCCGACCACGTCGAGGGAGACCGCCCAGGAGGCGATCGTCGCGGCGAGCACCGAGGCGCTGGCCCAGCCCCGGACCGCCGATCCGGGGACGAGCGGGCGGTGAACGCCGCCGCCCGGAGCGACGACGCTCGTGGTGCAAGCGAGAACCACGGGAAGGAACCACCATGAAGATCGCCATCGTCACCGGCGGGAACAGGGGCCTCGGCCGCGACTCGGCACTGGCCCTCGCCCGCAGGGGTGTCGACTCGATCATCACCTACCGCTCCAACGCCGAGGAGGCCGACGCCGTCGTCGCCGAGATCGGCGCGCTGGGCCGCACGGCCGTCGCCCTGCGCCTGGACGTCGCCGAGCCTGCGGGCTTCGCCGACGAGGTCCGCCGGGTCCTGAAGGAGACGTGGGACCGCGACACGGTCGACTTCCTGGTCAACAACGCGGGCGTCGCCCACCACCTGTCGTTCGCCGACACCACGGAGGAGGCGTTCGACGAGCTGATGAACGTCCACTTCAGGGGCGTCTTCTTCCTCACCCGGAGCCTCCTGCCGGTCCTCGCCGACGGCGGGAGCATCCTCAACGTGTCCACCGGACTCGCCCGGTTCACCACGCCGGGCTTCGCCGCGTACGCGTCGATGAAGGGCGCGGTCGAGGTGCTCACCCGCTACCTGGCCCAGGAGCTCGGCCCGCGCGGCATCACCGTGAACACCATCGCGCCGGGGCCGGTCGAGACCGACTTCGCCGGGGGCGCGGTGCGCGACAACGCCGACTTCAACGCGCTGCTGGCGTCCCAGGCGGCGCTGGGCCGCGTCGGCCTCCCCGAGGACATCGGCGGCGTCGTGGCGTCGCTGCTGTCCGAGGACAGCCGCTGGGTGACCGGCCAGCGCCTGGAGGTCTCGGGAGGCATCCACCTCTGACATCTAGACCCTTCGTCTATACTTGGACCAAACGTCCAGACGAAGGGTGCCCATGTACCTCGACGCGCGATCCGGCCGGACCTACCCGATCGACGCCCGGCGCTGGCGCGGGGACGACGGGGCACCGCTGACGGTGACCCCGTCGCCCGGCATCGGCCCGGACGACGTCGACACGCGCACCCGCTCGCTCTGGCGCTACCGCGCCGCCCTCCCCGGTGGCATCGAACGGCCGATCTCGCTCGGGGAGGGCTGCACGCCGCTGCTGGAGCGCACGTGGGGCACCACGCCGGTCCACTTCAAGCTGGAGTGGTTCAGCCCCACCGGCAGCTTCAAGGACCGCGGCACCAGCGTGATGATCTCCCTGCTCGCGCAGGCCGGCGTGGACAGCGTCATCGAGGACAGCTCCGGCAACGGCGGCTCGTCGGTCGCCGCCTACTGCGCCGCCGCGGGCATCAGGGCCAGGATCCTCGCCCCCGAGGGCACGTCCCCCGCCAAGGTCCTCCAGAGCCGCGCCTACGGCGCCGAGGTCACCCTCGTGCCGGGAGACCGGGAGGCCACCGCCGCGCAGGCGCTCCGCGACTCGGCGGACACGTGCTACGCGAGCCACAACTGGCACCCGTTCTTCCTCCAGGGCACCAAGACCCTCGCCTACGAGCTGTGGGAGGACCTCGGCTTCACCGCACCGGACAACATCATCACCGTGGCGGGCGCGGGCAGCACGGTCCTCGGCTGCGACCTCGGCTTCACCGAACTGCTGGCGGCGGGCCGCATCCCCCGCCTGCCCAGGCTCCTGGTCGCCCAGCCGCGCAACTGCGCCCCGATCGACGCCCACTTCCACGGCACCGCGGCCGACCTGGTCTTCGCGCCGACGATCGCCGAGGGCACCGCGATCCGCGAACCCGTCCGCCTGCCCGAGGTGCTGGACGCCGTTCGCCGCTCGAACGGCGACGTCGCCACCATCGCGGAGGAGGACATCGCCGGAGCGGTCCGCGACCTCGCGGCCCTCGGCCTCTACGCCGAACCCACCAGCGCCACGGCGGCGGCGGCCATCGAGGTCTTCCGGTCCAGGGGCGCCCTCGCGCCCGGTGAGACCACCGTCGTCGTCCTCACCGGCTCGGGTCTCAAGGCCCCGACCACGATTGCGGGGGTGTTCGCGTGACCGAGGACGAACTGCTGCTGCGCGAGGCGGAGACGATCGCCACCGCGATCGGCCGGATGTTCCCCGGTCTGTGCGAGGTGGTCCTGCACGACCTCCGCGACCCTGAGCACACGGTCCGCGTCATCGAGAACAACCTCTCCGGCCGCCGGGTCGGCGATCCCGCGACGGAGATCGGCGTGGCCCGCATCCAGGACCCGGACTACCCGAACGTCATCCAGAACTACCCCAACACCTTCCCCGACGGCAGACCGGCGAAGAGCACGTCCATCGGCATCAAGAACAGCGAGGGCGTCTACGTCGCCGCCCTCTGCCTCAACCTCGACGTGTCCCTCTTCGCCACCGTCGCCCGCAGCCTGCACAACCTCGTCAGCACCGACGAGCAGCAGCAGCCGCTGACGGAGAACCTGCGCGCCCGCACCGTCGACGAACTCCGCACCCTGGTGGAGGAGTTCGCCGCCACCAGGGGCCAGACCCCCCGCAGCCTCACCGCGAAGGACCGGAAGGAACTGCTGCGCTCCCTCAAGGAGAACGGCTACCTCGACGTGAAGCACTCGGTCCCGGTGCTCACCGACATCCTCGGCGTCTCCCGCGCCACCGTCTACAACTACGTGAGATGACCATGACCACCCCGCACCTGCTCGTCGACCCGACCAAGGTCGAGGCCAACATCGCCCGCCTCGACAACCACATCACCGCACTGGGCTCGACCCTGCGCCCCCACGTCAAGACGGCGAAGTCCGTCGACGTGGCGAGGCTCCTGTTCCACGGCGGAACCGGCCCCATCACCGTGTCCACCCTCCACGAGGCCGAGGAGTTCGCGGCCCACGGCTTCACCGACATCGTCTACGCCGTCGGCATCGCCCCGGACAAGCTGGACCGCGTGCGCGCACTGCGCGCCAGGGGCGTGGACCTGGTCGTGCTGCTGGACAGCGTCGACCAGGCGCACCGCACCAGCGAAGCGAACGTCCCGGCCCTGATCGAGGTCGACTGCGACGGCCACCGCGGCGGCGTCACCCCGGACGACCCGGCGCTGCCCGCCATCGCGGCCGTCCTGGGCGACACGCTGCGCGGCGTCCTCACGCACGCGGGCGAGTCCTACTACTGCTACACCGTGGAAGCACTGGTGGCGGCGGCCGAACACGAACGAGCCACCGCCGTCGCGGCAGCCGAAACCCTGAGGGCGAAGGGCTTCCCGTGCCCGGTGGTCAGCATCGGCTCCACCCCCACGGCCCACGCCACCCGCGACCTCACCGGTGTCACCGAGGTGAGGGCGGGCAACTACGTCTTCTTCGACCTCGTCATGGCGGGCATCGGCGTCTGCACCCTGGACGACCTGGCCCTCTCCGTGGTCACCACGGTCATCGGCCACCGCGAGGACAAGGGCTGGATCCTCACCGACGCGGGCTGGATGGCCACCTCACGCGACAGGGGCACCGCCGCCCAACCAACCGACCAGGGCTACGGCCTGGTCTGCGACGTCGACGGCACCCCCATCCCGGACCTGCTCATGACGGCCGCCAGCCAGGAGCACGGCGTCCTCTCCACCAGAACGGGCTCTCCCCTCCCCGACCTCCCGGTGGGCACCAAGCTCCGCATCCTCCCCAACCACGCCTGCGCGACAGCGGCACAACACACCCACTACCACCTGACCACGACCACCACCACGTGGCCACGACTGAACGGCTGGTAACCCCGTGCGCTTCCTGTCCGAAGAGGACTCAGCAGCCCTGATCACCGAGGAACTGGCCTACAACGCCGTCCGCACGGCACTCATCGCCGCGGTGGCCGACACCAGCACCACCTTCCCCGCCCTACCGGCGCACGCCTCCCAGCCGCACAACAGGTTTACCGTGAAGTCAGCGGCGGCGACGGACGTCGCGGGCGTCAAGATCGGCAGCTACTGGCCGAACAACACCACCACCCCGAGGCACAACTCCACCATCCTCCTGCTGGACCAGGAAACCGGGAAGATCGCCGCGGTGGTGGAAGCGGCCACGGTCAACGCCTACCGCACGGCAGCGGCGGACGCGGTGGCGGCGGACACCCTGGCGAACCCGGACGCCACCACCCTCACCATCTTCGGCACCGGCCACCAGGCCTACTACGAGTGCACGGCACTGGCCAGGATCCGCACCCTCACCACGATCCACGTGGTGGCGAGAACACCGGAGCACGGCCGCACCCTGGTGGACAGGCTCCACGAGGCAGGCCTACCAGCGACCCTGACAGAACCGGAACAGGCGGTGGGAGCCGCGGACATCATCGTCACCGCGACGACAGCACGAACCCCGCTCTTCGACGCCGAGTGGGTGACGCGGGGAACCCACGTGGCCTCCATGGGTTCGGACGCCAAGGGAAAACAGGAACTACCACCAGCCCTGCTGGACGACGCGGCCCTCTTCTGCGACCTACCACCGCAGTCACGAACGATCGGCGAGTTCCAGCACACCACCACCCAGCACCGCATCACCGCCCTGGGCAACGTCCTGACCGGCACCGCTCCCGGCAGGCGGGACGAGGACTCCATCACCATCTTCGACAGCTCGGGCATAGCCCTGCAAGACCTCTACACGGCCACGGCCCTTCTGGCCGAGCAGTAGGGCGCAAGGGCCCGCACAGCACGCGACCGAGGTCGATTCCACCAGGGGACCCGTCCCTCGCCCCGGCAGGTCGGGCAGGGTGGCACACCCTGCCCGACAGCCCCGACCACGAGGTCGAACCCAGGGGTACCAAGCCACACCGACCGTCCCACCACAACGGACACCCGCCACACATAGCAAGCAATACGATTGCACGCCCTGTGCTTTACTGGACCCATGCCCGACACAGCCGATCTCACCGACGAGGAAGTCGACGACTTCACCAAGGCGTGCAACCGGCTCTACGCGCTGATGCACCGCAACCGCAGCAGCCTCGCGGCCACAGCGACAGGCCCCGACCAGCTGTCGGACTCCCAGCTGGTGCTCCTCACCCCGCTCACCGAGCAGGGCGCCATGGCCGTGGGCAAACTGGCCACCCGAGCGGGCGTGGCCCAGCCCACCGCGACCCGAGCGCTCAAGCAGCTGGAGGACCGGGGCTTCGTGGCCCGCAAGCGGATCAGCGGCGACGACCGCACGGTACTGGTCACCCTCACCCCACGCGGTGAATCCGCCTGGCAGGCAGCCGACAACCGCATGCGCACCCTGCAACGCCACGCGCTCGACCAGATCCCACCGGAGCGCCGCACCACCGTGGTGGACGCCCTGACGGAACTGGCCCGAGCGATAGACAGGACGGGTTAGGACCCGCTAGGACCGCAGCAGGTCCGCCACCAGTTCGGCCAGCAGCGCCGTCCGCGCGGGCAGCTCCGCCACCACCACGTGCTCGTGATCGGCGTGGGCGCCACCACCAACCGCCCCGAGCCCGTCCAACGTGGGAACACCGATCCCCGCGGTGAAGTTGCCGTCCGACCCACCTCCCACCGCGACCCGGCCCAACGGCGGCTGCCCGATCCGCACGGCGACCGCCGAGGCCCGCTCGAACAGCCCGTCCGACGACTCCGCCGTCATCGGCGGCCGGTTGGGCCGACCCAGCACCTCCAACCGCGCCCCCGCCAGCACCGGCCGCAGGGCGTGCATCGCCGCGTCCACCCGCACCTGCTCGTGGGCGAACCGAGCGCGCACGTCCACCGCGAACTCCCCCACCGCGGGCACCGTGTTCCCCGTGGTCCCGGCCGCCATCACGGTCGGCGTGACCGTCGTCCCCAGCTCCGGATCGGCCAGCCCGGTCACGGCGAGCACCTGGTGGGCGAGTTCGACGGTGGCGTTGACCCCGCGCTCCGGCTCCAGCCCGGCGTGCGCGGCCAGCCCGTGCACGCGCACCCGGTACATCGACACACCCTTGCGCTCGGTCTTGAGCGCTCCCCCGTCGGCCGACGCCTCCATCACCAGCGCGGCGACGCACCCCGCCGCCTCGGCCTCGATCAGCGCCCGCGAGCTCGGCGAGCCGACCTCCTCGTCGCCGGTCACCAGCAGCGTCACCCCGGCCCGGTCCGCCAGCCCGGCGACGGCGTGCACCGACATCGCGAGACCGGCCTTCATGTCGAAGCACCCCGGCCCGCGCAGCACGCCGTCCTGGACCGAGAACGGGTGCGTCAGCAGCGTCCCGAACGGCCACACCGTGTCGTGGTGGCACAGCAGCAGCACCTTCGTCGGGCCCTCGCCGAACTTCCACCGCAGGTGGCTCACGCCGTCGACCACGATCCGCTCCGGCGCCACCCCGAGCCGCTTCTCCCCGACCCGCGCGACGACGTCGGCCGACGCGGCGACCGCGGCGAGGTCCGCGGACGGCGACTCGCACGTCACCAGTTCCTCGATGTCGTCCACCAGGTCCGGCAACGCACGCACGTAGTCCATGCGGCCCAGGCTAATCGAACGACCCGGCGGACGGCCGAGAACGCGCGGCCGCCTAGCGGGGCTTCGCGGTTTCCAGCGGCACCGCATCCGAGCGGACCAGGCCGAGTTGGACGGACTGGCGGCCGAGCACCGCGTCGAGCGCCCAGTCGACCGCCGTGCGGATGCGGTTGCCCGGCATGGCGAGCAGGTGGTAGCCGCGGGTGACGACCTTCGCCGGGAAACCGGACAGCGGGATGCGCAGGGGGTTGGCCGCGGCGTCGAGGCCGCCGAGGTCGACGACGAAGCCGAGGTCGTGGTGCTTGTAGTCGCGCAGCAGCGCGCCGTAGCCGAGGGAGGCGGCGACGTTCTTGCCCGCGAGCGTGCCCTGGCGGGCGGCGTGCTGGGCGGTCATCGCCGTCACCTCTCCCGGACGGGTCAGGTCGGGGACCGCGGCGGCGTCGCCGCAGGCGAAGACCTCGGGGTGGCCGGGGACCCTGAGGTTCGGCTCGACGCAGAGCCTCCCCTTCTCGGTGCGCAGCCCGGTGGCCTCGGCGACGGGGTCGGGGCGGACGCCGACGCACCAGGCGAGCGTGCGGGTGGCGACGAACTCGCCGCTGGTGAGCAGGACGCCCTCGCGGGTCGCCTCCTTGACCGAGGTGCCCGTGCCGACCTCGACGCCGCGCTTGCGCAGCACCTTGTCAGCGGCGCGGGACAGCCTCGGGTCGAGTTCGGGGAGCACCTTCGGCGCGATGTCGAGCAGGATCCAGCGCATCTTCTGGTCGCGGAGTTCCTTGTGCCGCTTGACGATCGCGCTGGTGAACAGCGGCCCCTGCGCGGCGACCTCGGTGCCGGTGTAGCCGGCGCCGACGACGACGAACGTGCAGCGGGCGTCGCGCTCGGCCCGGTCGTCGGTGGCGGCGGCCAGCTCGACCTGCCGGATGACGTGGTCGCGCAGGTAGAGCGCCTCGGCCACGCCGCGGAAGCCGTGGGCGTGCTCGGCGACGCCGGGGATGGGCAGCAGCTTGTTCGCGCTGCCCGACGCGAAGATCAACCGGTCGTAGGACAGGTCGTGGGTCCCGCCCTCGGGATCGGTGTAGTCGACCGTGCGGTCCTCCAGCGAAACGCTGGTGACCTCGCCGAGCGCGAGCCGCACGCGCGGGAGCGCGGCGGGCAGGGACACGGTGACGCGCCTGGGGTCGACGACGGCGGCGGCGACCTCCGGGAGCAGCGGGAGGTAGAGGAAGTAGTCCGTGCGGTTCACCAGCACGATCTCCACGGGCGCGTCCTTCGGCAGGGCGCGGGAGAGCGAGCGGGCAGCCTGGAATCCGGCGAATCCGCCGCCGACGATCACGACACGGGTCGACTCAGCCATGGGTTCACCTTGGCCTACCCGGAGGTCGACCGCAGCTCGGCGAGATCCGAGACACATTGTGCACGTTTTAGTTGTGCACGAGTTAGTTGCTGACTAGTGTTCACCACGTCAGCTTCGAGCAGCGAGTGAGGGAGCCAGCCATGACCGTCGTACTGGAGCAGGCCGCGCAGGACTTCGCGGACGCCACCGCCAAGCCGCCGTACCTCTTCGACCTCGGCCCCGAAAAGGGCCGCACGACGGTGGACGAGGTGCAGTCCGGCGAGGTCGCCAAGCCGGGTGTCGACATCGAGGACCTGGTCGTCGAGGGCGGACCGTCCGGCGAGGTGAAGGTGCGGATCGTGCGCCCCGAGGGCGTCACGGGCGTGCTGCCGGTCATCCTCTACATCCACGGCGCGGGCTGGGTGTTCGGCAACGCCCACACCCACGACCGCCTGGTCCGCGAACTCGCGGTCGGCGCCAACGCGGCCGTCGTGTTCCCGGAGTACAGCCTCTCCCCCGAGGCCCGCTACCCGGTCGCCATCGAGGAGAACTACGCCGTCGCCCGGTGGATCGGCACCCACGGCGCGGGCAAGGACCTCGACGGCACCCGCGTCGCCATCGCGGGCGACTCGGTCGGCGGCAACATGACCGCCGCGCTCACGCTGCTCGCCAAGGAGCGCGGCGACGTGGCGTTCACCGGGCAGGTGCTGTTCTACCCGGTGACCGACGCCGCGTTCGACACCCCGTCCTACCACGAGTTCGCCGAGGGCTACTTCCTGCGCCGCGACGCCATGCAGTGGTTCTGGGACCAGTACACGACCGACCCGGCGCAGCGCGCCGAGATCACCGCGTCGCCGCTGCGCGCGACCACCGAGCAGCTCGCGGGACTGCCGGCCGCACTGGTCATCACCGGCGAGGCCGACGTGCTGCGCGACGAGGGCGAGGCCTACGCGACCAAGCTGCGCGCCGCGGGCGTGCCGGTCACCGCGGTCCGCTACCAGGGCATCATCCACGACTTCGTGATGCTGAACGCGCTGAGCGGGACCCACGCCGCCAGGGCCGCCATCGCCCAGGCCATCGCCTTCCTCAAGGCCGCCCTCTGAGCCGACGACGCCCGCCCACCGCCCGGCCGTCGGCCGGGCGGCCCCGGCGTTCACCTACCCTGGGAACACCGTAGGCACGTCCTCCCAGGAGACCAGAGCCCGTTGTCCGAGCCCACCCCGTCCGATCTCCGCGCCGACTGCTCGAACTGCTTCGGCCTCTGCTGCGTCGCACTGGCCTTCGCGAAGTCGGCGGACTTCGCCGTCGACAAGGACGCAGGCGACCCGTGCCGCAACCTCCTCGCCGACCACCGCTGCGCCATCCACACCGACCTGCGGCCGAGGGGCTTCACCGGCTGCACCGTGTTCGACTGCTTCGGCGCCGGGCAGAAGACCTCGCGGGTCACGTTCGGCGGCGAGAGCTGGCGGGACTCGACGGACACGGCGAAGCGGATGTTCGCGGTGTTCCCGGTGATGCGCCAGTTGCACGAGCTGCTCTTCTACCTCACCGAGGCGTTGGCGCTGCGCGCGGCCGAGCCGCTGCACGCCGACCTGCGGGCGGCGCTCGACGAGACCGAGCGGATGACCCTCACGAGCCCCGACGCGTTCGGCGCGCTGGACGTGCCGGGCCACCGCGAGGGCGTGAACGCGCTCCTGCTGCGCGCCAGCGAACTCGTGCGGGCGGGCGCGCCGAAGCCGAAGAACCGGAAGGTCCGCCGCGGCGCGGACCTGATCGGCGCGAAGCTGTCGGGAGCGGACCTGCGGGGCGCGAACCTGCGCGGCGCCTACCTGATCGGCGCCGACCTGCGGGGCGCGAACCTCCGCCTGGCCGACCTGATCGGGGCCGACTTCCGCGACGCCGACCTGCGCGGCGCGGACCTGACCGGCAGCATCTTCCTCACCCAGGCGCAGGTGAACGCCGCGAGGGGCGACGCGCGCACGGCACTGCCGCCCGCGCTGAGCAGGCCGGCGCACTGGTGATCACGCGGGCGCGTCCCCGTCGCCGAACATCTTGCGCGAGGCGAACTGCTGGGCGATCCGGCGCAGCGCGATGAAGACGGCGTCGCCCAGGATGGTGCCGACGACGGCGCTCTCCACCATCTGCTCGGGCGTCGGCAGGTCGCCGATGGCTTCGAGGTCGACCTGGGCGACGGCGTCGGCGATCTCGGCGTAGTGCGGGAAGATCCCGAGCAGGTGCGCGTGGCCGAGGTCGCGGAACGTGCACAGCAGGCTCACCAACGACTTGGCGTACGGGTCGTCGGGTTCGAGCCGCCACTGGCGCTGGGCCGCGATCTCGTCGATGAGCCCCTGCGCCCACGCGCGGCTCTCCTCGTCGACCTCGTTCTTCCGGACGAACAGGCCGTGCTGGGCGACGCCGAGCAGTTCGTGCGTCGGAGCCCGGTCGTCTATGGCGCGCACGACGTCGCGGACGTCGACGATCGACAGGCCGCCCACCTCCAGCAGCGCGCGCACCAGCTTGAGGCGCTGGAGGTGCTTCGCCTGGTACTGGGCCTGGTTGGGGCTGGTCAGCTCACCGGCGGGCACGAGGCCCTCACGCAGGTAGTACTTGATCGTGGCGACTGGAACACCTGACTCGGCGCTCAGTTCGGCCATGCGCATCCGGGCCTCCCTTTCGAGTTCTCACCCGGTGCACAGTGTATCGCCGATTACGGATAGTCAAGCTATCCGTTTTACGCACACCCTGCGGAACCGTCCGCCAATTCGCCGGAGAAATGCGTCGTACTCCCACCACCTGACGATTCAGTGACCGAGAAGCGCATTGCCAATCACATCACGAAACGATAAACTGGGACCGTTGTCCAGGTTCGACGAAGTCGTCTCATTCGGGAACACGGCGGCGAAAACCCGAGTTGGCACGCACATGAGCTTGGAATTCGCGGCCGGGCCGTCGGCGACGTCCCGGATCCCGCCCTTCAGGGGCCTCTCCGTCACCATCCACCCCGCTCCGCCCGCCAATGCCGGTGTGGTGACCGCGCGGGGCGAGGTGGACGCGACGTCGGCCGGGCTCCTGGCCGACCGGATCGCCCACGCGAGGCTGTGGTTCACCTCGGTCGTGGTCGACCTCAGCGGGATCACGTTCTTCGCCGCGGCCGGGATCGACGCCCTGGTCGCCGGAGACCCGCAGGCGCTGGTCTGCTCCCCCGCGGTGCTCAAGGTGCTCACGACCTGCGGCCTGGAGAACCGCTGGGAACTGCACCGGTCGACGTTCCTGGCGCTCGCCGCGGGCGTGTCGCTGGACTTCGCGGCGAGCACCGCGAGCACGGCGAGCCCCGGAACCGCACCGCGCGCCGCCGGGACCCACCGGGCCTGACCGAGCCCTAGACCGAGATCAGCTGCCCCCGGTCGTCACGGGCGAGTTCGGTGTCGCGGTCGTCGAACCACACGCCGTCGCTGGCCAGGTAGCGGAAGCACAGCGTCGCTCCGGTTTCGACCCTGACCGCGGTGGACCACGTGCCGTTGGAGCGCCTGACCAGCCGGTGCCTGCCCGGCGTCCAGTTGTTGAAGCACCCCACGACACTGGTGTGCCCCGGCGGGGGATCGGACAGCACGAACGTGATGTTGACCTGGCCGCCGGTCGAGGGCTTGACGCGGATCATGCGGCGGTTTCCTCCTGTGTCGAAGTCACCGACCACCCTGCCCCGGCCCGGCGGACGCCGCCACACGGCTCACCCGGACGTGGGACCGGCCGACCACGGCGGAGTGGTGTTCCACGGTTGGGCTCCCCGCCGCGACCGCGTCGCGACGGGGAGCCCGACCGTCCCGCTACGACACGACGAGCGCGTAGTCCGCGTCCGTGGCGGCCGTCTCGACGTGGCCGTCGGCGTTGACCTGCGTCGCGACCACCTCCACCGTCCACGTGCCCGCGGCGGCAGCGTCCACGAAGACGTTCTCCACGTTGTCGACGGTGTTGGCCGCGCCGCCCGGCGTGGACCAGACCCCCGTGGACAGACCGTTGTTGCCGAAGTAGACCGTGCCGTCGGGCGCGGTGACCTTCAGCGTCAGGTCGTTGACCGTCGCCTGCGCCGCGCCGGGAGTGCCCGCCGGGTCGGTGTAGGCGAGCGTGGCGCGCAGCGGCGCGCTGCCGTCGGAGTCGACGGTGTACCGCTTGCTCTCCCCGGTGGCCAGCAGGTCGGTCTCGTCGACCAGCACCGGCAGCGCCCAGCCGTTCGCCCTCGCCCGCTCGTGCAGGTTGCCGACGCTCGCCGAACCCCAGCCCTGGTGGGTGCGGGTCATGTCGTGCGCGGTCCCGCTGAACGCGTACTGGTTGGCGGTGTTGACGAGCAGAGCCTTCGCCGTGGCCGCGTGCGGGCGGGAGGCGAACACGTCACCGGCCTTGCCCGGACCGCCGGAGAACACGCCGTCGGCCCACATCTGGAACAGCAGCCCCGCGTTGCCGCAGGTGATCGGCGTCGCGCCGCTCGTGCCGCCGAACGACGAGGTGTAGGAGGTGTTGCTGCTCGACGAGGTCGTGTCGATGCGGTCGTAGTAGTTGGAGATGTCCGGCTTGATCCGGCCGTCGGCGGCGGGACCGATGCTGGCACCGCCGTTCCACTTGTCGTCGGCCCGGTCGGCGGTGTTGAAGTGGTACTGCCCGCCCACCGACAGCACGTTCTTCGCCCACGCCTGCGGCCGGGAGCTGCGGGTGCCCGCGTTGCTCTGCGACTGGCAGATCAGCAGGTCGTGGTCGAACACGATCTTGTCCATCTGCGCGGAGATCGACGTGTAGGACGTCGTGAGCGCGTCGCCCCAGCTGTTGCTCTGGAACACCGCGCGGTACGGCCCGGCCGGGTCGACCAGCTCCTTGGTGTGCGCGTAGCGGTCCTTGCCCGAGTAGGTGGCGAAGATGCCCTGCGCGTCGGGCAGCATGCCCCGGTGCGCCGCGCTGACGCCGGAGGCGAAGATCTCGCCGTAGGTCGACGTGCCGTGGCTGGTGTCGGTCGAGTTCGGCCCGTGCGCGACCGGCGGCTGGGCCGCGAACTCCTGGTGCGTGACGCGCAGGCCGCCGTCCATCACCTCGCCCCGCACGCCGCGGCCGGTGTAGCCGCCCGCGGTCTGGATCGCGTTGGCACCGCTGGTCTCCCGCGCGATGGCCATGTCGGTCTCGGGAGCGGACTCCGCGCCGACCGCGATCACCTCGGGCAGTCCGGCGACGGCCGTGACCTGGTCGGCGCCGAGCACCGCCGTGAGGTGCTGGCCGCTCACCGAGACGTCCTCCACCGCGCCGCCGAGCGCGGTGATCCGGTCGGCGACGGCCTTCTGGTCCCGCACGTCCTGCTCGGCCAGCGTCACGAGGTACCGCCCGGCGGCGGCGGTCGTCACGTCGACCTTGTCCGACGGCAGGAAGTCCGCCGTGGCGCGGACGAACGGCAGCTTCGCGACCTGCGCGCGGGTGCGGTCGTTCATCCGCACGACGTAGGCGAGGTCGGGCACGTACGTGCCGATCCTCGCCCCCATCGTCCGCAGCTTGCGCCGCTGCGCGTCGGTCAGGCTTCCCTTGAACTGCACCAGGTACGCGCCGTTGCCGACGCTCGCCGCCGTGCTCTGCGCGGTGAGCGGGTCGAACGTGCGACCGGCCAGCCTGATGAACTGGGGGCCGCCGTCGGCGGGAGCCGGAGCGGACCGCGCCCCGGTCACACCTCCCGCGGCGACGAGCAGCACCGCGAAGAACGCACCCGCGAGCAGGCCGCGTTTTGTGCGCAGCATCAACAACCTCCAGTACGGCAGGGGTTGCCCTGACCGGAGGGTGGACCAGGGCACGTGATCCGAACGTATCGGACGGATATCAGGCGGGTCATCCGCCGAACGACGGGTGCGCGTCTCAGTGAGGCCGGGCGGAACTCGGCGCGAAGTCCGGTCCCGGATGCGGTTTCATGGACCCCATGACGGTTCCGCTGGTGGATCTGACCCCGTGGTTCGAGGGCACGCCGGACGGCCGCGCCGCCGTGGCGGCGCGGATCGACGCGGCGCTGCGCGACTCGGGTTTCCTGCTGGTCACCGGGCACGGCGTCCCGGACGAGCTGCGGGCCCGCACCCGTGCGCTGTCCCGCCGGTTCTTCGCGCTGCCGCGAGCGGTCAAGCAGCGGTACGCGGTCGCGGTCGGCGGGCGCGGCTGGCTGCCGCCCGGCGCGGAGGCGAACGCCTGCGCCGAGGGCACCGAGACGCCCCCGGACCTCAAGGAGTCGTACTCGGTCGGCGCGGACGCCCCCGTCGGCGACCCGGAGGTCGACGGCTTCTGGTTCCAGCCCAACCGGTGGCCGGACGAGGTGCCGGGGTTCGCCGAGGCCTCGATCGAGTACGTGGCGCGGATGCGCGGGCTGTCCGACGAGCTGCTGACGATCTTCGCCGTGGCGCTGGGCCTGCCGGAGGGCTTCTTCACCGACCACACCGGACATCCGACGTACACGTTCAACATCAACTGGTACCCGCCGATCGCGGTGGTCGGCGAGCCGGAGGACGGCCAGTTCCGCATCGGGCCGCACACCGACTTCGGCACCGTCACGGTCCTGGACCGCCAGGTGGGCGTCGGCGGGCTCCAGGTGTTCACCCCCGACGGCGAGTGGGAGGACGCGCCGTTCGACCCGGCCGCGTTCACGATCAACATCGGCGACCTCATGGCCCGCTGGACCGGCGACCGCTGGCGCTCGACCCGCCACCGGGTCCTGCCGCCCGCCGCCTCCGCGCCGGACGAGGACCTGGTGTCGCTGATCTTCTTCTACGAGTGCGACCACGACGCCCGGATCGCGGCCCTGGACGGCAGCCACCCGGAGGTCGTGGCGTCGGAGTACCTGAAGGAGAAGCTGGACGCGATCACGGTGACGTGACGTCCTCGCGCTTGCGGTCCAGGAAGCGCATGACCGGGGTGGCCGTGATGCCGTGGACGACGATCGAGCCGACCACGACCAGGCCGACCACCCGCCACACCGCGCCCTCCTCCAGGAACTTCGCGGCCTCCAGGGCGTACGCGACGTAGAACACCGAGCCGACACCGCGCACGCCGAAGAACGACACCACCACCCGTTCCCGCGGCCCCGTGCGGCCCCGTGCCAGTCCGATCAGGCCCGCCGCGGGCCGCACGACGAGCAGGACCAGCAGCGCCACCAGGATCTCGCGCCAGTGCACGCCCGCGAACAGACCGGTCGCCACGGCGCCGCCGAGCAGGAAGATGATCACCACGGTGAGCAGGCGCTCGATCTGCTCGACGTACTGGTGCAGCACGCGGTGGTAGCCGTCGGACCGCTCGGCGGAACGGATCGTGCAGGCGCAGACGAACACGGCGACGAAGCCGTACCCGTGCGCGAGCTCGGCGACGCCGTAGGCGAGGAACGTGGCCGCCAGCGCGACGAACCCCTCGGCGTGGTGGGCCAGCCGGAACTTCTCCGACTCCGGGGCGAAGAACAGCTTGCGCAGCAGCCACCCCGCGCCGAGCCCGATCGCCACGCCCGCGGCCAGCCGCCACACGACGTCCACCGCGAGCCAGTGCGGCAGCCAGTCGTCGGGGGTCGCGGCGAGGCCGATGGCCAGGTAGGTGAACGGGAACGCCAGGCCGTCGTTGAGCCCGGCCTCCGACGTCAGCGCGAACCGCGCCTCGTCGTCGCTGTCTTCCTCGGGGTCCTCCACGGGTTCGGCGACCTGCACCTCGGTCGCGAGGACCGGGTCGGTGGGCGCGAGCGCGGCGGCGAGCAGCACCGCCCCGGCCGCGCCGAACCCGAGCACCGTCCACCCGAGGACCGCCACGGCGATCATCGTCAGGGGCATGGTGATGCCCAGCAGCCGCCACGTGGTCGCCCACCGGCGCAGCCCCGGCGGTCGGTTCAGGGCGAGACCGGCGCCCATCAGCGAGATGATCACGCAGATCTCGGTCAGGTGCAGCACCACCGAGGAGTGCGCCACGGGGTCCGGGTCTGGCAGCGGGTCGATGACCGTGAAGGACAGCGCACCCGCTCCCAGGAACACCATGGGCATCGAGATGGGCGCCTTGCTCAACACTCTCGGCAGCAGGGCGGCGGCGAGCGTCGCAACGCCTGCCGCCGCGAAGACCACCGGGCCCGCGTCTGCCACGAAGCCCCTTTCGCCGTGTGGAGGAATTCTGTCCGGTTAGCCCGTTCGACGCTCGGCGAAACGTCCGGGGTGGTCGGGTTGACACGGATCACTGATCACCTCGAAGGTGAGGAGTCGGCGCGTTCGGCCTGTCGAGGGGACTCCGATGACGGCGCAGGTCATCTCGATCGTCGTGCTGGCGCTCGTCTTCGTGCTGGCGACCACCCGGTCGACCAACATGGGGGCGCTGGCGTTCGCCGCCGCGTTCCTGGTCGGCACCCTGGCGGGCGGGCTGGACGCCAAGGGCATCTTCGCGAAGTTCCCCGGCGACATCTTCGTCGTCCTGGTCGGCGTCACGTACCTGTTCGCGCTGGCCAGGGCCAACGGGACGACCGACTGGCTGGTGTCGGCGGCCGTGCGGGCCGTCGGGGGCCGGATCGCGCTGATCCCGTGGGTGATGTTCGTGATCACCGGCGTGCTGACGTCGATCGGCGCCGTCAGCCCGGCGGCCGTGGCCATCGTCGCGCCGATCGCGCTGGGGTTCGCCGCCCGCTACGGGATCAACCCGCTGCTGATGGGCGCGATGGTCGTCCACGGGGCGCAGGCGGGCGGGTTCTCGCCGATCAGCGTGTACGGGTCGATCGTCAACGGCCTCGTCGAGCGCAACGACATCCCCGGCGACCCGCTCGTGCTGTTCCTGGCGAGCCTCGGGGTGAACCTGGCCATCGCCGTGGTGCTGTTCCTCGTCCTGGGCGGCCGGCAGCTCGCCCTCGCCGCGGGGGCCACCGCCCCGGAGGAGCCGGACGACTCCCCCCGGCTCGACCCGCCGAGGATCGCCACGCTGGTCGGCCTGGTGGCCCTGGTCGTCGGTACGCTGGTGTTCGACCTGGACGTGGGCCTCACCGCGCTGACGCTCGCCGCCGTGCTGAGCCTGGTCTGGCCGGAGAGCAGCCGCCAGGCCGTCGGCGAGATCACCTGGCCCACCGTGCTGCTGATCTGCGGCGTGCTGACCTACGTCGCGGTGCTCCAGGCGATGGGCACGATCGACTTCGTCGGCAACGCGGTCACCGGCGTCGGCGTCCCGGTCCTGGCGGCGCTGCTGCTCTGCTACATCGGCGCGATCGTGTCGGCGTTCGCCTCCTCCGTCGGCCTGATGGGGGCGCTCATCCCGCTCGCCGTGCCGTTCCTCGCGCTCGGCACCGTCGGCCCGATCGG
Organism: Umezawaea sp.; assembly: GCF_036375055.1. Taxonomy (GTDB): domain Bacteria; phylum Actinomycetota; class Actinomycetes; order Mycobacteriales; family Pseudonocardiaceae; genus Umezawaea. The sequence goes on from NZ_DASUSQ010000146.1 coordinate 80,819, forward strand.
CATGGTCGCGGCGGTGGCGGTGTCCGCGACGGTGGTGGACGTGAGCCCGTTCTCCACCAACGGCGCGCTGGTGCTGGCGAACGCGAAGGACGTGGACCGCGACCGGTTCTTCAAGCAGCTCCTGGTCTACGGCGGTCTGGTCGTCGCGGTGGCGCCGCCGGTGGTGTGGCTGCTGTTCGTCGTGCCGAACCTCGGCTGACCCGTCAGGTGGACCGGGCCCGGCGGGGGCACCATGGGAACCATGGACCTCAACACCGCGCGGACCAGGGTGGCGTCGAACCTGTTCGCCAGGGTCGCGGGCCCGAACGCCCGTGAGATCCGCTCCAGGGTCCACGACACCCCCGGCCCCCGCTGGTTCGCCGAGGACCGGCCGATCCGCCGCGTCCACGCCGACGCGTCCCTGTTCGTCGGCGGGCTGCGGGCGCTGCTGCTCCAGTCGCTGCACCCGCTCGCCATGGCGGGCGTGGCGGGCCACTCCGACTACCGCGGCGACCCGTGGGGCAGGCTCCAGCGCACCAGCACCTTCCTGGCCATGACCACCTTCGGCGCCGCGCCCGACGCCCAGCGCGCGGTCGACCGGGTCCGCGGCATCCACCGCCGGGTCCGCGGCACCGCGCCCGACGGCCGCGAGTACCGGGCCGACGACCCCCACCTGCTCACCTGGGTCCACATCGCCGAGGTGGACAGCTTCCTGCTGGCGCACCAGACCTACGGCCGCGCGCCGCTGGACCAGGAGGGTCGGGACGGCTACGTGGCCGACACCGCCCGCGTCGCCGAGGCCCTCGGCGTCCCCGACCCGCCCCGCACCACCGCGGAGCTGGCGGACCGCATCGCCGCCTACCGCCCGGAGCTGCGCGGCACCGCGGAGGCCCGCGAGGCCGCCCGCTTCCTCGTCCTCAAGGCCCCGCTCCCCCTCGTGGCCCGGCCCCCCTACGCCGTGCTGGCGGCGACGGCCATCGCCATGCTCCCGCCGTGGGCCCGGCTCCCGCTGCGCCTGCCCTACCTCCCGCTGACCGAGGCCACCGCGATCCGGGTCGCGGGCCACGGGCTGGTCCGCGGGCTGCGGTGGACGCTGGCGACCTGAGGCTCAGCACAGGCGGACGCCCTGGAACAGCGCGGTGGACGCGTGGGCGTTGAGGCCGAAGCGGCCCGCCGGGTACCGCGAGGTCGGGGCACTCGAACAGCCAGTCCGCGGTGAACCCGCCGCGGAACGTCGGCGGAGAGGGGAATTCCGATCGCACCGCCTCCGGGGCGGGAGCGGTGGACGACCCGGTGGCGAGGGTGGCGGCCGCGGTGATCGCCACCAGGACGCCTCGGATGCGCTGAGCAGCGGTCACGGGCTGACCTCCGTCCGACCGGTGGCGGGGTTCCCCCCTGTGACTACCGGTCGGCGGCGAACTCGGGCAAGACGTGCGGCGGTTCTTGTCCGCTCATGACCCGCAATTCACTTCGGCCGGGCCGATTCACCGTTCCGTACCGCTGAACAGCCGAATTCGCACTGTTAAAAAGCCGCGCTTGTCACGAAGTCGTCAATGCGCGAAACATCGGGATCGGCTCGAACACGCCTGGTTGACCGATTCATCGACGGTGCCGTCGACAACGTTCGGGAGGCGAAGATGACCAAGAACGGGCGGGCGTCCGCGGCGGTGGTGGCGCTGTCCGCGCTGCTGCTGCCGACAGCGGGGTGCGGCGGTGGTTCCTCCGGCGGCGAGGTCCTGGTCGGGCTCGTCACCAAGACCGACACCAACCCGTTCTTCGTCAAGATGAAGGACGGCGCCGAGCAGGCCGCGGGCACGACGGGCGCGAAGCTCCAGGCGTTCGCGGGCAGGCAGGACGGCGACAACCAGTCCCAGGTGGACGCGATCGAGAACCTGATCGGCGCGGGCGCCAAGGGCCTGCTCATCACGCCGAACGACTCCAAGGGCATCGTGCCGTCGGTGGACAAGGCCCGCCAGGCCGGACTGCTGGTCATCGCGCTGGACACGCAGCTGGAGCCCGCCGACGCCGCCGACGCCACGTTCGCCACCGACAACTACCAGGCGGGCCTGCTGATCGGGAGGTGGGCGAAGACGACGTTCGAGCGGTCGGGCAAGCCGGTGAGGATCGCGCTGCTCGACCTGAGCCCGAACCAGGTGTCCGTCGACGTGCAGCGGGACCAGGGCTTCCTGGAGGGCTTCGGCGTCGACGTGAAGGACAAGGGCCGGATCGGCGACGAGTCCGACCCGAGGATCGTCGGCCACGACGTCACCGACGGCGCCCCCGAGGGCGGGCGCACCGCGATGGAGAACCTGCTCCAGAAGGACGCGGGCATCACGCTCGTCTACACGATCAACGAGCCCGCGGCGGCGGGCGCGTACGAGGCGCTCAAGGCGGCGGGCAAGGAGAAGGACGTCGTCATCGTGTCCGTCGACGGCGGCTGCCCCGGTGTCGGCGACGTCGAGGACGGGATCATCGGCGCGACCTCGCAGCAGTACCCGGTGAAGATGGCGCAGATGGGCGTCGAGGCGGTGTCGAGGTTCGCGGAGGACGGGACGAAACCGGAGAACACGGCGGGCAAGGCCTTCGTCGACACCGGCGTCACGCTCATCACCGACCACCCCGTCCCCGGCGTGGAGTCGAAGGACTCCGCCTGGGGCCTGCAGAACTGCTGGGGCTGACCGCCATGACCACCACCGCACCCGCGCCGACCGGCGACGAGCGGACCTCGCGGTCGCCGCTGTCGCGCCTGCAACACCTCCTGCACGCCAGGGCCACCATCGGCCCGGCGGTCGTCCTGCTGATCGCGATCGTCGTGTTCGCCCTGCTGTCCGAGCGGTTCCTCCAGCCGGCCAACATCTCCCTGATCCTGCAACAGGTCGCGGTCGTCGGCACCCTCGCCGTGGGCCAGACCGTCGTCATCCTCACCGCGGGCATCGACCTGTCCTGCGGGGCGATCATGGTCCTCACGTCGATCGTGATGGCGAAGGTCGCCGCCGAGACCGGGCTGCCCGGCCTTCCCGCGCTGCTGCTGGGCTTCGTGCTCGGCACCGTGTGCGGTCTGGTCAACGGCCTGCTCGTCACGCGGCTCGCGCTGCCGCCGTTCATCGTCACCCTCGGCACGCTCAACGTGTTCTTCGCGCTGAACCTCTGGTACTCCGAGAGCGCGACGATCCGCGGCGGCGACATGCCGTCGCTGCTGCTGTGGACCGGTGAGACGTTCAGCGTCGGCACGACCCGGATCACCCACGGGTCGGTCATCATGGTGCTCCTGGTGGCGGCGATGGCGTTCGTGCTGACGAACACCTCGTGGGGCAGGCACGTCTACGCGACCGGCGACGACCCGGAGGCCTCGCGCCTGTCCGGCATCCGCACCACGCGCGTGCTGCTCAGCGTGTACGCCACGGCGGGCGCGATCTACGCGCTGGGCGCGTGGATCCTCATCGGGCGCATCGCCTCCGCGAGCCCGCAGGCGGGCCAGTTCGAGAACCTCGACTCCATCACGGCGGTCGTCATCGGCGGCACCAGCCTGTTCGGCGGGCGCGGCGCGATCGTCGGGTCGCTGATCGGCGCGCTGATCGTCGGCGTGTTCCGCAACGGCCTGGCGCTGGCGGGTGTGGACGTGCTGTGGCAGACGTTCGCGGTCGGCGTCCTGATCATCGCCGCGGTCTCGATCGACCAGTGGATCCGGAAGGTGAAGCCATGACCACGCCGATCCTGCGGGCACGGGGACTGGTCAAGCGGTACGGGAGGGTCACCGCGCTGGCGGGCGCCGACCTGGACCTGGAGCAGGGCGAGATCCTCGCCGTCATCGGCGACAACGGCGCCGGGAAGTCGAGCCTCATCAAGGCGCTGTGCGGGGCGGTCGTGCCGGACGAGGGCACGATCCTGCTCGACGGCGAGCCCGTGTCGTTCGCCAACCCCGTCGACGCGCGGGCCGCGGGCATCGAGACGGTGCACCAGAGCCTCGCGGTCGCGCCGTCGCTGGACATCGCCGCGAACCTGTTCCTCGGCCGCGAACGCCGCCGTCCCGGTGTGCTCGGCTCGGTGTTCCGGATGCTCGACCGCGGCGGGATGCGCGAGGAGGCCAAGCGGCAGCTCGACGCGCTCGGCATCATGACCATCCAGAACCCCGGTCAGGCCGTGGAGACCCTGTCCGGCGGTCAGCGCCAGGCCGTCGCCGTCGCCCGCGCGGCGGCGTTCGGCAGCCGCGTCGTGATCATGGACGAGCCCACGGCCGCCCTCGGCGTGCGGGAGTCGCGGGCGGTGCTGGACCTGATCCTCCAGGTGCGCGACCGCGGCCTGCCGGTGATCCTGATCAGCCACAACATGCCGCACGTGTTCGAGGTCGCCGACCGCGTCCACATCCAGCGGCTCGGCCGCCGCAAGGCCGTGGTGGACCCGCGGTCGATCTCCATGTCCGACGCGGTGGCGATCATGACCGGGGCGGTGGAGGTCGAGGACGGGGCGAGCTGACGGCCCGACCCCGTTCGGGACCGCGCGCGGCGGTCCCGAACGGACCCCCGCCTACGGCTCCAGGTCGGTGGCGGCCCGGAAGGACCCGTCCATGTGGAACGGCGTGGACGTGTGCTCGTGGGCGATGCGCCACCGGCCGTCCTCCTTGCGCAGGCCCGCGGTCATCCGGAACCACATCACGAACCCCTCCGGCGACCCGTTCGGCGTGGACGCCATCCGGTTGAGCGCGTGGCAGAACGCCACGTCCTCCCCCGCGGTGACCTCCAGGTCGACCACCGCGTAGTGGACCGGGCCGTCGAACCCCGCGAACCACGCGGCCAGGCCCTCGGCGTCGAGCGCCTCCTGCCCGACGCGGCGCAGCGGCGGCGCCAGGTCGAACGTGACGGCGTCGGCGGTGTAGCGGGCCAGCAGGCGGTCCACGTCCTTCGCCTCCATCGCGGCCTCCACGGCCTTCACCACGGTCTGGATCTGCTCGACGTCGCTGGTCATGATGTGCTCCTCGGGTCGTCCGGATCGATGTCACCGGAGACGTCGAAGCGAGCCGCCCGGCTTCGACACAACGGGTGGAGGACATCCTCGAACCGCGTCGGAGGCAGCCGTGAAGTACCTGATCCTGATCCACAGCAACCCGAGGTCCAGGGCGCTCTGGGAGACCATGGACGACGACCAGCGGTACGCCCTCGGCAAGGGGCACCTGGAGCTGACGGAGGCGCTGGCCGAGTCCGGCGAGCTGGTCGTGTCGGAGGGCCTGGCCGACGTGGAACTGGCGAGGACGGTGTCGGTGCGCGGCGGCGAGACCCTGACCAGCGACGGACCGTTCGCCGAGGCCAAGGAGCACCTGGCGGGCTTCTACCTGGTCGACGTCGAGAGCTACGAGCGCGCCGTCGAGATCGCCGCCCGCACGCCGGACGCGGCCACCGGCGCGGTCGAGGTGCGGCCGGTGCTCGACATGAGCGCCTGGGACCTGTGAGGACACCGTTCGAGGACCTGGTGCGCGACCTCGCGCCCCAGGTCCTCGGGGCGCTCGTCCGCCGCTACGGCGGGTTCGACACGTGCGAGGACGCCGTGCAGGAAGCGCTGCTCGCGGCGGCGCTCCAGTGGCCAGTCGAGGGCGTCCCGGACAACCCGAGGGCGTGGCTGGTCACCGTCGCGTCCCGCCGCCGGACGGAGCTGTGGCGTTCCGAGAGCGCCCGCAGGCGCCGCGAGGAGGCGGTGGCCGCGCGGGCCGTCCCCGACCCGGAGCCGCCGCCCGCCGTGGACGACACCCTGGCGCTCCTGCTGCTGTGCTGCCACCCGTCGCTGACCGGGGCGTCGCAGGTGGCGCTGACCCTGCGCGCGGTCGGCGGGCTCACCACCGCCGAGATCGCCCGCGCGCTGCTCGTGCCGGAGTCGACCGTGGGCCAGCGGATCAGCCGGGCCAAGCAGCGGATCAGGTCGAGCGGCGCCCGGTTCCACCTGCCGCCGGAGGAGTTCCCCGACCGGGTCTCGGCCGTGCTCCAGGTGCTCTACCTGGTCTTCAACGAGGGCTACACCGCCAGTTCCGGGCCGTCCCTCAACCGCGTCGACCTCACGTCCGAGGCGATCAGGCTGACCAGGCAGCTCCACGCCCGGCTGCCGGACGACGGCGAGGTGACCGGCCTGCTCGCCCTGATGCTGCTCACCGACGCCCGCCGTCCGGCCAGGACGCTCGACGACGGCGCGCTGGTGCCGCTGGCCGAGCAGGACCGCGGCAGGTGGGACGCCGGGGCCATCGCCGAGGGCGTGGAGCTGATCACGGCCTCGCTCGCCTCCGCGCCCGTCGGCCCGTACCAGCTCCAGGCCGCGATAGCCGCCGTGCACGACGAGGCCGAGCGCGCGGAGGACACGGACTGGCGCCAGATCCTGGGCCTCTACCACCTCCTCGACGCGGCGGCTCCCGGCCCGATGGTCACCCTCAACCGCGTCGTGGCCCACGCCATGGTCCACGGCCCGCTGCCCGCGCTGGCGCTGCTGGCCGCTGCCGAGGCCGACCGGGCGCTGGCGGGCCACCACCGCGTGCACGCGGTGCGCGCCCACCTGCTCGACCTGGCGGGCGACCACGGCGCGGCGCGGGAGCACTACCTCAGGGCGGCGCGGACGACGTCGAGCCTCCCGGAGCGGCGCTACCTGGAGGTCAGGGCCCGCTCGCGCCCCCGGTAGCGGACGGTGATCACGGTCTTCCCGGCGTCGCCGACGGTCCCCGCCGTGGACAGCACCAGGTCGACCCCTCCGAGCCCGGCGAACGCGTCGGGCGGGTGGACCTTCGCGCAGGCGAGGGCCTTCACGTGCTTCTCCTGCCGTGTTCGAGGGCGTCCGGGGCCGGGGACGGGCCGCCGATTCGCTCTTTGATGTTGCCTTACCTCATTGCCAGTCGAGCAGGAGCGCCCCTTTTGATGTCGGATATCATCGCGACGGGCCGGAAGCCGACCCCGGCGCGCGGCGGTGCCGTCTTGTCGAGGAGGTGTCCGAGGTGCCACGCATCACCCAGGAGCAGAAGAAGCTCAACCGCGAGAAGATCGTCCGGGCCGCGGGCGAGGGCTTCCGGCTGCGCGGCGTCGACGGGATCGGCATCGAGGAGCTGATGAAGGCCGCCGGCATGACGCACGGGGGTTTCTACAACCACTTCTCCTCGAAGGAGGACCTCGCCCTGGAGGTCTACCGCCAGGGCTTCGCCGACTCGCTCGCCGCGCTCGCCGCCGTCCGCGGGGCACACCCCCGCTCCGCGCGGGCGGCCCTGAACGACCTGGTCGACGGGTACCTGACGGCCGACCACCGCGACCACCCGGAGACCAGCTGCCCCTCGGCCGCCCTGGCCGCCGACGCGGGCCGCCACGGCGCCGCGTTCCAGGCCGAGTACCGACGCGGGCTGGACGGGTACTTCAGCGGCATCACCGAGATGGTGCTCGATCGCGCGCGCCAGTCCGGCGCCGAGCCGACCCCCGCGGAGGCGCGCGAGCAGGCGGTGGCCCTGTTCTGCCAGATGGTCGGCGCGATGGTGGTCTCCCGCGCCGTCGCCGAGGACGACCCCGCGCTGTCCGACGAGGTCCTGGCGGCCAACCGCAAGCAGCTCAAGCGGCCGTGACGCGGCGCCCGGCCCCTCGCGGAGGACCGGTAGGCTGACCGCATCGCCACCATCCGCCAGTCGTTCACGGTCGACGCCCACCCGAAGCACGTGTGGGCGGGCCTGCGCGAGGTGGGGGCGGTGCACGAGCGGCTCATCCCCGGCTACGTGACGGCGACCAGGGTCGAGGGCTCGCACCGGTACCTGACGATGGCCGACGGCTGGGTCGTGCACGAGCTGATCGTCACCGTGGACGACCGGGCGCGACGGCTCGCGTACGCCGTCGTCGAGGGTTCCCGGCCGGAGCTGGAGCACCACCACGCCTCGTTCGAGGTGTTCGCCGACGGGCCGGGCGGCAGCCTGGTCGTGTGGACCACCGACGTGCTGCCGGACGACCGCGCGCCCGAGGTCCGGCTGCGCGTCGAACGCGGCTCGCAGGTCATGGCGCTGGCGCTAGCACGAAAAGTCTGACCCGACCAGGTCTCCCGCATCCCGGACGTCGCAGCGCGATCCCCCTCCTCGCTGCGACCCTGGCGGGGACGGCGAGTTCGGGTGAGAAGAGGGTCGGCATGCCAGGCAGGTCACCACTGCACCTCGCGGTAGCGCTCGACGGCGCGGGCTGGCACCCGGCCGCCTGGCGCGAGGCCGACGCGAGGCCGCGGGAGCTGTTCTCCGGGCGGTACTGGACGGACCTCGTCGGGGAAGCCGAGCGGGGGCTGCTCGACTTCGTGACGATCGAGGACTCCCTCGGCCCGCAGTCGACGCTGCTCGACGGGCACGACGACCGGGTCGACCAGGTGCGCGGACGGCTGGACGCGGTGCTGATCGCCGCGCGCGTCGCGCCGAGGACCAGCCGCATCGGACTCGTGCCGTCGGCGGTCGTGACGCACACCGAGCCGTTCCACCTGTCGAAGGCCGTCGCGACCGTGGACCACGTGAGCCTCGGGCGGGCCGGGTTCCGGCCCGTGGTGTCCGCGAGGTCCAGCGACGCCAGGCACTTCGGCCGCCGCGACGTGCCGGTGCTGGAGGGCGTCGACCCGACCGACCCCCTGCTCGTGGACCTGTTCGAGGAGGCGGCCGACCACGTCGAGGTCGTCCGGCGGCTGTGGGACAGCTGGGAGGACGACGCCGAGATCCGCGACACCGCCACCGGGCGGTTCGTGGACCGGGAGAAGCTGCACCGGATCGACTTCGAGGGCCGCTGGTTCTCCGTGCGCGGTCCGTCGATCACCCCGAGGCCACCGCAGGGGCAGCCGGTCGTGAGCGTGCTGGCGCACGCCGGTCCGGCCTACCGGCTGGCGGTCCGGGCGGCCGACGTCGTGCACGTGACGCCGTTCGAGACCGCCGACGTGCACCGGATCCTCGCCGAGGTGGCGGGGGTGTCGCACGTGTTCGGCGAACTGGTGGTGTTCCTGGACGACGTGCCGGGCGCGGCGGCGTCGCGCAAGGAGCGGCTGGACTCCCTGGCGGGCCAGGACTTCACCTCCGACGCGCTGGTGTTCACCGGCACGGCGGGCGAACTCGCGGACCTGCTGCTCGGGTGGCGGGAGGCGGGGCTGACCGGGTACCGGCTGCGGCCCGGCGCCGTGCCGCACGACCTGGAGGCGATCACCCGCGCGCTGGTGCCGGAGCTCCAGCGCCGCGGCGCCTTCCGCACGGAGTACGAGGCCGGCACCCTGCGCGGGCTGCTCGGCCTGCCCCGCCCCGCCAACCGCTACGCCCCCGCGTGAGGACGACATGACCAAGCCGCGCAAGCAGGTCCACCTGGCCGTGCACTTCCCCGGCGTGAACAACACGACGGTGTGGAGCGACCCGCGGTCGGGCAGCCACATCGACTTCAGCTCGTTCGAACACCTCGCGAAGACCGCGGAGCGCGCCAAGTTCGACTTCCTGTTCCTGGCCGAGGGGCTGCGGCTGCGCGAGTACGCGGGCCGGATCCACGACCTGGACGTGGTCGGGCGGCCCGACACGTTCACCGTGCTGGCCGCGCTCGCCGCCGTGACCGACCGGCTCGGGCTGGCCGGGACGATCAACTCCACGTTCAACGAGCCCTACGAGGTGGCCCGGCAGTTCGCGACGCTCGACCACCTGTCCGACGGGCGGGCGGCGTGGAACGTCGTGACGTCGTGGGACGCGTTCACCGGCGAGAACTTCCGCCGCGGCGGGTTCCTGCCCGCCGACCAGCGCTACGAGCGGGCCGAGCGGTTCATGCGCACGGCGTGGGAGCTGTTCGACTCGTGGAACGGCGTGGAGGTGCTCGCCGACCGGGAGAGCGGCCGGTTCGTGAGCGATCCCGCCGCCGGGGCGTTCACCCACCACGACGACCACTTCGCCATCGAGGGGCGCTTCGCCGTCCCCACCAGCCCCCAGGGCCGTCCGGTGATCTTCCAGGCCGGTGACTCCGACGGCGGCCGCGAGTTCGCCGCCGCCACCGCGGACGCGATCTTCAGCAGGCACGGCGAGTTCACCGCTGGCCAGGCGTTCTACGCCGACGTCAAGGGCAGGCTGGCCAGGTACGGGCGCGAGCACGAGGACCTGCTGGTGCTGCCCGCCGCGACCTTCGTGCTGGGCGACACGGACGCCGAGGCCCAGGACCTCGCGGCCGAGGTGCGGCGGCAGCAGACCAGCGGCCCCACCGCGATCCGCCTGCTGGAGGAGGTGTGGAACCGCGACCTCAGCGGCTACGACCCGGACGGCCCGCTGCCCGACGTCGACCCGGTCGCGGGCGAGAACACCGTCGTGAAGGGCAGGGCGAGCGTGCGGCAGCACCGCGACCCGTTCGCGGTCGCCCGGCAGTGGCGGGAACTGGCCGAGGCCAAGGGTCTGTCCATCCGCGACCTCGCCATCCACGTGTCCGGCGAGCAGACCTTCATCGGCTCACCGGCGACCGTCGCCGAGACGATCAACCGCGCGGTGCAGGAGGACGCCTCCGACGGCGTGATCCTGGTCCCGCACATCACCCCCGGCGGGCTGGACGAGTTCGCCGACAAGGTCGTGCCGCTGCTCCAGGAGCGCGGCGTGTTCCGCACCGAGTACGAGGGCACCACCCTGCGGTCGCACCTCGGTCTGCGCCCGTGACGCCGCTACCACCCGAGGACGCGGTCCTGGACTCGCTGACCGGCGCCCACGCCCACCTCGCGGAGTCCGGGGGCCGGGCGTTCGTCATCGCCCGCACACCGGGTGCCGCCGCGCCCGTCCACGCCCGCGCCGGCACGATGGGGCCGTGAAGTACCTCATGCTGATCTACGGCAACGAGACCGTCTGGAACAGCCTCCCGCCCGCCGACCTCGCGGCGCTCATCGACCGCGTCGACGCGTTCAACCAGGAGCTGCGCGAGTCGGGCGAGCTGGTCATGGCCGAGGGCCTCGTCCCGCGGGCGCGCTCCGTGCGGACGGGGGCGGGCGCGCCGGTCGTCACCGACGGCCCGTACCTGGAGGCGAAGGAGTACGTCGGCTCGATGTTCGTGGTCGACGTCGAGAGCGAGGACCGCGCGCTGGAGATCGCGAAGTCCTATCCGGGGATCCGCTTCGCCGAGGGGGTCGGCGGCGGCCTGGAGGTGTGGCCGCTGATGGTGCGCGGCCGGTGACCGCGGTCGAGGACCTCCTGCGGGACCTCGCCCCCCGCGTGCTCGGCACGCTCGTGCGCCGCCACCGCGACTTCGCCCGCTGCGAGGACGCCGTGCAGGAGGCGCTGATCGCCGCCTCGGAGGCGTGGACGCGGGCCGGTGCGCCCGAACACCCGCGGGGCTGGCTCACCACGGTCGCCCAGCGGCGGTACGTCGACCAGGTGCGCGGTGACGCCGCGCGCGAACGGCGTGAGCTGGCGGTGCTGGACGCCACCCCGCGCGACGCGCTGGTCGCCGCGCCCGCGGACGCGGAACCGGTGCGCGACGACCTGCTCGAACTGCTGTTCCTGTGCTGCCACCCCGCGTTGACGGAGCCGTCGCAGGTGGCGCTGACGCTGCGGGCCGTCGGCGGGCTCACCACGCCGGAGATCGCGGCGGCGTTCCTCGTGCCCGAGAAGACCATGGGCCAGCGGATCTCCCGCGCGAAGCAGCGCCTCCGCGAGGTGGGGGCCCGGTTCGAGCTGCCGCCGGAACCCGAGCCTCGGCTGCGGGTCGTGCTGCACGTGCTGTACCTGGTGTTCAACGAGGGCTACAGCGCCAGCGCCGGTCCCGACCTGCACCGGGTCGACCTCACCCGGCAGGCCCTCCGGCTCACCCGCGACCTGCGCGACCGCCTCCCCGACTCCGGCGAGACCGCGGGCCTGCTCGCGTTGATGCGGCTCACCGAGGCGCGCGGCCGGGCTCGCACGGGGCCGGACGGCGTCCTGGTCCCGCTGGCCGAGCAGGACCGGTCGCTCTGGGACCGCACGGCCATCGCCGAGGCGACGGCGCTGCTGCACCACAGCCTGGCGACGCTCCCGCTCGGCCCGTACCAGGTGCAGGCGGCCATCGCCGCGCTGCACGACGAGGCGGACTCCGTCGAGACCACCGACTGGCCGCAGGTCCTCGCCCTGTACGACCTGCTGGACCGACTGGCGCCCAACCCGGTCGCGTCGCTCAACCGGGCCGTCGCGCTCGGGATGGTCCACGGCCCCGCGGCGGGGCTGGAGGCCGTCCGCGACCTGGAGACCGGGGTCCTCGCGGGCAACCACCGCCTGCTGGCCGTTCGCGCCCACCTGCTCGACCAGGCCGGGGACCGGTCCGCGGCCTCCGCGTGCTTCCAGGAGGCGGCCCGGTTGGCGGGCAGCCACCCCGAGCGGCGGTTCCTGCTGGGACGGGCCGAGGAAGTCCTGACGAACCGGACGTAGAAGTCGCCGCGACGGCTCCGATCCACTGCGAACGCGCCCACCGGGCGCCGTGGACCGAGGAGTTCGACATGACCAGGGTGACAGCGCAGGTGTCCGTGTCGCTGGACGGCTTCTACGCCGGACCGAGGCACGACGGCGGGGGTGACTGGCTGGCCTCGGAGGAGGCCGCGGGCTTCTTCCGCGTCACGCGCTGGGCGGCCGAGGCGTCGGCGTGGCGCGAACGCCAGGGCTTCGCGGGCGGCGAGCCGGACGTGAACTCCGACATCATCGCGGAGACCTTCGCGTCGGCGGGCGCGTACGTGATGGGGCGGCGCATGGCCGACGGCGGCGAGGGGCCGTGGGGCGACGAACCCCCGTTCCGCGCGCCGGTCTTCGTCGTGACCCACCGGCCCCGCCCGGTGCTGCGGCGGCGGGGCGGCACCAGCTTCACCTACGTGACCGACGGCGTCGCCGCCGCGGTGGAGCGGGCCCGTGCCGCGGCGAACGGCAAGGACGTCGCCGTCGCGGGCGGCGGCGACCTCGTGCGGCAGGTGCTCGACGCCGGTCTGCTGGACGAGCTGGAACTGCACGTGGTGCCGGTCGTGCTCGGCAGGGGCCTGCGCCTGCTGGACGTCCTCGACCTGCCGTCCAAGGAGGCCGTCGAACTCGTGCCCACCAGGGTCGTCCACACCCCGCGGGTCACGCACCTGCGCTACTCGGTGCGCGGTCGCGCGCCGCTGGTGCTCGACGACCGCGGTCGCGGCGGCGGTCCCGTCGAGGTCGTTGCGACGACCGACCCCGCTCCACGCGCCTGACGACGGCGCGGGTTTGGTAGACAACCACCATGCGAGTCCTCGTTCCGCTGCCCGACCGCGACTTCGACGTGACCGAGGTGGCCGTGCCGTGGCGGCTGCTGCGCGACGCGGGCCACGAGGTCGTGTTCGCCACCGAGCGCGGCACGACCCCGGCCGCCGACCCGCTGCTGCTCACCGGCGTCCTGTTCGGTCAGCTCGGCGCGGAACCGGAGCCGCGGCGGTTCTACCGGGAACTGCTCGACGACGAGGCCTACCGGAGCCCGGTGAGGTGGTCCGACCTCGAACCCGACGCCCACGACGGCCTGCTGCTCCCCGGCGGGCACGCGCCGGGGATGCGGCAGTACCTCGGCAGCGCCGAGCTGCGGGCGCACGTGCTGGCGTTCTGGCGCCTCGGCCGCCCGGTCGGGGCCATCTGCCACGGCGTCCTCGTGCTCGCCCGCACGATCGACCCGGCGACCGGCCGGTCGGTGATCGCCGACCGGCGCACGACGTGCCTGCCGAAGTACCTGGAGCGCACGGCCTACTACCTGACCGCGTGGCGGCGTGGCCGCTACTACCGGACGTACCCGGCGTACGTGCAGGACGAGGTCGTCGCGGCGCTGGACTCGCCGACCCGGTTCGACCGCGGCCCGCTGGCGCTGGCCGAGCGCGGCACCGCGACCGACGACGGCCCGGCGTTCGCGGTGCGCGACGGCAACTACGTGTCGGCCCGCTGGCCGGGCGACGCGTACCTGTTCAGCCGCCGCTTCCTCGAACTCCTCGACCCGAACGAGTGAATCCGGGGGTTGGTACCCGCCGAATCGCGTTTTCTTGTCGGTGCTCGTCGCGACCATCGACGCATGGCGAACAGACGCAGGATCGGTGGTGCCGGGGGCGGTTCGGACAAGGCAGGCAGCGGGCTGGCGCCGGTGGGCGTGGCGGTGGTGGCGCTGGGTGTGTTCGGTGCCGGCGCGACGGGCACCAGCACGGGCGTGCTGACCTCGGCGGGCGGCGGCGGAGCGGCGGGCGGCGGAGCGTCCGCCGGTGAGAGCCTCGTGGTGCGCAAGGCGGAGAGCGGGAAGGCCGCGCGCAAGGGCGATTCCGGGGCGGCCTGGCGGCGGATGGGTCTGCGCGAGGGGAAGAGGGCGGTGAGGCAGGACGCGGAGTGCCTCGTCGCGTCGCACGGCGAGGTGCGGGAGTTCTTCCTGCACACGCCCTGCACGTCGCTGGACCGCGTGCTGTTCACCGTGCTCGACGGCGTGGGCAACAGCGCGGTCGTCTCGGTGGCGTGGGTGGGTTTCCGCACGAGACGCGAGGTGTCGGACTTCAAGTCCGTGATCGACAGACCGGGCAGCGGGGACATCCGCCCGCTCGCGGGTTCGCTGCTGGACGTGGCGGACATCCGGTTCACCGGGCTCAACTACGGGTCCGACGTCAAGGGGAAGGAGATCACCATCGCGGAAGCCGAAACGGCGACCGGCGCGGTGGCACCGGACGTGCTCGACGCCGTGGCGGAGGTGGCCGCACTGCTCCCCCGCCCGTGACACCTGCCCGGAGACTCCCCGGCGCGCAGGGGTTCGACTCCGTGCCCGGTGAAACGCGCGGGCGGTGCTGACGGGAGGCAGCCCGAGCCGGGATGCCGGTGGTGTGCCTGCCCGACCGCCGCGGAACCCCAGAAGCCCCGGAACGCCGGACGCTGAGGCATTCCGGTCGCTGAGGCATTCCGGCTGCCGAGGAAGCCCGGCTGCCGAGGAAGCCCGGCTGTCGCGGCATCCCGGCTGTCACGGAAGCCAGGCC
>NZ_DASUSQ010000147.1:0-14109 GCF_036375055.1 Umezawaea sp.
CCGCGGGTGCACCAGGTGCTGCGTCGCCGCGGTATCCGCGTGTCGCGCAAGCGGGTGGAGCGGCTGATGCGCCAGGCCGGGTTGCAAGGCGCGTTCCTGCGTAAACAGTGGCGCGTCCCGTCGACCAGGCGGGATCCGCGGGCCGTGCCGGCGCCGGACCGGGTCAACCGGGACTTCACCGCACCCGCCCCGGACCGATTGTGGGTGGCCGACGCCACCCGCGTCCCCACCGGTGAGGGCGTCTTCTGGCTCGCGGCCGTGCGCGACGCGTTCTCCAACCGGATCGTCGGCTGGAAGACCTCCGATCGGTGCGACACCGACCTGGTCCTGGGCGCACTGGAGTATGCGATCTGGTCGCGCGACGTACGCGACGGACAGTTGATCCACCACAGCGACAGAGGGTCGACCTACACGGCCTTCCGGTTCGCCGAACGGTTGGCGGACAACGGGATTCTGCCTTCGATGGGGTCTGTTGGCGACTCGTATGACAATGCCCTGATGGAGAACTTCTTCTCCACGCTGAAGATCGAGTTGGTGTATCGCAACAGTTGGCGCACCCGCGACGAAGCCGAGAACGCACTCTTCGGTTACATCGACGGGTTCTACAACACCGAACGCATCCAGAAGGAACTCGGCTGGCTCAGCCCCGACGAGTACGAAGCCGCCTGGCACACCGCCCAGACCGAGCCGGCTACCATCCCGGCAGCACTGACCGCAGCCAGATAACAACTGCCTCGGGTTATCGGGGAAGCTCACGCCAAAATAGCGTCGTTGGGCAAGGAAGGAAAACCTCTCCTATTATGGGACGGGTGGGTGCTGTCGACGGCGACCGGGTCAAACAACGGCGCCGGGGCGTGAAACTCGAGCACGCCGTGCTCTCCGCGGCGTGGGACGAACTGGTCGCGGTCGGCTACGCGAGGCTGACCATGGAGTCCGTTGCCGCGCGGGCACGAACCGGGATCGCCGTGCTCTACCGCCGCCGGGCCAACAAGGATCAGATGGTGCTCGCCGCCATCGAGCACTACCGCAACAGCCATCCGGTAGCCGTCCCCGACACCGGTTCGCTGTCCGGCGACCTGCTGGCGCTGCTGACCAGCATGAGCGAGGCCCGCGCCACCTTCTTCGCGATAGCGGCGGCCACCGCGTTCTCAGGGCTGCTCGCCGACGCCGCCCTGACGCCGGCGGAGCTGCGCGACAGGATCCTCGGTGGCGCGCCGCTCTCCATTCCGCAGGTCGTGTACCAGCGCGCGCACGACCGCGGGGAGATCGACCTGGGAAGCGTCCCGCCCGCCGTGCTCGTTATGCCGTTCGACCTGGTGCGCCACGATCTGCTCATGGACCTGAGGCCCTTGGAACCCGCACGGATCCACTCGATCATCAACGATCTCTTCATTCCGCTGGTCCAGCGGCGAAGCGGACAGAGCGGCCCGACGAGCTGAGGCTGGTCAACCTTCGGACCCTTCGATGACCATGAGACCACCGGGGAAGGGTCGTTCCTGCCGCCTTGAGCAAATCATTCATTTTTCGGCGAGCTAACGAATCCGATGCCGTTGTTCTCGTTCACTCCCGGCCGAAGTCGAAGATCGGGTAGGAGTGAGCGGTGGGAATTCGTTCGTGAACCTCAGCGCTCTGGTTGGTCGTCGGTGTCGAGCAGGCCGGATCTGGCTATGGCGTAACCGAGTTGCGCGCGGCCCGAGCTGCCGAAGCGCTGGGACAGCCGCCGGACGTGCTCGGCGACCGTGCGCCTGCCCATCCCGAGCTCCCGTGCGATCTTGTCGTCGGTGAGCCCGTTGACGAGCATGCGCATGATGCTGAGCTGGATGTCGCTCGTCACCGACACGGAGTACCGGTAGCCAGCCGTGGCGGGCACGGGGATCGCCCTGCTCCAGGCCAGCTCGAAGGAACGGATCAGGTACTGCACGAGAGAGGGTTGGTGGATCTCGACCAGCTCGTGCTCACCGCCGGACGGCGACGCGACGTAGGCGGTCTTCCGGTCGAAGACGATGAGCCGGTCGAACAGCTCGCTGAGGGTCCGGGCCTCGGCCCCTTCGCGGACGATGCTGTCGATGTACTCCAGCGTGGGCCCGTGGGTGCGGATGGTGTGCTGGTAGATCACTCGCTTGTGCACTCCCCTCCGCAGCACCGGGAGGTCCCGTTCGAGCACCTCCGCCAGCACCTCGGCGGACCGCCCCTTCCCCGGATGCGCGGTGATGAGCTCCGCCTGGCACTCGTCGAGCGAGCGCCGCAGCGCGGCTTCGACGTCCGCCTGGCCGCGGAGGTGGACGAGGTCGGGCAGGTGTGCCGCCCGACCTCGGTGGTAGGCCTGCTCGATCAGCTCGAACGTCTCGGTGACGGCGGACAGTTCGGTGCGCCTGCGTGAGATCGCCCGCTCCAGCGGTGCGAGGTGGTGCGCCGCCGCGACGGACGGCGGCACGGCGCGCACGCGGTCGGCGGCCTGCGCCGAGGGCACGACCAGTCCGAGCCTGCGCAGGCACATCGGCACCTCGGCCAGCGCGAGGCAATCCCCGACGTCGCTGTTCGCGACCGCTCCCTCGTACGTCGCCACCGCCTCGTCGCACACCTCCGGCGCGCCGCACGTCGCCGAACAGGTCCGATCCATCGGTACCGCCCCCCTGCGTACTTGTGCACCGCGCAATTACGCCCCCTAATAAGGTAGCCGCACTCGCGGCGGGTGCGCGACGATTTCAACGAACAGGGGAAGTCGGGCACCGAGGGGGAAGATTTTTTGGCTGAGCGGATAAGTCCCGTCCGGCACGTGAAAATCACCGTGCGCTCGACCATCTGATCAAGTCGGCAGACCTCGTCGTCCGGCCACACCGATTCTGCCGACGTCACCACGGCCGCGAATCATCGCTACTGTTGGGGGATTCACATGGCAGAAGTTCATGGCGCGCTCGGCGCCGAATGGCACGCGTTCGGCGCGCTGGAGTCGAGGGTGCGGAACTACTCCCGCGCCTTTCCCGCTGTCTTCCGGTCCGCCAGCGGCGCCGAGATCCGCGACGAGCACGGCAAGTCCTACGTCGACTTCTTCGCCGGTGCGGGCGCTCTCAACTACGGGCACAACGACCCGGTCCTCAAGGAGGCACTGCTGTGCCACCTGCGCGACGACGGTGTCGTGCACAGCCTGGACATGGCCACCACGGCGAAGCGCGCGTTCATCGAGGAGTTCCACCGCACCGTGCTCGCGCCGAGGGACCTCGACTACCGCCTCCAGTTCACCGGACCCACCGGGGCGCACGCGGTGGAGGCCGCGCTCAGGGTCGCGCGGAAGGCGACCGGGCGAAGTGGCGTGATCGCGTTCACCAACGGCTTCCACGGCATGTCCCACGGCGCGCTGGCCGTGACGGGGCAGCGGTCGTACCAGCGGTTCCCCGGAAACTCCAGGCAGCACGTCACCTTCATGCCGTTCGACGGCTACCACGGCCCCGCCTGCGACACGCTCGCGCTGGTCGAGCGCTACCTCGACGACCCGAGCAGCGGTGTCGACCGGCCCGCGGCGTTCATCGTGGAGGCGGTGCAGGCCGAAGGCGGTGTGCGTACGGCGTCCTCGCGCTGGCTCCGCGGACTGGAAGCGCTGGCCCGCAAGGTCGGTTCCCTGCTGATCGTGGACGACATCCAGGCGGGGTGCGGTCGCACGGGTCGCTTCTTCAGCTTCGAGGAGTCCGGTGTCCGCCCGGACATCGTCACGCTGTCCAAGTCCCTCAGCGGGTACGGCCTGCCGCTCGCGGTGGTCCTGCTGCGCCCTGAGGTCGACGTGTGGGAGCCGGGGGAGCACAGCGGCACGTTCCGGGGCAACAACCTGGCGTTCGTGACCGCGCACGCGGCTCTCCGGCGGTACTGGTCGGACGGAGCGCTCACCGCGGCGGTCGAGGAGAAGGGCGAGGCCCTCCGCGCCGGGCTCCTCCGCGCCCGGCTCCTGCTGCCGGACAACGGGGACACCCCCGAGCCGGTCCGCGGCCGAGGGCTCCTGCTGGGCCTGGACACCGGTCGGACCGGTCTGGCCCGTGCCGTCGCCGCCGCCGCGTTCCGGCGCGGCCTGGTCGTGGAGACCTGCGGGAGCCGGGACGAGGTCGTGAAGTGCCTGCCACCGCTCACGATCGAGCCCGCGCTGCTGGACGTCGGGATCGACCTGCTGGAGCAGGCGGTGCGCGACGTGGTCACCGGCACGACCCCGCGGTGGGCCACGACCGGGATGGCGGCGAGCGCGTCATGATCGTTCGAACGCTGGACGAAGCCCTCGGCACCAAGCGGTGCGTCACGTCGGACACCTGGCGGAGCGTGCGCCTGGTCCTCGCCGAGGACGGTGTCGGGTTCTCCTTCCACGTCACCACGATGTTCGCGGGCACGGAGACCTCGATGCGGTACCGCTGCCACGTGGAGTGCGTGTACTGCGTGGACGGCGAAGGGGAACTCGTCGACCTCCGCACCGGCGGGCGCCATCCGCTGCGCCCCGGAGTGGTGTACCTGCTGGACCGGCACGATCCCCACGTCGTGCGGGCGCGGACCGACCTGACGATCGCCTGCGTCTTCAAACCCGGACTGCACGGGGACGAGGTGCACGACGAGGACGGCTCGTACCCCGCGGCCGACACCGTGCGGCTCCGGGTGCCCGGCTGCTCGACCGCCGCGGACCTGCGGTTCGCCTACCTCAACCTCGCGGGCCACCCGCGTGGCGAACTCATGCTCGACCGCCTGCTCCGCGCGGGTTTCCGGCCGTCGCTCGTCGTCGACGAGGAGTCGCAGCTCGCCGCGGCGGGCCGGGAAGCGCAGTGGGAACGGCTTGAACGGGTGCCGGGCTTCCGGCGTCCGCGTTCGGCCGAACGGACCTGCGCCGACCTCGGTCTGCGGTACGAGGTCGTGGCCGACCACAACGACGCGTCCGTAGTCCGGCTCGTCGAGGAGACCGGCGTGCAGCTGGGGGTCCTCGGCGACACGAGGATCCTCCGCCGCGGGCTCATCGAGGCCGTGCCGCACGGCTTCCTCAACGTGCACCCCGGCCTCCTGCCGGACGTGCGCGGCAACAACCCCTACATCTGGGCCGTCGTCCACGGGCTGCCCCAGGGAGCGACCGTCCACCTGATCGACCACCGCGTCGACCGCGGTCCTGTCCTGCTCGCCAGGGAACTGCCCAACCGCCCCGACTCGGTGCCGAGACTCCTGCACGACATCAACGAGTTGTGCGCCGCCGTGGTCGTCGACGCGCTGCGCCGCGTGGTGGCGGGGCGGGCGGACCTGGCGCCCCAGCCGGACGACCGCCGCCTGACCTTCCGCTCCGCGCCGCCCGGCGTCTGGGCGGTGGCCGACGAGATCCTCAGCAGCAGGAAGAACACCCGACAACAGTTTGGAGGCACGTCGATGAGTGCGCCGTCGCACATCGAGCACTCCGTCCGCTTCGCCCCGCTCGACGCCGTCCTCGGCGCTGTCGTGCACGGTGTCGACGTCGGTCGGGAACCGACGCCCGCTGTCGTGGCGGCGATCGAGGGAGCGCTGGAGGAGTACGGGGTGCTGATCTTCCGCGACCAGCGGATCACCCCGGAGCAGCAGGTCCGGTTCTGCCGGGCCTTCGGGGAACTCGACCTGCCGCCGCGGGTCGAGGACCGCCAGTCCGAGCACCCCGAGATCTTCGTGATCGGCAACCCGGACAAGAAGGCCGTGATCTTCGCCCCCGACACCGACGAGGACGAACCGGAGGACGGCGAACTCGAGTGGCACGCGGACCACTCGCAGTACGCGGAACCGACGTGGGTCAGCATGCTCTACGGCGTCGAGGTGCCGCCCGCGGGAGGTGACACGGTGTTCGCGTGCACCTACTCGTCGTACGACGCGCTCGACGAGGACACGAAGCGGCGCTACGAGGACGTCGTGCTGCTGCACTCGGTGCGAGGGCTGAACGACTACCTGCGCGACCTCGGCAAGTCGAACACCATCAGCGCGGTCGAGCTGGAACTGGAGAAGGAGCCGCCGCAGCGCTGGCCTCTCGTGCGCACGCACCCGCGCAGCGGGCGCAAGGCGCTGTACTTCGGTTCGCGGATGAGCGTCGGCGCGGTCGGCATGACCGACGAGGAGGGCAAGCGGCTCATCCGGGAGGTCACCGAGTTCGCGGCCCAGCCGCGGTTCGTCTACCGGCACAAGTGGCAGCCCAAGGACGTCGTGCTGTGGGACAACCGCCGCGTCGCCCACGCGGCCACGTCGTTCAACGCCGACAAGTACACCCGTGTCATCCACCGGACCACGGTCAAGGAGAACGCGCCGGTCCGCTGATCGCGGGCGGTGCGCAGTCGAGTGGAGGGGAACACCGTGCACGTGCTCCTGCTGGCCGAGGGAGAACCGGTCGAGTGGTGGCGGGACGCGCTCCGCGCCGACCTGCCCGACGCCGTGCTCGTGTGCCCGGAAAACGGGTTCGACGAGTCGGCCGTCGACTACGCGCTGGTCTGGGACCCGCCAGAGGGCGCGCTCGCCAGGCTGGACAACCTCCGGCTGGTCTTCTCGCTGGGCGCGGGCGTGGAGCACGTCCTGCGGGACCGCTCCTACCCGCGGCACGTGCCGCTGGTCCGGGTCGTCGACGAGCGGCTCACCCGGCAGATGTGCGAGTACGTGGCGTTCCACGTGCTCGGGATCCTCCGGCGGCACGCCGAGTTCGCGCTGTTCCAGCGGAGCCGCGTGTGGCGTTCGGAGACGCCGCACACGGCCTGCGACCTCCGGGTCGGGATCATGGGCCTCGGGGTGCTCGGCCGCGCGGTCGCCAAGACGTTGCGGCAGCTGGAGTTCCAGGTGGCGGGCTGGAGCCGGACCCGGCACAAGCTGTCCGATGTGGACTGCTACGCGGGGGAGGAGGAGCTCGCGGAGTTCCTGGGCAGGACCGACGTGCTGGTGTGCCTCCTGCCCCTCACCCCGCGGACGACGGCGATGGTCGACTTCGCGCTGCTCGACCGGCTGGCGCGGGACGGCGTGCTCGACGCCCCGGCCTTCATCGGAGCGGGCCGCGGGAAGGTGCACGTCGAGCGCGACCTGCTGCGCGCGCTCGACGCAGGAGTGCTCTCGCACGCGGTGCTGGACGTGTTCGAGACCGAGCCGCTGCCCTCGGACAGTCCACTGTGGAGCAATGCGGCGGTGACCATCACCCCGCACTGCGCGGCGGTGGCGGACCCGCGCGACATGCTCCGCCAGGTGGTCGCCGCGATCGAGGACGACCGGCGGGGCAGGCCGCTCCGCCACGTGGTCGACGTGGACCTGGGCTACTGAGACGAAGGAGGTGGACGGGTGGTCCCCGCCAGGACGGAAGTGGTCGAACCGCCGCGCGCGCTGGACGACGTGGCGCCCGCGGGCGCGGTCGGGCTCCTCGCGCTGGCGACGGACGCCAACGTCGAGTCCGACCTGCGCGCGCTGCTCCCACCCGAGGTCGGCCTGTACACGACCAGGGTCGCCAACACCGACCCGATCACGGTCGACACCCTGCGGGCGATGGCGAGCCTGATCACCGACGCCGCCCGGACGATCCGGGTGGGTCCGGTGGACGTGCTCGTGTACGGGTGCACCTCGGGCGCGATCGTGCTGGGCGAGGAGCAGGTCGCGGAACGCCTCCGCGCCGCCCAGCCCGGCGCCGCGTGCCTGACACCGGCCGGAGCGGCGGTGTCGGCGCTGAGGTCGCTCGGAGCGCGACGGCTGTCGATCCTCACCCCGTACGTCGCGCGGGTGAACGACCTGGTCGCCGAGCACTTCGCCGACTCCGGGTTCGAGGTCGTCAACGTCGCGGGCTTCGGCCTGCGGCGCGACCTGGACATGACGCGGCTGCCGCCCGCCGCGCTCGCGGCCGCGGCCGCGGAGGTGTGCGACACCACGGCGGACGCGCTGCTCGTGTCGTGCACTTCCCTGCGCGCCACCGCGGTGATCCCCGAGATCGAGGCCGCGATCGGTCGACCGGTGGTGTCCAGCAACCAGGCGCTCGTGTGGCGCCTGCGAAACCTGCTCGGGTTCGAGCTCTCGAACCCCCGCCTCGGCAGGCTGCTCCACCGCGTGGAGAGCCGCCCCGGACCGGACACGACGAGGGTGTGAAGTGGACGACGTCGCCAAGCCGATCACCTCGCCGCCGGCGTGGATCACCGCCGCGCCCGCGGTCTTCGTCCTGCTGTGGTCCGGCGGGTTCGCCTTCGCCAAGCTCGGGCTCAGGCACGCGGAGCCGTTCACGTTCCTCGCGTTGCGGTACCTCGTGCTCGTCGTGTGCCTGGTGGTGCTGTTCGCGCTGCTGCGCCCACCGCTGCCCGCGACGCGGGCGGAGCTGGGGCACCAGGCCGTCGTCGGCCTGTTCATCCAGTCGCTGTACTTCATCCTGACCTACGTCGCGTTCGTGCTCGGCGTCTCGGCGGGCACCTTCGGCGTGGTGGTGGCGTTCCAGCCGATCCTGGTCGGGCTGCTGGCGCTGCGCGTCGCGGGGGAGTCCGTGCCGGTGACCCGCTGGGCCGGTCTCGCGATCGGCATGGTGGGAGTGGTCGTGGTGATCACCGCGACCACCGGCATCGGGGACTCGACGCAGGTCGGCATCCTGTGCTCGGTCGGCGCCCTGCTCGCGATGACGACGGGCACGTTCTACGAGAAGCGGTTCGGCACCGAGCAGCACCCGGTGACCGCGAACCTGGTCCAGTACGTGGTGGCTCTGGTGACCTGCGCCCCGCTCGCCCTGCTGTTCGAGACGATGAGGATCGAGTGGACGACCGAGTTCGTCGTGTCACTGGCGTACCTGGTGGTGGGAAACTCGCTGATCTCGCTCACGCTGCTGCTGGCCATGATCCGCGCCGGTGAGGTCTCCCGCGTGTCGGCGCTGTTCTTCCTGGTGCCGCCGACGGCCGCGGCCGTCGCATGGCTGCTGGTGGACGAGGCGATGCCGTGGCAGGCGTGGCTCGGCATGGCGGTGGCGCTGGCGGGTGTCGTGACCGCCACCAAGGCCAGGAGCGCGAAGGCGGGGGCGGCATGACGAGGGTGCTCAAGTTCGGCGGCACCCTGCTCGCCGACGAGGTCCGCCGGGCACGGGTGCTCGCCGACGTCGAGAACGCGGTGAGCACGGGCGAGGTGCCGGTGGTCGTGGTGTCCGCGATGGGCAGGCGGGGCGACGCCTACGCGACCGACACGCTCCTCGGGCTGCTGGAGGCCGAAGCGGGACCACCGGATCCGCACGTCCGGGACCTCATGCTGTCGGCGGGCGAGGTGATCTCGACGGCGCTGGTCGCGCACCTCGCGAGCAGTCGCGGCATCAGGGCGGCGCCGCTCACCGCCACCGACGCCGGACTCCGCGCCGCCCGGCGCGACGGCAGACCTGTCCTGCGCGAGGTGGCGACCGACCGGCTGCGCGACGTGCTCGCCCGCGGAGCCGTGCCGGTGGTGGCGGGCTTCCAGGCACTCGACGAGTCGGGCCGGGTGATGACGCTCGGGCGCGGTGGCAGCGACCTCACCGCTGTGGCGCTCGGTGCGGCGCTCGGCGTGCCCGTCGAGGTCGTGAAGGAGGTGCCCGGCGTGATGACGTGCGACCCGGCCCTGTCCACGAGCGCGCGGACGCTGCGGCGGATCAGCTACCGGGGCCTGCACCGCCTCGCCGTGCTGGGCAACCGGGTGGTGCAGCCCGACGCGGTGGCGCTGGGACAACGGCTTGGCGTGCCGATGACGGTCCGGCACGTCGGACGACGATGGGGGACGACGGTGACCACGACGGAGACGATCGAGCTGGTGCCCTACGACGACGTGGCGGCTTTCGGGTTCGCCTGCGCCACGGACCTCACCCTGGTCCGGTGCCGCGACCCGGAACTGCTGGCGTCGTTCGGCGTCGACCCGGACTGCGGACTGGTGCTCGGCGACGAGGCCGTGCTGTGCCTCGACGCGCCGATCGCCGAACGGGCGCGCGCCGCCGCGCCCACGGTGCTCACCGACTCGGTGCCCGGCTGCGCACGGGTGTCGGTCGTGGGCGACGACGACCGGCTGTCCTCGTCGTGGATCCTCGACGCCCGCCGGGTGCTGCGCGAGGAGGGCGTGCCGGTCCTGTTCTGCTTCCACGACCGGCACGCCGCGAACTTCGTGGTGCCGGACGGCTTCGTCGCCGTCGTGATCTCGCGGCTGAACTGCCTGGCGTCGGCCACGCTCTGAGCCGGCCGACCGCACCACGGGGCGCCGCGCCGGTCCACACCTGTTCTCGCCGGGACACGAGGAAGGGGCCCGTCCGCCATGAACTGCGACGTGTTGGTCGTCGGCGCGGGCGTCGTCGGCGCGGCCACCACGTGGGCGTTGGCCGAGCGCGGCGCGCGCGTGCTCACCCTGGACGCCCACGGTCCGACCCACCGGTACGGCTCGTCGCACGGCGAGAGCCGCATCTTCCGCCGCGCCTACTGGGAAGGCGCGGCGTACCTGCCGCTGCTGAACCGCGCCAACGAGCTGTGGGCGGAACTGGAGGAGGCCCACGGCGACACCCTGCTGGTGCGCACCGGCGGGGTGTTCATCGGGTCCGGCGAGGGTGGGGTGGTCCCCCTGGGCCGTCGCACGGCGCGGCTCGGCGGCATCGAGCACGAGGTCTGGAACGCCGCGCGGCTCGCCGACCGGTTCCCCTGGTTCGGCGTGGACGAGGGGATGACCGCCCTGTACGAGCCGGGTGCCTACACCGTGCTCGCCGCCCGCGCCCGCCTCGCGATGCTCGACGCCGCCGTGCGGCGGCGGGCCCGCCTCCGCTTCGGCGACGAGGCCGAGCGGCTCCGACCAGTCGTGGACGGCGTCGAGGTGCGCCTGCGCTCGGGCGAGAAGATCTCCTGCGGTGTCGTCGTCCTGGCCACCGGTCCGTGGATGCAGGGTGCGCTGGCCATCGGCCTGGGCCACGTCCTCGCGCCCGTGCGGGTGCCGGTCTACTGGTTCCGCGCCGACCACCGCCTCGGCATCGAGGGGTTCCCGGCCTTCCTGTACGAGTCGGCGGGTGGTGGCGTCGTCTACGGCGTCCCGGAATGGGGCGGGGGCGCGCCCCGGATCAAGGTCGGCTTCCACAACCGGCAGCAGCGGCCGGGTGATCCCCAGAACACCACGTCCCACGCGGTCGCGCCCAGGTTCCGCCGGGAGATGGCCGCGGTGGTCTCGCGCATCCTCACCGGTGTCGATCCCGAACCGGTGAGCTGGCGCCAGTGCTACTACACCCTCACCCCGGACGGCGGGTTCGTCATCGACCGCTCGCCCGCGGACCCCAGGGTCGTGCACGTCTCGGCCTGCTCCGGGCACGGCTTCAAGTTCGCGACCGCCGTGGGCGAGTGCGCCGCGGCGCTGGCGCTGGGCGAGCCCGCCTCCGTGGACCTGTCCCCCTTCACCTCGGCGCGGTTCGAGGAGGAGCGCCAGATCAGCCGTTCGGCTCCCCGGACATGACCCTGTCGGCCTCCTTCACCGCTGTGGAGGCGTTTCGTCCCGCGTCTCCGGCTCCAGCCCGTCGGCGAAGTCGTCGTCCTTGGTCTCCCCCAACGCGACCACGGACGCCAGGGAGACCAGCGCTATCAGCAGCAGGTACACCGAGACCCACGCGGAGGTGCCGGTGCCCGCGAGCAGCGCGGTGGCCACGAGGGGGCTGATGCCGCCGCCGACGATGCCCGCCGCGTTGTAGGCGAACGACGCGCCGGAGTAGCGGTAGCGGACCCGGAAGAGTTCCGGCAGGAAAGCGCCCATCGGGCCGTAGAGCAGGGCGAAGCAGACCATCCCGCCGGTCATGCCCACGGTGATCAGCACCGGCCGCCCGGTGTCCACCAGCCAGAACAGGGGGAACGCCCACAGCGCGGCGCCCGTGCCCGCGGCGAGGCAGAGCCGCTTGCGGCCGAACCGGTCGGAGGCCGCGGCGGCCAGCGGCGTGAGCACGCCCATGACCGCCACCGCCACCATCGCGGCCGTCAGCACGGTGCTGCGACCGACGCCGAGGGCGCCGGTGGCGTAGGAGAGCACGAACGTGGTGACGGTGTAGAACAGCGCGTGGGCCAGGATGAACGACAGGGTCGCGAGCAGCAGCACGCGGGACTGGTGGCGGAGCAGTTCGGCGAACGGTGCCCTCGCCCGGTGGCGGCGGTCCAGCACGGCCTGGAAGATCGGAGTCTCGTTGACCCGGACGCGGATGTAGTAGCCGATGACCAGCAGCACCGCGGAGGCGAGGAACGGGACGCGCCAGCCGGTGCTCCGGAAGACCTCGTCCGGCATGGTGGCGTTGAGCACCAGGAACACCAGGTTCCCGAGCAGGAACCCGACCGCTGGCCCTGACTGCGGGAACGCGGAGTAGAGGCCGCGTCGCCCGGCAGGCGCGTGTTCGGTGGCCATCAGCACCGCGCCTCCCCACTCTCCGCCCATGCCGATGCCCTGGAGGAACCGGGCGGTGACGAGGAGGACCGGGGCGAGCACGCCGATCGCCGCGTAGGACGGGATGAGGCCGACCGTCACGGTCGCGCCACCCGTCACCAGCAGTGAGACGACGAGCATCCGCTTGCGCCCCAGGCGGTCCCCGAAGTGGCCGAACAGGACCGCGCCGAGCGGGCGCGCGACGAAGCCCACGGCGAACGTGGTCAGCGACGCGAGGGTCCCGGCCACCGGGGAGAACTCGGGGAAGAACACGGGACCGAACACCAGGGCGGCGGCGGTGCCGTAGAGGTAGAAGTCGTAGAACTCGATCGCGGTGCCGACGAAGGTCGCCGCCGCGACCCGTGCGCGCGACGGTGGACCGGGCGGTGCGCTGCTCATGGGAGATCACCCCGGAGACGTGGCGGAACCGGTTGCCGGAGACGGGTGGTCCGGCGCGGTCGTCGCGCCGAGCGCGGCCCCGTTCCGCCGCGCTGGTGCCGTCGTCGAACCGGCGTCGCCCGCGTCGCGGGCCATGAGCAGCAGGATGGTGCGGTCAAAGGACTTTGTCAACGACGAGCGGCGCGCTCACGGCTGTGGCGAATGGCGTCGGGATGATACCGAGCACCACGCCGAACGGCAGGTCATCGGAGGGAAAAGGGGATCGATCTGATGCGGTACGAGTACGAGGACCGGGGCGACGGTGCGCTGATCGTGCTCCCCGCCGAGGCCGACCCTCTTCCCGTGCTGTGCGTGGTGGTGCCCGCCCTAGGGCGTGTATCGAAGTCGGTCAGAGCCATTCGTTGATCGCGGCGACATGGACGGTGGCTTCGTAGCGCACGGCGAGCTTGTCATACCGAGTGGCCACCGCACGGTGGCGTTTGAGCCGGTTGATGCCGCACTCCACCGCATGACGCTGCTTGTAGTCCTCGGGGTCGAAGGCCGGTGGACGACCGCCCTTGGACCCCTTGGCCAGGCGATGCGCGTCCTGATCGACCTTGCTCGGGATGGTCGCCTTGATACCACGACGACGCACATGCTCCCGGTTGGCCCTGGACGTGTACGCCTTATCGGCCAACACCCGATCCGGGCGGCTCCGGGGCCGACCACCGGCCACCCGAGGCACCCGGATCCCACACAACACCGGGACGAACTGCGAGCTGTCGCCCCGCTGACCCGCGGCCAGCACGATTCGATCAGTTGCCGCTTGGTCCGCAACGACGGTCGTCCTGGCCGGGACGGGGTGGGCAGCAACGGTTCCAGCGTCGCCCACTGCGCGTCGGTCAGGTCGAACCGCCCCGTCACCGCTAGGGTGTTCACGAGGTCTCCGGTGTTCAGGTTCTTCTTGGTCGACGAACCGACTACCGGAGACCTCGCTCATTTTTGATCACCAACACGCTGAACAGCGTCAACCTGTATCGAAGTCACCTCAGCCGACTTCGATACAGGCCCTAGGCCGGGAAGTTGGAGAGCCCGCCGTGCAGGATCTTGCCGGAGCGGATCAGGTCGTCGAACCCGGCCAGGATTCTCTCGATCGGGGTGATGCCGTCGGGGAAGTGCGGCATGAACACGTCGACGCAGTCGGTGTTCAGACGGCGCAGACTCGCTTCGAGGAATCGGACCATGATCTTGCGACTGTTGCCGGTCGTGCCGGGGTGGGGCTGGGTTTGCCTTGTCCCGCTGTACTTGGTGATGACCACGAAGCTGTCCCGTCGACGCCCGATCAGCCCACCGAGCACGGTTTCGGCTTGTCCGTCCTGGTAG
>NZ_DASUSQ010000148.1:0-6457 GCF_036375055.1 Umezawaea sp.
GCACGTTCGTCCCGGTGTAGCCGTCACGGGCGAAGTGGTTCCTGGCCGAGGCCAGCAGGGCCGCTCGGGTCGCGTCCCGGTCGCGCCTGCGCGGCGGCTGACCGTCCGGTGTCGCGGTCAATCCGGCTCCTAGACCTCAAGTCGTCGCTCGTTGACACGATACGCGGCCGTCGTTAACTTCGGATAAGTCATCAACTGATGACAAGAGTGCGCGGTCTCTTCAGGGGGTTCACGGCGTGAAGACGTTCGTCATCTCGGGCGGCACGGACGGCATCGGCAAGGCCGTCGCCCTCGCTCGTCTCCAAGGAGGCGACCGGGTCGTCGTCCTCGGCCGCGACGCCGACAAGGGCGCCCAGCTCGTGGCCGAGGCCGAGGGGTCCGGCGCCGCCGACCGCGTGCACTTCATCCAGGTGGACCTCAGCCTGGTCGAGGCCACCCGAGGGGCCCTGGCCGAGATCCGTTCGCGGTTCGCCGCCGTCGACGGGCTCGTGCTGTGCGCGCAGCACTTCCGCTCGACCCGGCTGGTCACCGGGGAGGGGTTCGAGAACTCCTTCGCGCTGTACTACCTGAGCCGCTTCGTGCTCAGCCACGGTCTGGCCGACCTGCTGGAGGCCGCGCCCGCGCCCGTCGTGGTCAACGTGTGCGGCCCCGGCATCCCGATGGGGGAGGGCCGCTGGGACGACCTCGGCCGGGAGCGGGACTACACGGGCATCGACGCGCTGATGCAGGGCAGCAGGCTCAACGACCTGCTCGGGGTCGGGTTCGCCCGTGCACGACCGGGCAGCCGGATCCGCTACGTCCTGCTCGACCCCGGTGGCGTGCGGACCAGCTCCTCCGGCGAGTACGACCCGGCCGCGGCCGAGCGGATCGACGCCGTGCGCGCGGGCGCGAGGCCGGTGGAGGAGGGCATCCTGCCGGTGCTCGCCGCCCTGGACGCCCCACCGGACCAGCCGGTCTCCGCCTCCGTGGCGGGGGAGCCGCTCCCGCTGGACGGGCCCGCGTTCGACGCCGAGGACGCGGACCGGCTGCACGAGCTGACCGTCGGGCTGCTCGCGGCCCGCGCCGCCTGGGCACCGGTCCGGCACCGGTTCGCGGATCGGCGCGGACCGGTGCCGGCGGTAGTGCTCAGCGCCAGCCCAGTTCCGGCGCCACGTGGGTGAGGATGTTCTCCAGCACGTGGGTGTTGTAGTCGACCCCGAGCTGGTTCGGGATGGTCAGCAGCAGCGTGTCCGCGGCCTGGACGGCCTCGTCGTCCAGCAGTTCCTTGACGAGCACGTCCGGCTCGGCGGCGTAGGACCGGCCGAAGATCGCCCTGGTGTTCTCGTCGATCATGCCGATCTGGTCGCGCGAGTCGCGGTCGCGGCCGAAGTAGGCGCGGTCCAGGTCGTTGGTGATGGCGAAGATGCTGCGGCTGACCGACACCCGCGGCTCGCGCACGTGGCCCGCCTCCTTCCACGCCTCGCGGTAGGCCTCGATCTGCTTGCGCTGCTGGACGTGCAGCGGCTCGCCCGTCTCGTCGAACTTGAGCGTGCTGCTCTGGAGGTTCATCCCCAGCTTCGCGGCCCACACGCCGGTCGCGTTCGAGGCGGAACCCCACCAGATCCGCTCGCGCAGCCCCTCCGAGTGCGGTTCGATCCGCAGCAGCCCCGGCGGGTTCGCGAACATCGGTCGCGGGTTGGGCTCGGCGAAGCCCTCTCCCCCGATCACCTCCAGGAACCTCTCGGTGTGCCTGCGGGCCATGTCCGCGTCGGTCTCGCCCTCGGCGGGGGAGAAGCCGAAGTGCCGCCAGCCCTCGATCACCTGCTCGGGTGATCCCCGGCTGATGCCGAGCTGGAGCCGTCCGTCGGAGATGAGGTCGGCGGCGCCCGCGTCCTCGGCCATGTACAGCGGGTTCTCGTAGCGCATGTCGATCACGCCGGTGCCGATCTCGATCCTCGTGGTCCGCGCGCCGATGGCCGAGAGCAGCGGGAACGGGCTGCCCGCCTGCCGCGCGAAGTGGTGCACGCGGAAGTAGGCGCCGTCCACGCCCAGCTCCTCCGCGGCGACCGCGAGGTCGATCGACTGGTGCAGGAAGTCCGCGGCCGACCTGGTCAGGGAGTGCCCGCCCGGCGACCAGTGCCCGAACGAGAGAAAGCCAATCTTCTTCACGCACCGTCCAAGCGCGCGGCGGTGCGTTTGATTCCCCGCGCCGCTCAGGTCTCCGGCAGCGCCCGCGCGTAGACGTCGGCCACCGACCGCAGGAACCAGGAGATCTTCTCCCTGGTCTCGGCGTCGGTGGCGGCCAGCAGCCCGTCGAGGCCCTCGATGACCGGCTCCACGTACCGGGTCGCCCGCGCCTCGGTCTCGGGGGCGACGGCGATCACGACCTTGCGCCGGTCGGTGGCGTGCTTGGCGCGCTGGAGGTGGCCGCCCGCTTCGAGGCGCTTGAGCACCTGGGCGGTGGCCGCCGTCGACATGCCCGCCGCCCTGGCGATCTCGGTCGGTGTGCTCGGGCCGCGGGCGATGAGGTGGTACACGACTTCGAGGCTCGTGCGGTCGATCCCCATCGCCGCCGCCATGGAGCGCTCGAACCACTGCTGGCGCACGGCCATGACCTGGAGCAGTTCTCGCAGGTGCGGGACCGCGGAGTCCGTCGTCACGGCCACCCTCCTCACGTGATCGGGCCGCCGATCGTCTCACGGGCGCCGACCACGACCGTCGACCCCCGAGGCGAACGTGGTTGTTGCATGGATTGCTAACTGAGTTTACTATTTTCCCGTGACCTCCCCCCGAACCGCCCTGATCGCCGGCGCGAGCATCGCCGGTCCGACGCTGGCCTACTGGCTGTCCCGCTACGGCTGGGACGTCGTGGTCGTCGAACGGGCGCCCGCCCCGCGCACGGCGGGGCAGAACATCGACGTCCGGGGTGTCGGTGCCACCGTGCTGGAGCGCATCGGCATCCGCGACGCCGTCGCCGCCCGGCGCACCGGCGAACTCGGCGCCTCCTTCATCGGCCCGAACGGCGAGGTGGCCGGCGTCTTCCCCGCCGACGGGAGCGACGTCGACGGCGCCACCGCCGAGCTGGAGATCCTGCGCGGCGACCTGTCCGACCTCCTGGTCGAGGCGGGCGCGGGCGCGGTCGAGCACGTCTACGGCGACCACGTCGTGGAGGTCGAGGAGCACACCGCCCACGCGCGGGTGCGCCTGCACTCGGGCGGCGTGCGCGACGTCGACGTGGTCGTGGCCGCCGACGGCCTGAACTCCACCACGCGCGACGTGCTCGGGCTGTCGACGCGCGTTCACCACATCGGGCTGGAGTCGACGTACTTCACCATCGAGCGCGCACCCGAGGACGACGACTACTGGCGCTGGTACAACCCCGGCCGCGGTCGTTCGGTGCAGCTGCGCCCCGACCCCAACGGCGGCATCCGCGCCGTCCTGTCCGAGCTGGTGCCGCCCGCGGTGGCGGCCACCGCCGTCCGGCGGACCCGTGCCGAGCAGGTGGCGCACCTGCGCGGTGCCTTCGCCGACGCGGGCTGGCAGACCGACCGCGTCCTGGACGGCCTGGACCGGGCCGACGACCTGTACTACGAGCACCTCGGGCAGGTGAAGGCGGCGCGGTGGTCCCGAGGCAGGGCGGTGCTGGCCGGGGACGCGGCCCACTGCGCCTCGCCGCTCAGCGGCATGGGCACCACCCTGGCCCTCACCGGCGCCTACGTGCTGGCGGGCGAACTCGCGCGGCACGACGACCACACCGGGGCGTTCGCCGAGTACGAGCGGATCATGCGGCCGTTCGTCGAGCGGGCGCAGAAGCTGCCGCCGTTCGGGCCGCGGCTCGCCACGCCCGTCAGCGGGTTCGGGGTCGCCGCCTTCGCCGCGGTGATCAAGGTGATCTCCAGCCCGCCGCTGCGCCGCCTCGGGGACAGGTTCGCCTCCCGTCCGGCCAACGCCGTCGACCTGCCGGACTACCGCGACCTCGTCCGCCGCTAGAACCCCCGACCCCGATCGGAGCGATCTCCCGTGCCGTCCTCGCGCCGCACCACGACGCTGGTGGTGGCCAGCGCGCTCGCCGCGGTGTCCTCCACGGTCATGTCCGCCCTCACCACGGGTGTCGGCATCCCGGAGGAGACCCGCCGCGGACTCGTCACCGGCAACGGCCAGGACCTCGACTTCTGGGTCGTCGCCACCGCCGTGCGGACGTACTCGGTGACCGGACCCCTGCTGTGGTCCGCCCTGCGGCGGAGGCCGCCGTCACCGGCGCTGCTCGTCGCGGCGGGCCTCACCCAGTTCGGGGACGCCTACCTGTGCCTGCGGTCGAGGAACCCGATCGGCGCGGTGGGCACCGGGGCCTTCGGCCTCCTGCACCTGATCACCGCCCGGGAGGTGGCGGCACGCCGGGAGTTCTCCTTCGCGCGTTGAACGGCCGGATCGCGTTCGGTACACAGAAGCGGTGGCGGGCGCGAGCGAGCGGGGCACGGCTCCGGACATCGAGGTCGGTGTGCTGGGTGGCCTGGAGGTCCGCGTCGGCGGTGTGCCGGTCGCGGTGGGGCACGCGCGGCAGCGGGCGGTGTTGGCGGTGCTGGCGGACGAGGTCGGTCGGGTGGTGCCGGTGGACCGGCTGATCGACCGGGTGTGGGGTGGGCGTCCGCCTGCGCGGGTGCGGTCGGTGCTGCGGACGTACGTGTCGAACCTGCGTCGGGTCGGGGCCACGATCACGTGGCGCGACAACGGTTACCTGCTCGCGGCCGATCCCGAGGGGGTGGATCTGCACCGCTTCCGCCGCCTGCTCGCCGAGGCGCGCGCCAGTGACGATCCGGGGCGTGCGCTGGTGGTGGTGGAGCGGGCGTTGGCGTTGTGGCGGGGTGAGCCGTTGGCGGAGCTGGACACGCCGTGGGCGCGGTCGTCGCGTGAGCACCTGTACCGGGAGCGCGGGGCCGCGGTGGCCGATCGGGTGGACTGGGCGCTCGGGTGCGGCCGGCACGGGGACCTGGTGCCGGAGTTGACGACGCGGGCGGCGGAGGATCCGTTGGACGAGCGGTTGGCCGGGCAGGTGGTGCTGGCGCTGTACCGGTCGGGTCGTCAGGCGGAGGCGTTGGAGCACTACGGGCGTACGCGGCGGGTGCTGGCCGAGGAGCTGGGGGCTGATCCCGGTCCGGCGCTGCGGGAGCTGCACCAGCGGGTGCTGACCGCTGATCCGGGACTGCTGCTCCCCGCGGCGGGTCCGGTGGTGCCCCGCCAGCTGCCCGCGCCGCCCGCGTCGTTCGTCGGCCGGGAGGCCGAGCTGGAGCGGCTGGACGCGGTGGTGGAGGCGGCGGGCCGGTCGGCGACGGTGGTGATCCCGGCGCTGGCGGGGGAGGGTGGGGTCGGGAAGACGTGGTTGGCGTTGCACTGGGCGCACCGCCACGTGGAGCGGTTCCCGGACGGGCAGTTGTTCGTGGACCTGCGCGGGTTCAGCCCGGAGGGTGAGCCGCTCGATCCGGCGGTCGTGCTGTGGGGGTTCCTGCACGCGCTGGACGTGCCGCCCGCTCGGGTGCCCGCCGCTCTGGACGCGCGGGTGGCGCTGTACCGCAGTGCGGTGGCGGGTCGGCGGATGCTGGTGGTGTTGGACAACGCCGCGACGGTGGAGCAGGTCGTTCCGCTGCTGCCGGGGAGCGCGTCCTGCACGGTGCTGGTCACCGGCCGCCGGAGGCTCTCCTCGCTGGTGGACCGCCACGGTGCCGAGCACGTGCAGCTCGACGTCCTGTCCCGGCGGGAAGCCCGTGCCCTGCTGGTCGAACGCCTGGGCGCGGAGCGGGTGGCCGCCGAACCCGACGCGACCGACGAGCTGATCGGGCTGTGCGGGCACCACCCGCTGGCGTTGGCGATCACGACCCGGCACGCCGTCACCCGCCCGTCCGTCGCGCTCGCCGAGCTGGTCGCGGAACTGCGCGACCTCGGCCTGGACGTGCTGGACGACGACGACCCGATGGCGAGCGTGCCCGCGGTGCTGTCCTGGTCGCTGCGCCACCTCACCGCCCAGCAGCGGACCGCGTTCGCGCTGCTGGGCGTCGCTCCCGGCCCGGACATCGACCTGCCTGCCGCCGCCTCCCTCACCGGCGTGCCCCCGGCGTTGGCGCGCAAGGTGTTGCGGGCGCTGGAGGACCACTCCCTGCTCGACCGGCACCCCCACGGCCGGTGCGCCATGCACGACCTGACCCGCGCCTACGCCGCCGCCACCGCCCGCGACGACCTGGACGAGCCGGTGCGCCGAGCGGCGCTCGACCGGGTGGTGGACTTCTACCTGCACACCGCCCACGCCGCCGACCGCCTGCTGGACCCGCACCGCGCGCCGGTCCGGCTCGACCCGCCCACGCCCGGCACCCACCCGCACCCCCTCGCCGACCTCCCGGCGGCGCTGGCGTGGCTGGAGGACCACCACCCCCACCTGCTGGCCGCCCAGCAGACCGCCGCCGCCGGTGGCCGCCACCAGGTCGGTCGT
>NZ_DASUSQ010000149.1:0-15535 GCF_036375055.1 Umezawaea sp.
GCACGTTCGTCCCGGTGTAGCCGTCACGGGCGAAGTGGTTCCTGGCCGAGGCCAGCAGGGCCGCTCGGGTCGCGTCCCGGTCGCGCCTGCGCGGCGGCTGACCGTCCGGTGTCGCGGTCAATCCGGCTCCTAGACCTCAAGACATCGCTCGTTGACATGCTACCCGGCCGTCGGTAACTTCGAATAAGTCATCAACTGATGACAAATCGGGCGCACTCGTGCCCATGTTTCTCCGGAGGGGTTCCCAGCGTGAAGACGTTCGTCATCTCGGGCGGCACGGACGGCATCGGCAAGGCCGTGGCCTTGGCCCGCCTCGAGCGCGGCGACCAGGTGGTCGTCCTCGGTCGCGACGCCGACAAGGGCGCCCGGATCGTGGCCGCGGCCGAGGAGTCCGGCGCCGCCGACCGCGTGCACTTCATCCAGGTGGACCTCAGCCTGGTCGACGCCACCCGCAAGGCCGTGGCCGAGATCCGTTCGCGGTTCGCCGCCGTCGACGGGCTCGTGCTGTGCGCGCAGCACTTCCGCTCGACCCGACTGGTCACCGAGGAGGGGTTCGAGAACTCCTTCGCCCTCTACTACCTGAGCCGCTTCGTGCTCAGCCACGAGCTGGCCGACCTGCTGGAGGCCGCGCCCGCGCCCGTCGTGGTCAACGTGTGCGGCCCCGGCATCCCGATGGGCGAGGTCCGCTGGGACGACCTCGGCCGGGAGCGGGACTACACGGGCATCGACGCGCTGATGCAGGGCAGC
Organism: Umezawaea sp.; assembly: GCF_036375055.1. Taxonomy (GTDB): domain Bacteria; phylum Actinomycetota; class Actinomycetes; order Mycobacteriales; family Pseudonocardiaceae; genus Umezawaea. The sequence continues at coordinate 748 of NZ_DASUSQ010000149.1, forward strand.
AGGCTCAACGACCTGCTCGGGGTCGGCTTCGCCCGTCAGCGGCCCGGCAGCCGGATCCGCTACGTCCTGCTCAACCCCGGTGGCGTGCGGACCAGCTTCTCCGGCGAGTACGACCCGGCCATGGCCGAGCAGATCGAGGCCATGCGCAAGGCCGCGAAGCCGGTGGAGGAGGGCATCCTGCCGGTGCTCGCCGCCCTGGACACCCCGCCGGACCAGCCGGTCTCCGCCTCCATGATGGGGGAGCCGCTCCCGCTGGAGGGGCCCGCCTTCGACGCCGAGGACGCGGACCGGCTGCACGAGTTGACCGTCGGGCTGCTCGCGGCCCGCACCGCCTAGAGGAGGTCGGGCCATCAGCTCCGCCGCGATCGACCGGGAACGGGCGAACCTCGAGTTCGTCGACAGGTGGATAGCGCTGCACAACACCGATCCCCACCGGATGGTCGACGAGTGCTACGCCCCCGACGCGGTGATCGAGGTCCCCGGCGTGGAGCGGTTCGGCGTCGACCGGCTTCGGGAACTCGAAGGCTCGGGCGGGAAGCGGGAAACCCGAGTCCTCCGGACGGTCGCCTCGGGTGACGTCGTGGTCGTGGAAGGCGCCACGTCGACCCCGGAGCCGGAGGGCCGGGAGACCCTGTGGTGCGTCGTGCTCACGATTCGCGACGGGCTGATCGTCTCTGACCACGCCTATCTCAACACCCACCGGCCCACGTCGTAGTGAGTGGGCGGGAAGCCCGGCGGCCCCCCACCGCCGGGCTTTCCTCGTTTAAGGCTTCTCCATTGCCACAATGGCCGACGTGACGCGCGTCACAGTGCGGAAGGAAATGTCCGGTTGTGCCGCGCCCGTGCCGATATCGGGGTTGTAAAGTGCCTTATCAGGGGCCGTCGTGCACGCTCCGTGTCTAGATACTCCGAACTGGTGAACAGGGTTGCCTGGTCCGAGAATACGCGTAGGGTCGGCAAGGAAAGCTGGGGATGTGATGGAATGTTGACCACGGGCACGTAATAATACCTGAGGGTAAAACTCCCTCGGTCATCCATGCGCAACGCGCGCCGATGTTGTCGCGCGAGCATGTCCACGGCAATTCGCCGGAATTCCCCACACGTCCCCGGTTCATGCACATCACAGTGCGGAATATGGGGGTTCTTTTCTGTGCTCATCGAACGAGAGGAATATCTGCGTCAGTTCCGCGGAAGGTTGGACAGCCTCGCAGAGGGCTCCGGCGGCACCGTCGTCCTGAACGGTCCGGTCGCCAGCGGCCGGACACGCCTGCTGCGGGAGTTCCTGGCCGACGTGGCCGAGCGCTCGACACCGGGAAGGGCGCTCGCGGGCTCCCTGGTGCTGTCGGCCACGGGGTCACCGGCCTCGAAACACCTTCCGTTCGGTCTGCTGGCGCAACTGCTGGGGTCGATCACCCTGCCGCTCGACCTCCGCCGCGAGGTGGAGGTGATCACGTCGTCCGCCGTCGAGCTCGCGCCGGGCCCGGCCACCACCGGGCTCGTGCACCGGATCGCGGAGTCCACGCTCGCGCTGGCCGCCGACCGGCCCGTGGTGATCGTGGTGGACGACGTCCAGGACGGTGACGAGCTGTCGTTGGAATGCCTGGTGCACCTGGCCAGGAGACTGGTCGCCACCCGGATGCTCCTGGTGCTGGCCGTGCGCACCGGGACCGCCGACAGCGGTCGCTGCCACGTGTACGGCCACCTGCTGCACGAGGGCATCGGCAGCGGCATGCGGCTCTCCCCGCTCAGCGAGCGCGGGGTCGCGGCACTGGCGGTCGAGAGACTCGGCCGAGCCACAGCCGATCGGGTCGCCGCCGCCTGCTTCGCCGTGACGGGCGGCAACTGCCTGCTGGTCAACGCCGTGCTGGAGGACCACGCGGCGGTGATCGGCGGGCTGCCCCTCCAGCGCGACAACAGACTGGTGCCCGGAGAGGCCTACGGCCGCGCGGTGCTCGCCTGCCTCGACCGAGGCGACGAGGTGGCCCGTCGCGCCGCCGAGGTGCTGGCGGTGATCGGCGGTGCGCGGTCACCGGCGATGCTGGCGGCGCTGGTCGGCGTGGACGAGCGCGTGGTGGTGGACGCGGTCGAGGCGCTGGAGTCCATCGGCCTGCTCGACCGGGGCCGGTTCCGCCACCCGCTGGCCAGGGAAGCGCTGCTGGCCAGGCTCTCCGCCGACGAGTGCGCGGAGGTGCACCTCAGGGCCGCGGCCCACGTGCAGCGGCAGGAAGGCCCGGTGGACGAGGTCGTCGACCACTTCCTGGCCGCGGACCGGGTCGGCGACCAGGGAGCGGTGAGCCTGCTCCAGTGCGTCGCCGAGCGGATGCTGATCGTGGACGACGTGGACCGGGCGCTGCGGTGCCTGCGGCTGGCCGCGGAGCACTGCGTCGACCAGCGGCAGCGGGCGACGATCATCAGCAGGCTGGTGTCGGTGGTGTGGCGGAGCAGCACCGTGGCCGTCGCGCAGCAGTACCTGCCCGCGCTGGTCGAGGCGCTGCACGAGGGAACGCTGCCGGACACCCAGGTCCCCGCGGTGCTGCGGTACCTGCTGTGGCACGGCGACATGGACGAGGCGGGCGCGGTGGTGGCGCGGCTCTACGCCGAGCACGACGGCGGCCCGGTGACGGAGGAGGTGGAGTCGCTGGAGTGGTGGCTCCGGCACACCTACCCGTCGATGGCCGAGCACATCCCCCCGCACCCGCGCGTGCCCCCCGCACCGGTCCGGACCACACCGGACACGACGGCCGCGGGCAGGGTGATCGCGGCCAAGCTGGTGAGCTCGGTGCTGGTGGGCGACGACTCGGACGAGGTCGTCATCGGTGCCCAGCAGGTGTTGCAGAGCTGCCCGCTGGGGGAGGACACCATCGAGACGCTGGTCACCGCGTTGATCGCGCTGGTCCACGTCGACCGGCTCGACCTGGCCCGACCGTGGTGCGACGAGCTGATCGCGCGGGCGGGCGAGCGCCGGGCGCCCACCTGGGAGGCCGTGCTGACCGCGGTGCGCGCGGACATCGCCCTGCGCGAGGGCGACCTGGGCGAGACCGTCCGGTGCGGTTACGCCGCGCTGGAGACGATGCCCGCCCACAGCTGGGGCACCAACATCGGTCACGTCCGCGCGTCGCTCATCGTGGCGCACACCTGCATGGACGAGTTCGAGAAGGCGGCCGAGCAGGTGCGGCAGCCGTTGCCCGACAGCATGTTCGAATCCCGCTTCGGGTTGCACTACCTGTTCGCGCGCGGCCAGTACTACCTGGCCGTCGACCGGCCCTACGCGGCGCTGAGCGACTTCTGGGCGTGCGGCGAGCTGCTGGTCAAGTGGGACATGGACGTGCCGAGCATCGCCCCGTGGCGGTCGGAGGCCGCCCAGTGCCACCTGGCGCTCGGCCAGCACGACCGGGCGCGGGAGTTGGCGGAGGAGCAGTTGGCGCGCATCCCCCGCCACACGTCCAGGGCGGCGGGGCTGGCGATGCGCGTGCTGGCGGCGACGGCGCCGCCTGCCGAACGGGTCGGGCTGCTGGAGGCGGCGGCCGAGGTGTTCACCCGCTGCGGTGCCCGCTTCCACCTGGCGCGGACCCTGCTGGACCTGGGGAACACCCACCACGACCTCGGTGACGACGCCAAGGCGCGGATAGCGATCCGGCAGACGCAGCGCATCGCCAAGGAGTGCCGGGCGAAGCGCCTTCAGCGCGAGGTCCCGCACCAGCGGGCCGCGTGGGTCTCGGAGGACACGTCCTCGGAGGGGCAGACGGGGGAGGAGTTGAGCGACGCCGAGAACAGGGTCGCGACGCTGGCCTCCCTCGGCTACACCAACCGCCAGATCGCCGACAAGCTCTACGTCACGATCAGCACGGTGGAGCAGCACCTCACCAGGACGTATCGCAAGCTCGGGATCACCAGGCGGTCCGACATCGCCATCGCGCTGCGCCTGCAAGCGGTGTGAGGCACGTGGTGGGGCCGGGCCGCGGTGGTCCACGGCCCGGCCCCACCACGACCGGTCAGCCGACCGCGTGCTCGGACCGCCGCTCGTCCGGAACCCGAGCGCGCCCGGTGAGACGGGCCCAGAGGGGGACCTTGCGCGCGATCGCCTCGTCCAGGGCGAGCCTGCCGCCGGTGGCGCCGATCGCGAGGCTCACCACCGCCAGCACCAGCACGTACTCGTAGCCGCCCTCGTGCACGTAGAACCCGTTGGGGCCGTGCACCAGCAGGGCCGCGCCGCCGGTCACCACCGCCAGCAGCACACCGACGAGCGGCAGCGCGAGGCCGACGACCATCGCGGTGCCGCCGACGAACTCGACCGCGATCGTGAACCAGTACGACAGGGTGGGCAGCGGGATGCCGCCCGCGGCGAACCCGGCGATGGCGCCGTTCACGTCCTGCACCTTGAGCAGTCCGTGGGCGATGAAGGTGACGCCGATGACGGCCCTCGCGGCGAGCAGCAGGAGGTCCTGCGGACGGGAACCCATCAGGACTTCCTCCAGAACGACGCGGTGCCGTCGATGTCGGTCAGCGGATCGGTGATGCCGTGCCGGTCCCGGTAGTCGTGCACGGCCTGCGCGCACGCCGGGATCGAGTAGTCGTCGACGATGGCGAAACCACCGGGGGACAGCTTCGGGTAAAGGCTTTCCAACGCGACCGCGGTGGACTCGTACAGGTCGCCGTCCAGCCGCAGCACGGCCAGCCGCTCGACCGGCAGGCCGGGCAGCGTGTCGGCGAACCAGCCGGGCACGAACCGGACGTGGTCGTCCAGCAGGCCGTAGCGCTCGAAGTTGTGCCGCACCGTGTCCAGCGACACGGCGAGCACGTCGTTGTACCTGTGCAGCTCCATGTCCCGGTCCGCCTGGTAGCCGTCGTCGGCCACCTCCGGCATGCCCTGGAAGGAGTCCGCGACCCACACGGTGCGGTCGGTGTCGCCGTGCGCGCGGACCACGGCGCGCATGAAGATCGACGCGCCGCCCCGCCACACGCCGGTCTCGATCAGGTCGCCGGGAACGCCCTCGCGCAGGGCGGTCTCGACGCACTCCTGGAGGTTGTCCAGCCGCTTCAGCCCGATCATGGTGTGGGCGACGCTCGGCCAGTCGCGGCCGACGAGCCGCGGGTCGACCTCCTCGCCGTCGCCGTAGTCGAACTCCTGGATCGCGGCGTCCCGGTAGATCGTGTTGATCAGCACCCGTTTCATCAGGTCCAGGTAGAGCTCGCGGGTATCGCTCATCAGTGTCCGGCTCCTCGTCTCACTCGTCCGGCGTGGCAAGGCCAGCCGCGAATGGGTTCTCGTTCCGCGGCACCCAGGACGGTGCGGGCGGTTCGGAGTTCACGCCCTTCTCGACGAAGGCCATGTTGTGGTAGAAGTGCACCGCCGTGATGTGGCGGTCCGAATAGGACGGTTCTCGGCCGTCGTCGATCTCGCGGTGGTTCAGCCCGTCCACCAACGACTTGAGCAGACCCATCGAGGTGGCCGGGTTGGCGAGGTCGGTGCTGTCGCCGCCCCACCCCGGCCAGTACGAGGTCTGGAGGTCCTCGACCACGTACAGGCCGCCGGGCCGCAGCCTCGGGAACAGCGCCCGGAACGAGGTGATCACGTCCTGGCTGAGGTGGCTGCCGTCGTCGATCACCACGTCCAGCGGCCCGGTCAGGTCGGCGAGTCCCGAGAGGAACTCGACGTCGCTCTGGTCGCCCTGGTGGGTGTGCAGCCGGGGCTCCCGCAGACCGGGTTTGGGGAAGTGGTCCAGCCCGTGCACCTCGCCGCGGCGGAAGTAGTGCCGCCACATCCTCAGCGACGCGCCACCCGCGGCGGGGTCGTCGTAGCCGCCGATGCCGATCTCCAGCACCGTGACCCGCTTGTCCTTCAGCGGCGCGAAGTGCCGGTCGTAGTGGTCGGCGTACCAGTGGTTGCCCCACTTGTCCGAGCCGAAGCGCACGGCCAGGTCGGCCAGGTCGCGCAGCGGCGAGTCGCAGGCCGCGGTGAACTGCCGCGCGGCGCGGGCCAGGTAGGCCCGGTCGACCGGCCCCGCGACGCGCGGGTCGGGGTCCTCGGTGGGCAGCACCTCCCTGGTCGCCGTGCCGCCCGTCGTGCCGAACACGAGCACGACCAGCTCGGCGAGGTCCTGGCGAACCAGGAGTTGCGCGCTCGGGTCGGTGCCCGGCGAGACCTTCGGCTCGGCGCCGAGGGTCAGCACGAACGGCAGCACGTCACCGCCGGAGGTGAGGTGCAGCTGCGTCGGCACGTCCCGGTCGGGCGCGGGCAGCAGCGCGGCGCGGGACCGGACCTCCTCCAGCACCACGAGCGCGGCCTCGGCCGCGTCCGTGAGCGGGTCCTCCAGCCAGGCCCGCACCGCGTCGGGCGAGCGTTCGGCGATGTCGAGCAGGCTTTCCCCGGTGGTCACCGTTCCTCCTACTTCCAGGTCGTCGGCGTTCGCGAGCAGTTCGTCCATGGCCGCGTCCAGGACGATGTTGCCGGTGGTGACGTTGCGCAGGCGGAAGCGGCCGTCGCGGTACAGGCCGTCGAGCGCGCGGGTGACGAACCGCTCGACCCTGCCCGCGGGCTCGCTCACCGGAGCCCCTCGATCACGTCGCAGGCGGCGGACACACCGTCCTCGGTGGACATGACCTCGGCGATCGCCTTGGCCCGCAAGCGCATCCCGTCGTCCGCCAGCACGGAGGCGATGGCCGCGGCGAGCACGTCGGCGGACAGTCCGGTCAGCGCGATCGGAGGTGCGGACACGCCCAGTTCGGTGGTGCGGCGCGCCCAGAAGCCGTTGTCCGCGAACATCGGCACCACGACCTGCGGCACACCCGCGCGCAGCGCGGCGGCCGTCGTGCCGCAGCCCGCGTGGTGCACGACCGCGGCGGCGCGGGGGAACAGCGTGGCGTAGTCGGACTCACCGGCCTGGTGGACGTGGTCGGGCAGCCCGTCGCGCGGTCCGCCGACCAGCACCAGCCCACGACCGACCTCCGCCGCCGCCGTGGCGAGCACGTCGAGCACCTCGTCCTGCCGGTGCACCGGCCACAGGCTGCCGAACGTCGCGACGACGGGAGCCCCGTGCCGGTCCAGGAACGACTCCAGCTCCGCGTCGATCGTCCACGAAGGACGGTCCCACGGCCAGTAGCCGGTCACGTGGCAGCCCGAGGGCCAGTCCGCGGGCGGCGGGATGACCACGGGACTGACCGGGTACAGCACCGGGGTGTCGTGCCCGAGGTCGCGCAGCGGCGAGCGCTCCCCGACCGGGGGCAGGCCCCGGCTGGCCCGGTACCGGTTGAGCGTGCCGCGGAAGATCGACCACTCGGCCTGGTGCGCGAACTCGTAGCTCGCCAGGTTGTCCATGCCGGGCGGCGCGCCCCACGCGGGGAACGCCCGCGTCGGCGTGTTCGGCGTCCACGCGGCGGCCAGCCACCGCGCCCTGGTCCCGGCCAGCGCGGCCGGGTAGGTCGTCGGCGAGGTCACCACCAGGTCCGCGTCCTCGCAGGCCGCCGCCATCGACGCGTGCTTGCGCACGGCGGCGGCCTCGTCCTCCGGCGGCAGCGCGTTCGCCACGTCCACCACCGAGCCGCCGCGCCGGATGGCCTCGGCCACCGCCGGGTCGTCGAACAGCTCCCCGCCGATGGCGTCGACGACGGGCGCGAACGCGAACCCTGCGCCCGTCACGAAGTCCCGCGCCGACTCCGCCGAGGCGATGAGGACGTCGTGCCCGCGCCGGACCAGTCCCCCGCCCAGCGCGATGAACGGCTGCACGTCCCCGCGCGACCCCAGCGACATCAGGGTGATCCGCATCGTTGCCCCTCTAGTAGTAGTCGACGGTGCGGGGTGCGAACGACGGGATGCGGCCTTCGGCGTTGACGCCCTTCTCGATGAAGGCGATGTTGCGGTACACGTGCAGCCCCACCGCCGACGCGGCGTGATCGGGAGCGTCCGCGCCCTCGTCCGGGGAGGTCCACTCCTCGTAGTGCAGCGCGTCCACGACGGACTTGAGCAGACCGATGGAGGTGCCCTCGCCCGCCGAGGACGTGGCCTGCCCGCCGTAGCCGGGGGCGTAGGCCGTCCACAGGTCCTCCACGACGTAGAACCCGCCGTTGCGCACGTGCCCGTACAGCTCGCGGAAGGTCGTCAGCACGTGCCCGTTGATGTGGCTGCCGTCGTCGATGACGATGTCGAAGGGACCGTGCTCGGCGGCCAGCGCGCGCAGGAACTCCGGGTCGTCCTGGCTGCCCCGCACGGTCTTGATGCGCTCCTCGTCGAGCCCGTTCTTGGCGAACACGTCGACGCCGAAGATCTGGCCGCGGGTGAAGTAGTCCCGCCACACCCGCAGCGAGCCGCCGCCCACGTCGGGGTCGCGGTAGCCGCCGATGCCGATCTCCAGCACCCGCACGTGCTCGTGCCGCAGCCTGCTGAAGTGCCGGTCGTAGTGCGGGGTGAACCAGTGCCACAGCCCCCACTTGTCGGCAACGTGCCGGGCGGCCAGCGCGTTGAGGTCGCGGCCCGCGGACGAGACCGCGGCGAGCACGGTGCTGGTGGCCTTCATGTAGGACTCGATGATCCGGAACGGGTCCTGGGGGTCGCCGTTGGTCATGAACCAGTCGTCCAGCCGCTCCAGGCGGTGCGTGCCCGCGGGCAGCGGTGGCCGCGACCCGTACATCGCCACGACCAGGTCGGCCAGCTCGAAGACCAGCCTGCACGGCGCCTCGGCCCGCTCATCCGCCCGCTCGGACCGCACCTCGGCTCCGCGGGCCAGGCGCAGCAGGTAGTCGACGCGTTCCCCGCGGTGGAGCACCGCGACGCCGATCACCGCCTCGTCGGGGTTGGCGGGCAGCCCGCAGCGGGCCACCAGGTCCGTCACCGCGGTCGCGGCCGCGGCGTCGAGGCCGATGGCGTCCAACGCGTCGGGCAGCTCCCTTCCGGGACCGCCCGCCGCCCGGACCAGGGCGTCGGCCAAGCGCACGGGTGTCGTCGCCGTCATTGCCACTCCTGTTCGTCACCACTGGGGGAAGGGCTCGGCCGGGGTCTGGCCCCGCTCGTGCCGCAGGGTTCGGTCGCACGCGGCCAGGTGGACGCCCAGCGCCTCCTCGAAGCTGGTGGACGTCGCGTCGAGCAGGAGCTGCCTGCGCACGGCCACCTCGCTGCCCGCCACGTCGCCGCAGCGCACCAGCACGTCCACCAGCGCGGCGGCCACGTCCTCGGAGACCTCGTCGAGCAGGCCGAGCTCGACGGCCCGCGCGGCGTCGATCCTCGGCGCGAACAGCACGAGCCCGCGGGCTCGTGCCACGCCGAGCTGGGTCACCAGCCGGTGCAGCACCATGCCGGGCCACGGCGTCGACTCGACGACCGGGGCGCGGAAAGTCGTTTCGGGGGAACCGATCCGGTGGTCGCAGCACACCAGCAGCTCCAGCGCGGTGCCGGTGCACGGGCCCTCGACCACGGCGACCGTCACGGCGCCGAGCCGTTCGACCCGGCGCAGCGCCTGCTCCCACTTGTTCACCAGGTGCACCCCGACGGAGGCGAACTCGGCGGGATCCGGCTCGGCGCCGCCGAGGCGCAGCACCAGCGGCACGGAGCCGCCCGCGCCCTCGACGGCGGCGCACGCCGCGTTCAGCTCGTCGGTCAGCCCCTTGCCGGGCGGTTCGCTCCCGGAGACCCGGACCTCCGGCACGGTCGTCGTGCGACCCGTCTCGCGCCCGTTCACCCGGCCACCGCCCGGCCCTTGTCGTGGACGTAGTTGCTGCAGCTGTCGATGTTGGAGATCAGCGTCTTCGACACGATCCCGTCGCCCCGGACCGCGCGCGGCAGGCGGTGCAGCAGCATCAGCGGCCGGTTGCTCCGCCGGGCCACCGTTTCGAGCCGCCGCACGTGGCGCGCCTTGCCCCTGCGGGCTTCCTCGTAGCGCCGCAGCAGCGACTCGGGGCGCCCTGGCCCGGACAGGATCCGGCCGAGCATCCAGCCGTCCTCCAGCGCCTGGTTCACGCCCCAGCCGACCCTGGGCGGCACGGCGTGCGCCGCGTCGCCCGCGAGGGTCACCGGGCCGCGACCCCACCACCGGGGCACCCGGTGGGTCACGTGCGGGAAGACGCTGATGTCCTCGTCCGGCAGGTTCGCGATCAGCTCCGCCACCGGTGGCGCCCAGTCGCCGAACCACTCCAGCAGCCGGGTCTTGTGGTCCGGTGGCTGGGGGAGGTCGAGCCACGCGGTCGGCCTGCCCCGCCGGTCCAGGTCCGCGTTCGGCCACGGGACCTCGACCGCCCAGTGCACCAGCCCCTTGCCGATGGGGTGCATCGTGCACAGCCGCAGCTTGTCGTAGTAGGTCGGCACGACGTGCTCGGACCGCAGTCCGGAGGGCACTTCCGCCACGCCGTACCAGGACGCCAGCCCGGTGTGCGCGGCGACGTCGCCGAACAGCCGGTGCCGCACGATCGAGCGGTAGCCGTCGGCGCCGACGAGCACGTCGCCGCTCTCCGAGGTGCCGTCGTCGAAGGAGACCTCCACGCCGTGCGACACGGACCGGAAGGACGTGCAGCGCTTGCCGAACCGGACGGTGCCCGCGGGCAGCGACTGCGCGAGCCGTTCGATGATGTGCCCGCGCAGCACGCCGATGGTGGGCGCTCCGTACTTCTCCTCGGCCCCCGCCAGGTCCATCTTCATCAACGGCGTCCCGTCGTAGGCCAGGACGTCGGCCTCGTCGATCCGGCTGCCCAGCTCCGGCAGGGAGACGCCGAGGTCGCGCAGGATCGCGGTGCCGTTCGGCCACACCAGGACGCCGTTGCCGGTGGCGCGCAGCCGATCGGCCCGCTCGAAGATCGCCACCTCGTGCCCGGCCGCGGTCAGCGCCACCGCGGCCGCCACGCCGCCGACCCCCGCACCGACGATGAGGACTTTCATGGGACTCCCTCGCTGCCAGGACCATTGACGAATTTCGCCCAACGGATTTACGTTCTGCCGCTGCCAGCAGAAACTATCGATTCCGTTCTTCGCTGACAGCCCCTAATGACCACCCCTAAACGGAGTGCGGGTGCCCCAGTCGGTACGGGTATCGCGGTGCGCGAATTCTCCTTTATCGTCACCCGACGCGGATTTCCGAGGAGGCGAACCGGTGTTCAGTGCTCATCTGGTCCGAACAATCCCCGAGTCGATCGCGGCCAATGCCCGCCGATTCGGCGACCGGATCGCCTTCGCCGACGATCGGCGTTCCGTCGGTTTCGCCGAGCTGGCCGACCGCACCGGACGGCTGGCCGGGCACCTCTCCGCGTCGGGGGTCCGCCGGGGTGACCGGGTGGTCCTGCTGATGGGCAACGAGGTCGAGACGCTGGAGGCCTACCTGGCCGTGACGCGCGCGAGCGCGGTCGGCGTGCCGGTGAACCCGCTGTCCTCGGACGCCGAGCTGGCGCACGTCCTGTCCGACAGCGGCGCGGTGGCGGTGGTGGCGGGTCGCGGCGCGCTCGACCGGGCCCGCCGGGTCGCGGGGGACCTGCGCGTGGTGCCGGTCGAGGACGGCACGTTCGACCGCCTGGCCACCACGGAGCCCGACGTCGGCCCGTCCGACGACCTCGGCCTCGACGAACCCGCGTGGATGCTCTACACCTCGGGGACCACGGGCACGCCGAAGGGCGTCCTGTCCAGCCAGCGGGCGTGCCTGTGGTCGATCGCCGCCGCCTACGCCCCGGTGCTGGGGCTCTCCGAGCACGACCACGTGCTGTGGCCGCTGCCGCTGTTCCACAGCCTCTCGCACGTGCTGTGCGTCGTGGGCGTCACCACCGTTGGCGCGTCCGCGAAGGTGCTGGTCGACTTCGACGCCGACCGCGTGCTGGCTGCCCTCGCCGACGAGAGCTTCACGCTGCTGGCCGGTGTTCCCGCGGTCTACCACCGGCTCGTGGCCGCCCACGTCGACTCGCCCGCGCCCGCCCTGCGCGCGGCCCTGTGCACCGGGGCCGTGGCTCCGGCGGACCTGCGCGAGGAGTTCGAGCGCGTGGTCGGCGTGCCGCTGGTGGACAGCTACGGCAGCACCGAGACGTGCGGCGCGATCACCATGACCAGGCCCGGTGACGTGGTGCCGCCAGGGTCGTGCGGCAAGCCCGTGGACGGCCTGCGGGTGCGGCTGGTCGACTCCGCCGGGGCGGAGGCCGACGAGGGCGAGGTCTGGGTCAGCGGACCGAACCTCATGCTGGGCTACCACAACGCGCCGGAACCCGCGGTGGTCGACGGCTGGTACCGCACCGGCGACGTCGCCTCGAAGGACGCCGACGGCCACCTGACCATCCGCGGCCGGATCAAGGACGTGATCATCCGGGGCGGCGAGAACCTGCACCCGGTGGAGGTGGAGGACGTCCTGTCCCGCGTGCCGGGTGTCGCGGACGTCGGGGTGGCGGGCCGACCGCACCCGGTCCTCGGCGAGGTCCCGGTGGCGTACCTGGTGGCGGACGGGCCGATCGACCCGGCGGCGGCGATGGCGGCGTGCCGCGCCGCGCTGTCGCCGTTCAAGGTGCCTGCGGAACTGCTCCTGGTGGACGAGGTGCCGCGCACGCGGTCGGGCAAGACCAAGCGGCACGCACTGGCGGAGCTGCCGTCCCGGATCCTGTCGGTGGAGGGCGCCGACCACGAGGCGCTGCACCGGGTCAACTGGGTCCCGGCGGAGGGCTCCGCCGGAGCAGGCCGGACGCCGGCGGAGCGGAGGCCGGCGGACCCGGCTCTGGTGGACCCGACGCCGCTGGAGCGGACGCCCGTGGTCAGGCCGCCGGTGGTCAGGACGCTGGTGGTGGCCGACCTGCCGGAGGGGCCCGCGTTGGCCGATCGGGTGGTCGCCGAGGTGGAACGGCTGCTCGCCGAGTCACCCACCCCGCTGGTCGTCAGGACCAGTCGGGCCGTGCGGACCTCCCCGGACGACCTGCCGCCCGACCCCGAGCACGCGGCCGTGCTCGGACGGCTGCGCGGCCTCCGCTCGGAGCACGTGGTCGTCGTGGACGGCGAAGGCGCGGACGTGTCGGCGGACGTGCCCGCGGGGGAGCCGCTGGTGGCGATCCGGTCGGGCGCACCGCTGGTGCCCCGCCTCGGGCGAGCCGCGGCGGGACCGGTGCCGGTGACCATCGACGTGGACCGGACCGTGCTGGTCACCGGTGATCCGAACGGTGCGGCCGGAGCGGTGGCCGATCACCACCGCGCCCGGCACGGCGCCCGCCGGGTCGTCGTCGTCGAGCACCGCGCGGGCGACCCGGCACTCGACCTGACCGATCCCACCGCGGTCGCCGCGGTGCTCGACACGGCGGGACCGCTCGCGCTCGTCGTCCACGCGATGGGGGAGGGGCCGCGGGCGGCCGTGGCCCGGCGGTTCGACGAAGCGGTCGGCGACTCCTGCCCCCAGGTCTTCTTCTGCTCGGCCGTCGGCGACGCCGAGGACGCGGTCGTCGAGGCGCTCGCCGCACGACGGGCCAACGCCGTCTCCGTCGCCTGGGGGCACTGGGAGGCTGAGCCGCGCTCGGCCGCCCCGGACTGGCTCCCCTCGGACGCGATCACCGTCGAGGGCGGGATGGCGCTGGTGGACGCGGCGCGGTCGTCCGGCGAGTCCGCCGTGGTCGCCGCGGCCGTGCGCCTCACCGGCCTGCGCGACGTCCCACCGCTGCTCCGCGACCTGGTTCCCGAGGCGGCCCCGGCAGGACGGGCGGCCGAGCTGCGCGTGAAGCTGGCGGGCGCGCCGGGGTTGCTGCTCGACCTCGTGCGCTCCGAGACCGGCCGTGTCCTCGGCCGGGCCGTCGCGGCGGCGGACGTGCCGTTCCGCGAGCAGGGGCTGACCTCGGTCGCCTCGGTCGGGCTGCGCGCCCGGCTCAGCACCGCCACGGGCCTGGACGTGCCCGTGACCGCCCTGTACGACCACCCGACGCCCCGCGCGCTCGCCGAGCACCTGCTCGACGTGCTGGCGGGCCGGGAGGCCGAGGACCTGCCGGTGGTGGACGCCGTGGACGACGACCCGGTCGTCGTGGTCGGCATGGCGTGCAGGCTGCCCGGTGGCGTGACGTCCCCTGACGAATTCTGGGACCTGGTCGCCGCCGGTCGGGACGCGATAGGGCCGTTCCCGACCGATCGGGGATGGCCTGAGGATTTGGTGGACCATTCCGGGGAACGACCGGGAACGTCCTCTGTTCACGAAGGCGGATTCCTGGAGGACATCGCCGGGTTCGACGCCGATTTCTTCGGCATTTCGCCGCGCGAGGCGCTGGCGATGGATCCGCAGCACCGGTTGCTCCTCGAAGTCTCCTGGGAAGTGCTCGAACGCGCCGGAATCGCACCCACGTCCTTGCGCGGTTCCCGCACGGGCGTGTTCACCGGGCTGATGTTCCACGACTACGCCGGGCTGGCCGAGCGGTCGGACGACGACCTCGAAGGCCACCTGAGCGTGGGCACGGCGGGCAGCGTCGCCTCCGGACGGGTGGCCTACACGTTCGGCTTCGAGGGGCCCGCGCTGACCATCGACACGGCGTGCTCGTCGTCGCTGGTGGCGATGCACCTCGCCGCGCAGTCGCTGCGGCGGGGGGAGTGCTCACTGGCGCTGGCGGGCGGTGCGGCCGTCATGTCCACGCCCTCGGTGTTCGTGGAGTTCAGCAGGCAGCAAGGCTTGGCGGCCGACGGTCGCTGCAAGTCCTTCAGCGCCGACGCGGACGGCACCGCGTGGGGCGAGGGCGTCGGTGTGCTGCTGCTGGAGAAGCTGTCCGACGCCCGCCGCAACGGCCACCGCGTCCTCGCCGTCATCCGGGGCAGCGCTGTCAACCAGGACGGCGCCTCCAACGGCCTCACCGCCCCCAACGGCCTCGCCCAACAACGCGT
>NZ_DASUSQ010000150.1:0-34398 GCF_036375055.1 Umezawaea sp.
CCGCCTTGACAAACGAAATCAGGCATCGAGACAATCGCGCAATCGGGGTGGGACAGGACCCGGCCCACATCAAGCACAGCGAGAACCAACCAAAAGCGGCACGCAACCACACAGCCGCAACCTCCGACCAGGGCCGGCACATCACCGAAGGAATGACTCCCCGATCAAACCCCGATCGCGCGATCATCCCCATGCCAAAAATCGAGGTCCGACCGGGGAAAGGGTTTCCCAAGAAGCGCGATCGAGACGGCTCGGGAGATCAGTGGGGCCGGGGGGCCGGTGACGTGCCGCCGTTGCAGCCCGGAGCCGTTACGTCGCCAGCAGCAGCACGCTGGTCACCAGCATCACCGCCGCCGTGACTCCGTGGATGCCGTAGGCGGCGGATTTCGGACCCTTGCCGCGCAGCACGATCAGGGCGTCGCCCACGGGGATGCCCGCCGCGGCGAGGATGAACCAGCCGAGCAGTTCTGGCGTCCCTCCCGCCATCAGGATGAAGGTGAAGAGCCCCGAGGCGATGTCCCGGACCGCCTTGACCGACAGCCAGGACTGGAAGTTCCGGTCTTCCACCGGGGTGTTGGGGATGCCGAAACCCACCGCGGCCCTCGGTGACCACAGGGCACGTGCGCCGATGACGATGATGCCCGCGCCGATCAGTCCGGCCAGCACGTAGGCGATGTTCGTGAGCATGGATCTCTTCCCCTCCCAGCCGCAGGGCCCGTGCTGGGTTCTGTCGGCGCTAGTGTTGCTAGCAACGATAGAACAAGCGGCGACACGATGTCTAGCGTTGCTAGGATGTGGGCATGTCCGCCATCCAGTCGCGGCGCGAGCGTGAACGCGCCCACCGTCATCAGCTGATCGTCACGGCCGCGCGCGAACTCGCGGAGAGCGAGGGGTGGGAGGCGGTGACCACGCGGCGGCTGGCCGAGCGCGTGGAGTACAGCCAGCCGGTGCTGTACAGCCACTTCGACGGCAAGGAGGCCATCGTCAGCGCTGTCGCGCTCGACGGCTTCGGTGAGCTCGGCGCCCACCTGCGGCGCGCGCGGCAGACCGCGTCCGGGCTCGGGGAGGCGTTGCGTGCCGTGTGCCGCGCCTACCTGGAGTTCGCGACCGAGCGGCCCGCCCTGTACCAGGCCATGTTCGTCCTGCCGACCGACCTGGCGTTCGCGAGCGCCGAGACGCCCGCGCCGCTACGGGCCGGGTTCGACGAGTTCGTCGCCTGCTTCTCCCCGGAGGACGACCGGCGTGAGCTGTTCGCCGAGGTCGTCTGGAGTGCGCTGCACGGCATGGCCGTGCTGTCCGACAGCGGGCGCATCCCGGCCGAGCGCCAGGAGGAGCGGCTCGAACTCCTCATCGCGCGGATCGGGGGCGGTGGGGCGACCGCGCCGTGACGGGGTGGCGGGAACCGCGTCCGCCGCTGGTCCTCCGCCGCGACCTCCGAGTTGCCTCACGGCGGCCCGGCGCGGACCAGGGGTCCTGCGCGCGACTCACCAGGGCTCGTCGAACTCGCCGTCCTTCGCGCCGAGGATGAACGCGTCCCACTCCGCGGGCGTGAAGACCAGGACCGGGCCCTCCGGGTGGGCCGAGTTGCGCATCGCCACGTACGTGACGCCGTCCGTGTGCTCGACGAAGGCGATCTCCACGTGTTCGCCGTCCGGGTCGGAGTCGTCACCGCCGCGCTGCCACTCGGCCTTGGTGAGGTCGAGGTTGCCGCGTACGTGAGCCTTGTCGTCGTAGATCGGCGCGCTCTCGGTCATGTCCCTAGGTATACCGGAGCCCGCGACACCGTCGGCGTCGCGGGCTCCGTTGGGAAAAGCGCTGATCAGACCGTGTCGGTCAGCGGGCGGTCGACCCAGGACATCAGGCCGCGCAGCTTCTTGCCGACCTCCTCGATCGGGTGCTGTTCACCCTCGGCCTGCAACTTCTTGTAGTTGTTGCGGCCCGCCTCGTCCTCGGCGACCCACTCGGTCGCGAAGGTGCCGTCCTGGATCTCGCCCAGGATCTTCTTCATCTCCTCCTTGACCGCGGCGTTGACCACGCGCGGGCCGCGGGTCAGGTCGCCGTACTCGGCCGTGTCGGAGATGGAGTAGCGCATCCGGGCGATGCCGCCCTCGTACATGAGGTCGACGATGAGCTTGAGCTCGTGGAGGACCTCGAAGTACGCGATCTCGGGGGCGTAACCGGCCTCGGTCAGCACCTCGAAACCGGTCTGCACGAGCGCGGACGCGCCACCGCAGAGAACGGCCTGCTCGCCGAAGAGGTCGGTCTCGGTCTCTTCCTTGAACGTGGTCTTGATGACGCCGGCGCGGGTGCCGCCGATGCCCGCCGCGTACGAGAGCGCCAGCGCCTGGGCGCCACCGGTCGCGTCCTGGTGGATGGCGATGAGCGCGGGAACGCCCTTGCCGTCGACGAACTGGCGGCGCACGAGGTGACCGGGGCCCTTCGGGGCCACCATGGCGACGTCCACACCGGACGGAGCCTCGATGAGGCCGTAGCGGATGTTGAAGCCGTGGCCGAAGAAGATCGCGTCGCCGTCCTTCAGGTTCGGCGCGATGTCCTGGGCGTAGATGTGCCGCTGGGCGGTGTCCGGCGCCAGGATCATGATCAGGTCGGCTTCGGCGGACGCCTCGGCGGGCGTGAGCACGCGGAGACCCTCTTCCTCGGCCTTGGCCCGCGACTTCGAGGTCTCCAGGAGACCGATCCGCACGTCGACGCCGGAGTCGCGCAGGCTCAGCGCGTGCGCGTGGCCCTGGCTGCCGTAGCCGATCACGGCGACCTTGCGGCCCTGGATGATGCTCAGGTCCGCATCGTCGTCATAGAAGATCTCGACGCTCATGGTGTTACTTCATCCTTCCCTACAGCGGAAAACTCGGGTTAGCGCACCGCGGTGGCGGTGATGGAACGAGCGCCGCGGCCGATCGCGACCATGCCGGACTGCACGATCTCACGGAGCCCGTAGGGCTCCAGCATTCGGAGCAGCGCGTCGAGCTTGTCAGACGTGCCGGTCGCCTCGACGGTGACCGCCTCGGGCGACACGTCGACGACCTTGGCGCGGAACAGCTGCACGGTTTCGAGCACCTGGCTGCGCACGGTCGCGTCGGCTCTGACCTTCACGAGCAGCAGTTGCCGTTGAACGGAAGCGGTCGGCTCCAGCTCCACGATCTTGATCACGTTGATCAGCTTGTTGAGCTGCTTGGTGACCTGTTCCAGGGGTAGTTCGTCGACCGAGACGACGATGGTCATCCGGGAGATGTCGGGGTACTCGGTGCGGCCGACGGCGAGGGATTCGATGTTGAACCCCCGCCGGGAGAACAGGCCCGCGACGCGCGCGAGCACACCGGGCTTGTCCTCGACCAGAACGCTCAGGGTGTGCCGGGTCATCACAGGTCCTCATCGAACAGTGGGCGGATGCCGCGCGCGGCCATGATCTCGGAGTTGCCGGTGCCCGCCGCGACCATCGGCCACACCTGGGCGTCCTTGCCGACCACGAAGTCGATGACGACCGGCCGGTCGTTGATCTCCATGGCCTGCTTGATGACCGCGTCGACCTCCTCGCGGGACTCCGCGCGCAGGCCCGCGCAGCCCATGGCCTCGCCGAGCAGCTTGAAGTCCGGGATGCGGTGCTTGTGCGTGCCGAGGTCGGTCTGCGAGTAGCGGCCCTCGTAGAAGAGGTTCTGCCACTGGCGGACCATGCCCAGGTTGCCGTTGTTGATGACGGCGACCTTGATGGGCAGGCCCTCGATGGCGCAGGTGGCCAGTTCCTGGTTGGTCATCTGGAAGCAGCCGTCGCCGTCGATCGCCCAGACCTGCTTGTCCGGCGCGCCCGCCTTGGCGCCCATGGCCGCGGGGACCGCGTAGCCCATGGTGCCGAGACCGCCGGAGTTGATCCACGTGCGCGGGTTCTCGTACTTGATGAACTGCGCCGCCCACATCTGGTGCTGGCCGACGCCCGCGGTGTAGAGCGCGTCCGGGCCGACCAGCGCGCCGATGCGCTCGATCACGAACTGCGGCGACAGGGTCCCGTCGTCGGGCCAGTCGTAGCCCAGCGGGTAGGTCTCCTTGAGGCCGTTGAGGTGGTCCCACCACGGCCCCAGGTCGACGGTCTTGGAGGAGTGCTCCACCTCGACCCTGATGGCGTCGACCAGCTCGGTGATGATCTCCTTGCAGTCGCCCACGATCGGCACGTCGGCGCGGCGGTTCTTCGAGATCTCCGCCGGGTCGATGTCCGCGTGCACGACGGCGGCGTGCGGCGCGAACGACGAGAGCTGGCCGGTGACCCGGTCGTCGAACCGCGCGCCGAGCGCGACCAGGAGGTCGGCCTCCTGCATCGCGGCGACCGCGCCGACCGAGCCGTGCATGCCCGGCATGCCCATGTGCTGCGGGTGCGAGTCCGGGAACGCGCCCTTCGCCATCAGCGTCGTGACGACCGGGATGCCCGTGGACTCCGCGAGCTTCAGCAGTTCCGCGTTGGCGTTGGCCTTGATGACGCCGCCGCCGACGTAGAGCACGGGCTTCCTCGCGGCCGCGATCAGCTTCGCGGCCTCGCGCACCTGCTTCCCGTGGGGCCTCGTCGTCGGGCGGTAGCCCGGCAGGCGCAGCTCCGGCGGCCAGGAGAACGTCGTCATCTCCTGGAGCACGTCCTTGGGGATGTCCACCAGCACGGGGCCGGGTCGGCCCGTCGCCGCCAGGTGGAACGCCTCGGCGATGGCCCTCGGGATCTCCGCCGGGTCGGTGACGAGGACGTTGTGCTTGGTGATCGGCATCGTGATGCCGCAGATGTCGGCCTCCTGGAACGCGTCCGTGCCGATCAGCGGGCGGCTCTGCTGCCCGGTGATCGCGACGACGGGGACGGAGTCCATGTTCGCGTCCGCGAGGGGGGTGACGAGGTTCGTCGCGCCGGGACCCGAGGTGGCCATGCAGACGCCGACCTTGCCGGTGGCCTGCGCGTAGCCGGTCGCGGCGTGGCCCGCGCCCTGCTCGTGGCGCACGAGGACGTGGCGGACCTTGGTCGAGTCGAGCAGCGGGTCGTACGCGGGCAGGATCGTCCCGCCGGGGATGCCGAAGACGATTTCGCAGCCGACGGCTTCGAGTGAACGGACGAGCGACTGGGCGCCGGTTACGCGGATCGGGGCTCCGCTCGGCGGGGCCGGTTTGGGCCGCGGGCCGGGGCGGGGCGACTCGCCGGTGGCCTGTCGCGAGGTTGCGCTAGTCATCTGTCTGCCTCGTGGTGTCGGATGCGGTGGTGGGCCCACCTGGGGGTCCGGGCACGAAAAAACCCTCGACAACCCGAACGGGTCGTACGAGGGTCGCGCGTCGACGCAGCTTCTACTGCCTAGGCGTCGACGCGCCTGGGAAGTACGAGAACGAGCGTGCGCTGCATGGGGGTGACGTTAACGGTGAATCCGCGGCATCGTCAACTGGGCGGGATCGAAATCCCGGATCGTGGACGTGACGTGGTCCACGGTCCGGCCCCGGATCACCCGCTCGGAGGCCCGGTGCGACCATGGCGGACGTGGACAAGCTGGTCTTCCGAATCCCCGCCGTCGCCCTCCTCGCCTCCGGGGTGGGGTTGATCTGCGTGACGCCCGTGGCGTTCGCCGTGCCCGGCCTCCAGGTGCTGTACGTGCTGCCGCTGGCGTTCGCCGCGTGGGTGGTCCGGCTGCGCACGACGGTGACCCGTGAGCGGATCGTCGCGCGCGGGGCGTTCGGCTCGAAGACCGTGGCCTGGGACGACGTCAAGGCCGTCAAGCTGTCGGAGAAGTCCTGGTTGAGCGTGGTGCTGGCCGACGACGAGCTCATCCCGCTGCCCGGTGTGCGGATGATGCACCTGCCCGCGCTGGCGGCCGTGAGCGGCGGCCGGATCACCGTTCCCGCGGTCGAGGTGCGGGAGCCCGTCGCCGACGAGGGGGGCGGGGAGGACGGGGCGGCCGACACCGCCGCCGAGCCCGGCGAGGCCGAGGCCGGAGCGGAGACCCCGACCGACGGCGCCGACACCGACCGGGAACGCTCCGAACGTCCCTGAGGGACCCCGGCACCGCGGTTCGGGGTTCCGCACCGCGGGCGCGGGATCGGCCCCCTGCCAGAAGATCACTCGATCGAGTAGCACCGGGCCGCGGTTCACACCGGTCCAACCCGCGCCCTCCGTACAGTCGGGGCCGTGCTCAAGACTTCCCGCGTCCCGCTGGTCAGCCTCCTGCTGGCGCTCGCGGGGCTGGCCGTGTCGATCTACCTCACCATCGCGCACCACAGCACCTCGAACCTGCTGGTCTGCGCGGAGAACAGCGTCGTCGACTGCGCGTCGGTGACCAGCAGCGAGCAGTCGGAGCTGTTCGGCATCGCGGTGGCCGACCTCGGCACGGCGTTCTACGCGTTCCTGACCGTCCTGTGCCTGCCGTGGGCGTGGCGCTCCGCGAACCCGTGGGTCGGGTGGGTGCGGCTGGGGTCGCTGGGCGTCGGCGTGCTGATGGTCGTCTACCTCGTGGCGGCCGAGCTGTTCCTGATCGGGAAGATCTGCCTGTGGTGCACGGTGGTGCACGTGATCACGCTCGCACTGGCCGCTCTGCTGGTCACGGCCGAGCTGCGCACGAGTAACGTCTGAGGGACCCCGGCCCCACCCGCACGTCACGCCCACCAGGCGTCTGATCACCTCACGCTGTTCGCAGATTCTGGAGGAGCCGTGCCCCCGCTCCGGTCCCGCACCACCACTCATGGCCGCAACGCCGCAGGCGCCCGTTCGCTCTGGCGGGCGACCGGCATGACGGATTCCGACTTCGGCAAGCCGATCATCGCCATCGCGAACTCCTACACGCAGTTCGTGCCGGGCCACGTGCACCTGCGCGACCTCGGCGACATCGTCGCCGAGGGCATCCGCGAGGCGGGCGGGGTGCCGCGCGAGTTCCACACGATCGCGGTGGACGACGGGATCGCGATGGGGCACAGCGGGATGCTGTACTCCCTGCCCTCGCGCGAGGTGATCGCGGACGCCGTCGAGTACATGGTGAACGCGCACCAGGCCGACGCGATCGTCTGCATCTCGAACTGCGACAAGATCACGCCGGGCATGTTGAACGCGGCGCTGCGGCTGAACGTCCCGGTGGTGTTCGTGTCGGGCGGGCCGATGGAGGCGGGCAAGGCCGTCGTCGTGGACGGGGTGGCGATCCCCTCGTCCGACCTGATCACGACGATCTCCGCGTCGGCGAACTCGAACGTCGACCAGGCCGGTCTGGACGAGGTCGAGCGGTCGGCGTGCCCGACGTGCGGGTCGTGCTCCGGCATGTTCACCGCGAACTCGATGAACTGCCTGACCGAGGCGCTCGGGCTGGCGCTGCCGGGCAACGGTTCCACGCTGGCGACGCACGCCGCGCGCCGGGAGCTGTTCGTCGACGCGGGCAAGACCGTCGTGGAGCTGTGCCGCCGCTGGTACGAGGACGACGACGAGACGGCGCTGCCGCGGACGATCGCGAACCGCAAGGCGTTCGAGAACGCGATGGCGCTGGACATGGCGATGGGCGGCTCGACCAACACGGTGCTGCACATCCTCGCCGCCGCGCAGGAGGGCGAGATCGACTTCACCCTCCAGGACATCGACGACATCAGCCGCCGCGTGCCGTGCCTGTCGAAGGTGTCGCCGAACTCCGACTACCACATGGAGGACGTGCACCGGGCGGGCGGGATCCCCGCGCTGCTCGGTGAGCTGGACCGCGGTGGCCTGCTGCACCGGGACGTGCACTCGGTGCACAGCCCGTCGCTGGAGCAGTGGCTGACCGAGTGGGACGTCCGCGGGCCGAACCCGTCCGAGCGGGCGGTGGAGCTGTTCCACGCCGCCCCCGGCGGCGTCCGCACGACCGAGGCGTTCTCCACGTCCAACCGCTGGTCCTCTTTGGACACCGACGCGGCGGCGGGCTGCATCCACGACGTCGAGCACGCGTTCACCAAGGACGGCGGCCTGGCGGTGCTGCGCGGCAACCTGGCCGAGCGCGGCGCGGTGATCAAGGCCGCGGGCATCGACGAGGAGCTGTGGCACTTCGAGGGCCCGGCGCGGGTCGTGGAGAGCCAGGAAGAGGCCGTGTCGGTGATCCTGAAGAAGGAGATCCAGGCCGGTGACGTGCTCGTGGTCCGCTACGAGGGTCCGGCGGGCGGGCCCGGTATGCAGGAGATGCTGCACCCGACCGCGTTCCTCAAGGGCTCGGGGCTCGGCAAGAAGTGCGCGCTGATCACCGACGGGCGGTTCTCCGGCGGGTCGTCGGGGCTGTCGATCGGGCACGTCTCGCCCGAGGCCGCGGGCGGCGGCGCGATCGGGCTCGTGCGGGACGGCGACCGGATCCTCATCGACGTGCACGAGCGCAGGCTCGAACTGCTCGTGGACGAGGACGTGCTGGCCGAGCGCCGCGCGAAGATGGAGGCGAGCGAGCGGCCGTGGCAGCCGGTCGACCGGGTGCGCCCGGTGACGGCGGCGCTGCGGGCGTACGCGCGGCTCACCACGGACGCGTCGACCGGGGCCGTGCGCGACCCCTCGCGGTAGTCCCACCGGGGGTCGGGCCCGCCGCCGAGGGCGACCGCGGGCCCGACCCCGGCGTCAGACGGACCGGAACACGTACAGCGTCGCCACGACCGCCGCGGCGGCGATGACCAGGAAGACGGAGCCGCTGAGCAGGGGACGGCGGAACCAGGACCTGCCGTAGTCGAGGGCGGCCCGGCCGGGGCCGGTGAACAGCAGGGCGAACGCCATCACGGCGAACGACGCCTCCTGCTCCACGCCCGGCGCGCCGAAGAAGCCGCCGCCCCACTTCACCACGATGGCGTTGGCCATCACGCCGAGGATGCCCGCCGCGGCCAGCGGGGTGAACAGGCCGAAGACCAGCAGGATGCCGCCGCCCAGCTCGGTGATGCCGGTGACCCAGGACAGGATGCGGGCCTCGCGGAAGCCGGAGGACTCCAGGAACTTCGCGAAGCCGTCGATGCCGGGGCCGCCGAACAGGCCGAACACCTTCTGGAGGCCGTGCACGACGAACGCTGCGCCGAGGCCGACCCGCAGCACGAGCAGGCCGAGGTCGGTGCCGCCGTTCCAGCCGAACACCCTGCGGTGGTCGTCGTCGTCCTCGTAGTGCGGCTCGACCTGGTCGAGGGGTGTGTAGCCGGTGTCGTCGAAGGCCTTCGTGGAGGCGTCGAACGACTGCGTCCCGTCGTCGAAGTGGTGCACGCCTCCGCCGGAACCGCTCGCCGGGTAGAAGCCGTCGTCGGGGTAACCGCCGGAGCTGGCCGAGCGGTCGTCGTGAGTAGCCACGACCCGGCACGATAGGAGACTCCGGCGGCGTTGGCGAGAGCCCATTCCGCCCGACCGACCGGCGCGAACGCCGACCGAGCGGGTCAGTAGTCGCCTTTCACCAGGTTGGCGGGCTGCTCACCGGCCGCGAACCTGGTCATCTCGGAGACGACGACGGCGTACGAACGGCGTTGGGAGCCCGTGCAGCTGCCCGCCACGTGGGGCGTCAGGAACAGGCCGGGCGCGGTCCACAGTGGATGTTCGGCGGGCAGCGGCTCCGGCTCGGTCACGTCCAGCGCGGCGCGCAGCCGACCGCTCGTCAGCTCGGCCAGCAGGGCGTCGGTGTCGACCACGGGGCCGCGGGCGCCGTTGACCAGGATCGCGCCGTCGGGCATGGCGGCGAGGAAGTCGGCGTCGACCATGCCCGTCGTCTCGTCGGTCAGCGGGACGACGACCAGCACGGCGTCGTGCTCGGGCAGCAGCGCGGGCAGCTCGTCCATGCCTCGGACGCCGTCGCGGGCCGTGCGGCCGACGAGGGTGGCGGTCGCGTCGAACGGTTCGAGCCTGCGGCGGAACTGCTCGGCGAGGTCGCCCGCGCCGACGACGAGGACGCGCTTGTCCTGGAGGGTGTCGGTGACGTGGTAGTCCCAGCGGCGCTCCTGGCGGGCGGCCTCGAACGCCGGGAAGTCGCGGTAGATCGCGATCAGCGCGCCGATCGCCCACTCCGCCGTGCTGCCGCCGTGCGCGCCGCGGCACGTGGAGAGCAGCACGCCCTCCGGGAGCTGACCGACGAAGCGCTCCGCGCCCGCGCTGAGCAGCTGCACCAGTTCGAGCTTCGGCAGCTGGGCGTAGACCTCGCGCGGATTGGTGCCCTGGAGGAACTTGGGCACGAACACCCGCGCGTCGGCGGCGTCCGGTGGCAGGGGTTCACCCGGCTGGTAGCGGACCGCGCGGACACCGTCCACGGAGGACAGCGCCGTCACGCCGTAGTCGTCGGGGACCAACACGATGAGCGTCACCCCCGAAACCTACGGCACACTGCCCCCCATGCAGGAGCACGACGTCACGAGCGAGGACGGCACGCGGATCAGGGTGTGGCAGACCTCGTCGGAAGGTCCCACCGTGCTGCTGTGCCCCGGCCTGGGCACCACGCCGGAGACGTGGCCCGCGCTGCTGCTGCCCTCGGCGGGCGTGCGGGCGCTGAGCTGGTACCACCGCGGCACGATGGGGTCGGAGCGGCCGGAGGACGAGTCGCGGATCGCGCTGGCCGACCACGTCGCCGACGCGCTCGCCGTCCTGGACGACGCGGGCGTCGAGTCGTGCGTCGTGCTCGGCTGGTCGATGGGCGTGACGGTGGCGGCCGAGCTGGCGCTGGGGCACCCGGACCGCGTGTCGGGGTTGATGCTGGTCGCGGGCGCGCCGGGCGACTCGTTCGAGAGCATGCTCGGCATCTCCGGCCTGCCGCCGGACGTGCGCAGGCTCATCGGTCTGACCGGCACGAGGGCGCTGCGCGCCGCGGGTCCCCTGCTGGACCTCGTGCTGCACCGGCTGCCGATCAACGACGTGACGACGTTCCTGCTGCGGCACAGCGGGCTGATGCTGGCGTCGAGCGCGCCCGAGGCCGTGGCCGGGTCGATGAGGCGGTTCCTGCGGCACGACTGGAGCTGGTACTTCACGCTGGCGCTCGCGCTCGGGCGGACGCCCCGGCAGGACCTGGCGGGCGTGACGTGCCCCACAACGGTCCTGGCGGGCCGGTACGACGTGCTGGCCTCGCCGGAGAGCATGGCCGGACCGGCCGGTGCGCTCCCGCAGGCGCGGGTCAGGGTGCTCCCGACCAGCCACTTCCTGCCGCTGGAGGCTCCGGAGGTGCTCTCCGAGGAGCTGCTGCTCCTGATCGACCGGGTCGACGCCGTGCACCGGGCGCTCTACGACCTGGACCCGCCGTCGCCGCTCACCTCGGGTTCACGGCCCCGCGCCTAGGGTCAACACCCGTGTCACGTCCTCAGCGGTTGCTCCGCGCGGTGCTCGCGAGCACGGCCATCGGCCTGCTCGCGGCGGGCTGCGCCGACTTCCCGGAGCAGCCGTCGGCCGCCGGGTGGAGCGCCCAGCCGCAGCTCACGCCGCAGGCGGGTCCGACGCCCGAGATGCCGGGCGGTCTGCCGCAGGGCGGCGGCCAGCAGCCGGGCGGGCAGCCGCCGACGTCGGTGCCACCGCCCGAGGGCTGCAAGGACTTCAACCCCGCCGTCGTGGCGACCTGCCTGAACCCCCTCTCCGGCGTGGCGCTGATGGACGTGAACCAGTCGACCGGCGTCGTCACGGCGCTGGCGACCGAGCGGACCACCGGCAAGCTGCTCAAGGTCAGCAAGGACGTCGACCCGGTCGAGGTGGGCAGCTTCGCCGTCGACGCGACCGGCGACGGCGGCCTGACCGGCCTCACCCTGTCGCCGACCTACGGCGAGGACCAGCTCGTCTACGTCTACCTGACCACCGACACGGACAACCGGGTCATGCGGATCGCGCCGGGCGACACGCCGAAGCCGGTGCTCACGGGCATCCCGAAGGGCGCGACCGGCAACCGCGGCGTCCTGGGCCACGACCGCGAGGGCGCCCTCCTGGTCGCGACCGGCGACGCGGGCGACCCCGCCCTCGCCGCCGACCCGGCCTCGCTCGCGGGCAAGCTGCTCCGCATCGACGCTTCCGGCCAGCCCGCGGCGGGCAACCCCACCACCGGCTCCGCGGTCGTCGCCAGCGGCTTCCGCTCGCCCGGCGGCGTGTGCGTGTCGGCCGACGGCACGAAGACGTGGGTCACGGACTCCACCGCCTCCGCCGACGTGCTGTACCGGATCACCGCGGGCAAGCCGCTCGGCTCGCCCGCGTGGACGTGGCCGGACAAGCCGGGTGTCGGCGGGTGCGCGTCGCTGTCGAACACGATGTGGGTCGCCACGTCGAACGTGCCCGGCACGCAGATGATCGCCATGAACGCCGAGGGCGGCTTCACCGGCAAGCCGGAACCGTTCCTGGACAAGGAGACCGGCTTCGGCCGCATCGGCCCGCTGGTGGCGCTGGACGACAACACCGCGCTGGTGGGCACGGTGAACAAGGCCGCGGGCGGCACGCCGATCTCCAGCGACGACCGCGTGGTGATCGTGCTGCGCGACAGCTCCAGCGGCGGGAGCAAGGACTAGGGCCTCGGGCCGTTCACGACGAGGGCGCACGTCGGCGAGGCCGTCCTCGCTGAACGGCGAGCACTCGATCCGGAGGTCGCTGTTCGGGTGCACGGCGTGCGCCCGGCGGCCGGTCCGCGCGCCGGGGGTGACGAGTTCTGGAACCCGCAACCCATATCAGCCCGACCCCAGGCACACGAACGGCCGCCGCAGCGGGTCGATCGCGATGGCGTCGGCGAGCGCCACGGCCGGGGACGCCCCCGACGACAGGCCGCGGTGGTAGTCGCCCATGGCGGCCGCCGCGGGCTCGTCGCCCACGCGGCTGCTGGCCGCGATCACGGTGTGCGCGCCGCTGGCGAGCATCGCCCCCGCGAACCCCAGCGCCTCGTCACCCGGCCGGATGCGGTTGAGGGCCAGCTCGCACGCGGCCAGCACGACCTGCTTCGGCGGTCGCCTGACGCGGCCCACCTCGTGCGCGAAGAGGGCGCCGTCGGCGAGTTCCAGGCGGGAGAACAGGGCGTTCTCGGGTTCGTGCTCACCGTGCGCGGCGATGTGGGCGAGCGAGACGCCGTCCAGCGCGTCGAGCACCGGGCCGACCCTGGCCTCGGTGCCGCCCAGCGAGGTGGCGTCGGCGTGGTAGCCGGCCAGCTTGTCGATCTCGCCCTCGGCGGCCTGGAGGCCGGGGCCGCGGACCAGGAGGACGCCCGACGTCGAGTCGGGCCCTGCCTGGCTGGTGGCGAGCCACGCGGTGGCGGAGGGGACGACGGTGGTGGGGCGGGACTTGCACTGGCCGAGCACGCCCCACGGCACCACGTACAGGGCGCCGGTGGGGACGATGACGAGTTCGCGGTCGCCGAGCAGGTCGGCGAGGGGCTGGAGGAGCTGCCGGTCGAGGAGGTCGGCCTGGCGGCGGGCGGACGTGGCGATGACGTCGGCCAGCGCGGCGGGGAGGTAGTCGGGGGCCAGGGCGTTGAGGTCGGCGTGCAGGCGCAGCGCGGCCTCGGTGGCGGCGGGCGCGGAGCCGAGGCGGACCATCCGGACCCTCCCGCCCGCCACGACGACGGCGACCAGGTCGTCGTCGGACGTCGCGAAGCTGATCATCGCGCGGTCGCCCAGCTCGGCCTGGACGGCCCGCAGGTCCGCGACCGGGCGGGCCTTGCCCCACGGGCTGGCGCTCCAGCCCAGGCGCATCGCGTCGCGCTGGCTGGTGGCGTAGCGGGCCTCCAGGGTGGAGGTCGGGTGGCCGTCGAGGCGGGCGCGGAGCAGCGCGCGGCTGAGCTGGCGGACCTCGGCGATGCTCTCGACCAGTTCGGCGTCCACCGTGGACTCGACCGGCTGGTAGCGGTACATCTGGGCGCGGGTGCGCTCCAGCCAGGTGAACAGGCGCTTGGCCGAGGCGGCGGAGCCCGCGCCGTCCAGCACCAGCCGCACCGCCAGCTCGCCCAGCTCACGGCCGTGCAGCGCGGTGCCGGACACCAGCTCCAGGCCGCCCATCTGGTCGCGCATCCGGCCGAGTTCGGCCAGCCCTGCCTTGGCCTGCGCCAGCGCGACGCGGCGGTTGCCGGTGGCCAGCGCCAGTTCGGCCCTGGACAGGCGCACGAGCATCCGCTGGTCGATCGTGCTGGTGCGGCGGACGCGCGGCACCGAGCGCAGCAGTTCGGCGGCGCGGTCGGTGTTGCCGCGGCGCACCTCCAGGCGCGCGGCGAGGGCCTGCGCGACGGTGGCCTGGTCGGGCAGCTTCAGGGCGGAGAGCCGTTCGGCGAGTTCGAGCGCGCGGTCGACGACCCGCCCCGACGGTCGGCGGCTGTCGAGGGCGCGGAGCACGTCCGCGCGCAGCGCGATCAGCCCCGCGACCGCCGCCCACGCCGGGCTGCCGCGCCGGGCCAGCTTGCGCTGCGCCGAGTTCGCCATCCGCTTGGCCGTGCGGAGTTCGCCGTCGAGCAGGGCCGCGGCGGCGCGGAGCAGCTCGGCCTCGGCGATGTCCTGGCCGATGCGCTGCCTGCGCAGCTCCGGCAGCACCTCGTCGAGGTGGCGCCCGGCCTCGTCGACGAGACCCGCGCTGATCAGGGCCTCAGCCTGGTCGATCCGCAGCCGGAGCAGCATCCCCGGCTCCAGCTCCTGGTAGACCCGGTTGGCCTCCTCGTAGCGCTGGAGGGCCGCGGGCAGGTCACCCGCTCGCTGGAGCACGTTGCCGAGCGCGTGGGTCGCGATGGCGGCGCGGACGGGGAGGTCGTGGCTCTTCGCGAGCGCGACGACCCGGTCGAGGTCCGCCGTGGCCTGCGCGGTCCGGTGCACCTCGCCGTAGGCGTTCCCCCGGTTGGACAAGGAGATGATGAGCGACTCGACGCGCGGCTTCAGGTCGTCGGCGTGCTCGGCCACGCGGCGTTCCTGGTAGGCGATGTGCAGGTCGAGGTGGTAGATGCCCTCCTCGATCCGCCCCACGCGGCACAGCAGGACGCCGTGGTTGGAGTCGACCAGTCCGTAGAGCTCGTCGCGCAACCGCTGGTCCGACAACGCGGTCAGGTCGTGGCGGGCGGAGGCGAGGAGCGTCAGGCCGTCGTCGAGGCTGCCGGTCTCGGCCAGGCAGAAGGACAGCGTGACGAGCTGCCTGGTGCGCAGCTCCAGGCGCTGGTCCGGGTCGACGTCGGGCGCTTCGAGGACCGCGAGTCCCCGTTCGAGCAGGCGCGCCCCGTCGAGGTAGCGCTTGGCGACGGCGGCCTTCCGAGCGCGGCGGTGGAACTCACGCGCGCGTTCGACGGCACCAGCGGGATCGACACGGGACGCACCGCGTGACGACGCAACGCGGATCGACACAGCCACCGTCATATCAGAGCACAAACGAAAGCCGGACACCGCAGGCTGATCGGGGTACACCCGTCCGCCAGCGGCATCCGGCCTCCGGAGTCGCTAGTTCGCGGGCTGCGGCTCGGTCTGGGTCTCGTACGGGCCGCCGTTCGGCACCACGGGAGCGGGGTCCTTCGGCGACTGGTCAGGCGCCGTCCCGTTCTCGTCCGGCACGATCGCGTCGATCTCCTCGATGAGCTTCGGGTCGGTTTCAGCCATGAGTTGTTCTCCCCTAACAACAGGCGACCCGTTCGGGTCGGTTACCTGATCCGGTTTATTCATGATCATTCCCAAGCCCCCCGGCTTGGCGAACGGGTCAAGCCTGACACAGATGGACGCGTCTTCGATGAGTATTTTCACCCATTGCGACCGAAAATATGACTCAGATCATCGCTGACCAGGGTTTACGGCCCATCAAAGAGACTTTGGACCACCCGATCGGAGCAAGGGGATAACACAACGGAGGCGTTGCCCGACCGCATAAAGCGGACTGGACAACGCCTCCGACGTGGAATACCTAGGAACAGCGGGAGATCACGAGTTCGCGCACCCGCTTGGCGTCGGCCTGGCCCTTCGTGGCCTTCATGACCGCACCGACGATCGCACCCGCGGCGGCCACCTTGCCGTCGCGGATCTTGTCCGCCACGTCCGGCTGCGCGGCCAGGGCCTCGTCGACGGCCTTCTCCAGGGCCGAGTCGTCCGAGACGACCTTCAGCCCGCGGGCCTCGACGACCTGCTCCGGCTCACCCTCGCCGTCGAGGACGCCGATGACGACCTCGCGGGCGAGCTTGTTGGTCAGCGCACCGGAGTTGACCAGCGCGACCACCTTCGCCACCTGCGCCGGGGTGATCGGCAGCGCGCCGAGCTCCACGCCGCGGGTGTTGGCCTGCTGCATCAGGTACGACACCCACCACGACCGCGCCTCGACGGACGTCGCGCCCGCCTCGACGGTGGCCGCGACGAGGTCGACGGCGTCCGCGTTGACCAGGTCGCGCAGCTCGGCGTCGGTGAGCTTCCACTCGGTCTGGATGCGCTTGCGCCGCTGCGCGGGCATCTCCGGCAGCGTGAGGCGCAGCTCCTCGACCCACTCGCGCGACGGCGCGATCGGGACGAGGTCGGGCTCCGGGAAGTACCGGTAGTCCTCGGCGGTCTCCTTGCGACGGCCCGCGCGGGTCGTGCCGGAGGCCTCCTCGAAGTGCCGCGTCTCCTGCACGATCTCGCCGCCCTCGGCGAGGATCGCCGCCTGGCGGGTCATCTCGAAGCGCACGGCCCGCTCGACGCTGCGCAGCGAGTTGACGTTCTTCGTCTCCGTGCGGGTGCCGAGCACTCCGGAGTCCTTGGGGCTCAGGGAGACGTTCGCGTCGCAGCGCAGCGAGCCCTGGTCCATCCGGACGTCGGACACGTCGAGCGCCTTGAGCAGGTCGCGCAGCGCGCTGACGTACGCGCGGGCCACCTCGGGTGCGCGCTCGCCGGTGCCGGGGATCATCTTCGTGACGATCTCGATCAGCGGCACGCCCGCGCGGTTGTAGTCGAGCAGGGAGTGCTCGGCGCCGTGGATGCGACCGGCCGTGCCGCCGACGTGCAGCGACTTGCCGGTGTCCTCCTCCATGTGCGCGCGCTCGATCTCCACGCGGAAGATCTCACCGTCGTCCAGCGTCACGTCGAGGTAGCCGTTGAACGCGATCGGCTCGTCGTACTGGGACGTCTGGAAGTTCTTCGGCATGTCCGGGTAGAAGTAGTTCTTCCGCGCGAAGCGGCACCACTCGGCGATCTCGCAGTTGAGCGCGAGACCGATCCGGATCGCCGACTCGACCGCGACGCCGTTGACGACCGGCAGCGCGCCGGGCGCGGCGAGGCAGACGGGGCACACGTGCGTGTTCGGCTCGCCGCCGAACTCGTTGGCGCAGCCGCAGAACATCTTGGTCCTGGTGTGCAGCTCGACGTGCACCTCCAAGCCCAGCACCGGGTCGAAGCGCTCGACGACCTCGGCGTAGTCCATCAGGTCAGCCACGCTCGTCACGCTTTCCCGTCCTTCCGGAACCCGCGCACGGTCAGCGCCGCGCCGGTGATGGCCACGACGACGCTGGCCACCGCGTTCGCGAGCGCCAGCTTGTCCTTCTCACCCCTGGCGGTGCGCAGGGTGGAGAACGCGCTCGCGGCGGCGGCGGCCGCGCCGAGCAGGCCGAAGAGCCCTCGGGCTTTCCTCATGGTCAGATCCCTTCCAACTGCGGGACGCGCTGGATGAGCGGACCGCCCTGGGCCGCGTCGCGGGCGACCTCGTAGGCGGCGGCGACCCGGTACATGCGGTGGTCCTGGAGCGGCGGAGCCATGATCTGGAGACCGACGGGCAGCCCGTCGTCGGCGGAAAGTCCACTCGGGACGTTCATCGCCGCGTTGCCCGCCAGGTTCGACGGGATGGTGCAGAGGTCGGCCTTGTACATGGCCATCGGGTCGCCGGAGCGCTCGCCGATCTTGAACGCCGTGGTGGGCGTGGTCGGCGACACCAGCACGTCGACGGTCGCGAACGCGGCGTCGAAGTCCCGCGAGATGAGCGTGCGGACCTTCTGCGCCGAGCCGTAGTAGGCGTCGTAGTAGCCGGACGACAGCGCGTACGTGCCGATCATGATGCGGCGCTTGACCTCCGCGCCGAAGCCCGCTTCGCGGGTCAGCGACATAACCTCCTCCGCGCCGTGCGTGCCGTCGTCGCCGACCCGCAGGCCGTACCGCATCGCGTCGAAGCGGGCCAGGTTGGACGAGGCCTCGCTGGGCGCGATGAGGTAGTACGCGGGCAGCGCGTAGTCGAAGCTGGGGCAGGAGACCTGGACGACCTCCGCGCCGAGCTGCCGGAGCTGCTCGACGGCCGCCTCGAACGACGCCAGCACACCCGGCTGGTAGCCGTCGCCGCTGAACTGCGCGACGACGCCGACGCGGACGCCGGACAGGTCGCCGGACGCGCCTTCGAGGGCCGCGGCCACGACCGGGGGCACCGGGGCGTCGATGGACGTGGAGTCCATGTGGTCGTAGCCCGCGATGACCTCGTGCAGCAGCGCCGTGTCGAGGACCGTGCGGGCGCACGGCCCGGCCTGGTCCAGCGACGAGGAGAACGCGACCAGGCCGTAGCGGGACACCGAGCCGTAGGTCGGCTTCACGCCGACCGTGCCGGTCACCGCGCCCGGCTGGCGGATGGAGCCGCCGGTGTCGGTGCCGATGGCCAGCGGCGCCTCGAACGCGGCCAGCGCCGCGGAGGAGCCGCCGCCCGAGCCGCCGGGGATCCGGTCGGTGTCCCACGGGTTGCGGGTCGGGCCGTAGGCGGAGTTCTCGGTGGAGGAGCCCATCGCGAACTCGTCCATGTTGGTCTTGCCGAGGATGACGACGCCCGCGGCGCGGAGCTTGCGGGTCACCGTCGAGTCGTACGGCGAGTGCCAGCCCTCCAGGATCTTCGACCCGCACGTGGTCGGCATGCCCTCGGCGACGAGCACGTCCTTGAGCGCCAGCGGGACGCCCGCCAGCGGGGACGCCACCGGTCGGCCCGCGGCGACGTCGTCGTCGACCTCCTTCGCGGCGGCGAGAGCGCCCTCGGCGTCGACGTGCAGGAACGCGTTGATCCCCTTGTCGACCGAGGCGATGCGGTCGAGGTGCGCCTGGGCGACCTCGACCGCCGACACCTCGCCACCGTGGATCTTGGCGGCCAGCTCGGCGGCCGTGCTGCGGATCAGGCTCATGCTTCCTCACCCAAGATTCGGGGCACGCGGAAGCGGCCGTCCTCGGCGGCGGGGGCGCCCGCGAGCGTCTTGGCCTGGCCGAGGCTCGGGCGCACCACGTCCTCGCGGAACACGTTGGTCAGCGGAACGGCGTGCGACGTCGGCGGGATGTCGGCGGTGGCGATGTCGCCCACCGCGGACACCGACTGCAGGATGACGTCGAGCTGACCGGCGAACAGGTCGAGCTCGTCGTCGGTGACGGCCAGCCTGGCCAGCTTGGCCAGGTGCGCGACCTCGTCGCGGGAGATGCTGGGCACCTCGTCAACCCCCGTGGGTCGGTAGTCGGATTTTTGGACTACACGAGTCTATGGCGAGGTCAGCACCGGCTCCGACCGGGTTGCCGGGGGCGGCCGATCGGGCGGTGCGCGATTTTACCGGAGCGCAACTGTCGGAGGAGAGTCGGAAAGCGATAGTTCGTCTGCGAGAATCACCGGTCGGCGGTAACGGCACGTGGCGCGTACCGCTCACCGAAACCGCTCGGGTGATCATCTCCCGCGCATGAGCATGGAGGCGTTCACCGTGTCCTTCCTGATCCGGGTTCAACTCCCGGACCGTCCCGGCACGCTCGGCGCGGTCGCTTCGGCGCTCGGCGAGATCGGGGCAGACATCCTCAGCGTGGACGTGGTGGAACGCGGCGGCGGTGTGGCGATCGACGACCTCGTGGTCGAACTGCCCTCCGGCCGCCTCCCCGACGTGCTCATCACCGCGGCCGAGTCCATCGAGGGTGTCGAGGTCGACGCGGTGCGCCCGTACGCGGGCGTGCTGGACACGCACCGCGAGCTGGAGCTGGTGGAGGAGGTGGCCGAGGAGCCCGCGAAGGGCCTCGCCGTCTTCACCGAGGGCGTCCCGAAGATCATCCGTGCGGGCTGGGCGGTCGTGCTCGGCCACGACGCCAAGGGCGTCCACCGGATCACCGCCAGCTCGGCGGCCCCGGAGACCCGCATGACGAACCCGCCGTGGTTCCCGCTCCAGCGCGCGACCGTGCTCGACGGCGAGGAGGACTGGGTCCCCGAGACGTGGCAGGAGCTGGGCACCGAACTGGCCGCCACGCCGCTGGGCAAGCCGGACCGCGTGCTGCTCGTCGGCCGTCCCGGCGGTCCGATGTTCCGCGCCGCCGAGGTCGCGCGGCTCGCCCACCTCGCCGGGATCGTGGCGGTCGTGCTGCCGGATTGACCCTGACACCGTGTGAGGCCGTTGACTCGGGGGTGTTGTGTTCAGCATCGGGGACTTCGCCAAGCACGGTCGTGTGTCGGTGCGCATGCTCCGCCACTACGACGAGACGGGCCTGCTCACGCCCGCGCACGTCGACCGGTTCACCGGCTACCGCACGTACGAGGGTTCGCAGCTCGCCAGGCTCAACCGGATCATCGCGCTCAAGGACCTCGGGTTCACGCTCGTCCAGGTCGGGGAGATCCTCGACGAGAAGGTCGGCGTCGAGGCGCTGCGCGGGATGCTCCGGTTGCGGCAGGCCGAGCTGGCGGCGTCGATCGTCGCGGACCAGGCCAGGCTGGTGGGGGTCGAGGCGAGGCTCCGGACTATCGAGAGGGAGGGGCTCATGCCTTCCGACGACGTGGTGGTGAAGAGCGTTCCGGCCGTCCGGCTGGCCGAACTGAGCGGTCTGGCGGCGAGCTTCGGCCCGGAGGACGTCGGGCCGGTGATCCAGCCGCTGTACCGGGAGCTGCACCGCAGGCTGGGGGCCGCGGGGGTCGTGCCGAGCGGGCCGAGCGTCGCGTACTACGAGGACGCGCCCGACGGGGTCGTGGTGCACGCCGGGGTCACCGTCTCGTGCGCTCCCGGTGCCGGGGACTTCGAGGTGGTCGACCTGCCGGGGTTGGAGCGGGCGGCGACGATCGTGCACCGCGGCTCGATGGACGACGTGATGCCGACGGGGCAGGCTCTGGGGCGGTGGATCGACGACCACGGGTACCGGTCCACGGGGTACTCGCGGGAGCTGTACCTGGAGTGCCCCGACGACCGCGGCCAGTGGGTGACGGAGTTGCAGGAACCGATCTCGGCTCGGTAGCGGGTGGCGGGGCGGTCTCGGCTCGGTAGCGGTGGCGGGGCGGTCTCGTCGCGGGAGCGGGCGGCGGAGCGGTCTCGTCGCGGTAGGGGGTGGCAGACGCTCGTGGCTCGGTAGACGGGTGGCGGAGCGGTCGTGCCGCGGTGGCGGGTGTCGCGTGGCGGGGTGGTCGTGGCTCGGTGGCGGGGTGGTCGTGGCTCGGTGGCGGGTGGCTGGGCGGTCTCGTCGCGGTAGCCGGTGCCGGTTTGCGGAGGACGTCGGGCGCCCTGGCCCGTGGGGGCGTCGGATCTCGTCAGCGAACGCCCAGGTTGCGGAGGGTGCGGCGGGCGAGGGTGACCAGGGCCGCGTTGTCCCTGGCCGGGGTCCCGTCGGGCAGGTGGAGGGTGTCCTCCAGGCCGATGCGGGTGTCGAGTTCCAGGCGGCCCGCGTGGCCGAGGACGGGCCAGGCCGTGTCGTCCTCGCCGTGCAGCAGCACCGGTAGGCCCAGCGGTTCCAGGACGCTCAGCAGCGCCTCGGCTCGTGGGATCGGGTCGGGTCCCGGACGGACCCCGGCCGAGACCCGCCTGGTGCCGGGCGGCGGGCCCGCGGCGGCCAGCGCCCGCGCGGCCTCCCCGTGGAAGACGCCCAGTTCGATCCCGATCCCGGCCTGGTGCAGCGCGGCGCACACCTCCGACCAGCCGTCCTCGTGCACGGTGACCGAGGCGACGTCCGGCCGCCCCGCCGCCAGCCCCGCCCAGCCCGCCACCAGCTCGGCCCGCCGGACCGGGTCGGGCCGGATCCACGCTCCCGTGGCCACCCCGATCTCCACGCCGGGAACGGCGGCGCGGACCACGGACACCGTCGTCGCCACCTCCGGCCCGGCGAGGACCTCCAGCCCGACCAGGTCGCGAGGGTGCAGGTGCAGCGCCGTGACACCCAGCTCCGCGACCTTCGCGGCGTCCGCCGCGAGTTGGGCCGGTGAGACCGGCAGGGCCGGGTGGCTTCCGAGCGGGCGAGCGCCGTTCAGGCAGGCTTGCAGCACGCGATCCACGTAACCACAGGCGGTTCCCGGTCACCAGGCCGCAGGGCGGCCCTCGCGTCATCACGCGCTGCGGGTTCGGCGCGGGGCGGTGACAATCGGCGCGCACGATCCCCTTCGGGTACCAGGAGGACGCGATCATGGCTGTTTCGGTCAACCTCGACTCGCTGCTGGACAAGGCGTACGAGAACCTGCCGCTCACCGACATCCTCGACGCGCCGGTGGCGGCGCTGTCCGGGGTCAGCGAGGGCGACGCGGAGAAGTTGAAGGCGGCGTTCAACATCAAGACGGTGCGGGACCTGGGCACGAACAAGTACTTCCGGGCAGCGGTGACGTTGCTGGACCTGGAGAAGAACTCCGGCTGAGGCGCGGTCCGCGTCACCGGTCGGTGCTCTCCGCCGTCGCCGGCGGTGCTCTCCCGCTGTCATCGACCGGTGCTCCCCCGCTGTCACCGACCGGTGCTCTCCCGCCGTCGCCGGCCGGTGTTCTTCCCGCCGTCACCGACCGGTGCTCCCCCGCCGGTCGGTGACGGGTTAGGAACACCATCCTTGTGGGTGAAATGTCAGCTCGTAGTTGAATACGATCATGCCGACGCTCACCACCGAGATGCTTCAGCACAAAGCGGGCGCCAAGTCGTTCTGGCGCGGACTGGGCTACCGCGACTCGGTGGTCGAACTGCGGGTGCTGCGCAGGCACGTCGCGGCGCGGGTCGACGGGGCCGATTCGTACTCGGTGGAGCTGGCCTGGCGGGACGGGCAGCTGGCGGGCGAGTGCTCGTGCCCGTACGGGGAGCAGGGGTTCTTCTGCAAGCACCTCGTGGCGGTCGGGTTGGTGCTGCTGGACCGCGGGCACGAGGTGCCTCCCGCCGACGCCGAGGACGTGGAGCTGAGGTCGCACCTGCGGACGCTGGACCACGAGCGGCTGGTGGAGCTGCTCTACCACCAGGCGGGGCGCGACCGGTCGCTGTACGAGCTGATCTACGACTCAGGCGAACCCGCTGAGCCTGCCCATGGCGTCGAGGAACGCGGACATGTCCGCTAGTCCCGCCGGCTCGTACTCGGCGATCCGGCGTTCGGCGTGCAGGACGACCTCGGTGACCCTCGGGGTCAGGTCCTCGTGGGCCACGACGATGAGGGAGTCGGAGTAGGGCTCGTCCACGCCGATCGTCAGGTCGGCGAAGACGTCACCCGGCTGGAGCAGGTCGGCCAGGCTGGGTCTGTCGGGGCTTCGCAGGCCCGCCAGCAGTCGTTCGTGGTCCTGGACGGCGAAGACCGTGACCTCCGCCGTCGCGTCGCCGATGGTGGCGCGGAGCATGGCGATCAGGTCGGTGGGCGAGGTGAGGGCGAACAGGCCGGCCCGCGCGGCGTGCTCCAGTTGCCACGGGGTGGGTTCCGGGCGGAAGGGGACGCACGCCCTGGCCGGGACGAAGCCCTGGTCCCTGGCCACCACGTCGGGAGCGGTCGCCTCGACGTTGTACTCCCAGTCGACGAAGGCCGGGTCCTGCCCGGTGAGCCGCGTCGCCTCGTCCCGGTAGTAGGCGGGGATGGCGAACCTGTTGCCGCCTTCGGTGAGGCGCCAGAGGAGGCCCAGGTAGACCGCCACCTCCTCGCAGTTGACGTTGTTGACGGCGTACTCGGTCATCGGGGTGCGGTTCAGGAGGACGCCGTTGTCGGTCCACTCGTCGAAGAGACCTGGCCAGGGGTCGTCCAGGGGGAGGTCCTCGCCGGGGAGGTAGGCGAAGCGGTGCAGACCGGTCAGCTGATCAGTCTCGAAGCAGATCACGTGGGGATCTTAGAGAGGGGGGATGTTGTGTCCCCGCAAGGAGATTGGGGACTGATTGATCTACGGGCGGGGCTGGTGCGGGTGGGGGTGCGCGGTAGGCGCGGCTGCCGTTGTGGTGTGGCCGATTTGACTCGGGGACCCCTCGATTTGACCCTTTGATCGGGCTAAAGGGCAGGTGGTAGCAACCTGCCCGATCAACGAGGGTAAGGGTCAAATCCTCCGAGTAAAATCGGCCACGGTTCAGGGCAGCGTCCTTGCTTTTGCTGGTCAAGACACTGATGGGCGGTGAGGCGATCACACTTCGCGCCGCCGATCAGGTTGGTTCGGCCCAGATTGGTTGGAGGCTGAGCCAACCCAGGTTCGGCCAACCTGGCCAGGTTGGGCCGACCTGGGTTGGTTTGGATTGACCTGGGTTGGT
Source organism: Umezawaea sp. (assembly GCF_036375055.1). GTDB lineage: Bacteria > Actinomycetota > Actinomycetes > Mycobacteriales > Pseudonocardiaceae > Umezawaea. Next base: position 24,267 of record NZ_DASUSQ010000150.1, read on the forward strand.
TTGGTCCGGGCCGGTCCGAGTTGGTCCGGATTGGCCGGTTCGAGTTGGGCTGATCCAGGTTGGGCCGGGTTGGCCTGGTCCGGATTGGGTTGGGCCGACCTGGGTTGGTCCGGGTTGGGCTGGTCTGAAGGTCGCCTCGCTCAGCTGCCCCGGCCTGCCCGGAATTCGCCCCCAGCCCTTCCGACTCCACCCCGCCAGCCCAGCCTTTCCCGACCCCACCCCGCCGGCCCGGCCTCTCGCCCTCCCACCACCTCACCGGAGGTGGCGTCTCGTCCTCGTCAGAGTTCGAGGATGAAGGCGTGGATGGTCAGGTCTGGGCGTGGTTGCCAGTCGCGGGCTGGTAGGCGGGTGAAGCCCTGGCGGGTGTAGAGGCGGTGGGCTGGTTTCATGTGTTCTGAGCTGCTGAGCACCAGGTGGTGGGCGCCCTGTTCCTTGGCCTTGGCCAGCACCGCTCGCACGAGGAGTTCGCCGATGCCCCTGCCCCTGGCTTCCGGGGCCACCGCGAGCATGCGGAATTCCAGTTCGCCCTCGCGGGAGATCTCTGACCACGGGCTGTTGGGCTGGACCACGGTCACCGTGCCCACGACCTCGTTGTCGGCGACGGCCACCAGGAGTTCGGCTTCCCTGGCACGGGCGGCGGCGTTGGCCAACTGGTCCGCGTAGCCGCCGGTGTGGGAGTCGATGTGGTTGTCCGCCAGGTAGGCGGCGACGGTGATGCGGGCCACCGCCTCCCACTCGTCCGGGGTGGCCTGGCGGACGGTGACGTCACTCATCCTCAGCCTCCGCACCGATGGTGGCCTGTTCGGTGGCCGCCGCCGGGCCCTCGGCGAGGAGGGTGCGGAAGCCGTTCTCGTCCAGCACCGGGACCTTGAGCTGGACGGCCTTGTCGTACTTGGAGCCGGGGGCGTCGCCGACCACGACGAACGCCGTCTTCTTCGAGACCGCGCCCGCTGCCTTGCCGCCCCTGGAGAGGATGGCCTCCTTCGCCTCGTCCCTGGAGAAGGACTCCAGGGAACCGGTGACGACGATGGACAAGCCCTCCAGGTTGCGGGGGACGCTGGTGTCCCTGGCCTCCTCCATGCGGACGCCAGCGGCCCGCCACTTGCGGACGACCTCCTGGCGCCACTCGGTTTCCGCCCACTCGCGGACGGCCAGGGCGATGGTCGGGCCGACGCCCTCGGCGGACGCCAACTCGTCCTCGGACGCGGTGGTCATGCGCTCGATGGAGCCGAACTCCCTGGCCAGGGCGCGGGACGCCGTCGGGCCCACGTGGCGGATCGAGAGGGAGACGATGATTCTCCACAGTGGACGCTGCTTGGCGGTCTCCAGGTTGTCGAGCAGCTTCTGCGCGTTGGCGTTGAGGGTGCCCTGCATGGTGCGGAACAGGTCCACCTCCAGCAGCTTGTCCGCGTCCAGGGTGAAGAGGTCGCCCTCGTCGCCGTAGGCGTCCGAATCGGCGAGGGCGACGGCCGCCTCGTAGCCCAGCACCTCGATGTCCAGGGCCGAACGGCTGCCCAGGTACGCCAGGCGCTCGCGGAGCTGGCCGGGGCACGCCTGGGCGTTGGGGCAGCGGATGTCGACGTCGCCCTCCTTCATGGGGCGCAACTGCCAGCCGCACTCGGGGCACGCCAGGGGCATCACGAACGGGTGAGCGTCGGGCGGGCGGACGTCGATGACCGGGCCCAGCACCTCGGGGATGACGTCGCCCGCCTTGCGGATGACGATGCGGTCGCCGATCCAGACGCCCTTGCGCTCGACCTCGCTGGCGTTGTGGAGGGTGGCCCTGGCGACCGTCGAGCCCGCCACCTTCACCGGCTCCATCACGGCGTACGGGGTGACGCGGCCGGTGCGGCCCACCTGCACCTGGATGTCCAGCAGCGTGGTGGTCGCCTCCTCCGGCGGGTACTTGAAGGCGATGGCCCACCTCGGGGCGCGGGAGGTGGTGCCGAGGCGGCGCTGGAGCGAGACCTCGTCGACCTTGATGACGATGCCGTCGATCTCGTGCTCGGCGTCGTGGCGGTGGGTGCCCCAGTGCTCGACGTGCTTGGCGACCTCCTCGAACGAGTCGAGGACCACGGTGTGCGTCGACACGGGCAGGCCCCACGCCCTGAGCGCCTCGTACGACTCGGACTGCCTGCTGGGCTCGAAGCCCTCGCGCTTGCCGATGCCGTGGCAGATCAGCCCCAGCGGCCTGCTCGCGGTGATCTTGGGGTCCTTCTGCCGCAACGAGCCCGCCGCGGTGTTGCGGGGGTTCGCGTACGGCGGTTTGCCCGCCTCGACCAGCTTCGCGTTCAGCTCCGTGAAGCCCTCGACGGGCATGAACACCTCGCCGCGCACCTCGACCAGCGCGGGCACGGGGTACTCGGCGGTGCCCGTCAGCCGCTGCGGCACGCAGGCCATCGTGCGGACGTTCAGCGTGACGTCCTCACCGGTGCGGCCGTCGCCCCTGGTCAGGGCCCGCACGAGCCTGCCGTCGCGGTAGAGCAGGTTGATGGCGAGCCCGTCGATCTTCAGCTCGCACAGGTAGTGCGTCTCGCCGCTGAACGCCTTCTCGATGCGCTCGAACCAGCCGCGCAGCTCCTCCAGGTCGAACACGTTGTCGAGGCTGAGCATGCGTTCGAGGTGGTCGACCGCGGTGAACTCGGTGGAGAACGTGCCGCCGACGCGCTGCGACGGCGACTCGGGGGTGACCAGGGACGGGTGCGCCGCCTCCAGGGCCTCCAGCTCCTTGAGCAGCGCGTCGAACTCGCCGTCGGTCACCGTCGGCGAGTCGAGCACGTAGTAGCGGAACTGGTGGCCCAGCAGTTCCTCCGCCAGGGCGGCGTGGCGCTCACGCGACTCGGTGGGCACGTCCTCGACGCCCTCGGCGGTCGCTGAGGTGGGGTTGAGATCCTCGTTGCTGGTCACGGGTGGAGCGTAACGAGGGGGTCCGACAATTCCGGGCTACGACTCCGGGAGGGGCGGTTCGTCCACACGGGCCAGTGAGCGGACGAGTTCCCGCAGTTCCAGGAGGTCGATGGTGTCCGACGGCTCCTGCGCGGCCGTTTCCACCCGTCCGAGCCACTCCCCCGCCAGGCGCTCACCGAGCGTGACGTCCAGGGGGAGGAACGTCATCGCCCTGCGGGCCTCCTCCTCCAGCTCGGCCAGCTCCGGGTGGTAGACGGCCACGTCGACCGCGCCGTCGGTCACCTGCGCGACGATCCGGAAGTCGCCGAGGCGGAGGTGGTGGCCCGCGAGGTTCACCGTGACCCCGGTCGGGTCGGGCACCGGCGGGACCGAGTCGTGGTACTCCCAGATCATGTCCTCCGGCGGCGCGGCCTCGATCCACGCGTCGGTGTACGGGCGCAGCCGCGGGTCCTCCTGGCCGCTCACGACCAGCGCGTAGATCGCCCGGTGGCCGCGTTCCAGGGAGAAGTGCAGGTCGGGGTGGACGGCGGCGACCAGCTCGCACAGCTCGTTCTCGACCCGGTGCGGCTCGCCGTCGCCGATGGCCGCGCTGACCGTCGGCAGCAGGTCGAACCAGCCCCGCCAGAACGCCACCGCGGCCTCGTGGGGGCTCGGCAGGTGGACCGGGGGCAACGGCTCGGGACGGCGTCGGCGGAACCAGCTCATGCCCCCATTGAACCCCGTGCGCCCGTCACCGGAGGTGGGAACGCAGCAGGTCGCGGTTGAGCTGCGCGATCGTGGTCAGCGGGATGCCCTTCGGGCACGCCGGGGTGCACTCGCCCGCGTTGGTGCAGCCGCCGAAGCCCAGGTCGTCGTGGGTCTGGACCATGTCCTGCGCGCGGCTCCAGCGTTCGGGCTGGCCCTGCGGGAGCGCGCCGAGGTGGGTGGCCTTGGCGGCCGTGAACAGCATCGCCGAGCCGTTCGGGCAGGCGGCCACGCAGGCGCCGCAGCCGATGCACGCGGCGGAGGTGAACGCCGTGTCGGCGGCCTCCTTCGGGACCGGGGTGGCGTGGGCGTCGGGCGCGCTGCCCGTGGGGACGCTGATGTAGCCGCCGGACTCCACGATCCGGTCCAGGGCTGAGCGGTCCACGACCAGGTCGCGCAGCACCGGGAACGGCTTGGCGCGCCACGGTTCCACGGTGATCGTGTCGCCGTCGGAGAAGTGCCGGAGGTGGAGCTGGCACGCGGTCGTGGCCTTCTCCGGGCCGTGCGCGACGCCGTTGATCATCAGCCCGCACATGCCGCAGATGCCCTCGCGGCAGTCGTGGTCGAACGCGACGGGTTCCTCGCCGCGCACCACCAGCGACTCGTTGAGGACGTCCAGCATCTCCAGGAACGACATGTCGGGCGACAGGTCGTCCACCGGGTAGGTGACGAGCGCGCCGGTCGGGCCGGACTGCCGCCAGATCCGCAGGGTCAGCTTCACTTGTAGCTCCTCGTGCTGGGGCGCACGTGCTCGAAGGTCAGTTGTTCCTTGTGCAGCACGGGTTCGCCGCCGGTGTACTCCCACGCGGCCACGTAGGCGAACGCCTCGTCGTCGCGCAGCGCCTCGCCCTCCGGGGTCTGGCTCTCGGACCGGAAGTGGCCGCCGCACGACTCGGTGCGGTGCAGCGCGTCCACGCACATCAGCTCGGCCAGTTCGAGGAAGTCGGCCACCCGTCCGGCCTTCTCCAGCTCCTGGTTGAGGGCTTCCCCGGTGCCGGGGACCTTGACCCGCCGCCAGAACTCCGCGCGCAGCTCCGGGATCCGTTCCAGCGCCTTGCGCAGGCCAGCCTCGTCGCGCTCCATGCCGCACTCGTCCCACATGAGCCTGCCCAGCTCGCGGTGGAACGACTCGGCGGTGCGGTCCCCCTGGACGGCGAGCAGCGCGGCCACGCGGTCCTCGACCTCGCTCACGTCGGGCGTGCACGGGCCGAACGGGCCGTCGGCCAGGTAGTCGCCGATCGTGTTGGGCAGCACGAAGTAGCCGTCCGCGAGGCCCTGCATCAGCGCGCTCGCGCCGAGCCGGTTCGCGCCGTGGTCGGAGAAGTTGGCCTCGCCGACGACGAACAGGCCGGGGATGGTGCTGCGCAGGTCGTAGTCGACCCACAGGCCGCCCATCGTGTAGTGCACGGCCGGGTAGATCCGCATCGGCGCGGTGTACGGGTCCTCGCCGGTGATCCGCTGGTACATCTCGAACAGGTTGCCGTAGCGGGCTTCCACGGTGTCCCGGCCGAGTCGCGCGATGGCGTCGGCGAAGTCCAGGTAGACGCCCCGGCGTTCGTCGGAGATGTTCTTGGCGGCCCGCGAGGCGATGTCGCGCGGCACCAGGTTGCCGAAGCTCGGGTACATCCGCTCCAGGTAGTAGTCGCGCTCGGCCTCCGGGATGTCGTTGGGCGGGCGGGGGTCGTCCCGCTCCACCGGCACCCACACCCGGCCGTCGTTGCGCAGCGACTCGCTCATCAGCGTCAGCTTCGACTGGTGGTCGCCGGAGATCGGGATGCACGTCGGGTGGATCTGGGTGAAGCAGGGGTTCGCGAACAGCGCGCCGCGGCGGTGGGCCCGCCAGATCGCGGTGGTGTTGCAACCCTTGGCGTTGGTGGACAGGTGGAACACGTTGCCGTAGCCGCCGGTCGCGAGCACGACGGCGTCGGCGGTGTGCGCGGACACCTCGCCGGTGACCAGGTCCCGGACGACCACGCCGCGGGCGCGGCCCTCGTGCACCACCAGGTCGAGCATCTCCGTGCGGGGGAACGAGGTCACGGTCCCGGCGGCGATCTGCCTCGCCATCGCCTGGTAGGCCCCCAGCAGGAGCTGCTGGCCGGTCTGGCCGCGCGCGTAGAACGTCCGGGACACCTGCGCGCCGCCGAACGACCGGGTGTCCAGCAGTCCGCCGTACTCGCGGGCGAACGGCACGCCCTGCGCGACGCACTGGTCGATGATCCGCACGCTCAGCTCGGCCAGCCGGTGCACGTTCGACTCGCGCGACCGGAAGTCGCCGCCCTTCACCGTGTCCTGGAACAGCCGCCGCACGCTGTCGCCGTCGTTGCGGTAGTTCTTGGCCGCGTTGATGCCGCCCTGCGCGGCGATGCTGTGGGCCCGGCGCGGGCTGTCCTGGTAGCAGAACGACGTGACGCGGTAGCCGAGTTCGCCGAGCGACGCGGCGGCCGACGCACCGGCCAGCCCGGTGCCGACGACGATCACGGACAGCTTGCGCTTGTTGGCCGGGTTGACCAGCCGGGCGGACAGCCTGCGCTGCTCCCAGCGGTTCTCGACGGGGCCGCCGGGAGCCCTGGTGTCGGCGATGGGGGTGCCTTCGGTGTACATCACTTCACCACTCCGAGGACGATTGCCGCGGGGACGGACAGGTAGCCGGCGCAGATCGCGCAGGCGATGACGAGCGCGATGCCGCGCGGGGCCGTGACGCCGAGGCTCTGCAACGCGCTCCACGCGCCGTGGCGGATGTGCAGGCCCAGCGCCAGGACGGCGACCGCGTACGCCAGGACGACGTACCAGAGCTGGAAGTCGGCGACGAGGTTGTCGTAGACCTCGCCCTGGACGCCGTGGGGGTTCGCGACGCCCGCCGTGAGGTCGAGCAGGTGGTAGACGACGAAGAGGGTGATGATCACGCCGCCCCAGCGCATCGTGCGCGCCGCGTAGCTCTGCGGGCGGCGGCCGTGCTCGTACCCCCGCGGGCGGGCCCTCCGGGCGCGGCGGGCGAGTTGGACCGCCGCGACCATGTGCGCGCCGACGCAGAGCAGGAGCCCGAAGCGCAGCGGCCAGACGACGCCGATCTCGCGCAGCCAGCGGGCGTAGCCGTCGATGGCGGCCGGTCCGGAGAACACCGTCAGGTTGCCGATCATGTGCCCGACGACGAACAGCAGCATCCCGACGCCGGTCACGGCCATCACGGCCTTCTTGCCGACCGTCGACCGGTACAGGCGGAGTGTGTGCACGTCAGCGACGGTAGGCGCGGTTTTGACGAGTCGTCCAATACATCGAAAGCCTCGGTTCGATAGCCTTGGGCTATGACGCTCCAGCAGCTCGCGTACTTCCTGGCCGTGGCCAGGACGCGGCACTTCACCCGCGCCGCGGAGGAGTCCCGTGTGGCGCAGCCCTCACTGAGCAAGCAGATCCAGGCGCTGGAGAAGGAGCTGGGGGCCGAGCTGTTCAGCCGGGCGCGCGGGAACGTGGCGCTGACGCCCGCCGGTGAGGCGCTGCTGCCGATCGCGCTGCGGATCCTGTCCGATGTGGACACCGCGCACCTTGAGGTGGCCGAGCTGGTCGGGCTGCGCAGCGGCCGGGTGCGGGTCGGCGCGCCGCCGAGCCTGTGCGCCAGCCTGTTCGCGGACGTGCTGAAGCGCTACCACGACGCCTATCCGGGGATCCGGCTGCTGGTGACCGAGTCCGGGTCGCGCGACCTGGAGCGGGACCTGACCGCGGGCGCGCTGGACCTGGCGCTGGTCATCGCGTCGCCGGGGCTGTCGCTCACCGCCGTGCCGGTGCTGTCGGAGGAACTGGTGGTCGCCTCCGCCCGGCCGCTGGGCCGCGACCGGGTGCGGTTGAGCGACCTGAGGGACGAGCCGGTGGTGATGTTCCGCGAGGGCTACGACCTGCGGGAGACCACCGTCGCCGCCTGCCGCGCGGCCGGGTTCGAGCCGCGGTTCTCGGTGGAGGGCGGCGAGATGGACGCGGTGCTGCGGTTCGTCGAGGCCGGGCTGGGCGTCGCGCTGGTGCCGAGCATGGTGCTGGCCACCCGGCCCCTGCTGCACGGCACCCCGCTGGCGGCGCCGGGCATCAGGCGGACCATCGCGCTGGCGCACCGCACGGACGTCGCGCCGACGGGTGCGGCGCGGGCGTTCCGCTCGGTGCTGCTGAGCTTCCTGCGCGGTGCGGAACTGCCGTCAGGGGTTCGTGCGGCCGACCCAGTCGCGAAGCTCGGCCGCGGCCGCGGCGCGCTGCTCGGGTGACGCCGGGGTGTTCGCGACCAGCGCGAAGCGCAGGCCGTCGGACGCGGTGAGCAGCAGCCGGTCCCCCGTCGTCGTCGCGTCGGCGTCGGTCACCACGGTGGTCGTCGTGAACGTCCGCGGCAGGTGCAGCTCGGTCGGGGCACTGCCCGTCGAACGCCACACCAGGACGCCGTACCGGCCGCCGCCGACCAGGGCCCGCACGGCGGGCATGGTCGCCGGGACCCGGTTCCAGACCGGCGTGGTCGAGCCGTCCCTGGCCAGGTCCTCGTAGGTGAACGCGACGGTGTCGCCCGCGACCGCGAGCGGGTAGAGCCGGTCGACCAACCTGCTGTCGACGGTGAGCAGCGGGGTGCCCGCGTCGTCCAGCCGCACGGCGGAGAAGTGCTCGTCGTTCATGGCGTCGCCGTCGGTCTTGACCTTGTTCGGGTTGTCGTTCATCAACTCGCGGTGCCTGCCGTGGTTGACGTCCCAGTGCCACTGGCTGCCCGACAGCGCCGGACCGGAGTCGGCGGGGCGGGCCCACCAGTCCGCACCGGAGAGGCGGGAGTCGAGCGACTGGTAGATCGCCTTCAGGATCGTCGGCGTCTTGTCGGAGGTGTAGCCGGCGACCGGGTGGCCGAACTCCGAGACGATCGACGTCGTGCCGAGGGCAGTGGCCCGGTCGGCGATCCGGCGGAAGTCCGCCGAGTACTCGCCGTCCTTCGCCTTGCCGGGCTTGAGGATTCCGGACTGCGCCCTGCCGTCGTAGAAGTGGGAGTTGAACGCGTAGCGGTCGCCGAGGTGCTGGACCGCCGGGAAGCCGCCCGGTTCGGCGAAGGACTCGACGTTCTGGTTCCAGAACACCAGCGGTTCCACGAAGGCGGCCTTGCCCGCCCAGCCCTCGGCGTCCATCACCGCCCGGAACCGCTGGTAGAACGGCCACAGCAGGTCGCGTTCCCAGTCGGTGCTCGACTGGCCGGCGTCGTAGCGGCCCGCGTAGGGCTCGTTGATCGGGTCGACGCCGAGCAGCAGCCGGAACGCGCTCGCGGACAGGTTCGCCCTGAGGTGCCGCAGGGTCTCCCCCGCCTGGCGGAGGAAGGCGTCGCGGATCCGGACCGGGCCCGCGGCCGTGGTGATCTCGCGGTTGTGCCAGAAGTCGTACGTGGCGTCGGTGACGGCCCGGTTGCTCTTCATGTTCTGGCCCCAGTGCACGCACAGGCCGCACGACTCGCGCGGGTAGCCGCCCGCCCGCACGACCCACGCGGGCGCGCCGTCGCCGGTGTACCAGCTGTCGGGGTTGAAGAGGTACCGCGAGTAGAGGTCCTGGTGGAAGTCCAGGTAGACCAGGATCCCCTCGTCGGTGAACGCGCTGACCTGCTCGGTGACGCGGTCGAGGTAGGCGTGGTCGATCCGACCGGGCTCCGGTTCGACCCAGGCCCAGGTGACCAGGAACCGGGCCGAGTTCGCGCCGGTCATCTCCTTCATGGCCCTGGCCGACCTCCGCGCGTCGGCCGTGGTCGCGAACGGCAGGCCGCGGTTCTCGGCGAGCTTCGCGGTGCCGGAGACGCTGAAGCCGCGGAGGGTGACCTCGCGGCCCCGGTCGTCGCGGAACGCGCCCGCCTGGACGTGGACGGCGGTGTCGTCCTGGGCCGCTCCCGCCGTGGGAACCGGGACCAGCAGCGCCGCCAGGAGCAGGGCGATCAGCCTCATGCGGGCCAGCGTAGGGAAGGTGAATCTTACTCACATCCGCCGTTCGGATATTCGGTGGTGCTCCGGCGGGCGGTACCTAGGGTGGGTCCCGTGCTGATTCGACGCGAAGTGCCCGGTGACGTGGACGCCATCCGATCGGTGACCGAGGCGGCGTTCGCCGCGCGTCCCGGCGGGGAGCACGAGCTGGTCGACCGGCTGCGGGCCGACGCGGGGTGGATCCCGGCGCTGTCGCTGGTAGCGGTGGCGGGTGACGCCGTCGTGGGGCACGTGGTGTGCACGCGGGCCACTGTGGACGGTGCTCCGGCGCTGGGGTTGGGGCCGTTGAGCGTGCTGCCGTCGCACCAGCGGGCGGGGGTCGGGAAGGCCTTGGTGCACGCGGTGCTGGGGGCCGCCGACGCGCTGGACGAGCCGCTGGTGGTGCTGCTGGGGAGTCCGGATTACTACTCGCGCTTCGGGTTCCGGCTCGCCGCGGAGTTCGGCATCACGCCACCGGTCGAGGAGTGGGCGCCGCACTTCCAGGCGCGGCCGTTGAGCGCCTTCACCGAGGC
>NZ_DASUSQ010000151.1:0-15399 GCF_036375055.1 Umezawaea sp.
CGGTCTCGGTCGATCCCGCGCTCTCCCCACCACGCAACGCCGTCGAACGCCGCTTCCGGAGAACCAGGACGTGGCGAGGCCCGGCCACACGACAGGACGAGTCACCAGAGAGCTGCGAGGCCGGGTGACGCCCGCGCGCGGCGATCACGTGGTTGACGACCCCGACCCCCACCACACGACCCGAACCCCGCACAGCACCTAACGCCGCCGCAGGGGTCGCGGGTCGACCGACCAGAACAGCCGCCGGTACCACGGCACCACGCGCCGCAGGCCCTTCCGCACCTCCACCGCCAGCCTCCACGCCTCCGGGTCACTCGTCGGCGCGGGCCCGAACGCCGCCCGGTCGGCCAGCGCCGCCAGCGGCACCGCGGTCGGGGCGAACGCGGCCACGTCCCGCGCGACGTCCGGCGCCGACCGGTCGCGCCGCGGTGTGCGGCCCGCCAGTTGCAGCGAGTCCAGCACGTACGCCCACGCGCCGGGGGCACCGGCGCGGCTCAGCCGCAGGCGGCGGCCTCCGCGCAGCGCCAGCAGCACCACCAGCGGCACCAACGGGATCGCGAGCAGCGCGAACGGCGGACCGGACTCCGCCGACGGCGCTGCCGCGACCGGCGCGGTGGGCTGCGCCAGCGGTGGCGGCGGGGGCGCGGACTGCGGCGTGGTCGGTGTCGCGGTCACCGACGCCAGGCGGTCGAGCACCTCGCGCTTCGACGCCGGGCTCGGACCGGACCCCGTGCCGGACACCGGGTCGAACGGCACCCAGCCCCAACCGGAGAAGTACACCTCGGGCCACGCCGTCGCGTCGCTGCCCCGCACCACCCGCACGCCGTCCGGGCCTTCCGGGACCGGCTGGAACCCCACGACCACGCGCGTCGGCAACCCGACCGCGCGGCCGAGGACCGCGAACGCCGACGCGAACTGCTCGGCCGTGCCCGCGTTCGCACCCGACTGGCCCTCCGCGCCGAACAGGAACGTCTCCAGCCGCGCGTACGACGACCCGACCGGCGCCTCCACGTCGGGCTTGCGGTCCAGCCGGACCACCTGCTCGATCGCCACCGCCTGCTCGTACGGGGTCTTCGCCCCCGCGACGGCCTTGCGCGCGTACTCCGCCAGCGTCGACGGCAGCCCCGGCAGCGCCACGTACCGCCGCACCTGCGGCCCGCTCGGCACGGACGCCGTCGCGAGGTCCTGGTCGGCCGGGGTGTCCACGGTGCCGCTCATCTCGTACCGCAGCCCGGCGGACAGCTCCCCCGGCAGCACCAGCGACCCCGAGTCGGTGTCCACGGCGGCGCCGTCCAGGCTGACCGCGGTGGGCCTGCCGACGGCAGGCAGCCACGTGCCGCCCAGCGCGCCGACCGTCACGTCGATCGTCGACTCCGCGACGCGGGCACCCGGCGGCAGGTCCGGCTCGGCGACCGCGCCGATCGGCCCGTACAGCGACGCCGCCCGCCAGGTCGCCCCGTTGTAGTCACCCAGCGCCACGAGCCGCAGCGGCCGTTCCGGACCGCGCACCCGCAGCAGCTCCGTGTCCCCGATCCCGGCCCAGAACGCCAAGCGCGGCAACGGACTCGTCACCGCCACGTCCGAGATCGGCGGACGCACCAGCTCGCGCGGCTCGAACGCCCCGGCTCCCGGCAGGACCGACGCCGTCAACGTCACCGCGCCCAGCACCCCGAGCACGGCGGCGGGCCGCCCGACCGGGATCGGCCGCCCCGACTCGCGGCGGTCGACCAGCAGCCAGCCCAGCACGACCAGCAGCACCAGCGCCAGCGCGACCACGCCGTGCGGGTCGGCCCGCCCCGCCGTCAGCAGCGCCGTCGCGGTGTACAGCACGACCGCCCCCAGCACGGGCGCGAACAACGACCTCGCCATCGCCACGCCCAACGCCACCAGGAACACCAGCAGCGCCCCCGGCACGAGCAGCGTCGGCGTCGCGGGCGCCGGGCGCGCGGCGCTCAGCAGCCGCGGCAGCAGGTCCAGCAGCACCGACACCGGCGCCGTGTCGTCGGACCGGGCCACGAGGTACGCACCCGCCAGCGCGAACCCCAGCACCGGCACCACGGACACCCGCGCCCTCCGCACCAGCGGCAGGCACGCGAACGCCACCAGCACCGCCCCCGCGAACACCAGCCGGGGCAGCACGCCCTGCCACCCCGCACCGAGGTGCACGGCGGCCACCAGCACCACCAGCGCCGCCCACCCGAGCCTCACCACCGCGCCACCACCACATCTCCGCGTCCGGCGCGGACGAAGCACGGGCCCGTCACCGCGCCACCACCGTGTTCCACGCCGCCACCAGGTCGTCCGCCTTCGGCGCGCGCAGCACCAGCACCGAGCCGACCGCGGACACGGGTTCCTCGGGCGCCACGGCCAGCACCACCCCGAACGCCGCCCGGCCGACCTCCAGCAGCAGCGTCCGCAGGTCCGACGAGTCGCCGCACACCACCGCCACCACGTCCAGGTCCCGCAGCCCCACCGACCTCGTCACCCCGGTCACGTCCAGGTCCGCCAACGCCGCCAGCGCGAGCGACGGCTCGTCGACCACGGACACGTCGACCGAGCCCGACGACGTCAGCAGCCGCACCGGGTGCCCGCTCTCGACCGCCGCGCCGACCAGCGACGCCGCCACCTCCACGGCGTCCTCGAACGACGCCGGGTCCGGGTACGCCGCCGCGTTGTCGTCCAGCACCACCGCGAGGTGCGGCAGCGCCGGGTCCGCGTCCTCGCGGACCATCAGCGTCCCGGTGCGCGCGGTGGTCGCCCAGTGCAGCCTGCGCAGGTCGTCACCGGCCACGTACTCCCGCAGCCCCACCAGGTCCGTGCCGCCGCTCTCCACGCGCTCGTCCGCGCCGACGTGCCCGCGCCGCACCCCACCGGGCAGGCCGCGCACCGGCAGCACCCGCGGCACCACCCGCACGTCGATCACCTCGCCCAGCACCGACCTCGCCACCGCCAGCCCCGCGAAACCCCTGCGGTGCAACGTGAGCGGCCCGACGCGCAGCACACCGCGGCGGTCCGTCGGGATCGGGTACTCCACCGCCGTGCGCTCCCCCGCCGCCAGCAGCGGCACGTCCACCGGCATCGGCTCGCCCGCCACGTGGTCCGTCGCGTCGAGCACGACCGGCAGGCGCTTGCCGGGGTTCACCAGCTCCACCCGCCCGGTGCACCCGGCCAGCCGCTGCACCGTGCGGGGCCGCACGCTGCGGGACGCCTCGACCGGCACGGCCGTGCGCACCGACACCGCACCGGCCACCACCAGCAGCACCAGCGCGAACCCCAGCGCGGCCACACCGGGGTAGCGCCACCACAGCCCGAGGCCCGCGAGCACGACGCCCAGCACCAGGGTCCCGGCGCCGCGCGCGGTGAGTCTCATCGGGTTTCCGGACGGGGGACGTCCACACCGGACAGCACCTCCGCGAGGACCTCCGCGGTCGTCGTGCCCGCCAGCTGCGCCTCCCTGGTGAGCACCAACCGGTGCGCCAGCACGGGAACGGCCAGCTCCTGCACGTCACCGGGAACGGCGAAGTGCCTGCCGCGCGCGGCGGCGTGCACCTGCACGCAGCGCACCAGCGCCCGCAGGCCGCGGGTGCTCGCCCCCAGCCGCAGCCGGGGGTCCGCACGGGTCGCGGTGCCCAGCTCACCGATGTAGCGCAGGATCGGGTCGGCCACGTGCAGCAGCGACAGCCTGCGCCCGTGCGCGGCGACCTCGTGCGGGTTGCTCACCGTCGGCACCGCGCCGACCCGGCCCGCCCCGCTACCAGGCCGCAGGACGTCCAGCTCGTGCTCGACGTCCGGGTAGCCGATGGAGATGCGGATCATGAACCGGTCGAGCTGCGCCTCCGGCAGCCGGTAGGTGCCGTCGAGGTCGATCGGGTTCTGCGTGGCGACCACGAGGAACGGCGCGGGCACGGCGTGGCCGACGCCGTCGACCGTGACCGTGTGCTCCTCCATCACCTCCAGCAGCGCCGACTGCGTCTTCGCCGCCGCGCGGTTGATCTCGTCGGCCAGCACGACGTTCGCGAACACCGGGCCCGGCCGGAACCGGACCTCCGCGGTCTGCGGGTCGAACACCGACGTGCCGGTCACGTCCGACGGCAGCAGGTCCGGCGTGAACTGCACCCGCCGCGACACCCCTCCGAGCGCACCCGCCACGGCCCGCGCCAGCGTCGTCTTCCCGGTGCCCGGCACGTCCTCCAGCAGCACGTGGCCACCCGCGAACATCGACACCAGCACGAGGTCGACCACGTCGCGCTTGCCGCGCACGGCCGTCTCCACCGCATCACCCAGCCGGGTGTGCAGCGCCCGGAACGCCGCGATCTCGTCCTCGCCGATGGCCGTGCTCTCCAGAGTCGTCACCGGACCCCGCCCTCCTCGTCGTCGTGCCGACGGCCGACGCGCAGCAGCGCCGCCACGGCGATCAGGCCGAGCCCACCCGCGCCCGCGGGAGCGGACTCGGGCGCCTCGGGTGCGCTGCGCGGGATCTGGCACGGCTGCCGGGGGCACGGCTCCGTCTCCCGCACGGGCGAGCTCTTCGGCGCCGAGTCGACCGACGCGCCGCCACCGGCCGCGTACGCCCGGACCACGATCCGGTTGGGGCCGATGTCCGCGTCGATCGTCGTCGACGTCGTCCCGCACGCGATGGGCGTGCTGAAGCCGTGGGTGGTGTTGACGACCTCGCACGACCCGTTGTGGCTCGCCCAGTCCGCGGGCCAGGCCATGTTCACGGTCTTGGTGTAGGAGGCGATACCACCCGTGATCGAGGTGATCACCGCCGCGCCCGCCGACGGCAGCGACGGCGGCGGCGGGGGTTCGGTCGTGGTCACCACCGGGGGCGGCGGGGGCTCCGTGGTCGTCGTGACCACCGGCGGGGGCGGGGGCTGGGTCGTCGTCGTGACCACCGGCGGTGGCGGCTGCGTCGTGCCCGCCGGCGGGACGCTCCACGACGCCGTGGCCGCGGCGCTGGTGCCCGCGTCCCCGTACGCCGTCACGGACACGTCCAGGCTCCCCGACGAGCAGAACGTGCTGCCACCGCACGGGATCGACAGGTCGGTGCTGGTACCGGCCACCTGCGCGGACCGGCTGCCGCCGCTGAACCCGCCGCTCGCGGTCACGGTGTACCCGGTGACCGGCGCGACCGCGCCCCAGGACACCGTGATCACCAGCGCCGACGCGTCGCGGCTCTTCAGCGACACCGAGACGCCCGGCGGCCTGCCGGGCGCACCGCCGACGACCGATCCCGTCGTCGTCGGGGGCGCCACCACCGTGGTCGTCGTGGCGGGCGGCTGGTCGCCGTTGCCGTTGCCGTTGCCGTTGCCGTTGGTGCGCGTGGTCCTCGGCAGCTCCTCCGGCCTCGGCGGCGGGGGCGGGGGCACGGTCGGCAGCGGCTCGCGGTCCGGGTCGGTCACGGCCAGGTCCGGGCTGCGGACCGTCACGGACCGGGTGCTGCCGTCGGCGTCCACGATCACGCCCTGCGACGCGCCGGGGGTGTTGATGAACAGCTTGCCGTCGTCGAACACCAGCTCAGGGTCGCCCGACCCCCGGGTGAGCACGTCGTCGCCGGACCTGCGGCCCTCGCCGTCGAGCACGACGACCTTGCCCGCCCCGTGGCACGGCACGTAGACCTTGCCGCGGAACACCGCGGGACGGCCGGGCTTCGCGCAGCCGAGGTCCGCGACGTCGACGCGGATCACCTCGTCACCGCTGACCAGCACCACCACCCCGGAGTCCGGCACCGCGGCGGGCACGAGGTCGCTCGGGCTGGCGGTCGCGGCCAGCACGTCCCCGCTGAGCGTCACCGTCATCACCGACAGCGCCTGCCCGGTGCCGTCCTGGACGACCACACCGCCTTCGAGGCCCAGCAGCGTCACACCCGTCTCGTGCGGCACGAGCGCCGTGCGCGGACCCGCTCCGGGAACGGGCCTCGCGGACTTCTCCACGAACCGCTCGTCGTCGTCCGACCACTCCAGCGCGTGCAGGTTGCCGCCGTGGTCGACGGCCCACACCACGCCGCTGTCGTCGACCACGACGTCCGCGAGCGGCTGACCGGCCGACCAGGGATCGCCGACGTCGGCGAGCGTCACGGGGTCGGCGTTGTGGATCGTGCCCGCGGCGCGGTCGACCACGAACACGCGGCCCTGCGCGATGAGCACCTTGGCGGACGCGCCCGCCGGTGCCTGCCGCCTGCCGCTGGCCAGCAGCGTGGACAGGTCGATCACGGTGATCTGGCCGGTGCGCCGGTCGAGCACGACGAGCGTGCCGTCGTCCTGCGCGATCTCCAGCTGGGCGTCGCCGCCGCTGATCTGGAGACGGGTCTGCGGCTTGCCGGAGCTGGGGTTGACCTGCACGACCTCGCCGCGCTCGTCGTCACCCAGCCAGGTGAGCCCGTCCGACACGGACACCGCGGTGCGCGAGATGCCGTTGCCGAACGCGGCTCCCGCCAGGAGCACCACGCCCACCAGCGCCGCCCCGAAGCTCGCGGACTCGCGACCGCCGCTGCCCACCACCCGCCGCCCGGCTCTCGCCAGGCGCTGCCCCACACCCATCAGGCCCTCCCTCGACGGCGGGGATGCTAACCCGCTGGTACGACAACTTCGTGCCACTGCTCCGGATGGCTCAACGCCGTCCCGCACCGCGCGCGTTGGACCTCGGGAGCGGTCGTCCGGTTCCCCTCCTGTGCTTCGGACCGGCACGTGAGGATGGTTCGCACAACTTCATTTTGGTCAACACTGAAGCAATAGTGCTGAGCGCACAGGCGCCCGCCACGGCCCCAAACGAGACCGACGACCGCTGCGGGGCACCCGTCCGTGGAGGAAGATCGCCCCGTCACGACACGTGCGGTCGCGCACGTCGAGGCGGTCGGGAGGCCCCACACATGTCAGACACGGCAAGCGCGCCGAAGCGCGACCGGACGCACTACCTCTACATCGCGGTGATCGTCGCCGTGCTGCTCGGCATCCTCGTCGGCTTCGTGTTCCCGAAGCTCGGCGTCGCCCTGAAGCCGGTGGGCACCGGGTTCGTCTCGCTGATCAAGATGATGATCGCGCCGGTCATCTTCTGCACGATCGTGCTCGGCGTCGGCTCCATCAGGAAGGCTGCCACGGTCGGCAAGGTCGGCGGCCTCGCCCTCGGCTACTTCATGGTGATGTCGACGTTCGCGCTCGCCATCGGCCTGGTCGTCGGCAACATCATCAAGCCGGGCGAGGGCCTGAACCTGTCCGAGTCGGCCAAGGCGGCGGGCACGAAGGCCGCGGGCGCCGAGGCGCAGTCCACGACCGAGTTCCTGCTGGGCATCATCCCCGAGACGCTCGTGTCGCCGCTGACGGCGGGCAACGTCCTCCAGACGCTGTTCGTGGCGCTCCTGATCGGCTTCGCCATCCCCAAGCTCGGCGCGTCGGGCGACGCGATCCTGCGCGGCGTGAAGCACTTCGAACGCCTGGTGTTCCGCGTGCTGGCCATGATCATGTGGGCCGCCCCGATCGGCGCGTTCGGCGCCATCGCCGCGGTCGTCGGCGAGACCGGCTGGAAGGCGCTGGCCAGCCTGTTGCAGATCATGCTGGGCTTCTACATCACGTGCTTCATCTTCGTGCTCGTCATCCTCGGCCTGGTGCTGAAGTTCGGCTCCGGCGTGAACATCCTGAACCTGCTGCGCTACCTGGGCCGCGAGTTCCTGCTCATCGTCTCCACCTCGTCGTCGGAATCGGCCCTGCCCCGCCTGATCGCCAAGATGGAGCACCTCGGCGTCTCGCGGCCGGTCGTCGGCATCACCGTGCCGACCGGCTACTCGTTCAACCTCGACGGCACCGCGATCTACCTGACCATGGCGTCGATCTTCATCGCCGACGCGCTCGGCACACCGCTCCAGATCGGCGAGCAGATCTCGCTGCTGCTGTTCATGATCATCGCGTCGAAGGGCGCGGCGGGCGTCAGCGGCGCCGGCCTCGCGACCCTGGCGGGCGGCCTCCAGGCCCACCGGCCGGAACTCGTGGACGGCGTCGGCCTCATCGTCGGCATCGACCGCTTCATGTCCGAGGCGCGGGCGCTGACGAACTTCGCGGGCAACGCCGTCGCCACCGTCCTCATCGGCAACTGGGTCGGCGAGTTCGACAAGCAGCAGGCCGAACGCGTGTTCACCGGCGCGGACCCGTTCGACGAGGCCACGATGCTCGACCGGGAGGACGAGAACGCGGAACCGGAGCGGGTGCCCGCCGAACGCGTGTAGGCGGCGTTCGTCCCCGTGGAGGGGACGAACGGGCCGACTCCGGTGTGCTCGCGGTCAGTTCGGGGCCCCATCCCCGGTCGGGGACGGGGCCCTCGGGTTTTCCTCGGTGTTCCGAACCGGCGCACCACCCCGGTGCGAGACGATCGCCGTGATCGACGCACCTCCGTCCCACCGGGACATCGCCCTCCTGCGCGCCGTGGCCGCGGGCCGCGTCACGATGGCCCCCGGCAGCGAACCCGACCTGTTCGTCGACGGCATCGCGTGCTGCGACCAGGTCGCCGCCACCCGCCTGGCGCGGATCGGCCTCGTCGAGCCGGCGGGCCCGGCCGCGCTCGGCCACCGCGTCCCCGCCGGCTGACCGCCAGGGGCACCCACGTGCTGGGCACCGGCCTCACCGCCTGAACCTCCCCTGCGCGCGGGGACCGCCGGTGGTCGGCCAGTGGGACGACCCCGATCGGTCGTCCAAGCCGGACGTCGTGGGCGAGGTGGGGGCGTCGGCCCCGACGCCGTCACGGTCGCCGACGACGGCGCGGTCACGGCGGTGCGGGTCTGGTGCGGCCCCGGCACGTGGACGGCGGTGTCCGAGGACCCGGTCGTCGACGCCCCGCCGTCGTCCACCGACGAGGCGAACCGGACGGGGTCCCCACCGGAGACCGCGGGCACCCGGCTCGGCTGAACCACCCTTTCGGCGCCGTCCGCCGGGACGGCCTCCCCCGTACCGTGGCGTGGTTCGCCACCGTGGACCAGGGGGATCCGGATGACCGAGCTCGTGACGATCACGGCCGAGTTCAAGGCGGCGGCGCCCGCCCGCTACGCCGAGCTGCGGAAGCGGGGACCGGTGCACCGCTCGCGCTTCTCCAACGGCATCGAGGGCTGGCTGGTGGTCGGCCACGCCGCCGCGCAGGAGGCGCTCCTGCACCCGGCGCTGCTCAAGGACCCCGAGCCCTCGCTGGAACTGCTCGACGCGGCGGGCTACACGAGCCACCGGACCGGTGTCGGCCTGGGCGGCAACATGCTGATGGCCGACCCGCCGGACCACACCCGGCTGCGACGGCTGGTCGCGGGCGCGTTCAGCCCCGGCCGCACGCGCGAACTGGCCCCGCGCGTCCAGGAGATCGCCGACGACCTGGTGGACGCGCTCGCCCCCGAGGGCGAGGCGGACCTGGTGGAGGCGTTCACCGCTCCCCTGCCGGTGGCCGTGATCTCGGAGCTGCTGGGTGTGCCGGAGCGCGACCGCGCCGACTTCCGGACGTGGAGCTCGCTCATGCTGGGCGCGCCGTCGGAGGTGCAGCGCGCGGCGGGGACGAACCTGAACCGCTACCTGGCCGAGCTGGTGGCGGCCAAGCGGGAGAACCCCGACGACGGTCTGCTGTCCGCGCTGGTGGCCGTGCGCGACGGGGACGACGGCAGGCTCTCGGAGGTCGAACTGGTCGGCACCGCGGTCCTGCTGGTCGTCGCGGGCCACGAGACCACCGTCAACCTGCTCGGCAACGCCCTCGTGGCGCTGCTGCGCGCCCCGGAGCAGGCCGACCTGCTCCGGGAGCGGCCCGACCTCGTGCCCGGCGCGGTCGAGGAGTTCCTGCGCCACGACTCGTCGGTCGAGCACGCGACACCCCGCTACGCCCACGAGGACCTGGAGCTGAGCGGCACGGCCATCAGCCGCGGCGAGGTCGTGATGGTGGCGCTGTCGTCGGCGAGCCGGGACGTCCCGGTGCCCGGTGGCGGCGACCCGGCGGAGCTGGACGTGACCCGCGGCGGCGTGCGCCACCTGTCGTTCGGGTACGGCGTGCACCACTGCCTCGGCGCTCCCCTGGCCAGGCTGGAGGCGGCCGTCGCGCTGGAGACCCTGCTGCGCCGGATCCCCGACCTGGCCCCGGCCGTACCGCTGGACGACCTGGAGTGGGTGCCCAGCGGCATCATGCGCGGTCCGCTGTCCCTGCCCGTCACCTTCACGCCGCGCTAGCGGACGGTCCAACGTTCGGCGGTGTGGTCCGACGAGCGGACCGTCGGATACTGGGCCGTCGGTTCACCCGCGCCCGGCGAGGACGTCAGCATGCTCAGCTCCCTCGGTCTGACGCCGACCGACCAGCAGGTGTACGAGGTGCTCGTCGAGCACGACCCGATGACCACCGCGGAACTGTGCGCGGAGGTGGGGTTCACCCCGTCGCGGCTGCGGCGCGTGCTCAAGCGGCTGCTGGACAAGGGGATCGTCACCCGGTCGCCGGGTCCGCCGGAGCGGTTCCGCGCCGTGCCGCCGGACGTCGCGCTCGGCGCGCTGTTCGTGGAGCGGGAGAGCGAGCTCAAGCGGGCCAGGCTGTTCGCGGACCACCTGCACGACCGGTACGTCGACTCGATGACCCGGCTGCACCCCGCCGAGCTGGTCGAGGTGGTGCACGGCGCGGAGGAGATCTCGCGGCGCGTCGAGCAGGTCATGCGGTCGGCGCGCGGCGAGGTGCGGTTCATCGACAAGCCGCCGTACGCGCAGCCGCCGCGCGCGCTGCACCCGGTGGAGCGCGACCTGCTCGGCGAGGGCGTCGGGTTCTTCGGCATCTACGACCACCAGGCGCTGGAGGCGCACGACCTGCTGGCGGACCTGGAGGCCGGGCTGGCGCTCGGCGAGGAGGCGCGGGTCGTGGCGGAGGCGCCGATGAAGATGATCCTCGCCGACCGGCACCTCGGGCTGATCCCGCTGCACACCGACCGGCCGACGATCACCAGCGCGGTCGTGGTGCACCGGTCCGCGCTGCTCGACGCGCTCCGGGCGTTGTTCTCGGCCCTGTGGTCCCAGGCCATCCCCCTGGCGCTGCCGGGGTCGCCGCCCGCGAACGGCGACGCGCTGCCGCCGGAGGACGCGCGGCTGCTGGCCCTGCTCACCACCGGGCTGCCGGACCGGAGCATCGCCAAGCAGCTCGGGTTGAGCTACCGGACGTTCCAGCGCAGGCTCCGGGCGCTGATGGCGCACCTCGACGCCGACACCCGGTTCCAGGCCGGGCTCCGGGCGTCGGCGAAGGGGTGGGCCACGCTGTCGGTGACCCACCCCTCGCGCGACCTACCGCGCCGCGGGTGACACCGCGACGCCCGCGGGAGCGGTCAGCGCGTACGCCCGCCGCACGGTGCTCGTCACGGTGTTGCCCGCGCTGTCGCGGGCGGTGGTCCGCAGCCACACGTACCCGCTGGTCGCGGCGAGCGCCGGGTGCACGACGGTGACCGTCCACCTCCCGTCGCCGCGCGGCGAGGCGACCGCGTCCCGCCACGTGGCGCCCTCGTCGGTCGAGTACGCCGTCCGCAGCGACACGACCGGTCCGCCGCCGACCGCGCCGGAGTGCGACCCGGCGACCACGTCGAACGAGTACGCCCCGCCCGCGGGCGCCTGGTTGCCCAGGTCGAGCGGCAGCCGCAGGTCGAGGCGCACCAGCGGCTGGAACGCGCAGACCCGTCCGTCGTCCCGGCACGCGAACCCCTGGGGCGCGCCCGCCGCGGGCCGCTGCGACCGGAACGTCCACGTGGTGTCCGTGCGCGGTGCGAGCCGGAACAGCACCCCGCTCGGCGCGCCCACCTGGGCCTGGGCCTTCTGCTCCTCCACGACCTCCAGCCGGTAGGTGGTGGGCGTCGGGCTCAGCCGGTACAGCGGGAACACCGCGAGCGGGTCACCGGCGTTGACCGCGACGACCTCCTCGTCCCCCTGGAACACCCGCGTCCTCGTCGTGGCGAAGTGCGCGGCGTTCTCGTAGGGGTTGGCGTAGTGGCCGGGGGTCCCGTCGCCCCACTGGAGGGCGGGCACGAACAAGTCGGGGTCCTCGCCGCCCCGGCAGGCCGTGCACAGGAGCTTCCAGCCCGCCTCGGTCGCCGGGTACCGCGCGGGGTGGTCGGGCGCCAGTTCCACCGCCGTGCCGCGCATCGGCCCGCCGAACCAGTGCTCGTCCGGGCGCGAGGTCTCCCCCGCGCGGTAGACGTTCTGCTGGAGCACGGCCAGCGCGGCGCGCCTGTTCTTGTCGTCGGTGCCGGACAGCGTGACGACCCGCTTCCACACCACCCGCTCGTCGGCGGGACCGGTGTACTCCGTCCACGAGGCCGGGGCGCTGTAGCGCACGGGCTGCGCGATCTGGGTCTTCCACAGGCCGGTCGCGAACGGGTACCACGTCTTCTGCACGGTCAGACCGGGCTTCTCGGCGTGGTAGAACGCCTTGGACGCCACCATCCTCGACCGGTCCAGCCGGTGCAGGTGGTTCGACGGCACGCCGTTCGGGTCGAGGTGGGCGAGGTGGTAGACCGCGTCCGGGGCGGCGTGCACCCGGATCGACAGCGAGGTCGGCCCCCGGTCGGTCCTGGCCCGCAGCGCCGCGCCCTCGGCGTGGTCGAGCGAGAGGTGCGGGACGACCGCGCTCGCCAGTCCGGGCACGGTCAGCGCCCCGTCCACGTCGA
This sequence comes from Umezawaea sp., assembly GCF_036375055.1. GTDB lineage: Bacteria > Actinomycetota > Actinomycetes > Mycobacteriales > Pseudonocardiaceae > Umezawaea. Next base: position 12,638 of record NZ_DASUSQ010000151.1, read on the forward strand.
CGTAGGAGACGACGGCGACCGCCCCGGCCGCCGACGCGGTACCGGCCGCCGCCGTGGCCGCGGTGAACACGGCGTTGACCGGGTCGGCGGCTCCCGGCGGCACCGGCACGCGCACCAGCACCGCCTTGCCCGCCACGTTCGCGCGGGCGATCTCCTCGGGGGTGCCGAGTCCGCCGAAGACCAGCGGGACGTCGTGCTGGCCCGGCCAGCGGGTCGCGACGACGCCGGCGTCGTACTCCGGGTGCAGCAGCGGCCCCGACGCGCCGCCCACCGCCAGTTCCACCGCCGCGCGCTGGAGGGTGGCGCTGTCCTGCAACGAGATCGCGCCCCGCTTCGTGGCGGGCGAGGGGGTGGCGCGGACCCGCCAGCTCGTGGCACCCGCCGCGAGACCGGTCTCGCTGAGGTGGCCGGGCGTGCCGCCGGTCGCGGGCAGCACGCGGCGCAGCATGACCGTGCGGTCGCGCTGGTCGACCGGGGTCGGCGCGACGACGCCCACCGGGACGGTCCCCCTGGCGTCGAGCGTGACCGAGGTCGGCCCCCGGACGTCCACTTCGGACTTGTGCAGCGCGGACCAGGTCCGGGTGGTGACGCCCTTCTCGCTGCTCCACCCGATCGCGGAGTAGGTCCCCGCGGGCACGGCCGCGCTGCCCACTCCGTCCACCAGGCCCACCTGCCGGTCGACGGACTCCCGGAACGGGTCGTTGAGGCTGGCCGCGCCCGCCGAGTCGTCGACGAGCTGCACACCCGCCCGCACCGCGGGACGGCCCGCGGAGTCGAGCACGCGGACGTCGACCTTGAACAGCTCGGGGGCGTTGTAGGTGCTGACCGGCGTGCGCAGGACCGTGGCGCCGTCGGACGCGACGACCTCGCCCCCGTAGACGCCCGCCTCGCCCTCGTCCGGGTCGAGGACCAGCGACGTGGCCGCCTTCCCCTTCGCCGGGACCACGACCGTGGTCGACGCCAGCCGCAGGCTGCCCGCGGGCGCGGTCTCGCCCGTCCACGCCTTCGCGGACAGCGACAGACCCAGGGTCAGCGGCTCGTCACCGGGGTTGGTGTACTCCAGCGTCCGCGGCACGGGCGGGGTGCCCTGCGCGACGCGGTCGTTGCGGCCGAAGTTCAGCACCGGCGGCCCGATGGCGGTCTGCTCGACCGCCCTGGCCACGTCGAGCAGCCCGGAGCCCTGCTGGAACCAGGCGAGGCCGACGTCCCGCGCGCTCGACACCAGCGCGTCCTTCAGCACCGAGCCGGTCCAGTCGGGGTGCTGCTGGTGCAGGATCGCCGCCGCGCCCGCCACGTGCGGCGTCGCCATCGAGGTGCCCGAGGCCGCCGTGTGGCGGTCGTCCACGGGCGCGCCCATCGCCGTGTCCGCCGCGCGGGCCGCGACCACGTCCACGCCCGGCGCGACGACCTCCGGTTTGACCATCGCGTCACCCGAGCGCGGTCCCCGGCCGCTGAACCCGGCGATCCGGTTGTCGCGGTCGACCGCGCCGACGGTCAGCGCGGACGCGGCGGTGCCCGGCGTGGTCACCGTGCGGTCGCCGGGGCCGGAGTTGCCCGCCGCGACCACGAAGAGCGCGCCGGTGCGCCGCGACAGGTCGTCGACCAGGGCGCTGAGCGGGTCGGACCCGTCGGTGACGCCGGCGCCGAGGCTGAGGTTGACCACCTCCGCGCCCCGCTCGGCCGCCCACTCCATCCCCGCCATCACCTGGGAGGTCTCGCCGTAGCCGGTGCTGTCGAACACCTTGGCCACCAGCAGCTTCGCCCCCGGCGCGACACCGCGGTACCTGCCGCCGGAGGCGGCGCCGGTGCCCGCGACGATCGACGCGACGTGCGTGCCGTGCCCGTGGCGGTCGACCACGTCCGGCTCGTCGGTGAAGTTGGCCGAGTCGACGACCGCGCCCGCCAGGTCGGGGTGGCCCGCGTCGATCCCGGTGTCCACCACGGCCACGGTCGTCCCCGTGCCGTCCAGCCCCTTCTCCCACGCGGCGGGTGCTCCGACCTGCCGGGTCGTCCGGTCCAGGGTCACGTGGACGCGCCGGTCCAGCGACACGGCCGCCACACCGCGGTCCAGTGTGGACGCCGACTCCGGTGCCGCCGTGAGCGTCCGCCAGAACGCCGGGGCGGAGTCCTTGGCGACGCGCATGCCCACGGCTCCCGCGCTCGCGACCGTCGTCCGCCGCTCGGCGGGCAGGTCCGCGGCCCTGGCGTCCAGCGCGGCGGCGCCGAGGTCGCCCGCGTAGGCGGTGATCACCGGGATCGTGGTGGCGCGCCCGTCCTCCAGGCCTTCGGCGACCAGGCGCGTGACGTTGAACAGGTCGGGGTCGAGCGCCCCGGAGTCGATGCGGGCCTGCGCGTCCTCCGGGACGACGAGCAGGCCGTCGGCCGTGGTCGTCGTGCGGAACGCCGGTGGCGGACCGTTCTCGCGGGGGGCGGCGTCGACCTGGGCCGTCCGGGTGCCGTCGGTCTGCTCCGCGTAGTCCACGACGTCACCGGTGAGCAGGGTGACCCGGTGGGAGGCGGTGGCACCGGGCGGGGCACCCGGCGCCGCCGAGGCGGAGGCCGCGCGCTGCTGGGGGACCAGGAGTTGCGCTGTGACGAGCGCCGTTGCGAGCACGGCTGGCAGGAGTCGGTGCCGTGAGGACAGGGGACGGCGACGGGACATGGCGACCTCGCTCTCCGGGGAGTCAGGGTCTCCAGAGGATGAGGTCGCGTCGGCAAGTGGGAAATAGATCTCCGGGGCGCGAAGTCGCCGGTGGCGACTT
>NZ_DASUSQ010000152.1:0-83832 GCF_036375055.1 Umezawaea sp.
GACGACACGCTGTTCGCCCTCGCCCCCGGCGCGGTCGAGTTCGGCTCGAAGCGCGGTCGCAAGACCGTCAACATCGTGCCGGTCGAGGCCAAGGTCGCCGCGTAGTTCGACCTGATTTCCCCGAGCGCCGTGTGTCCGCCAACGCGGACCCACGGCGCTCGGCGTTTGTCCCCTTCTTCGTTGATCCTTTGGAAGTGAGTTCCCGTGTCCCGGTTCGTCGACCGAGTGGTTATCCACGTCGCCGCTGGCGAGGGTGGCAACGGTTGCGCGTCGGTGCACCGGGAGAAGTTCAAGCCGCTGGGCGGTCCCGACGGCGGTAACGGCGGCAAGGGCGGCGACGTCGTCCTGGTGGTCGACTCCAACGTGCACACGCTGCTGGACTTCCACTTCCGCCCCAACGCCTCCGCCACGAACGGCAAGCAGGGCCAGGGCGCGAACCGCGACGGCGCGAACGGCGAGAACCTCGAACTGCGCGTGCCGGACGGCACCGTGGTCCTGACCGAGGACGGCAAGGTCGTCGCCGACCTCGTCGGCGAGGGCACCCGGATGATCGCCGCGCGCGGCGGTCGTGGTGGCCTCGGCAACGCCCAGCTCGCGTCCAAGGCCCGCAAGGCGCCCGGTTTCGCGCTGCTGGGTGAGCCCGGCGAGCGCGGCGACTTCGTCCTCGAACTGAAGTCCGTCGCCGACGTCGGCCTGCTCGGCTTCCCCTCCGCGGGCAAGTCGTCGCTGATCTCGGTCCTCTCCGAGGCCAAGCCGAAGATCGCCGACTACCCGTTCACCACCCTGGTCCCGAACCTCGGCGTGATCACCGCGGGCGCGACCGTCTTCACGATGGCCGACGTGCCCGGTCTGATCCCCGGCGCCAGCGAGGGCAAGGGCCTCGGCCTGGACTTCCTGCGCCACATCGAGCGCTGCGCGGTCCTCGTGCACGTCGTCGACTGCGCGACGTTCGAATCGGGCCGCGACCCGCTGTCGGACATCGACGCGCTCGAAGAGGAGCTCGCGAAGTACACCCCGTCGCTGGGCGGCGACCTCACGGACCGCCCGCGCCTGGTGGTACTCAACAAGATCGACGTGCCCGAGGCCCGTGAACTCGCGGAACTGGTGCGCCCGGACATCGAGGCCCGCGGCCTCCAGGTGCTGGAGATCTCGACCGCGACCCGCGAAGGCCTGCGCGAGCTGACGTTCGCGCTCGGCGCGGTCGTCGAGCAGTACCGCGCGACCAAGCCGAAGCAGGAGTCGACCCGCATCGTGCTGCGGCCGACCGCCGTCGACGACGAGGGCTTCACCGTCCACGACGACCCGGAGACCGAGGGCGGGTTCATCGTCAAGGGCGACCGCCCCGAGCGCTGGATCCGGCAGACGGACTTCTCCAACGACGAGGCCGTCGGCTACCTCGCGGACCGCCTCGCCCGCATGGGCGTGGAAGAGGTGCTGGTCAAGCGCGGTGCCGTGCCCGGAGCCCAGGTCACCATCGGCGACCTGGTGTTCGACTGGGAGCCGACGACGCCCGCGGGCATCGCGATGACCATGACCGGCCGCGGCACCGACCTGCGGCTGGAGAGCAACGACCGGATCGGCGCGCACGAGCGCAAGGCGCTCAAGAAGGCGCGCCGCCTGCCCGGTGTGTACGACGAGGACGACTTCGAGGAGTGATGATCGGCGGCGCGGAGGTCTCGTTGGCCCGCAAGGCGGTGGCTTCGGCCACCAGGGTTGTCGTGAAGGTCGGGTCCTCCTCGTTGACGACAGCCGAGGGCGGGCTCGACCCGGCCAGGCTGGACGCCCTCGTGGACGCGCTGGCCGCTCGCCGCGCCGCGGGCAGCCAGATCGTGCTGGTCTCCTCCGGTGCCATCGCCGCCGGCCTGGCTCCGCTGGGTCTGACCCGCCGCCCGAAGGACCTCGCGACCCAGCAGGCCGCCGCCAGCGTCGGCCAACTCGCCCTGGCCCACGCGTACGGCAACTCCTTCGGCCGCTACTCCCTGACGGTCGGCCAGGTCCTGCTCACCGCCGACGACGTGGTCCGGCGCTCGCACTACCGCAATGCCCAGCGCACCTTCTCCCGCCTGCTGGCCCTCGGCGTCGTGCCCGTGGTGAACGAGAACGACACCGTTGCCACCGAGGAGATCCGCTTCGGCGACAACGACCGCCTGGCGGCCCTCGTGGCCCACCTCGTCGGCGCCGACGCGCTGTTCCTGCTGTCCGACGTGGACGCCCTGTACGACGGCGACCCCCGCCTGGCCGACGCCCGCCGAGTCACTGAGGTGGGCGGCCCGGACGACGTAGACGGCGTCCGCGCAGGCACCGGCGGCGCCCTGGGCACCGGCGGCATGGCCTCCAAGCTCGCAGCGGCCACCCTGGCCGCCTCCGCGGGCATCCCGGTGCTGCTGGCGGGCGCAACCGACGCCGCCCGCGCTCTCGGCACCCCAACCTCCGGCACCCCAACCTCCGGGACCCCAACCCCCGGCACCCCAGCCGTCGGCACCGCCTTCGCCGCCACCGGCACCCGCCTGACCGCCCGCCGCTTCTGGCTCGGCTACGCCGCCGACGCCAACGGCACCCTGGTGCTGGACGACGGCGCCGTGGCCGCGGTCGTGAACCGCAGGCGCTCGCTCCTCGCCGCGGGCATCACCGCCGTCGAGGGCACCTTCGAGGCGGGCGACGTGGTCGAGCTGGCGAACCTCACCGGCCAGGTAGTCGCCAGGGGCGTGGTGGCCTACGACGCCGCAGAACTCCCAGCCCTCATCGGCCGCTCCAGCCACGAACTGCCAGCCGAACACCGCCGCGAGGTGGTCCACGCAGACGACCTGGTCTCCCTCCACCGCCCCTGACCCATCGCACGCCCGTGGCTTCCCAGTCCGGTCTCTGACCCACCGCACGCACGTGGCTCCCCAGTCCGGTCCCTGACCCACCGCACGCACCTGGCTTCCCAGTGCGGTCCCTGACCCATCACACGCATGTGGCCCCCAAGTCCGGTCCCTGGTCCGCCACAAGTTCGCGGCTCCTACGGGCTCGGCGAGGTGCTCGCCGTTTCGGCCCCGCCACAGGCTCGTGGCCCCGCCCACAGGCTCTGGGCCGCCACACCCGTGGTCTCGCCCAGAAGCTCCACCGCCGCTCGCTGCGTCCTGATCTCGCCGCACCAGGTCACTCCCGTGCGGCCATCAGGACCCTCCAGTAAGGTGAGCGAGGACTCAGGTTCAGTAGTCGTCGTCCACGAAGGGAACGCGATGCGCGCGGACGCCCAGCGCAACCGGGCACGCATCCTGGCCGCCGCCGACGAGGTCTTCGCCGCCAAGGGTGCCTCCGCGTCGACCGAGGAGGTCGCCGCCAGGGCGGGTGTGGCCATCGGCACCGTCTTCCGGCACTTCCCGACCAAGAACGACCTGCTGACCGCGCTGATGAGCGCACTCGTGCGCGAACTCGCCCAGGAGGTCGAATCCCTGGTCCGCCAAGGAGATCCGGCCACCTCGTTGTTCACGTTCTTCGCCCACCTGGTCGAGCGCGCGTCCTCGTGCCGGACCGTGGTCGACCTGCTCGGCGTCGACGTGCGGATCTCCGACCAGCTCCAACTGCTCCGCGAAGCCGTCGGCATCCTGCTCGACCAGGCGCAGGCGGCCGGGGTCGTGCGGGCGACCGTGCTGCTGGACGAGGTGATGGCACTGCTGGCGGCCACCAGTCAGGGCGCGCTGCACTCCGGCTGGGACCCCGACCTCCGCGAGCGCACCCTGGCGATCATCTTCACCGGTTTGCGCTCAGCGCAGCTCTGACCCCTTGGTCTCCGGCAGGGTCAGGATCACCAGGAACGCGATGGCCGCACCCGCCGCCACGTAGTAGAAGTACACGTCCGACAGACCCCGGCCCGCCAGCCAGGCGATCACCAGCGGAGCGGTGCCGCCGAACAGCGCGACCGTGAGGTTGTACCAGGCACCGATCCCGAGCCCGCGCAGCTCGGTCGGGAACAGCTCGCTCATCACCGCGGGCGCGATCGACGTCATCATCGTGTACAGCCCGAGCCCCACGCAGAACACGATCAGGGGTCCGGTCAGCCCCGGCTCCAGCAACGACGACAGCGGCACGACCAACACCGCCGTGGCCGCCGACCAGAACAGCAGCTGCGGCTTGCGCCCGAACCGGTCCGACAGCGCCCCCATCGGGTACTGGAGCGCGATGAACAGCACCGTCGCGATCGACAGCGCCAGGAACACGTCCACGGCGTCGACCCCGCGGTTCTTCACCGCGAACGGCGTCAGCGCGCTGAAGAACGTGTAGTAGCAGAGCGTGGAGAGCATCGTGAACCCGACCAGCCGCCCCACCGCCTTCGGGTGCTCCTTCACCGTGGTCAACAGCGGTCGGTGGACGCGCTCCGCCTTCACCTTGTTCTGCTCGAACTGCTCCGTCTCCTCCAGGCTGCGGCGCAGCCACAGCCCCAGCAACCCCAGCAGGCCGCCGACCAGGAACGGGATCCGCCACCCGAACGATTCGAGCTGCGCCCGGTCCATCGTCCGCGCGAGCGTGAACCCGATGAGCGACGCGATCAGCACCGCCGTGCCCGTGGAGATGTAGAAGAACGACGAGTACCGCCCCCGGCGCTCGGGCGGCGCGATCTCCGCCAGGTAGGCCGACGCGTTCGACACCTCCCCACCGAGCGACAGCCCCTGCGCGATCCGGGCGAGCAGCAGCAGTATCGGCGCCAGCCAGCCCACCAGCTCGTAGGTGGGCAGCAGGCCGATCGCCGTCGACCCGCCCGCCATCAGCACGATCGTCAGGATCATCGCGGGTTTCCGGCCGCGCAGGTCCGCGAACCGCCCCAGCAGGTAGCCGCCGAGCGGGCGGAAGAAGAACGCCAGCGCGTAGGTGGCCAGCGTGTTGAGCAGCGCCAGCTCCGCGTTGCCGGACGGGAAGATCGCCGTCGCGAAGTAGATGCTGAACGTCGCGTAGATGGTCCAGTCGTACCACTCGATCGCGTTGCCGATGCTCGCCGCGATGAGCCTGCGGACCGGAAGCCGATGCCTCTGCTGCTCCACCTCCACCATCTCCGGACCTTCCCACATCAGCCCCCGGTTGAGTAGGGACCCGATCACCGCCCGTGCCCTCACGAAGACGCAACAACCCGGCATCAGAACTTGTACACCGAATGGCCTAGTGGGATTGTGGGCCGAACGGTGTCATCGGTTTGTCGATCATCCCCCCGACGCAGCTGGAGCAGCCATGCGCGCCACTTCTGAGGCCGTCCGTCACCTGGTCAGAGCCGCGGGAGCGATCGCCGTGGTGGCGACCGCCGCCGCGGTCTTCGCCGGAGGCGCTTCAGCGGCCTCCCCGGCCGGGCAGCCGGGTGACAACAACGCCACCACGTGCCAGCAGGCCAGTCTGCCGGGGGAGACGATCGCTCCCGCTCAGGTCGTGTTCTCGATCTCTGGCAACAAGTACATCACCGTGACCAGCACCGGTGCCTACGTCGTCACCGCCGTCGTGGTCAAGGGCGGCCCCGCTTACAACACGTACCTCGCCTCCGACCTCGGGCCGCTGCCGTGGGTGGACCTGCACGCGCCGATCAACGCCAGCGGCAAACCCGCCGACATCAGCCACTGGTTCCTGTGCGGCACCACCACCACGACCACCACGACGACGACCACCACCACGACCACCACGACCGGAACGACCACGACGACGTCCGGTTCGACGACGACCACGGCCGGTTCCACGACCACGCCCGGCTCGACGACCACGACCACCGGGACCAGCACGCCCACGACCGCGACGACCGCCACCACGACGACCGCGCCCGCCGTCACGACGACCACCGCGCCCGTGCTGGCCGTCCGCGGCAACGACAACCTGGCCAGCACCGGCTTTGGCTCGCTGTGGCTGCTGTTCCTCGGCGGTGGCCTCCTTCTCGTGGGCATCGCCTTCGTGGCGGTGCCGAAGCTGCGCAACCTCCTGCGCCGCTGATGGTCGGTGGCGGAGGAGGGAACCTGTGGTTCCCCCTCCTCCGTCACCCCATCGGGTGCCGGTCCGCGGCGCGGCGGCGTTCGTGTCCGCCTTCCGGTGTCGGCTACCCCTTCATCACGTGGTGGCCTGAGGCGTCCGCACTCACCGGGCCTCCGCCTCCCACCGATGTGGCACCCCGACAGGGCTCGGTCGCCAGTGCTCCGCGCCACCTCACCGGCTGACCGAGAGCCACTCCTCGAAGTGGTTCGCCACGACGTCGGTCAACCCACCGACGCTGAGACTCCCGTCGACCTCGATCACCCGCAGTCCGTGCCGCCGCGCGTTCTCCACGACCTCGCGCGCCAGCAGCCTGTCCCGTTCCACCCGGTTCGCCTGTGCTCGAACCGGGTCGCTCACCTTCGCCGTGATCCGCCCCGCCCTCGGCAGTTCACGCAGCTGCCGCTGCCGGAACGTCTCCGTCGGCACCAGGAACACCGCCTGGCTGGGCGATGCCAGCAGCGGCGCCACCAGTTCCGGCCGCAGCCCCCACCCCTCGGCGATGATCGGCCGACTGCTGGACAGCCCCCGCAGGTCGTCCAGGACCATCCCGAACCGCTCGACGAAGCTGTGCCTGCTGTTCTCGGCCAACTCCTCCGGGGTCAACCGCACCCACGCCCGGTCCGGGTCGTGCGCGCCCAGCACCTGCCACGCGTGCCGGTACGGGTACCGGTCGGCGTGTGCCAGCGCACGGTCGGCGTGGCCTCTGCTGTCGTGGAAGTCGTAGTGGTACGCGGTCAGCCCGTGACGTCGGGACAGGAGCCAGGCGACGGTCGACTTCCCCGCCCACTGCGCTCCGCCGATCCACAGGACAGTGCTCAACCCACCTGAAGGTCCCCACCTCATGGTGACGAGGGTGAGCCGCGAAAAACCAAAGATCAAGTCTTGTTTTCGCAGCTCAGCAGTGGTTTCCTGGAATAGGTGGAGAGTTGTTTTATCGGCGCCTCCCCAGATCCAGCCGTTCTCGGTTCTCCGCTACCCAGCCGTACTGCGCCCGCACCTCGTCCACGGCCCCAGCGGCCCGCAACCGCTCACCCGAGGGCCCGGAGTCCGCGACGATCCCCCGCCAACACCGGTCCTGCCACCACAGGATCGTGTCGACCAGCGCGCCCCGGTCGGCCAACCCGTACGCGTCGCTGATCAGCCGGACACCCCGCGCCGCCGCGTCGACCTCGGCTCCGGGCCCCAGCCCCAGGTACTGCCAGCAGACGTGCGCCACGTCGTGCACCCGCCGACCGGGCGCCACGTGGTCCCAGTCGATGAACGCCACCGGCCGCAGTTCACCGTCGAAGCTCCGGTACACGGTGTTCTTGGGTGAGAGGTCGTTGTGGCACACGACCTCCTCCTCGCCCGCCAGGCCCGCGGTGAGGTCGTGGAACTCCCGCACCAGCCGGGCCACCCGCACGAGGCTCTCGTCCGAGGTCACCGAGGCGGGCTGCGGCGACTCCCACGCCACGTGCCCGTCGAGGAACTCCAGGACCTCCCGACCCCGTGAGTCCACGCCGAGGAACCGGGGCGCTCCCGGCCACCCGTCGAGGTGCTCCAGCACCCGGTGGACGAACTCGCCCGCCCTCGGCCGTCGAACGGTGTCGCCGACCCGGACGACCTCGTTCACGAACCCGCCGGGCAACCGCTGCTCCACCACCTAGGCCGTCACCGCCAACGTGAACGGCAACACGGCCGACGCCCCGGCCTTGCGCACGGCCCGCGCCGCGACCGTCATCGTCCAGCCGGTGTCGATCCGGTCGTCGACCAGCAGCACCGGACCGTCCACCGTGGACAGATCAGGTGCCTGGACCCCGTTCCACAGCCCGGCGAGGCGCTGCGCGCTGTTCGCCCGGTGCGTGGCCTCACCCACCCACACCTGGCCCAGCAACGGCAACCGGCCGATCTCCGAGATGCGCGCGCCGAAGCTGCCCACCAGGCTCGGCCTGCTCCGCGAGCCGACCGTCACCACACCCACCGGCCGCTCCTCCCAGCCCCACGCGCTCAACACCTTCACGCACGCCTGGAACACGTCGTCCGGGATCGTCTGGTCCTCGGCGGCGAACAGCGCCCGCAGCCTGTTGCCCCAGCCGATGTCGGTCAGCCTTCCCAACGCCCGCCCCGGTTCCGCGGCCTCGCCTGCCGCGATCTTGCCCGACAGCGACACGCCGATCGCCGCCATCCCGGTCGGCCACTGCTTGCGCGGCGCCACGTCCACGCCGGGCCGCAGCAGCCGCTCCCGCGCGACCGTGGCCGCACCGGACGAGACCTCGGCGGACGGCCGTTCACCCGTGCAGTTGTCGCACCGTCCACACGGGCTCGCGTGCGGATCGTCCAACTGCCGCAACAGGAACTCCATGCGACAGCCCGTCGTGTCCAGGTAGTCGAGCACCGCCTGCTGCTCGACCGCCCGAGCCTCGCCGATGCGGTCGTACCGCTCCCCGTCGTAGGACCACGGCTGCCCGGTCGACTCCCACCCGCCGCGCACCCGCTTCACCGCGCCGTCGACGTCGAGCACCTTCAGCACGACCTCCAGCCGGGTCCGCGACAGCTCGACCCTCGGCTCCAGCGCCGCCGTCGACAGCACCCGACCGGCGTCGGCCAGCGCGTCGAGCACCTGCCGGACGATCCGCTCCGGCGGGAACGCCAGCGACGCGAAGTACGCCCAGATGTCCTTGTCCTCCGGACCGGGCAGCAGCAGCACCTCGGCCCGTTCCACCCCTCGGCCCGCACGGCCGATCTGCTGGTAGTAGGCGATGGGGGAGGGCGGCGCGCCCAGGTGCACCACGAACCCCAGGTCCGGCTTGTCGAACCCCATGCCCAGCGCCGACGTCGCCACCAGCGCCTTCACCCGGTTCGCGAGCAGGTCCTCCTCCGCCCGCTGCCGCTCGGCCGGATCGGTCCGCCCCGAGTACGCGGCCACCTCGTACCCGCGCTCCCGCAGGAACGCCGCCACGTCGTCGGCCGCCGCGACGGTCAGCGTGTAGATGATCCCGGACCCCGGCAGCGCCGCCAGGTGCTCGCCGAGCCAGCCGAGCCTCGCCTCGGCCGTCGGCAGCCGCAACGCCGCCAGCCGCAGGCTCTCCCGGTCCAGCGGCCCGCGCAGCACCAGCGCGTCCGACCCGGACCCCAGGCCCAACTGCTCCGCCACGTCCCGCACCACGCGGTTGTTCGCCGTCGCGGTCGTCGCCAGCACCGGCACCCCCGGCGGCAGCTCCGTCAGCAACGTGCGCAGCCGCCGGTAGTCCGGCCGGAAGTCGTGGCCCCAGTCCGAGATGCAGTGCGCCTCGTCGACCACCAGCAGCCCGGCCGACGCCGTCAACGACGGCAACACCGTGTCCCGGAAGTCCGGGTTGTTCAACCGTTCCGGTGATACCAGCAGCACGTCGACCTCACCCGACGTGACCGCGTCCTGCACCCGTTCCCACTCGTCCGTGTTCGCCGAGTTGATCGTCGCCGCCCGCACGCCCGCACGCGCCGCCGCGTCGACCTGGTTGCGCATCAACGCCAACAGCGGGGACACGATCACCGTCGGCCCCTCGCCCAGCTCCCGGAGCAGAGCCGTCGCGATGAAGTAGACCGCCGACTTGCCCCACCCAGTGCGCTGCACCACGAGCGCTCTCCGCCGCTGCGCCACCAGCGCGTGGATCGCGGTCCACTGGTCGTCGCGCAGCACCGCGTCCGGACCGGCCAGGGCCCTCAGTCGCTCGTCGGCCATCTCCCGGAGGGCGAGTTCGTCCATGTGCCAACCATGGCACGGACCACCGACAGAAACTGGTTTCAGGATCCGGGATACCCGTACGCGATCGACGTCCGATTGGTCCTAAGCTGGACGACGTGACCGCTGAACTGCGCGAAGAGGTGCACTCCGCCGCCCGCCGAGCCCGTGTCGCCTCCGAGGAACTCGTTCTGGCGACCAGGGACCGCAAGGATGCGGCGCTGCGCGAGATGGCCGCAGCCCTGCGCGAACGGTCCGAGGAGATCCTCAAGGCGAACACCGCCGACCTGGAAGCCGGTCGTGCGGCGGGCCTCACCGAGAACATGCTCGACCGCCTGGCGCTCACCGAGCAGCGGATCGACGGCGTCGCCGAGGGCCTGCTGACGGTCGCGGGCCTGGCCGACCCGGTGGGCGAGGTGCTGCGCGGCGGGCTGCTGCCGAACGGCCTCGACCTGCGGCAGGTGCGCGTCCCGCTCGGCGTCGTCGGCATGGTTTACGAGGCGCGCCCGAACGTGACCGTGGACGCGGCGGGTCTCGCCCTGAAGTCCGGCAACGCCGCGCTGCTGCGCGGGTCGTCGTCGGCGGAGAACTCGAACACCGCGCTCGTCGCCGTGCTGCGCGACGCGCTGGAGTCCGCCGGGCTGCCCGCGGACTGCGTCCAGCTGCTGCCGTGCCACGACCGGGCGTCGGTGAACCACCTCATCACTGCGCGCGGCCTCGTGGACCTGGTGATCCCCCGCGGCGGTGCGGGCCTCATCTCCACCGTCGTCGCGAACGCCACCGTGCCGACGATCGAGACCGGTGTCGGCAACTGCCACGTGTACGTGGACGCGTCGGCCGACCTCGACGACGCCGAGCGGATCGTGCTCAACTCCAAGACCCGCCGCACCAGCGTGTGCAACGCCGCCGAGTCGCTGCTGGTGCACGCGGACGTCGCGGACGTGTTCGTGCCGCGCATCGCCGGGGCGTTCCGCGCGGCGGGCGTCACCGTGCACGCCGACCCGGTGTTCACCGGCCTGTCCGGCACGGAGGTCGTGCCCGCGACGTCCGACGACTGGGACACCGAGTACCTGTCGATGGACATCGCGGCGAAGGTCGTCGGCACCATCGACGAGGCCATCGCGCACATCAACGAGCACGGCTCGGGCCACACCGAGGCGATCGTGACGTCCGACGTGAAGGCCGCCCGCCGGTTCACCACGCGGGTGGACGCGGCGGCGGTGATGGTGAACGCCTCGACCGGGTTCACCGACGGCGCCGAGTTCGGCATGGGCGCCGAGATCGGCATCTCCACCCAGAAGCTGCACGCCCGCGGCCCGATGGGCCTCTCCGAGCTGACCTCGACCAAATGGGTGGTCTGGGGCGAGGGGCACGTCCGGCCGACCTCGTGACCGCCGAACCCGCTCGCCGCCGCGACTCGGCGGCCACCCGTGCCGCGCTCCTGGACGCCGCGACGGGGCTGTTCGCCGAGCGCGGGTTCGCGCGGACGACCGTGCGCGACATCGCCGCGCGCGCGGGCGTGAACCAGGCCCTGCTGTTCCGCTACTTCGGCAGCAAGGACGCGCTGTACGCGGCCGTCATGGCCGGTCAGGGGCGGGAGCTGCTGGAGGCCGAGCAGCCGGAGCGGCTGTTGGAGACCGTGCTGCGGCGGATGCTGGAGAAGACCCCCCGACCGGGTGACCACCTGCTGTTCACAGCGCTGCGCTCCGAGGGGATCGACAGCGCCGCCGCGGAGATCCGCAAGGCGCTGGGGGACGACTACATCCGCGTGCTGAGCACGTTGACCGAGGCCGAGGACGGCGACCTGCGGGCCGAGTTGGTCCTCGCCTGGGTGATCGGCATCAGCATGGTGCGGTCCACCTCGGCGAAGGAGCCGCTGAAGAGCGCGGACCCCGAGGAGATCGTCCGGCTGGTGCTGAGCGGCGCCCGCACGCTGCTGGAGCGCACCGAGGGGTAGTACTCACCGAGACGAGTCGTTGACGGTCCGTAGCGATTTCTCTATCGTCGAAATGTAAGCAGTTGCTTACATGGCGCTTTGGGAGGAGTGCGGGGGCATGACGACGAGTCAGGAACCGAGGAACTACCCGTTCGGCGAGGCGGAACGGCTGGAACTCGACCCCACCTACGAGGTGCTGCGCCGGACGGAACCGGTGGCCAGGGTCCGACTGCCCTACGGCGGCGACGCGTGGCTGGTCACCAAGTACGACGACGTGAAGACCGTGCTCAGCGACCTGCGGTTCAGCCGAGCCGCGGTGCTCGGCCAGGACGTGCCGAGGGCCGTCCCCATGATCCAGGAGCGGCAGTCGATCCTGAGCATGGACCCGCCCGAGCACGGCAGGCTGCGCAAGCTCGTGGCCAAGGGCTTCACCATGCGGCGCACCGAGCAGCTGAGGGAGCGGGCGCAGGAGATCGTGGACGGGCTGCTCGACACGATGGAGAAGGACGGCGCGCCCGCTGACCTGGTCGAAGCGCTCAACATGCCGCTGCCGATCACGATCATCTGCGAGATGCTCGGCGTTCCCTACGACGACCGCGCCGAGTTCCGGAACTGGTCGGACCGGGCACTCGCGATCACCGCGTTCACGCCCGAGGAGATCACGGCGGGGTTCGAGAACCTCCAGTCCTACATCGCCGAGCTCGTGGCCGAACGCCGCAGGTCACCGACCGACGACGTGCTCGGCACGCTCGTGACGGCCCGTGACGAGGGGGACCGGCTCTCGGAGGAGGAACTGGTCAACTTCGGCGTGACGCTGCTGGTCGCGGGGCACGAGACCACGGCGAACCAGCTGGGCAACTTCCTCTACACGCTGCTGTCCACCCCCGAGCGGCTGGCCGAGCTGCGCGCGGACCCCGACCTGGTGCCCGCGGCGGTCGAGGAGTTGCTGCGCATCACGCCGCTCGGCGGCTCGGCGGGCTTCCCCCGCATCGCCAAGGAGGACGTCGAGCTGAGCGGCGTGACGATCCCGGCGGGCGACGCCGTGTTCGTCGGGCAGGGCGGCAACCGGGACCCGGAGGTGTTCCCGCGACCGGACGAGATCGACTTCCACCGGGAGAACAACGCGCACGTCGCGTTCGGACACGGCGTGCACCACTGCGTGGGCGCTCCGCTGGCGCGGATGGAGCTCCAGGTCGCGATCGGCACCCTGCTGAGCCGGTACCCCGCGCTGGAACTCGCGGTGCCCGCGGACGAGGTGCCGTTCAAGAAGGGCAGGCTGGTGCGCGGCCCGCGGGAACTCCTGGTGAGGTGGTAGCCCCATGACCAGGTGGCAGGTCCAGGTCGACCGCGAGGCGTGCATCGGCACGGGCATGTGCGCGTCCAGCGCCGCGGCGTACTTCCGGTTGGAGAACGGCAGGGCCACCGCCGCGCAGGACTTCGTCGAACCCGACGACCTGGTGGTGGACGCCGCCGAGTCCTGTCCGATGGAGGCGATCCTGGTGCGCGACGGTGACGGAACGGTCATCGCTCCGGAGGTCTGATCCCGAAACGGTGAAATAAGACGCCCGACCGGCGTCATGAACCCCGGTGCGGCGTCGTCACCCCGGTACGCGGCTCCGCTTCGGGGTGGGCCGCGGACGGGGAGTCCGATGTGGGCAGGCGGCCGTTCACGGGAGCGGACGGTCGCCTGCCCACCGGCACCGTAGGCTGACCAGCCATGTCGAAGCGGCGCAGACTCGGGGTCATGGGTGGGACCTTCGACCCGGTGCACCACGGCCACCTGGTGGCGGCCAGCGAGGTGCAGGCGAGGTTCGACCTCGACGAGGTGATCTTCGTCCCCACCGGGGAGCCGTGGCAGAAGACGTCCCGTGTGGTCAGCCGCGCCGAGGACCGCTACCTGATGACGGTCATCGCCACCGCGTCGAACCCCAGGTTCTCCGTCAGCCGGGTCGACATCGACCGCGGCGGGCCCACGTACACGGTGGACACGCTCACCGACCTCTCGGCCGAACACCCCGAGGCCGACCTGTTCTTCATCACCGGCGCGGACGCGCTGGAGCAGATCGTGTCGTGGCGCCGCGCGTCCGACGTGTTCGACCTCGCGCACTTCATCGGAGTCACCCGACCGGGGTACGAACTCAACGGTCAGCACCTCCCCGAGGGCGCCGTGTCCCTCGTGGAAGTGCCCGCCATGGCCATCTCGTCGACCGCCTGCCGGGCCCGCACGGCCTCCGGACTGCCCGTCTGGTACCTCGTTCCGGACGGTGTCGTGCAGTACATCTCCAAGCGCTCGCTCTACTCGGTGCCGGACTAGCTCCGCGCGCCGGTACCCTCATTAACTCGTGCGGGCGTATCCGCGCGCATCGAAGTGATGTACGACCCGGATCCTCGGGTCGCTGGTGAGGAGAGATGTGGCAGCCACCGACGAGGCACGACGGTTGGCGCTGGTCGCCGCTAGCGCGGCGGACGAGAAGAAGGCGCACGATGTGATCGTGCTCGACGTGTCGGACCAGCTCGTGATCACGGATTGCTTCGTGATCGCCTCCGCTCCCAACGAGCGGCTGGTCGGCGCGATCGTGGACAACATCGAAGACAAGATGCGGGAGGCGGGCCGCAAGCCGGTGCGCCGCGAGGGCGCGCGCGAGGGCCGGTGGGTGCTGCTGGACTTCGTGGACGTGGTGGTGCACGTGCAGCACGTCGAGGAGCGCAGCTTCTACGGCCTGGAGCGGCTGTGGAAGGACTGCCCGCAGATCGAGTTCGAAGGGTCGGCGGACGCCCCCGCAGAGGACCAGACGGCGGAGGCGTGAACACCAGATGACCTTGAACCGGCTCGTGCTGTGGCGGCACGGTGAGACGGACTACAACGCCACGGGACGCTGGCAGGGCCACCTCGACTCGGCGTTGACCGAGACGGGGTGGAACCAGGCCAGGTTCGCGGTGCCCGTGCTCACCAAGTTCGCACCCGAGCTGGTGGTCGCGTCGGATCTGCGGCGGGCGACGAACACGGCGACGGTGTTCACCGACGCCGTCGGCATCCCGCTGCGGATCGACGAACGCCTGCGCGAGACCAACCTGGGCAAGTGGCAGGGGTTGACCAACGCCGAGGTCGAGGCCGAGTGGCCGGGAATGATCGACCAGTGGCGGGCCGACCCCACGATCGCGCCGCCGGACGGCGAGACCAGGGTCGAGGTCGCGGACCGGGCCTTCGAGGTCGTGGAGGCCGTGGACCGCGAGTTCGACGGCACGGTCATGCTCTGCGCGCACGGAGGCCTGATCTCCGCGCTGACCGGCAAGCTGCTGAACCTGCCCATCGAGTCGTGGGGGCAGCTCGGCGGCATCGGCAACTGCCACTGGACGGTGTTCAGCAGGCGACCGGAAGGCGACGGCCGCTGGCGGCTGTCGTCGTACAACGCCGGGCCCACTCGTTGAGGCTGCTGGTCCTCGCCGACTCGTTGGCGTTCCACGGTCCTGACGGTCCGCTGCCCGCGGACCACGCCGGCCTGTGGCCGAACATCGCCGCCAAGGCGCTGGACGGCCACGTCGAACTCGCGGCAGGCTTCGGGTGGACGGCCCGCGACGCCTGGTGGTCGCTGACCGGCGACCCGCGCGTCTGGTCGCTGCTGCCCCGCACGGACGTCATCGTGTTCGCCGTGGGGCACATGGACACGCTGCCGTCGCCGCTGCCGACCTACCTGCGGCAGGGGCTGCGGTACCTGCGGCCCGACGGCCTGCGCCGGTGGGCCCGCACCGGCTACAAGGCCGCCCAGCCCGCGCTGTCGCGGCTGCTGGGCGGTCGTCCGGTGGCGCTGCCGCCGCACCTGACCGTGCGCTACCTGGCCGACTCGGTGGAGGCCGTGCACCGGTTGGAGCCGGGGATCAAGCCCATCGGGATGGTGCCGTCCGTGCACCGCTCCGCCGCGTACGGCGGCGTTCACACCGGTCGACCCGCCGCCGTGCGCGCCGTGAGGGCGTGGGGCGAGCGGAGCGGCGTGCCGCTGCTGGACGTGGCCGCGGTCGTCGGCGACCACGTGCGGTCGGGGCGGGGCAACCCGGACGGCATGCACTGGGGTTGGGAGGGCCACGAGCTGATGGGTTCCGCGATGGCGGATCTCGTCAGGTCCGTGGCGGTGAGCCACTCGACCGAGTGAGAGCCGTAATGTCCGGTCCCGTGCCCACCACCGTTGTCACCGACTCGACGGCCTACCTGCCGGAGGGGTTCGCCCGACGCCACCGCGTCCGCGTGGTGCCGCTGCACGTGGCGGTGGACGGCCGCAGCCGGCTGGACGGCCTCGACTTCGGCCCCGCGGAACTCGCGTCCGCGCTCGGCGAGCACCGCCGCGTGACGACGTCCCGGCCCACACCCGGCGAGCTGGCCGAGGTGTACCGCTCCGTGCTCGACGGCGGCGCGACGTCCATCGTGTCCGTGCACCTGTCCCGCGAGCTGTCGGGCACGTGGGAGGCCGCGCGGCTGGCCGCCGAGGAGGTCGACCCGGTGCGGATCCGGGTGGTCGACTCGCGCGCGACCGGCATGGGGCTCGGTTTCGCCGTGCTGTCCGCGTGCGCCGCCTCGGAGGCGGGTGAGTCCGCGGAGGCCGTGGAAGCGGCGGCGGCGGGTGTGGCCAAGCGTTTGCGCGCGTACTTCTGCGTCGAGACCCTCGACCACCTGCGCCGCGGCGGCCGGATCACCGCGACCGCCGCGCTGGTCGGCACCGCGCTGGCCGTGAAGCCCGTGCTGCACGTGGAGGACGGCCGGATCGTGCCGCTGGAGAAGGTGCGCACGATGAGCCGCGCCATCGGGCGCCTGGTGGACCTGGCCGCGCTGGCCGCCGGTCACGGGCCCGTCGGACTGGCGGTGCACCACCTCGCCGCACCCGAACGCGCGGCCGAGTTGGCGACCAGGTTGGACGAACGGATCCCCGGCTCGTCGGGCTGCCTGATCTCCGAGGTGGGAGCCGTGATCGGGGCCCACACCGGACCCGGCGTCCTGGGCGTCGTGGTCCTGCCCGGAGACATCTGATCGTCCGGAGTAGACGGAGGGCGGCGGCATGATGCCACACCCCACCGACAAAACCGGTTTCAAGATCCGAAGTTGTCCACACCCCGACCACCTGTCCACAGTCCACGAACTCCTCCTTCGCACCGGACCCCCACCTCCCTAGCGTCGAACCCGTGTTCGACCACCGCACCACCTCTGACACTTCCCGGACCCGTCTCGAAGCACTGGCCGCGCAGGCCGCGGCGGAGCCTTCCCCGAAGACGGTCGTGTTCACCAGTTCCGACGGCGCCGCCGAGCCGCCCCCGCGGTTCCGCTGGGCCCGCCGCAAGGCGGACAGACTGGTGGAGCGCTGGCTGCCCGACTCCGCGCCACCACTGCGCAAGCGCCGCGCGCTCTACGCCTCCGTCGCGGCGACCACCGGCCTGGTGGTCCTCGTGGCCGTCTGGTGGCAGTCGCCGACCCCTGAGGCGCCTCCCGACCTGCCCGTGGCCGTAGCGGCCGTCACGTCGAGCCCACCCGAGCCCCTCGTCGTCAACGTCGTGGGCGAAGTCCCCTCACCCGGCCTGGTGACCGTCACCAGCGGTGCCCGGGTAGCCGACGCGATCAACGCCGCGGGTGGCGTCAACCCCGGCGTCCGTCCCCAGGGCTTGAACCTGGCCCGCAAGGTCGTCGACGGCGAACAGGTCTCCGTCGGCACCGCACCCGTCCCCGTGCCCGCCGAACCGAGCCCCGACGAGAAGCTCGACCTGAACACCGCCACCAAGGAGCAACTGGACGGCCTGCCGGGCGTGGGGCCCGTGACCGCACAGCGGATCCTCGACCGTCGGACCAAGCGCGGCCCGTTCACCTCACTGGACCAGTTGCGCGAGATCGAGGGCATCGGCGACAACCGCCTCGTCAAGCTCCGTGAGCTGGTGCGGTTGTGACCGCCCCGCCCCGCACCGGCCCCGCACCCTCGCAGGCCGCGATCACGCCGCAGACCCGCACCCTGCGCCGGCTCCTCCGCGGCTGGCGAAACCTCACCCGTGCACTCCGGTCGTCCGGCACCCGTCCCCGTGCCGCCCTCACCACGTCCGGCTCGCCTCGTCCCCACGCGACCGGTGCTCCCGCCACGAGCCCGGAGGGCGTGCCCACCCCGTTCGTCCTCCCCGTTCCCCGCTCGCCCGTCGCTCCCGCCTCGATCCACGATCTCCCGTCGTGGCTCGCACTCCCCACCACGAGCGCCGTCGTCGGCTCGTTCCCGCGTCCTCGAACGTCCTGCGTCCGCCTGCTCGCCGCGTCCACCACGGGCCACGACCGCGTGCCCGAGCCGGCCGCACCTCCCGTTCCCCGGCAGTCCGGTTCGACCCCGCGACCCACCCCGGTCACCTCGTGCCTCCGCCTCCGGCTGGGCACGTCGTGAACCCGAGGTACCGCCTGGTCCCCGCCGCTCTCGCGGTCTGGGCGGTGGCACTGGGCGGTCTCCTGTGGAACTGGCCGATCGCCGTCCTCACCGGCGTGATCGCGTGCCTGGTGGGTGCGCTGGCGATCCACAACGACTGGTGCGCGAGGTCGTGCGCGCTGGCGCTGGTGGTCGCCGCTCCGATCGCGGCCCTCTCCATCGGCTTCAGGGTCCACCAGTCGGCCGTGCACCCCGTCCGGTCCGCGGCCACCAACTCGGAAGCGGTCGTGCTCCGCGCGGAGCTCTCCACCCGACCGCGAGGGATGCGCACCGAGGGGTTCGCCGCCAAACCCGGTGGGGTGGACGCGGTGGTCGTCCACGCCGACGTCCACCGGCTCCTCGTGGCGGGCCGAACCCACGAGCAGGGAGGGCAGGTGGTCCTCGTGGCACCTGCCACCGGCTGGCGCGATCTGCTGCCGGGCCAACAGATCACGGCTCGCGGAGTCCTGGCACCGGCGAGGCGGGGTGAGCTGACGGTGGCGGTGCTGCGGGTCCGCGGCCCTCCGCAGGACGTCGGCCCCGCTCCGGTGTGGCAGCGAGCGGCCGAGACCTTGCGCTCCGGTCTGCGCGAGGCCAGCACCACCCTCGATCCCGAACCGGCGGGCCTGCTCCCCGCCCTGGTGGTCGGAGACACGTCCGAGCTCTCCCCGCGGGTCGTGGAGGAGTTCCGCACGGCTGGCCTGGCCCACGTCCTGGCCGTCAGCGGGGCCAACCTCGCCATCCTGTGCGGCGCGGTCCTGTTGCTGCTGAGAGCTTTCCGCGTCGGCCCGCGAGGGTGCGCGGTGGGTGCCGCCCTCGCGCTGGTGGGGTTCGTGATCCTGGCGGGTCCGGAACCGAGCGTGCTGCGGGCGGCCGTGATGGGTGCGGTGGCACTGCTCGCGCTCGTGCTGGGGCGCGAACGGTCCGCGTTGCCCGCCTTGGCCACGTCGGTGATCGTGCTGGTCCTGTACGACCCGGAACTGGGGGCCGATCCGGGGTTCGCCCTGTCGGTCGTCGCCACGGCCGCGCTGGTCCTCCTCGCTCCGAGGTGGGCGGCGTCGCTGAGGGAGCGCGGAGTGCCGATCGGACTCGCCGAAGTGCTGGCGGTGCCGGTGGCCGCGAGCCTCGCTACCGCGCCGCTGGTGGTCGGCATCTCGGGCCGGATCAGCCTGGTCGCGGTGGTGGCCAACATGGTGGTCGCTCCGGTGGTCGCGCCCGCGACCGTGCTGGGGGTGCTGGCCGCGGTGGTCGCGCCGCTGCACGGTGGTGCCGCCCGGCTGCTGGTCGAGTTGGCGGGGCCGGAAGCCCGTTGGCTGATCACGGTGGGCAGACGCGCGTCGGAGGTGCCCCACGCGTCCGTCCGCTGGCCCGGTGGCTGGTGGGGTGGAGTCCTGCTGGCGGTCGTCCTCCTGGTCGTCCACGGGCTGTTCAAGGCACGGCGAACCCGTGCGCTGCTGGCCGCCGCCCTGCTGGGTGGGGTGCTGGTGCTGGTCCCCACCAGCGTCGTGACACCGGGTTGGCCGCCGGTCGGCTGGTCGGCCGTCGCGTGCGACGTGGGCCAGGGCGACGCGGTTGTGCTGGCCACGGCGGAACCCGGTCGGGCCGTACTGGTGGACACCGGTCCTGATCCGGGACCGGTCACGTCCTGCCTGCGCCGCTTGGGGGTTCGGCGCATTCCGCTGCTGGTGCTCAGCCACCTGCACGCGGACCACATCGGCGGGCTCACGGCCGTGCTCGCCGACCGCAGCGTGGGAGCGGTCGCCGTCGGACCGTCGCACGAACCGAACTGGGCATGGGAGGAGGTCCGCCGCCAGACCCGAGCGGCCGACGTGGAACTGGTCGCACTGACCGCGGGCCAACGCCTGGAGTTGCCGGGCCTGGTCCTGGAAGTGCTGGGGCCCAGGGGAAGAGCGGTCCCGGACGAAGACGACAACACCGCGATCAACGACTCGTCGCTCGTGCTGCGCGCCCACACCGAAGCCGGTCGGGTGCTGCTGACCGGTGACATCGAACTGGAGGGTCAAGCGGACCTGCTCGGTGGCCACGTCGACGTGACCGCCGAGGTGCTCAAGGTTCCCCACCACGGGTCGAGGTTCTCGGTGCCCGAGTTCCTCGCGCAGGTCAAACCCAGGATCGCCCTGGTCAGCGTTGGCGAGGGCAACCGCTACGGCCATCCGAACGGCGCCGTGCTCGACGCGCTCACCGGGCGTGGGGCGCTGGTGCTGCGCACCGACCGGGACGGCGACACCGCCGTCCTCGGTGGAGAGACCGGACCGCGCGTCGTACGACGCAAGAAGTGAGGAGAAGGACGATGAACGGAACCTGGATCCGGCTGCGCCTCGGCTGGACCGTGCCGGACGGTCGGTCCGCGCTCAGCTGGGTGCTCTGGCAGCCGGGCTACGTGCCCTCCCCGTGGCCGACGGACGAACTGAAACCGGCGTTCACCTACTACGCCTGCGACGAGTTGCGCGGCGGTGGGCGCGGCGTCGTCGCCCGTGCCACCGTCACCGCCGTGCTGCGCCCGACCGAGGTGGTGTCACCCGACGCCGCCCACGAACTCGTCGCGGAACACCTCTTCGACGACACCCTGTCGATCGACGAACTCCCGTGGCACACCAACGCCTACAACCGTTCCAAGTCAGGAGCCCCGTGGCCCCAGCGGATCATGGCGTGGCGCACCGCCACCGAGTCCGTCGGTCCCCACCTCCTCCCCGAACTCACCCGGTTTCCCCGCACGGGGTGGCTGCGCAGCGACAAGATCGGCCTGTGATCACCACAGCGGGGCGAGAGGTCGGCGGAACGTTCAGGCGGTGGTGTCCAGGAAGGGCGCGCGGCCCGTGACGTCCGGGCAGCGTCCGGGATCCACCCGGCGGCAGTTGAACGACCGGTTCACCACCCAGGTCGAGGCCGGAGCGTTCCAGTGCCGGCGGTTGCCTGCGAGACCCGCGATGCGCTGGAAGAGGCACCGACCGAGGAAAGGAGACTCTGTCGCCCGAACAGCAGCGGGTGATCAGCTGCGGGCCATGCCGGGCAAGAACGGCGCTGACACGTCTGCCGATCAGGATCGCGCTGCTGCCGCGAGGCGCGGTGGCGGCAGGGTCGTCCGGGTTGAGCAGCAAGATCCACGCCGTGGTCGGCGCGGCGGGAGGCTGCCGCCGCTCGTGCTCACGTCCTGTCGGGCTCCGGACTCCGTGCTGAACCGGCTGCGCGGCCGGTCGGCCCGCAGCCGTCCGGGTGCGGTGAGGATGGTCGGCTCGTTCGAGCCCGCGCGCTACAGCCGGCGCTGGTTGTCAGACCGCGGAACTGCGTGCGGCGGTTGAGGCAGCGCCTGACCACGTTGTGGTGCTTGTAGTTGCCGGGCTCGAAGGTGGGCGGCCTACCACCGGCCGAGCCCTGGGCGTTGTCGGCGTTCATCCGCCGACCCGCACCCGCTGCCCGTCCACGTCGGTGTCTCGGATCTCGTCCAGCAGTCGCAGCGGTTGCGGGTCGTCGCCGGCCTGGCCGGGCGTAAGGATCACCGCCAGCGGCAGGTCCGTGGTCCGCTTCCGCAACCGCTCGCGCACGGTCTTCCACGGCCCACACCGTTCGGGAAGATCACGCCAAGGCACGCAGGTGCGTTCCCGCAGGACACACCCTAGAACCGGACAGGTCTAGACCATATTTGTTAAGAACCCTTGTCAATGGCTCGCGGTAGCTCTTACTCTCCGCGACAAACCAGTGACTTGGAGGCGTCAGTGCGCGGTCGGAGCGGTGGACCCCCGAGGAGAACAGTCGTCGTACTCGTCGCGGGTGCCTTGATCATGGGAGGTGCGCAGGCCCTTCACGCCGCGCCAGTGGCGTCGTCCGAGCCGTCCGGCGTGCGGTCGGGCACCGGTGGTGAGTCGGTGACTCTGCTGACCGGTGACCGGGTGTTCCCCGGTTCGAAGGGGTCGGCCGGGTACCTGGAGCCGGGGCCTGGGCGAGAGGGGATGTGGTTCTCGACGTTCGAGAGCGACGGGCACAGCTACGTGGTGCCCGCGGACGCGGAACCGTTGCTGGCCAAGGGGGTGCTCGATCGGCGGCTGTTCGACGTGACCGAGCTGATCGCCTCCGGGTACGGGGACGGGCAGCGGGACACGGTGCCGTTGATCGTGACCTACCAGCCTGGGCAGCGGTCGTTCGCCGCCACCGCGGGCACGGCGGTGACGGTCGACCTGCCCAGCGTCAACGGTGTCGCGGTCGACGTCGAGAAGTCGGCGGGCTCCGGGTTGTGGAGCGGGTTGACCGGGGTTGGTGCGCTGGCCGGGTCCGGGATCAAGAAGGTGTGGCTGGACGGGGTGCGGACCGCGTCGCTGGATCGCAGCGTGCCGCAGATCGGGGTGCCCGCCGCGTGGGCGGCGGGCTACACCGGTGAGGGTGTGACGGTCGCGGTGCTCGACACCGGGGTCGACCAGACCCATCCGGATCTCGCGGACAGGGAGGTGGGGGAGCGGAACTTCTCGAACTCGAAGGACGCCGTCGACCACTACGGGCACGGCACGCACGTGGCGTCGATCATCGCGGGCACCGGTGCCAAGGGAGGCGGTGCGTACCGGGGTGTGGCGCACGGTGCGCGGATCCTGGACGTCAAGGTGCTCGACGACTCCGGCAGCGGTGCGGACTCGGGGATCATCGCGGGGATGCAGTGGGCGGCCGAGCAGGGTGTGGCGGTCGTGAACATGAGTCTCGGCGGGTACGACACCCCCGGGGTCGATCCGCTCGAGGAAGCGGTGAACACGCTGTCCACGACGTACGGGACGCTGTTCGTGATCGCCGCGGGCAACTCCGGGCCCAGAGCGGGTTCCATCGGGTCGCCGGGTACCGCGGACGAGGCGCTGACGGTCGGTGCGGTGGACCGCGACAACAGGATCGCGGACTTCTCCAGCCGCGGGCCCGTGGTGGGTGGCGGGGTGATCAAGCCGGACATCACGGCGCCCGGTGTGGACATCGTGGCCGCTCGGCACGCTGACGGGCGCATCGGTCCACCGGTCGTGGACGGCTACACCGCACTGTCCGGCACGTCGATGGCGACCCCGCACGTGGCGGGCGCGGCGGCGTTGCTGGCGCAGCAGTACCCGGAGCTGACGCGTGAGCAGCTCAAGGCGCGGCTCGTCGCGTCGGCCGCTCCCACCGCCGGTCTGACGCCGTTCGAGCAGGGGGCCGGGCGGGTGGACTCGGCTCGGGCGATGACGCAGGCGATCACCAGCCGGCCGAGCAGCGTCGCGTTCGGGTCGCACCAGTGGCCGCACACCGGTGAGCCCCTGATCACCAAGGAGGTGAGCTACGGCAACGACAGCGCGGTGCCGTTGACGCTCGACCTGCGGGTCGACACGACCGCACCGGATGGGGCACCCGCGCCCGTTGGGCTGTTCGCCGTCGAGCCCGCTCGGCTCACGGTGCCCGCGGGTGGCACGGCGACCGCGACGGTCGTGGCCGACGTGGGCAAGGCGCCCGCCGGTGGGCAGTTCGGTGGGGCGCTGGTCGCCGCGTCGGGCACCGCGAGCGCACGGACCGCCGTGGTGGTCGACCTGGAGCCGGAGAGCTACGACCTGGTCGTGAACGGGACCCAGCGGTCCGGTGAGAAGGCTGAGCACTTCTCGGCGTTCATGACGAACGTGGAGACGGGTGAGTTCGTGTCCCTCGCCAAGGACGCGGACGGGAAGCTGCGGCGACGGGTGCCGGTCGGCGAGTACCTGCTGTCGGGGTCCGTGCAGGGATCGGGGGCGGTGTACACGCACGACTCGTTCAGCTACCCGAAGCTGACGGTCAGCGGTCCCACCACGATCGACCTGGACGCGCGGCTGGCGAAGCCGGTCGTGCTGACGCTGCCGGACCCGACGGCGCGGTTGTCGTTGCTGGAGACGGGTTTCCAGCGGGTCCACGGGGCGAAGACCTACCAGATCGGTGGGTTCTCGTTCGGTGGAGGGACGTCGCACGTCGGTCTGGCGCACCTCGGGCCGGAGGCGCCGCCCGGCGAGGTGACCGGGAAGCTCAGCACGAGCTGGGTCGCGAAGGGCGGGGCCGAGTTCTACGGGCTCGCCTGGTACCTGAAGGGGAGGACGCACACGGGGTTGACCAAGGTGGTCGACAAGGCGGACCTGGCGACCGTGCGGGTCGACGTCGGTGCTCCGGGGCCGGGGGAGTCCGTGACGATCGGCAACGCGTCCACCGCTCACGGGCAGGGTGAGTGGGGCTGGGGTGCGATCGAGGCGTTCACCGCGCCCGGTGTGCGGACCGAGTTCTACGGCGGGGAGAACGCGGACTGGGCGCGGCGGCTCACCGTTCAGAGCCCGGAGGGCTACCGGGGTGGGCTGGACGGGCCGCCGAAGTCGTACGCGCCGCGCAAGGCGTACGAGGAGTCCTTCCACCACGCCGTTTTCGGGCCGAGCCTGACGGACAACCGCGGTCGGCCGTGGCTGTACCGCGACGACTCCGAACTGGTGGCGAACCTGCCGCTGTTCGGCGACGGGGCGGGCAACGCCGGGCAGGCGCCCGCGGTGGGCGCGCTGAAGCTCTACCGCGGCGGTGAGCTGCTGGCCGAGAGCGCCTCTCCCGGCTACGGGCGCTTCGCGCTGCCGGACGGTGCGGCGGACTACCGGCTCACCACCGACGCGGTGCGGAGCACGACTCCGTTCAGCACCAGGGTGTCGGCGGTGTGGACCTTCCGGTCCGATCGGACCGCGGAGATCGCGGCGCTGCCGATCTCGGTGATCCGCTACGCGCCGAAGCTCGACTCCGCGGGCACCGCGCCCGCCGGTCGGGTGTTCCCCGTGCCGGTATCGGTGCAGAACCAGGCCGGTGTGGTCCAGGCGCGGAAGCGGATCACGTCGGCCGAGGTGTCCTACGACAGCGGCGTCACGTGGCAGGCGGTCGCGGTGAACGGCGGCCGTGTGCTGACGCTGTCGCACCCGGAGGGCGCCAGGTCGGTGTCGTTGCGGGCCAAGGCGGCTGACCGGTCGGGAGGGAGCGTCGAGCAGACCATCATCGACGCCTACCTGCTGCGCTGACGACGGTGGGGCCGCACCCAAGCTGGGTGCGGCCCCACCGGTGTCGTGGTCAGGGGTGGTGGTTCTACGGGTGTTGTGGTCGGGCTGGGTGTGGCTCCGCCGGTGTCGCGGTCAGGTCGGGTGCGGCCCTACCGGTGTCGCGGTCAGGAGGTGGCCGTTCCGGTCAGCGCCTGGAGGCGAGCGCGTCCAGCACTGCCTGCGCCGACGGCGGCACGGTCGCCAGCGGGGCCAGGGTGTGGGAGACGGCGTCGAGGGTCTTGAGGCCGTCGCCGGTGATGAGCAGCACTGTCTCCGCGTCGGGGTCGAGCTTGCCGGTCTCGACCAGCTTCTTGGCCGTCGCGACGGTCACGCCGCCCGCGGTCTCGGCGAAGATGCCCTCGGTGCGGGCCAGCAGGCGGATGCCCTCGACGACCTCCTCGTCGGTGACGTCCTCGATGGCGCCGCCGGTGCGGCGGACGGCGTCCAGCACGTACGGGCCGTCGGCGGGCGCGCCGATCGCGAGGGAGCGGGCGATGGTGTCCGGGCGGACGGGGCGGACCACGTCGTGGCCGTTCTTGAACGCGGCGGACACGGGGGAGCAGCCGGTGGCCTGCGCGCCGAAGACCTTGTACGGGGTCTGCTCGACCAGGCCGAGTTCGCCGAACTCGCGGAAGGCCTTGTCGACCTTGGTGAGCTGCGAGCCGGACGCGATCGGCACGACGATCTGCTCGGGCAGCCGCCAGCCGAGCTGCTCGGCGACCTCGTAGCCCAGGGTCTTGGAGCCCTCGGCGTAGTACGGGCGGACGTTGACGTTCACGAACGCCCAGTCCTCGTGCTCGGCAGCCAGTTCCTGCGCCAGGCGGTTCACGTCGTCGTAGTTGCCGTCGACGGCGATCAGGGCGCCGTCGTACACGGCGGTCATGAGGATCTTGGCCTGCTCCAGCGAGGAGGGCACGAGCACGACCGACTCCCAGCCCGCGCGGGCCGCGGCGGCGGCGACGGCGTTGGCCAGGTTGCCGGTGGACGGGCAGGCGAGCACGGTGAAGCCGAGTTCACGGGCCGCGGCGAGGGCCACGCCGACCACGCGGTCCTTGAAGGAGTGCGTGGGGTTGCCGGTGTCGTCCTTCACCCACACCTTGCGCAGCCCGAGGGCCTTGGCGAGCCGGTCGGCCCGCACGAGGCGCGTGCCGCCGGGCTCGGTGTTCGGGTGGGACTGGACGGTCGACGGAACGGGCAGGAGGCCGCGGTAGCGCCAGATCGACCGGGGGCCGGATTCGATGTCCTCGCGGCGGATCCGGCCGAAGTCGTAGGCCACTTCCAGCGGCCCGAAACACTCGATGCACGCGTACTCGGCGGCGAGAGGGGTTTCGTGGCCGCACTCGCGACACGAGAGCGCGCGGGCGGGGCCGAGGTCGAACGAGGTGCTCGTGGGCACACTGACAGCAGTCATCGCGAGGTAACTCCTCATCTGTCCCGCATCGCGGGTCGGAATTGGCACCATGACCGTCGAGCGCCCGCACGCGTGCGAGTACCTGACGATCGGGTTGCCGGGGCTTCTTCGGGCCGATCCCTCTGCCCCTCTGGATGAGCGGTATTCAGTTGTGGTCCCCAAGTTACGGCACCCTCCCGCCCTTCGACCACCGGTGTCCACACTTCGGGAGTGCGCGGAGCGTGGGAGGATTCGTGCCGTGAGCGCTGCCGCTGTCGCCCCCGATCCGTTGCAACTCGTGGTCGGCGACGAGGAACTGCTGGTCGAAAGGGCGATCCGCGCGGCCCTGGACGCGGCGCGCGCCATCGACGCCCAGGCCGACCTGACCCGCGTCCGGGTGACTGACCTCACCCCGCCCGAGCTGGCCGAACTGGTCAGCCCGTCGCTGTTCGCCGAGGGGCGGGTCATCGCCCTGGAGGCGGCGCAGGAGGCGGGCAAGGAGATCGCCGACACGGTCATCGCCTACGCCAAGGCCCCCGCCGACGGCATCACGCTGGTGGTCGTGCACTCCGGCGGCGGGCGCAGCAAGGCGGCCAAGGAGCTGCCCGCCGCGCTGAAGAAGGCCGGCGCGGTGACCGTCGAGTGCCCGAAGATCACCAAGGCGTCCGAGCGCGAGGCGTTCGTGCGCAACGAGGTCCGCGCGGCGGGCGGGAAGATCGACCCCGAGGGCGTCTCGGTGCTGATCGACTCCGTCGGCACGGACCTGCGCGAGCTGGCCGCCGCCGCCTCGCAGCTGGTGGCCGACAGCGGCGGGAAGATCAACGCCGACGAGGTGCGCCGGTACCACCGCGGGCGCGCCGAGGTCACCGGCTTCGCCGTCGCGGAGAAGGCCGTGGCGGGGGACCGGGCCGGTGCGCTGGAGGCGCTGCGCTGGGCCATGCAGCTCGGGGTGCCGCACGTGCTGGTCGCGGACGCGCTGGCGGACTCGGTGCGGACCATCGCGCGGGTGTCGGCGGCCGGTCGAGCGGACCCGTTCCAGCTGGCCGGGTCGCTGGGGATGCCGCCGTGGAAGGTGAAGAAGGCCCAGGGGCAGGCGCGGGGGTGGGATTCCCCCGGATTGGCCGAGGCGATGTCGGTGGTGGCCTTGTTGAACGCCGACGTGAAGGGCGTGGCCGCCGACGCCGACTACGCGTTGGAAAGGGCCGTGCTGCGCATCGTGGCCGTGCACGGGCGCCGCTGAGCATCGTCCATCGCCCCGTGTGAGTCTTCTGCCGTGAGCAGTGGCTGGTGGGTGCCGCTGCTCACGGCGGAGGGCAGCTTCCGTGGAACGCCGAGAGGGCGCCACCCCTGGGGGTGACGCCCTCTCGGCAAGGACCCGATCGACGAATCAGATCTGGTTGGCGCGCTTCGCCAGGGCCGACTTCTTGTTGGCGGCCTGGTTGGCGTGGATGACGCCCTTGGTCGCGGCCTTGTCGAGCTTGCGGGACACGTCCTGCAGGAGCGCGGTGGCCTTGTCCTTGTCGCCGGCGTCGGCGGCCTCGCGGAACTTGCGCACCGCGGTCTTCAGGGAAGACTTGACGGACTTGTTCCGCAGCCGAGCCTTCTCGTTGGTCTTGATCCGCTTGAGCTGGGACTTGATGTTGGCCATGCTGACGCCCTCGTTCTCTTACGTTGGGGGTGTACCGCGTTGGTGTTTCGGCCCTGCCGGTGAGGGCAGGTTTCCTCCAGTGCGGAATGCCACGCGGGTACGGCCAGCAAGACTAGCAGCAGGTCGCCGACCAGCAGGAACCGGGCTGGTCAGCGGACCGTGAGCGGGGCCTCGGGAGAGGACCGCCCCGCCGTGGGCCTGCTCTCGACGAGGGACCGGTGAGGGCGTCGCGGGGATCCGCGCCAGCTGAGTTCGCGGCGGTTCAGCCCGTGGAGACGTCCAGGATCCGGAAGGGGGCACCGAGCGGGTCGCCGACCGTGGCGAAGCGGCCGAGGGCGGAGTCGGTGGGGTCGCCCACCGCGATCCCGCCGAGTTCCACGACCCGCGCGACGGCCTCGTCGACGTCCGTCACGCCGAAGTAGGTCATCCAGTGCGGGGGGATGTCGGCGGGCACCTCGTCGGTCATCGCGAACGCGCCGCCGACCGCCCGGTCGTCCACCTTGAACCGCGTGTAGCCCGCGTCGGGGGTGCTCTCCGCCTCGACGTCGAACACGTCGCGGTAGAACTCCGCCGCGCGGTCGAGGTCCCTGGCCGCCAGTTCGTTCCACACCACCGCGCCCGGCTCGTTCACGACGTACGCGCCGATGTGCGTGCCTGCCTCCCACATGCCGAACGACGCGCCGGTCGCGTCCGCCGCGATGGCGCCGCGACCCCGACCCTCCATCTCGAACACCGGCACCAGCAGGGTGCCCGCGTGCTCGGTCGTCAGCTCCACCGACTCGTCCACGTCGTCGGTGGCCAGGAAGGTCGTCCACACCACCGAGAACAGCGCGTCGCGCGGCATCTCGCGGAACCCGGCGACGGGTCGGCCGCGCAGCAGCGCCATCGTGTACCCGTCGGTCTCGTAGTCCCAGCCGAAGAGCCCCCGGTAGAAGTCCGCGGTGGTCTTCAGGTCCGTCGTCAGCTGCTCGACCCACGCGGGCGTGCCGTGCGCGTACGGCGTGGTCAGTTCGCTCATGGCCTGCCTCCCTCGATCACCCGCACAGTCTCGGGGGTGCGGAGCGGCCGCGCGACCCGTGGGGGCGCGCGGCCGGGTGGTCAGTCCTCGGGTTCCTTGCGCGGTCTGCCGCGCTTGGGCTGCTCGGCCGCCGAACCGGGCAGCCTGCCCGCCTCCTTGAGCGCGCGCCTGAGCAGGAACTCGATCTGCGCGTTGGCGCTCCGCAGCTCGTCGCCCGCCCACCTGGTCAGCGCGTCGTGCACCGCCGGGTCGAGTCTGAGCAGGACGCTCTTGCGCTCTACCACGTCGTCCTCAGGTGTACAGCGATCCCGTGTTGACCACGGGCTGGGTCGACCGGTCGCCGCACAGCACGACCAGCAGGTTGGACACCATAGCCGCCTTCCTCTCCTCGTCGAGCTGGACCACGTCGTGCTCGGCGAGCTTCTCCAGCGCCAGCTCCACCATGCCGACCGCGCCCTCCACGATCCTCGACCTGGCCGCGACCACGGCTCCCGCCTGCTGCCGCTGGAGCATCGCGTGGGCGATCTCCGGCGCGTAGGCGAGGTGCGTGAGCCGCGACTCGATCACGTGCACGCCCGCGGCCTGCACCCGTGCCGCGATCTCGATCGACAGCGTCTCGGTGATCACGTCGGCGTTCTCCCGCAGCGACAGCCCCGCCTCGTCGTGGTTGTCGTACGGGTAGCTGTTCGCGATGTGCCGCACCGCCGTCTCGGTCTGGATGCCCACGAACCGCACGAAGTCGTCGACCTCGAACAGGGCGCGGGCGGTGTCGTCCACCTGCCACACGACGACCGCGGCGATCTCGATCGGGTTGCCGTCGGCGTCGTTGACCTTCAGCGCCGACGTCTCGTGGTTGCGGATCCTGGTCGACACCTTCCTGCGCGTGGTGAACGGGTTGGCCCACCGCAGCCCGTCCGTGCGGACCGTGCCGACGTACCGCCCGAGGAACTGGAGCACCCTGGCCTCGCCCGGCGCCACGGTGAACAGCCCGCCCAGCCCGATCCCCCCGGCGACCGCGACCAGCGAGCCCGCGACGATCAGGAGCACGTTCGGGTCGTCGGGGTCGTTCACCACGCTCAGCACGATCGTCGCCGCGCCCGCGAGGGTCACGGCCAGCCCGATGAAGAACGCCGGGATCCCCGACAGCCCCAGAGCCTCGCGCTCCCGGATCGCCGGTGCGGGCATCCGCTCCACTATGTCGGTCGTCGCGTTCATCGTCCCCACCCCTTGTCCTCGTCCCGCTTGCTATTAAAGTGATATCACTTTGATAGGCCTGGTCGCAACCTCCGGCCTCGCCGCGCGTCCACCGACCATGGGCAACCTCGTCGTGCGCACCGCACGGGCCGCCGACTCGCAGGCCATCGTCGACGTCCACGTCCCGGCCCGCCGCAGCTACTACGAGGGCCACCTCCCGGAAGCGGAGCTGGCCGCGTGGGAGGAGGAGGTCCGCGCCACCGGTTACGCCGACCGGGTCGAACGGCCCGACCGGCTCTGGCTGTGCGCGGAGGACTCCGGCGTCGTGGTGGGGTTCGCGCTGGTCGTGGGGGCCGAACTGCTCCAGCTCCAGGTACGTCCCGACCACTGGGGACGGGGGGTCGGCGGCGCGCTGCACGCCGCGTGCGTCGACGTCTGGCGGGCGGCCGGGGCCGAGGTCGCGGGCCTCGACGTGTTCGAGCCGAACACCCGCGCCCGCGGCTTCTACTCCCGCCACGGGTGGTGCGAGGTGGGCCGGGGCGGCGAGCCGCCGCACGTCCGGATGGCGCTCGCCCTCTAGGGCCACGATCGGTGGCGGCACCCAGGCGTCCTGCTCAGCGCCGAACACGCGGCGAGCGCGGCACTAGGTTCGCCGCCGATCGTCGGTTACGGTGCTGGGGCCGCCGCCAGCGGACCTGTGGAGTTGGCAATGAGGCGAGTTCTACCCGTGATCCTGTCGGCCGCGGTGATCTGCGTCGGCGCGGCGGTTCCCGCGTCGGCGGCCGTGGTGAGAGTGACGAGCCTGTCGGCACTGCAAACCGCGTTGAGCAACGCGGGCCCCGGTGACCGCATCGAGCTGGCGAACGGCTCGTACACCGCGAACGCCGCCATCGCGATCACGAGGTCCGGCACCTCCGGGGCGCCGATCACCGTCGCGGCGGCCACCGTCGGCGGCGCCGAGATCAAGGGCAGCACCGGGTTCTCCTTCGCCGCGGGCCTGCACGACGTGGTGCTCCAGGGCTTCGCCCTCCGCCACGGCGGCGGCCTGTCGGTGCCCGGCGACGCCCACCACCTGCGGCTGACCCGCAACTCCGTGCAGCTCACGAGCGCGGGCAACTGGGTCACCGTGAACGGCAACGACGTCGAGGTCGACCGCAACACGTTCCAGAACCGCGGCACCGAGGGGGTGTTCCTCCAGGTCTCCGGCCCCGGCACGACGATCGCGCAGCGGACGAGGATCCACCGCAACCACTTCTACAACCACGCGTTCACCGGTTCCAACGGCGGTGAGTCCATCCGGCTCGGCTACAGCCACAAGCAGTCGCAGTCGGCGCGCGCGGTGATCGAGCTGAACCTGTTCGAGAAGGCCGACGGCGACCCCGAGGCGATCTCGGTCAAGTCGTCGGACAACGTCATCCGGCACAACACGATCCGCGACAGCACGGGCTACGTCGTGCTGCGCCACGGCAACCGCAACCTGGTCGACGGCAACGTCCTGCTCGGCTCCGGCGTCCGCTTCCACGGCAACGACCACCGGGTCGTCAACAACTACGTCCAGAACTCCGGTGACCGCGCGATCGTGTTCGGCACCGGCAGCGAGGCCGACAGCGGTCCGACCAGCACCGGTCACGACCGGCCGGACCGCGTCACGGTCGCGTTCAACACGCTGATCGGCACCGGGCAGGTGGTCGACAACGACGGTGGCGCGTTCCTGCCGAAGGACTGCGTGCTGGCCAACAACATCGTGCGCGGGACGGCGCAGACGCGGTTGGTCGACATCGCGAGCGGGTCGACGGTGCGGTACGAGGGCAACATCGTCTTCGGTGCCACGGCCGGGATCCCCCACGGCTACCGCGACGTCGACCCGAAGCTCGTCGTGGACGCGGCGGGCCTGTCGCGGCTGTCGGCGGGCAGCCCGGCGGTCGACACGGCCGCGGGCAGCTACCCGACCGTGACGACCGACTTCGACCCGCACGCCCGGACCGGCGCGCTGGACGTGGGTGCGGACGAGTTCGGCGGGTCGGTGGCGCGCAAGCCGCTGACGAGGGCGGACGTGGGTCCGTCGGCTCCCTAGCGCGGTCACCGCACTAGAGCAGGCGTTCGGCCAGCGCGACGACCGCCCGCGCGTCGCAGTCGTTCAGCAGCGCGCGCAGGTTGGCCGCCGCGCCCGCGTGCTTGAACTGCGCCTTCGCCAGTGCCGTGCCCCAGGCGAGGTCGTCGTCCTTGGCGGCGGCGAGGTTCCCCAGGTGGTTGCGGAGGATGTGCTGGTAGGCGGGCCACCTGGTGACCAGTTCGGCGATGGTCACCAGGTGGCAGGCGCGGGCGGTGTCCAGGGGAGCCAGCGCGCGCAGGTAGAACTGCCACACGTTGATGAGCCGCTTCTCCTCGCGGATCGACTGCTCGGGTTGGGCGGTCAACCGGCGGTGCAGGTAGTCGCGGACGGCCGGGTGCCGCTCGATGGCGATCACCACGGCCTCGACCACGGGGGCCGGGAGCCGGGAGCCGGTGCCGGGTTCGCCGCCGGTGGTCGCCGACGCCGTGGGCGTCGACCCGGCCGAGGGGCGGGCGGGCTCCTCGACGACGTCCGGAGCGGAGCGGTGCACCGGGCCGAGGTGCGCGTCGAGCACGCGGGTGACGTTGTCGGCGGTGGTCCGGGGCAGCCGGATCGGGAGCTGCACGAGCTTGCGGAGGAACGTCCAGCCGGGACTCGGGTCGTCCGGGTGCGCCACGACCTCGGCCTCGGCGAGCTCCCGGTAGGCGTGGTCGACGTGCGAGGCCACGACCACCGGGTCGAGGCCGAGGACGAACCTGGTGCGGGGCAACGCGTCCGAGAGGAACACGTTGATCGCCTCGAACACCTCGGCGGTGGTCCTCGGGGTGCAGCGGTCGAGGTCGTCGACGAACACGACGAGCTGGAGGCCGCGCTGCTCCAGGTCGAGCAGGAGTTCCGCCACGTCGTGCTGGACCAGGTAGAGGTAGCCGGACCTGGCGTTGTAGTACGGGTCGGCCACCGGTTGGGCGCTCGCCGCGGCCATGCTCACCGGACCCGCGAACAGCTCACCGGGCAGGAACGCCGACGCCCGGTCCCAGAGGTAGCGCTTCGCGGTGTGCAGGAGGCCGAGGACCAGCGGAGCGGCCGGAACGGTGACCAGCCAGGGCAGCGGGATCGGGAGCCTCGCCAGCTGGGCGACGATCGTGAGTCCCAGCCCGAGGACGCCGACGGTGAGGAACGGGGACCTGATCCGCTTCCACAGCTCCCGCTGGGTGTGCCGCCGGTCGATCCGGGCGGTGTTGCTGGTGAACCAGTGCCGCTCACGGCCGTCGGGGTCCGGCAGGAGCGCTTCCTCCACCGCCTTGGTGACGCACTTGGCCAAGCCTGCCCACACCTGTTCGCTGGACTGGTGGCGCCACGGGTTGAAGGTGGCCACGACGGACCCGGTGTGCGGCACGTCGTTCGTCGGACGGCCCACCGGGGGACGGCGCAGCAGGCGGTCGGCCTGCCAGACCCGGAGCCGCTCGCCGGGTCCGGTCTCGACGGTGGTGGGGAACCGGGCCTTGACGAGTTCCAGCACCGTGCTCTTGCCGGAGCCCCACGGACCCTCGACGGTGAGGACGTTCGGGCCGACGTCGGAGTCCGTCGTGGACTGGGGGCGCAGCAACTCGGCCGCGGTGCGGACGAACGCGTCGCGGCCGAGCAGGTCGACGGTGGCCGTCCGGTCGCCGAAACCGCGGGTGAGCACCGGGCCGAGGCGGGGCAGCGGCGGGTGCAGCGGGTCCCACACCTCGACGATCCCGTCCGGTCCCGCCGAGACGACGCGCTGACGGCCGTCGGCGGCCGTGAAGCTGGTCAACGCGCTGATCCGGCCCGAGGGGGCGAAGACCCCGGTCTGCGCGCCCGTGTCGGGGTCCCACACTCGGAGGGTGCCGCCGTCGCTCGCCGACACGAGCAGGTGGCCGCCGTTCGCCACCGGGATCCACTCCAGGGC
Organism: Umezawaea sp.; assembly: GCF_036375055.1. GTDB lineage: Bacteria > Actinomycetota > Actinomycetes > Mycobacteriales > Pseudonocardiaceae > Umezawaea. The sequence goes on from NZ_DASUSQ010000152.1 coordinate 34,317, forward strand.
GGTCACGGTGGTCGTGTGGCCGCTCAGCCGCCGGACCTTCTCGCCGGTGTCGAGGTTCCTCAGCACGAGCGCGTCGTCGACGCCGCAGGTCGCGAGGTGGTTGCCCGCCGCGGCCATCAGCCGGATCCCGGCCGGGGCGGCGAAGTGCCTCCTGCTCCCGCCCGCCTCCACGGTCAGGCCGTCCGCGTGCGCGATGACCAGTCCTCCGCCGTGGGCCGCCACCGCCGTCACGTCCGCGACGCTCGACTCGCCGACCACGTCCGGTGAGTCGACGGAGGCGGTCCGCAGCGCGCCCGCGCCGGTGACGATCGCGATCCGCCGCGCGGACGGGTGGCCGTACAGCGCCACGTCCTGGACCACGTCGTTCACCTGGACGCCGCCGAGGTACCCGGCGGTGTCCGCGTCCCACACCCGCACGCTCCGATCGGTGCTCACGGTCACCAGGTACGACGTCCCGTCCGCTCGCACCACCCTGGCGGGACCCAGGTGGCTGCCCAGCGAACCGCGGGGCGTCCCGGTCTCGGCGTTCCAGAGCGGGATCTCGCCGCTGGCGCACGCCGCCGCGAGCACGGGGACGCCGTCCGAGGCGGTGAACGCGGCCAGGCCGAGCACCACGGCACCCGTGTCGATCGACAGCACCGGGTCGGGGCCGGGGTCCGGGACGAGGGGGCTCGACGAAGGCTCCACACCACCATTGTCGCCTTCGCGGTCACACCGGGTGACGGCGTCGGCGGACCCGTGATGTTTCCGCCACGTTTCCGTCCCGCACTTCCCCGCTCCGGGTAGTGCGCGAACGCCACCCGGCGGGTCAGTATGTCGACCATGGAACGTCGAACGCGCACTTCAGCCCTGCGGCGCGGCCGTGCCGTGACGGCCCCGCGGCCGAGCAAGCTGTTCGACGACTACCTCGACCCCGACCGGCCGCACGCGGGCGCGTACGACGAGATGTTCAACTCCGACGAGGGCGTCCGGTCGGCGTACCGGGCGCTCTACGACTCGATCGCCCCGTCCGAGGTCGAGGACCTGACGGCCCGGTCGGAGGCGCTGGGGCGGGCGTTCGTCGACCAGGGCATCACGTTCTCGCTGTCCGGGCAGGAGCGGCCGTTCCCGCTGGACCTGATCCCGCGGATCCTCACGGCGTCGGAGTGGACCAAGCTCGAGCGCGGCATCGTGCAGCGGGTGCGGGCGATGGAGATGTTCCTCGCCGACATCTACGGCGACGCGCAGATCGTGCGGGACGGGGTGCTGCCGCGGCGGCTGATCACGTCCTGCGAGCACTTCCACCGGGAGGCGACGGGGATCAACCCGCCCAACGGGGTGCGCGTCCACGTGTCCGGGGTGGACCTGGTGCGCGACGAGGACGGCGTGTTCCGGGTGCTGGAGGACAACCTGCGCTGCCCGTCCGGGGTGTCGTACGTGATGGAGAACCGCCGGACGATGGCGCGGGTGTTCCCCGACCTGTTCGCGCGGCACCGGGTGCGGGCGGTCGGCGACTACGCGGTGCACCTGCTGCGGGCGCTGCGCAACGCGGCGGCGCCGAACGCGGCCGACCCGAACGTCGTCGTGCTGACGCCCGGCGTGGCGAACTCGGCGTACTTCGAGCACTCGCTGCTCGCGCGGCAGATGGGCGTGGAACTGGTCGAGGGGCGTGACCTGTTCTGCCGCGACAACCTCGTCTACCTGCGCACGACCGAGGGCGAGCGGCAGGTGGACGTGATCTACCGCCGCATCGACGACGACTTCCTCGACCCGGTGCACCTGCGGCCGGACTCCGTCCTCGGGGTCGCCGGGCTCCTCAACGCCGCCCGCGCGGGCAACGTCGTCATCGCCAACGCCGTGGGCAACGGCGTCGCGGACGACAAGCTCGTCTACACCTACATGCCGGAGATCGTGCAGTACTACCTGGGCGAGAAGCCGCTGCTGCCGAACGTGGACACGTTCCGCTGCTGGCTGCCCGACGAGTGCTCCTCCGTGCTCGACCACCTCGACGAGCTGGTCGTGAAGCCCGTCGAGGGCTCCGGCGGGTACGGGATCGTGTTCGGCCCGTACGCGACGACCAGGGAGCTGAACTCGCTGCGCAAGCGGATCAGGTCCAACCCGCGGGGCTGGATCGCGCAGCCGGTGGTGCAGCTCTCGACGGTGCCGACCAAGATCGGCGACCGGCTGGTGCCGCGGCACGTCGACCTGCGGCCGTTCGCGGTCAACGACGGCGACTCCATCTTCGTCCTGCCGGGCGGGCTGACGCGGGTGGCGCTGCCGAGGGGCAGCCTGGTCGTGAACTCCTCGCAGGGCGGCGGGTCGAAGGACACGTGGGTGCTCGCGCCGCGGTCGTCCACCGTGGAGCGCGAACTGGCGGAGCCGGGGCTCGCGGGTGCGGGGAAGGTGGCCGCCATCGCCGCCGAGCAGGGGCCGGAGCTGTCCAGCTCCCAGCAACAGCAGCAACAGCAGCAGCAGCTTTCGCACCGGACCGGGGAGGCCTGATGCTCGCTCGCAACGCGGAGTCGCTGTACTGGATCGGGCGGTACGTCGAACGCGCGGACGACACGGCCCGCATCCTCGACGTCTCGGTGCACCAGCTGCTGGAGGACGCGACCGTCGACCCCGACGCGACCAGCCGCCAGCTGCTGGCCGTGCTGGGCATCGAGCCGCCGGACGACGGCAAGGTCCTGGACGTGTGGTCGCTGACCGAGCTGGTGGCGTACTCCGGGGACAACGCCGGGTCGATCGTCGCGTCGGTCAGCAGCGCGCGGGAGAACACCAAGGGCGCCCGCGAGGTCGTGTCGAGCGAGATGTGGGAGTGCCTCAACACGATGTACAACGCGGTGCCCGAGCGGCAGCGCTACGCCCGCACGGTCGGCCCGCACGCGTTCTTCTCGTTCGTCGAGGAGCGCGCGGCGATGTTCGCCGGGCTCGCCGACTCGACGATGAGCCGCGACGACGGCTGGCGCTTCCTCGTCCTCGGCCGCTCGGTGGAGCGCGTCGACATGATCGTCCGGCTGCTGCTCTCCCGCGTCGGCGACAAGGCGTCCTCCCCCGGCTGGGTCACGGTGCTGCGCTCGGCGGGCGCGCACGACACGTACCTGCGCACCTACCGGGGCGCGCTGGACGCGGGCCGGGTCGTGCAGTTCCTGCTGCTCGACCGGCTGTTCCCGCGCTCGGTGTTCCACGCGCTGCGGCAGGCGGAGTCGTGCCTGGAGCACCTCGACCACCAGCCCAGCGTGCGGGTCGGGGCGCGCGCCGAGGCGCTGCGGCTGCTCGGCCAGGCCCGCAGCGACCTGGAGTTCCTGCGCCCCCACGACCTCCTCGACGACCTGCCGCGCAGGCTCGAGGCGCTCCAGGCGACCGTCCGCGACGTCGGCGAAGCCGTGTCGTTGCAGTACTTCCACTCCGTGCCGTGGGTGGCGTGGACCAACGCGGAGGTGACCTCGTGAGCTGGCGGGTGCGGGTGGTGCACACCACCGGGTACCGGTACGCCCTGCCGGTCACCCAGTCCTACAACGAGGCGCGGCTGACCCCGCGCGGCGACCGGCGGCAGAACGTCGTCGTCAGCCGGGTCGAGACCACGCCCGCGACCAGGTCCTACCGGTACACCGACTACTGGGGCACCGAGGTCACGTCGTTCGACCTGCACGCCCCGCACGTGGAGCTGAAGGTCGTCGCGTCGTCGGTCGTGGAGACCGGCGAGGAGAACGAGCCGATCCGCTCCGGCGGCTGGGCGGACCTGAAGGCCGACGCGCTGGTCGACCGGTACACGGAGTTCCTGGACTGGACGCCGTACGTGCCGAAGGACAAGGAGCTCGCGGCCGTCGCGCGTGACCTGCGCAGGGGCGCGACCCCGGCGGACGCGGTGCTCGCCGCGTGCCACTGGGTGCACGAGCAGCTCAAGTACCAGCCCGGCTCGACCGGCGTGCACAGCTCCGCGGTCGACGCGTGGCGCGCCCGCGAGGGCGTCTGCCAGGACTTCGCGCACCTCACGCTGGTGCTGCTGCGGGCGATGGGCGTCCCGTCGCGGTACGTCTCCGGCTACCTGCACACCAAGCCGGACGGCGCTGTGCGGGAGACCGTGCGCGGCGAGAGCCACGCGTGGGTCGAGGCCTGGACGGGAGGCTGGTGGGGGTACGACCCGACCAACGCCATCCCGGTCGGGCCGAGGCACATCTGGGTGGCCCTGGGCAGGGACTACGCCGACGTGGCACCCCTCAAGGGCACCTACTCCGGGGGCGACGCCTCGGCCCTGGACGTGACGGTGGAAGTTACCCGTTTGGCTTGAACCCCTACCGCGTCCCATCCGTAGTCAGGGGCATGCGCCTCCTTCGATCTGCTGCCGCGTCGCTGGTCGTTGTCTTCGCCGCGCTCGCCCTGCCCCTGGCCGGAACCGCGACCGGCCAGCCGGTGAACACCGAGGTCGAGCAGACCCAGTGGGGGCCGCTTGACGCAGCGGCCCGCGACATGTTGGTGAAGGTCCGCCTCGCGGGCCTCTGGGAAGGCCCGGCGGGCCAGATGGGGGTGGAGAAGTCGGCCAACCCCCTCGTGCAGGAGGCGGGTCGGCACCTGATCGAGGGGCACACCGACCTCGACGCCCGCGTGATCGAACTGGGCAAGATGCTCAACGTCCCCCTGCCCACGACGCCCAACGCCGACCAGCAGGGCTGGCTCCGCGAGATGACCGCGGCCCCCGCGGGCAGCGAGGAGTTCGACAAGATCTACGCCAACCGGCTCCGCGCCGCGCACGGCAAGGTCTACATCTTCCTGTCGCAGGTGCGCGCGGGCACCCGCAACACCCTGATCCGCGACTACGCCGACGTCTGCATGCGCACGGTGCTCGACCACATCACGGTGCTGGAGAAGACCGGCAAGGTCGACTTCACCGACACCAAGAACATCCCGATCGCGACGATCGCGCCCGCGGCGGGCGCCGCCGCCCCGCAGGTCAAAGCCGCGGTCGGCCCGGAGATGAGCATGCCGCTCATCCTGGTGATCGGCGGTGTCCTGATCGTGGTGACGCTGGTCGGGCTCAGGATGCTCCTCGGGGGCCGCGCCAAGCAGCGGTTCCGCGGCTAGCACCCCTCGGTCCAGCGGTTCGACGTCCCGCTGGGCGGATCCCCCCGCGCCTCGCCCGGCGCGGGGGGATCCGACCGGTGGACGGGGTCAGCGCCAGCCGTGGCGCGAGCGCAGGACGTCGACGACCGTGCTGAACCGCTCCGGCTCCAGCACGGAGCCCTCGCGGCGGATGTCGTGCTCGTCCAGCTCGAACACGCGGTCCAGCCGCAGGTAGGAGTGCCGCCCGTCGCGGTCCCACCGGCCGGAGCCGAGGTCGGCCCAGTCGTCCAGCTCGTGGCCGTCCGGCTCCTTGCTGGACAGCATCAGGCCGAGCAGCGAGCGCCGGTGCCTGCCCACGACCAGCAGCGGGCGGTCCTTGCCCCGCTCGGGGTCCTCCTCGAAGGGCACCCACGCCCACACGATCTCGCCCGGATCGGCCAGGCCGTCCAGGTCGGGGGAGTACTCCAGGGTGGCGGCGACAGCGGCCGAGTGCACCTCGCGGACCGCGCCCTTGAGCGGGCGGGCGTCCTCTCCATTTGCGAACACCGGCAGAGCTTATGGCCTGCGTCTCACATGAGCAGGTAAAAGCGGGTTCGCGCGCCATGAGATGATGTGGTGTCCCCCGTCCTAATGCGCGAGGAACTTGAGTGACCACGTTCGCCGACAAGACGTTCACGCCTCCGGACCTCATCCGGAACTTCTGCATCATCGCTCACATCGACCACGGCAAGTCGACCCTGGCCGATCGGATGTTGCAGATCACCGGCGTCGTCGACCCGAGGTTGATGCGCGCCCAGTACCTGGACCGCATGGACATCGAGCGCGAGCGCGGGATCACGATCAAGGCGCAGAACGTGCGCCTGCCGTGGCAGGTGGCGGACAAGCCGCACGTGCTGCACATGATCGACACGCCCGGCCACGTGGACTTCACCTACGAGGTGTCCCGAGCGCTGGAGGCCTGCGAGGGCGCCGTGCTGCTGGTGGACGCCGCGCAGGGCATCGAGGCCCAGACGCTGGCGAACCTCTACCTGGCGCTGGAGAACGACCTCGCGGTCATCCCGGTGCTGAACAAGATCGACCTCCCGGCGGCCGACCCGGACAAGTACGCCAAGGAGATCGCGCACATCATCGGGTGCGAGCCCGAGGAGGTGCTGCGGGTCTCGGCGAAGACCGGGTTCGGCGTCCAGGAGCTGCTCGACGAGGTCGTGCTGAAGGTGCCGCCGCCCGTGGGCGACGCCGACGCCCCGGCCCGCGCGATGATCTTCGACTCGGTCTACGACACCTACCGCGGCGTCGTGACCTACATCCGCGTCGTGGACGGCAAGATCACCCCGCGCGAGCGGATCAAGATGATGTCGACCGGCGCGGTGCACGAGATCCTGGAGGTCGGGATCATCTCGCCCGAGCCCAAGCCCAGCGTGGGTCTGGGCGTCGGCGAGGTGGGCTACCTGATCACCGGCGTGAAGGACGTCCGCCAGTCGAAGGTCGGCGACACCGTCACCTCCGAGCGCAAGGGCGCGACCGAGCCGCTGGCCGGCTACCGCGAGCCCCGGCCGATGGTCTACTCCGGCCTGTACCCGGTCGACGGCTCGGACTACCCGGAGCTGCGCGAGGCGCTGGACAAGCTCCAGCTCAACGACGCCGCGCTGACCTACGAGCCGGAGACGTCGGCGGCGCTGGGCTTCGGCTTCCGCTGCGGCTTCCTCGGCCTGCTGCACCTGGAGATCACCCGCGACCGGCTGGAGCGGGAGTTCGGGCTCGACCTGATCTCCACCGCGCCCAACGTGGTCTACCGCGTGGTCATGGAGGACGGCGCCGTGCACACGGTGACCAACCCGTCCGACTGGCCGGACGGCAAGATGGCCGACATCTACGAGCCGGTCACCAAGTGCACGATCATCGCGCCCAGCGACTACATCGGCGCGATCATGGAGCTGTGCCAGAGCAAGCGCGGCCAGCTCGGTGGCATGGACTACCTGTCCGAGGACCGCGTCGAGCTGCGCTACACGATGCCGCTCGGCGAGATCATCTTCGACTTCTTCGACAACCTGAAGTCCCGCACCCGCGGCTACGCGTCGCTGGACTACGAGGAGTCGGGCGAGCAGAGCTCGGAGCTGGTCAAGGTCGACATCCTGCTCCAGGGCGAGGCCGTCGACGCGTTCAGCGCCATCTGCCACAAGGACTCGGCGTACGGCTACGGCACGCGGATGGCGTCGAAGCTGCGCGAGCTGATCCCCCGCCAGCAGTTCGAGATCCCGATCCAGGCCGCCATCGGTTCACGGGTGATCGCGCGCGAGAACATCCGCGCGATCCGCAAGGACGTCCTCGCCAAGTGCTACGGCGGTGACATCACCCGCAAGCGCAAGCTGCTGGAGAAGCAGAAGGTCGGCAAGAAGCGCATGAAGATGGTCGGGCGCGTCGAGGTGCCGCAGGAGGCCTTCGTGGCGGCGCTGTCGACCGACGACGACAAGAAGAAGAAGTAGTAGTCCGAGCCCCATCGGAAGCGCCGTGCGCCACCAGCGCGCGGCGCTTTCGCGTGTCCCGCGACGACGAAGGCCACCCTCGGCAGCGTTGCCGGGGTGGCCTCTGGGTGGGACGTCGAACCTGCTGTCAGATCACGGCCCTCGGAACGGGCGCGCAGACGCGTTCGACGGTGAACGGCCTAGCCGTCAGTTCCCGGTGCGGATGATCCGCTCCATCGACTGGCTGTGCAGGATCGCCTTGATCTCGGCGGCGTCCTCGGAGTCGTGCCGGTCCAGCATGGCGTCCAGGTCCAGCCGGTCGCTCGGGGTGTTGTAGCTGGCCAACTGCCGTTCGAGGCTCTGGCGGCTCCGCCGGGCCGCGCGGCGGCTCGACAGGCTGGTGCGCAGTGTCCTGATGGCGGTGGTGGGGTGTGTCATCTCGTCCTTCGACTAGTGGTGCTCGGTCTTCGTGCACCACCCATCCTTCACCTTTTTTCGCCCTTCTGCATCGATTCCGAGGGTGATCTGTCTCGCAGGACGCCGTTACCTGTGGTATACGGCACGTTCACCCGTTCTCGTAGTAGTCCAGCAGTCGCAGGGCGGTCTCGTACTTCTCGCGCAGGCGCTCGCGCTCGGCCGGTTCGAGCAGCGCCGTCCGGTCCGGCGACAGGTTGTCGGAGATGTCCGCGCGCTTCACCGCCAGTGCGATCGGGTCGGCGGCGACCCTGGCGAGGTAGGCCGACTGGGGCTCGTCGGGGAAGTGGGTCAACGCCTCCACCGCCCGCACGACGATCGACGGGCACTCCAGTTCGACCAGTTCGTCGAGCGTGACGGTCGTGTCCTCGACGACGTCGTGCAGCACGGCCGCCATCTGCTCGGCGACACCGTCCACGTGGGTCATGACCCGCAGCGGGTGGTCGATGTAGGGGTTGCCCGACTTGTCGACCTGGCCCTCGTGCGCCCGACGGGCGAGGTTGACGGCATCCGGGAGCGTGAACGTCATGATCTTCCTCCGACCTCCACGGTCGGATGACCGTGTTGCTGTCCTGTGGCCTGCATTCCCAGTCCACCACGGGATAAACGCCCACCGGTCCGTTTCAGGCCGTTCGGCCCAACCGCCGCGGAGCTTTCGGCCCAACGCGTTCGGAAACCTTGACAGGCGCTAGTGGTCTAGTCCATTTTTCGGGTGGCCCACATCACGTGTCCGGGCCGCGGCCGCCGAGTGGATCTGGTGAGGTGCACGTGGGTACGAAGACGAGACGAGCGCTGGTCGCTGTGCTGAGCGCGCTCGTGGCCTTCGCGGGCCTTGGCTTGATCGTCGTGGGCAACGCGTCCGCGGCGAACCTGGTGGGCAACTTCGGCTTCGAGGCCGGGAACACCAGTTCGTGGACCTGTTCGGGCGGCGCCTCCGCGGTGTCCAGCCCGAAGCGCTCCGGGTCGTTCGCGCTGTCCGGCGCCCCCGCGGGGCAGGACAACGCGCGCTGCTCGCAGACCGTGACCGTGGTGCCGAACACCGCGTACAAGCTGTCCGCCTGGGTGCAGGGCAGCTACACCTACCTCGGTGCCACCGGCACGAGCACGGGTGAGAAGAGCACCTGGACGCCCGGCTCGGGCTCGTGGACGCAGCTGTCGCTGGACTTCACCAGCGCGTCGGCGACCACGGTGACCATCTACCTGCACGGCTGGTACGGCCAGCCCGCGTACTTCGCCGACGACGTCGCCGTGGACGGTCCGGGCACCCCGCCCACGACGACCTCCACCACCACGACGACCACGACGACGACCACCACCACGACCACGACGACGCCCGGCCAGCCCGGGACGTCGCTGCCGAAGCACGTGCTCACGGGCTACTGGCAGAACTTCAACAACGGCGCCAGGGTCTTGAAGATCGCCGACGTGCCCACCACCTACGACATCATCGCGGTCTCGTTCGCCGACGCGGTCCCCGGTACGCCGGGCGCGGTGACGTTCGCCCTCGACCCCGGCCTGTCCAGCGCGCTGGGCGGCTACACCGACGCGCAGTTCAAAGCGGACATCCGGACCGTGAAGGCCCGTGGCCAGAAGGTGATCCTGTCGGTCGGCGGCGAGAAGGGCACCATCGGCGTCGGTGACGCGACGGCGTCGAACAACTTCGCCACCAGCATGAACTCGCTGATCGCGAACTACGGGTTCGACGGCGTCGACATCGACCTGGAGAACGGCATCAACGCCACCCACATGGCGTCGGCGCTGCGCAAGATCCACGCGGGTGGCGGCAAGATCATCACGATGGCTCCGCAGACCATCGACATGCAGTCCACCGCGGGCGGCTACTTCCAGCTGGCGCTGGCGGTCAAGGACATCCTGACGATCGTCAACATGCAGTACTACAACTCCGGCTCGATGCTCGGCTGCGACCAGAAGGTCTACAGCCAGGGCGGGGTGGACTTCCTCACCGCGCTCGCCTGCATCCAGCTCCAGGGCGGGCTCCGCGCCGACCAGGTGGGCATCGGCCTCCCCGCGTCGACGTCGGGCGCGGGCAGCGGCTACGTCTCGCCGCAGACCGTGAACAACGCCCTGAGCTGCCTCGCCAGGGGCACGAACTGCGGCAGCTTCAAGCCGTCGACCACGTACCCGACGATCCGCGGTGCGATGACCTGGTCGATCAACTGGGACGCCAGCAACGGCTGGGCGTTCGCGAACGCCGTGGCACCGCACCTGGATTCGCTGCCGTAGCGGTTACTGTCGGGTGCATGCTGGAACGACTGGCGGTACCCGTGATCGCCGCGCCGATGGCGGGTGGCCTGTCCACCCCGAAGCTGGTCGCGGAAGTGGGGTCGGCCGGTGGCCTGGGTTTCCTGGCCGCCGGCCTGCTCACCGTCGAGGCGCTGGCAGGTCAGCTCACCGAGGTCGCCGAGCTGACCGACCGGCCCTGCGGCGTCAACCTCTTCGTGCCGGGCTCGAAGTCCACAGTGGACCTGTCGGTCTACCGCGAGCGGGTGGCCGAGCAGGCCGCGCTCGCCGGGGTCCGGCCCGGTGACCCGGTGTGGGACGACGACTCCTACGCCGCGAAGCTCGAACTGGTGCTGGCCATGCGGGTGCCGGTGGTGTCGTTCACCTTCGGCCTTCCCGACGTCGACGAGGTGCGCAGGCTGCGCGCGGCGGGCTCGTACACGGTCGTGACCGTGACGACCCCGGCCGAGGCGAGGCAGGCCGCCCAGATCGGCGCCGACGCGCTGTGCGTGCAGGGGGCGGACGCGGGCGGGCACCGCGGCACCCTCACCGACGACGGCGTCTCGCCGGGCGGCGGCGAGCTGTTCGGCACGCTCGCCGCCCTGCGGCTCGTGGCCGCCGCCGTCGACCTGCCGCTGGTCGCCGCCGGAGGGCTGGTGACCGGCGCGGACGTCGCCGCCGTCGTCACGGCCGGAGCGGTGGCCGCGCAGCTCGGCACGGCGTTCCTGCTGTGCCCCGAGGCGGGCACCGCTCCCGGCTACCGGGCGGCGCTGCGGGAGAGGAACCGCCGGACCGCCCTGACCCGCGCGTTCAGCGGCAGGCCCGCCCGAGGGCTGGTGAACCGGTTCCTCAGCGAGAACACCGCGCACGCCCCGGCCGCGTACCCGAACCTGCACCTGATGACGAAACCGATCCGCGCCACCGGTGATCCCGAACTGATGTCGCTGTGGGCGGGCCAGACCTACTCGCTGATCCAGGAGGCACCGGCCGCGGACCTGGTGCGGCGGTTGGACGACGAGGCGCGGACGGCGATCCGGAACGCCGCCGCCAGGTTCGGAGCGGAGTAGACGGTGGGCGAGCTGGCGGATGACGCGGTCGAGCTGGTCCTGGACGCCGATCCGCTGTTCGCCACCCTGCTGGGGGTCGGGGGCCGCGACGACCGGCTCCGCGACGTCAGCGAGGCGGGCGAGGCCGAGATGCGGGCTCGGGCCGTGGCGATCGGCGACCGCGCCCGAGCCGCCGCCGACCCGGACGACCCGACCCTCGCCGTCGTCCTGCACCAGGCGGACGGACTGGTGGACCGGATCGACGCGAAGCTGGTGGAGCACACCTACTCCGAGTCGTTGCTGGCCCCGGTCACCGGGCTGCTCGGCACGCTGCCGCTGGTGCGGCCGACCAGCGGTGCCGCTCAGCGCGACTACCTGGCCAGGCTCGCCGCGATCCCGGGGTTCCTCGCGCAGGTGGCCGACCGCAACCGGGCGGGCATCGCCGCCGGACGGCTCCCGCTCACGCGCCTGGTCCACTCGGCCCTGGCCAGGATCGAGCGCTACCTCGCCCACCCGCACGGCGACCCGCTGGCGAAGGTCCCGCTGGGCGACGGGCTCCTCGCCGAACGCGACCGGCTCCTCGCCGACGTGGTCCGGCCCGCGTTCGCGGACTACCGGCGGTTCGTGGTGACCGAGGTCGAGCCGCACGGCCGCTCCGACGACCGGCCGGGCCTGTGCGCGCTGCCCGGCGGCGACGCGGCGTACGCGGCCCTGGTCCGGGTGTTCACCACCACCGACCGCACCCCCGAGGAGCTGCACCGGACCGGGGTGGACCTGATCGCCCGGCTCGCCGACGAGTACGCCGCGCTGGGCTACCCGACGCTGGCCGCCGTGCGCGAGCGGATGGACACCCTGAGGTGGCGCGACGCGGAGGAGGTGCTGGCCGTCGCCCGCGGCACGATCGAGCGCGCCGAGCGCGCCGCGCCGTCGTGGTTCGGCCGCGTGCCGGTCGCGAAGTGCGTGGTGGAGCAGGTCCCCGAGGCCGACGAGCTCAACGCTCCGATGGCGTACTACATCGACCCCGCGATGGACGGGTCGCGGCCGGGCACCTACTTCGTCAACGCCCACCGGGTGCGGGAGCAGAACCGCACGACCGCCGAGTCCGTCGCCTTCCACGAAGCCGTTCCGGGGCACCACTTCCAGCTCGCGCTGCTCCAGGAGGTCGAGGGCCTGCCGCTGCTGCGCCGGGTGGCGTCGATCGAGGCGCACATCGAGGGCTGGGCGCTCTACACCGAGCGGCTCGCCGACGAGATGGGGCTCTACACCGACGACGTCGCCAGGCTGGGGATGCTCGCGAGCGACTCGATGCGGGCCGCCAGGCTGGTGGTCGACACCGGGCTGCACGCGTTCGGCTGGAGCCGCGCGCGGGTCGTGGAGTACCTGCGGGAGTTCACCGCCATGTCCGACGTGGACATCCAGTCCGAGACCGACCGGTACATCGAGATGCCGGGGCAGGCGCTCGCGTACATGGTGGGGCGCCTGGAGTTCGACCGCCTGCGCGCCGAAGCCGCCGAGCGCGCGGGGGAGCGGTTCGACCTCCGGGGGTTCCACGACCTCGTGCTCGCCAACGGCCCGCTGCCGATGGACGCGCTCGCCCGCCTGGTCGAGCGCCGGTTCCCGTGACGGAGCCCGTCCCCCCGCTGCCGTGGGACGGGGTCGAACGCGGTGCCGCCGGGCTCGGGGGGCGATTCGGGAACAAGGTCCGGCAGTCGGGTGTTGCGACCTGTCGTGAGACTCGAAGTGTGGTCGGACGTCGTGTGCCCCTGGTGCTACATCGGCAAGCGCAAGATGGAGAGCGCCCTGGAGGCGTGGGACGGCGAGCCGGTCGAGGTGCGCTGGCGCCCGTTCCAGCTCGACCCGTCGTCGCCGAACGACGGCGCTCCGATGACCGAGGCGCTGGCCGCGAAGTTCGGCGGGGCGGACGCGGTGAAGGCCGCGCACGAGCGCGTGGAGCAGGTCGCCGCGAGCGTCGGTCTGGAGTACCACCTCGGCGCGACCCGGCAGGCGAACACGCTCGACGCCCACAAGCTGATCAGCCTCGCCCACGAGCAGGGCGTCCAGGGGGCCGTGCAGGAGCGGATCTTCCGGGCGAACTTCACCGAGGGGCAGCACGTCGGCGACCCGGACGTGCTGGTGAAGCTGGCCGCCGACGCCGGCCTGACCGGGGCCGAGGAGGCGCTGCACGACGAGGCGCTGACAGCGCGGGTCCGCCAGGAGCTGGCCGAGGGCATCGGGATCGGCGTCCGCTCGGTGCCGACGTTCGTGGTCGGCAACCGCGGCGTGTCCGGCGCGCAGGACCCGTCCGTCATCCTCGAACTGCTGCGCGGGGCCTGACCACGGGCGCGCCTCCCGCGGGAGGCGCGCCCGAGAGGTCTAGCGGGTGAAGACGATCTTGCCGGAGGTCTCGCCGTCGAGCATCGACCGCAGGCCCTCCTCGGCGCGCTCCAGCGGCAGCTCCTGACCGATCCGCGGCGTCAGGTCGTTCAGCGCGCAGAACGCCAGCAGGTCGGCCAGCTCCTCCCGCGTGCCCATGGTCGAGCCGACCACGCGCAGCTGGAGGAAGAACAGCCGCTGCAACTCGGCCGCCGAGGCGTCCCCGCTGGTGGCGCCGGAGATCACCACGATGCCGCCCGGCTTGAGCGCCTTCATCGAGTGCGACCAGGTCGCCTTGCCGACGGTCTCGAACACCGCGTCCACCCGTTCGGGCAGCCGCGCGCCGGACTCGAACGAGGCGTGCGCCCCCAGCGACTCGGCGAGCGCCCGCTTCTCCTCGGTGCGCCCGGTCACCCACACCCGGAACCCGGCCGCGCGGCCCAGCTGGACCAGCGCCGTCGCCACCCCGCCGGACGCGCCCTGCACGAGCATCGTCTGGCCGGGCCGCAGCCCGGACTTCACGAACAGCATCCGGTAGGCGGTCAGCCACGCCGTGCCCATGCAGGCGGCCTCGGCGAACGACAGCCCGGCGGGCTTGGCGAGCGCGTTGCGCCTCGGGACCACGACGTGGTCGGCGAACGTGCCCTGGTGCTTCTCGGTCAGCAGGGTCCGGCCGGGGTCGAGCGTCTCGTCGCCCGACCACGCCGGGTCGCCGATCACGGAGTGCAGCACCACCTCGGTGCCGTCGTCGAGCACCCCCGCGCCGTCGCACCCCAGGATCATCGGGAACCGGTCGGCCTTGATCCCGACGCCCCGCAGCGTCCACAGGTCGTGCATGTTCAGGCTGGCCGCTCGCACCCCCACGCGCACCCAGCCCTCCGGCACCTCCGGTTCGGGACGCTCACCCACCCGCAACGCGGCAAGGGGGTCCTGCGGGCTCGGCTCGGCTGCGTAGACGGCGAACATGCAGCGAACATACCCAGCTGACCTGGGCGGCCTGCGGTGAGGCGCGTCACCGGACTAGGCTCGGTGTCGTGCTGGAGGGGATCGCGCAGTGGTGGGACGGGGTCGAGCTGTGGCTGACCCAGCTGCCCTTCGTGCTGCAATTTCCGCTGATGATGGGGCTCATGCTGCCCCTGTGCCTGGTCGTGGCCCGGCTCATCGACCGCGCGGTCGACCGCGCCTCGGCGCGCGTGACGCCCAACAAGGACGCCGAACCACCGGTCGGGGCGCTGCCGACCGACGTCCGGGAGCCCCACACGCTGCACCTCGGCGGCGGTTCGTAGGCTGGCCCGGTGACTCCTGGTAGGCGCCTCTCCGTCGCGCTCGTTGGCCTGATCGCCCTGGTCGTGTTCGGGTGGGTCTTCAAGGACCTGTCGTCGTCCTCCCCGTCCTCCGGCGGACAGCCCTCGGGCACGGTGTCCGTGAAGCCGTCCGCGCCGGGCCGGTCCACGTCGGCCGCTCCCGGCGGTGAGCAGGCGAGCCAGGAGTCCGGGCTGGCGGTCAGACCGCTGTCGAGCCTGCCCCCGGAGGCCGCGCAGACGTGGAAGCTGATCGAGCAGAACGGGCCGTTCCCGTACCCGCGCAACGACGGCGTCCAGTTCCAGAACCGCGAGAAGCGCCTGCCCGCCAAGCCCGGCGAGTACTACAAGGAGTACACGGTGCCGACCCCCGGAAGCCCGGACCGCGGAGCGCGGAGGCTGATCACGGGCACCCAGCAGGAGGTCTACTACACCTCCGACCACTACGACTCCTTCGTGATCGTGGACGTGCGGAAGTGACCGTCCAGGAGGCCGTGGAGGCGGCCCGCGACCGCGGCGCGCACCCGCACGTGCTGCGGGGCGACACCATCACCTCGCGGCACCAGGCCATCGAGGCCATCGCCGCCGCCCTGTCGTTCCCCGAGTGGTTCGGGCACAACCTGGACGCCCTCTACGACTCGCTGACCGACCTGTCGTGGCTGCCCGAGGGCGAGCACGTGCTGATCTGGCCGCGGTCGGCCGAACTGGTCCGCCACGACCCGAGGGGCGGCGAGAGCGTGAACGCCGTGCTGGACGACGCCGTGCGGCGCACCGCCGAACTCGGCGACCGCGTGCTGACGGTCGTCCGCGCGGACTGAACCGGCCTTCGCCGCCAGGCGGGGCTCGTCGTGGCGGCGCTAGCGGCCCGCCCGCCGCCACGCCACGGGCGTGACGCCGTGCGCGGTGCGGAACCGGCGGACGAAGTAGCCCGCCTCCCGGTAGCCGACCCGGCGCGCGACCTCGCCGACGGTGAGGTCCGTGTCGGCCAGCAGCCGCCGCGCCTCCCGCATCCTCCGCTCGGTGATCCACTGCTGCACCGTGCGGCCGGTGCGCCTGCCGACCACCGTGGTGAGGTGCCCGGTCGTCAGGCCGACCGCGTCCGCGACGTCCCGCAGCGAGATCGGCTCGTGGTACCGGTTCTCCACGACGTCGAAGACGGCCGCGACCAGCGGCTCCACGCCGGGGTCGCCGGGGAGGTCGACCTGGAGCCTGCCGAGCCGCACCAGCAGCAGCGTCAGGTGCGCGCGGGCGGCGTCCGCGTAGCCGTCCAGCCGCCCGGTCACCTCGGCGTCGAGGTCGGCGAGGTGCCGGGACCAGGCCTGCCGGTCGCCCGGCGGCACCCGGAACCGCTGCCCGCCGCCGCGGTGGTCACCGATGAACGGCGACAGCAGCGGGTGGGTCCGCCAGGAGACCAGCGAGGCGGAGGCCGTCGGGTCGACCGCGTCGACGGGGAAGAACACCGCCCACGCCTCGCCCCGCTCGCTCGGGTGGGTGCGGCCCGGCGCGACGACCGCGCCGGGGGCGATGACGAACGCGTCACCCGCCGCGAGTTCCCAGTCCCGGCCGTCCACGCGCAGCACGCCGTCGCCCTGCTCCACGTAGAACAGCACGAGGAAGTCGTGGGCGTGGGTGCCCAGCGAGGACGTGTGGTCCCGCAGTTCGCCGCCGGTCCAGTGCTCGACCGACACCGACGGCAGGCCCGCGGTCCGGACGTAGTCGACCAGGGGGACGCCCTGCGCCGTGCGACGCGTCGGGCGCAGAGCGCCGTCGTGATCGGAAGATAGTGCCATCAGAGCCGCACTTCATCACTTGTTGGCAGGTCAGGGCGTTGGAAGGCTAGCAGGGTCAGCCGAACTTCGTTCCTGGGAGAACACCGTGACCACAGACCGCGCCTACCTGCCCGCGATGGGCAAGCGCTCGCTGCTGCCGTTCTACGACGTGTTCAGCACGCTCCTCGGCGCCAAGGACGCCCAGTGGCAGCTCGTCGCCCAGGCCGCCCTGCCCCCTCGCGGCACCGTGCTGGAGATCGGCTGCGGCACCGGCACCGTGCTGCTGCTGGCCAAGCGCGCGGCGCCGGGTGCGACGGTGATCGGCCTCGACCCCGACCCGGACGCGCTCGCGCTCGCCCGGCGCAAGGCGGCCCGCGCCGGGGTGGACATCGGGCTCGACCGGGGTTTCGCCGACGAGCTCCCGCACGCCGACGGCAGCGTCGACCGGGTGCTGTCGGCGTTCATGCTCCACCACCTGCCCGCGGCCCAGAAGGTCGACGCGCTCCGCGAGGTCCGCCGGGTGCTGGCACCGGGCGGCAGCCTGCACCTGCTCGACTTCGACCACCAGGAGCCCGCGCCTGCGCACCGGCTGTTCTGGTCGAAGCGCGGTCACGGTCACGGGCACCCGCTCGGCGAGACCGCGGTGGCGCTGATGGCCGAGGCGGGCCTGCGCGACGCCGCGGAGGTGAGCAGGGGGAGGTCGTTCCCAGGCGGTTTCGCGCACTACCGGGCGTCTCGGTAACGGCGTGATCTCGGTCGGCGAGCGGGTCGGCGGGGCGACCAGGACAGTGTCGTCCCATGAATCCGCTTCGCCTCGCAGCGCTCCTGACCACCGCCGCCACGGTCGCCGTCCTCGGTTCCGCGCCCGCCTTCGCCGCCTCCGAACCGGGGTGCGACCACGAGCGCCCCATCACGCCGTTCGACGTCGCCGGAGGCGACAACCCGGTCGTCACGGTGACCGGCCGGGTCGTCGAACTCCGAGCGTCGAACACAACCCAGTGCGCCTGGGGGCGCATCTCCGGCGGGACGAACGGCGAGGAGGTCTGGACCGACCGCCGCAAGCCCGACGGCTCCGACTACCAGGGTTTCCTCGGCTACACCCGCATCGACCACGGGGACGGCAAGCACACCGACGCGTTCAAGAACGACAACCGGCTGATGCGCGCCTGCGGCTCCTCGCAGGGGCACATCGAGTGCACCGGCTGGTTCTAGCCCTCCTCGGTCGGAACCCAGGAGGGTGTGCGCTTCTCGACGAACGCCGCGATGCCCTCCTGGCCCTCGGGTCCGCCGAAGTGCCGCGCCGACAGCTCCAGCATGTCCGCGAACACCTCGCCCAGGTTCGACCGGCGCGGCTCCTGGAGCATCTGCTTGGTCGCCGCCAGCGCTCCCGGCGCGCCCAGCGCCAGCATGTCCGCGTAGCGCCGCACCTCGGCGTCCAGCTCGTCGGCGGGCACGGACGAGTTGATCAGCCCGATGTCCTTCGCCCTGGCCGCGCCGAACGCCTCACCGGTGAGGAACAGCTCGTGCGCGGCACGGGGGAGCAGCCGGGGCAGCACCGTCACGGAGATCACCGCGGGCACCACGCCGATGCGCACCTCGCTGAACGCGAACGTCGCGTTCTCGGCCGCCACGGCGATGTCGCAGGCCGCCACGATCCCGACCCCACCCGCCCGCGCCGGACCGGCCAGCCGGGCGACGACCGGCTTCGGACTGGTCCGGATCCGCTCCAGGATCGCCGGGAACTCGTTCACCCCCTGCTCGTTCGCGGTCGTCCCGCCCGCTTCCTTGAGGTCCATGCCGGAGCAGAACACGGTGCCCGTGTGGCTCAGCACGACCACCCGCACGGCGTCGTCGGCCGTCGCGGTCCTCAGGTGGGCGATCAGTTCGGCCCGCAGCCGGGCGGAGAGCGCGTTGCGGTTGTGGGGGGAGTCCAGCGTGATCGTCGCGATGCCGCGCCGCACCTCGTAGTGGACCAGCTCGTCTGCCATGACCCGCACTCTACGATCCCCGGCCCCGGTGCCCGTGGGGCTCGGGGTGGGGCACGCGATCGGGCGAGTCGGTTCTCGCGGTGTCGGTGCGCGGCTGCCTTTCCTCCGGGGGAGAGGAGGTGAGCCTCCAGCGCGGGTCTTGAGTGGATTGACAGCAGTCTGTCAACATGACAGGCTGCTGTCATGAAATCGACGGTGCACCTCGGGGTTTACGACACGCTCGCCGACTGGGAGTTCGGGTTCGCCACGGCGGCGATCAACACGCCCGACTGGCAGCTCTCCCCCGGTCGCCACGAGATCCGCACGGTGGGGCTGACGTTCGACACCGTCACGTCCGCGGGCGGGTTGCGGATCACGCCCGACACCGTCCTGGCCGACCTCGACCCGGCCGACAGCGCGATGCTGATCCTCCCCGGCGCGGGCCTGTGGGCGTCCGGTGCGCTCGCCCCGTTCGCCGCCGCCGCGCGCGGCTTCCTCTCCTCCGGCGTCCCGGTCGCGGCGATCTGCGGCGCCACGACCGGCCTGGCCGCCGAGGGCCTGCTCGACGACCGCGACCACACCGGCAACGCCGTCGAGGAACTGGTCCACGTGCCCGGCTACGGCGGTGCGGACCGCTTCCGGGCCGTGCGGGCGCACACCGACCGCGGGCTCATCACGGCGGGGGCGGCCGGTGCGGTCGAGTTCGCGCGCGAGATCTTCGCCGAGCTGGACCTGTACTCGCCCGAGGTCCTCCAGGCCTGGTACGGCCTGTTCAGCACCGGGGACCCGGCCTGGTTCGGGAAGCTGATGGCGGCGGCGTCGTGATCGCACCGCGGTCCGAGGCCGGTGACGTGCTGACCGACGTGGTCATGCGGACGTTCCGGCTGTACGGGGGGTTCCTGGAGGCGGCCGAGGTGATGACCAAACCGGTCGGGCTCACGGCGGCGTGGTGGCAGGTGCTCGGGGCGGTGCTGCGGGAACCGCTGTCGGTGTCCGGGATCGCGCGGGAGATGGGGCTGACCCGGCAGAGCGTGCAGCGCATCGCGGACCTGTTGGTGGACAGGGGTTTGGCCGAGTACCTGCCGAACCCGGCGCACCGGCGGGCGAAGCTGTTCCGGCCGACCGGGGCGGGGTACGCGGCCGTGGAGAGCCTGCGCGAGGCGCAGTACGCGTGGGCCAACCGGATCACGGCATCCGTTGGGGCGCAGGAGTTGCGGGTGGCGCTGGACGTGATGGACCGGCTGGTGGCGAACCTGGACGCGGACCGGGGGCGACTTCACGAGGTCGAGTGAATTTCCGACCTTCTATGACCACCGGTCCCCAAATACGCTCATGGCCATGACAACACGGTCACGTGGCGGGAGGTCTGGTGTGGACGGTATCGGTGGATCTGTTCGGGTGTCGCGGGTTCGGCTCGTGCCGGGTGTCGTGCGGGGTCTCCGGAACTCCGCACGGCACCCGACACGGTCGGATCAGCCGATGGTGGTGGTCGTCAGGATCGGGTTGGGGTCCGGGTAGCCGGTGGCCGGGGCGTCCAGCGGGATGCCGAAGGCGCTGATGCCCGCGGTGAAGGTGAGGCCCGGCGAGGTGTAGCTGCTGCCGCCCAGCTGGGTGCTGATGGCACCGGAGCCGCCCGCCACCAGGTTCAGGGTGATGGTGGGCAGTTCGAAGTCGGCGCCGCCCTTGATCGGGCCCGCGATGCTGAGCACCACGTTGTTGCCCGACAGGGCGATCGTCGGGGTGCTGCCGAGTCCGGCACCGCCGGTGGCCGTGACGGACTGGAACGTCGAGTTGGCGGGCACGGGAAGCGACAGGGTGATGGTCCTGATCTCGCGCACGGTGTAACCGGCGGCCTCGGCAGGCACCTTGTTCGGTGCCGGGTCGATGACGGCGGTGACCGCGCCACCGGGCGCGACCGTTGCCGGTGCGGTCGCGTCGATCGGTTGGTCGAGGGTGAACTCGGCGCTCTGTCCGAGCGCGGTCGCCTTCAACTTGTACGTGATCGCGTGCGGTTCGGCGGAGGCTGGTGTGCTCGTCGCGAGCAGCAGGGCCAGCGCGGCGAATACGGCTGTCTTCATGTTTCCCTCTCCCCGTTGAGGTGGGAGGGCGTCCAGCGGAAGCGGCGTGCCTTACTGACTACTTGTGAGTAGGTTTCACGTCAAGGGCCTGTCGCCTGATCGGACGAATCACGCGTATTGACGAACCTCGCTGCCCGCCAACGCCGTCGAGTAGCGGTGCAACACCAGTTCGGCCACCTCTGGATCGGCGCCCAACGGGGCCGCTACCAGGGCATCCGGTGCCAGTTCCAGCGTTCGGGAGGTGATGCGGTCCGGCAGCAGACCAGGGGCGAGGAACCACGACGCGACGGCGATGCGGGTCGCGCCGCGAGCCCTCAGGCGGGCCACGGCCGTGGGCACGTCCGGTTGGGTGGCGGAGGCGAACGCGGGTTCGACGCCCGCCCAGCCCGAGCGGGCCGCCCAGCGCGCGGCGGTCGCGGCCACGGCCGCGTTGGCGGGCGCGTGCGACGAGCCCGCGCCCGCCAGCACGATGCCGGTGGTCCGGTCGGCAGGTCGGACGCCCGCTTCGGCGAGCCTGCGCAGCGCGGCCGATTCGAGCCACGGGTCGGGACCGAGGACATCGCCGATCGTGATCGACAGCCTCGGGAACTGGCGCTGCACCTCGGCCACCGCGCCCGGCACGTCCACGCGGGCGTGGAAG
This sequence comes from Umezawaea sp., assembly GCF_036375055.1. GTDB lineage: Bacteria > Actinomycetota > Actinomycetes > Mycobacteriales > Pseudonocardiaceae > Umezawaea. The sequence continues at coordinate 55,708 of NZ_DASUSQ010000152.1, forward strand.
GCCTTGCCCAGCAGCAGCGGCACGACGACGGCGTGCCGGTGCCCCTCGCCGTGCACGGTGCGGAGCACGTCGCCGAGCCGGGGCGCGGAGAGGTCGAGGAACGCCGGGCGGACGTCGACCGCCGGGTTGAGCACGCGGACGACGTCCAGCAGTTCCGCGACGGTCGCCGCGGACCGCGGGTCGCGGCTGCCGTGCGCGACGGCGATGAGCGGGGTCATCCGAAGGCCCCCGTCAGACCACGGGCGCGCAGCACGGCGCGTTCCAGCGGGCGGAAGAGGAGGAGTTCGATGCCGATGCCGACGAGGAGGATGAGGAAGATCGCGGCGATCACCATGGAGATGTCGTTGAGCGACTGGCCGTTGTGCAGGAACTGGCCCAGGCCGAGACCGAGCTGCGGGGAGGTCGCGATGATCTCCGCCGCCATCAGCGAGCGCCACGAGAACGCCCAGCCCTGCTTGAGACCGGCGAGGTAGCCGGGCAGCGCGGCGGGCAGCAGGATGTGCCGCGCCGACGACAGCTTGCCCGCTCCCAGCGCCTGGCCGACACGGGGGAGCAGCGGCGGGATCTGGTCGATGCCCGACACGAGGCCGTTCGCGATGGACGGCACGGAACCCATCAGCACCACGAAGTAGATCGCGGTGGGAGTGAGGCCGAACCACAGGATCGCGGCGGGCACCCACGCCACCGACGGGAGGCTCTGCAACCCGGTCAGCAGGGAACCGATGGCCGCACGGACCACCCGCACCTTGGCGATCAGCAGTCCCAGCGGGGTCGCGATGACCACGGCCACGAGGAACCCGAGCACCGCGCGCGACACCGACGTCCACAGGATCTCGCCCGCGTCGCCGGACCGCACCGTCGCCCAGATCGTGTCCCAGACGGCGGCCGGGGCGGGCAGCTGGAACTCCGGCCAGAGCGCCGAGGCCCAGAGCGCCTGCCACGTGCCGAGCAGCAGTCCGAACGCGATCAGCGGCGGCACGGCAGTGTGCAGGAACCGTTGCCAGGGCGACTTCTTCTGGTTCTGAGCGGGAGCGTCGAGCGCGTCCAGCCCGGCGCCGACCGCGGCCAGGCCGCGGTCGGTTTCGAGCGTCTCAGGAGGCTGCGGCGTGGCCACTGATCACCTCTCGCAGGTGTGCGGTGATCTCCTCGATGGAGTCCGCCTCGTCCGCACCGCTCAGGCCGTCGACGTTCCACTCCCGCACGACCCGGCCGGGGCGTGAGGACAGCAGCACGAGGCGCTGGCCGAGCCGGACGGCCTCGCGGACGTCGTGCGTGACGAACACGATGGCCGTGTTGGTCTCGCGCCACACCCGCACCAGTTCGGCCTGGAGCACGTCGCGGGTGATCGCGTCGAGCGCCGCGAACGGCTCGTCCATCAGCAGCAGGCCGGGCGTGCCCGCTTCGGCGCTGCCCAGCGTCGAGGCGAGCGCGCGGGCCAGTGCGACGCGCTGCCGCATGCCGCCGGACAGCTCGTGCGGCCGCTTGGCGCCCGACTCGCCGAGGCGGACCAGCGACAGCAGTTCGTTCGCCTTGGCGCGCCGGGCACCCCTCTTGAGCCCGGCGAGGCGCAGCGGCAGTTCGACGTTGCGCGCGGCCGTGAGCCACGGCATCAGCGCCGCTTCCTGGAACATGACGGCGGGTCGCGAGGTGGTCAGCGCGATGTCGCCCGAGGTGGGCGCGTCCAGTCCGGCGACCAGGTTCAGCAAGGTGCTCTTGCCGCAGCCCGACGCGCCCAGCAGGCACACGAACTCCCCTGGCTCGACCCGCAGGTCGACGCCGTCGAGTGCGACGACGGCGCCCGCGCCGTGGCCGAACACCTTGCGCACGCCCGACAGCGCCACGGCGGCGTTGGTGTCGGACGGGGTCGGGGCCTCAAGCGTGGCGGTCATGGTGTGCCTGCCTTCCCTCGAGTGTTCGGCTACTTCTTGTCCAGGCCCGCGGTGTCGACGGTGGGCTTGCCCGCCGCGGAGAGCACCTTGTTCAGCAGCGTGAAGTCGGCGAAACCGGTCACGTCCGCCGCCTCCTTCGCCACGCCCGCCGTCACGGCGTCCTTGGCCAGCTGCGGGAACTGCTTGGCCTGCGGGTCGACCGTCAGCTCGATGTTCTCGAACGCGCGGTCCAGCACCGGCTCGCCCAGCGCCTTGCTGGTCAGCTTCTTCAGCGACTCGTTGACGGCGGTCTTGGCCTCGGTCTTGTTCGCCGTCGCCCAGTCGATCGCCGCGACCTCACCCCGGAGCAGCGCCTCCACGGTCTGCGGGTGCTCCTTGAGGAACTGGGTGCGCACGATGATCACCGTGGTCGGGAACCTGCCCTGGTCCCACAGCGTCTTCTCGTCCACGAGCACCTTGGCGCCCGCGTCCAGCACCAGCCGCGACGACCACGGTTCCGGAGCCCACGCGCCCTGGATGCCGCCCTGCTTGAACAGGTCCAGGCTCGCCGCGTTCTCCGTGTTGGTCACGTTGACCTGGTCCGCCCCGCTGCCCGCGGCGATCTTCTGGTCCACCAGCCACTTCTTGAACGACACGTCCTGCGTGTTCGCCAGCTGCGGCGTGCTGATCGTCTTGCCCTTGAGGTCCGCCGCGGAGTTGATGTCCGACTTCACCACGAGCTGCGCGCCGCCCGAGGTCGCGCCCGCGACCAGCCGCACGGCCTCGCCCTTGGACTTGGAGTAGGCGTTGATCGCCGGGCCGGACCCGATGAACGCCACGTCGAGCGACCCGCCGAGCAGCGCGTTGACCTCGTCAGGGCCCGCGTTGAACGTCTGCGTGGTCAGCTTGGTCGAGCCCAGCTCCTTGGCGAACAGGCCCTTGTCGACGCCGATCAGCGCGGCGGCGTGGGTGACGTTCGGGAAGTAGCCGAGCCGCACCTCGGCGGCCGGGCCCTTGTCGTCGGACGCGGCGGGCGCCGCTGCCGGGGTGTCGCTGCCCGCCCGTGAGCACCCGGCGAGCGTGGCGAAGGTCGTCAGTACGGCGAGGGACGTGGCGAGGATCCTGCGGTTGCTGCTCACGGCGGGAAGACCTTTCGGGGGATGTTCAGGGGCCGGGGGAGACGAGGGCGTGGTCGTCGGCGACCGGGGCGGTGTTCCCGCCCTCGGTACAGCTGTCCACGCCGTCGAGCACCGGGAGGCCCGCGCCCACGAGGCCGGCGGCGAGCGTGCCGCCGTCAGCCGCGTCGATCACCAGGAACGCGCCGGTGCGCCTGCTGCTGTAGTACCCGTCCACCGGGAGCGGCTCCGCCGTGCGGATGGCGACCCGGCCGATCTCGTTGAGGCCCAACGAGGTCGGACTGTCCACACTGGCCAGTCGCTGCTCGTCGAAGCGCGCGCGCAGCTCCGTGACGATGGCCTGCACGGTGCGCGCGCCGTGCTTGACCAGGACGCGGGCACCCGGCGTGAGCGGCTTCTCCGACAGCCAGCACAGGGTGGCGTCGAACTCGTCGGTGACCTGCGGGGGAGTGCCCGCGGCGGCGATCAGGTCGCCGCGGGAGACGTCCAGGTCGTCGGCCAGCAGCAGCGTCACGGACTGGCCCGCCGCCGCCTCGGCCAGCGGACCGTCGAAGGTGTCGATCTTCTCCACCGTGCTGCGCAGCCCGGCGGGCAGGACCACGACCTCGTCGCCCACCTTGACCGTGCCCGACGCGACCAGCCCGGCGTAGCCCCGGTAGTCCAGGTGTTCCGGCGTGCGCGGCCGGATCACGTACTGGACCGGGAAGCGGAACTCGCCGTCGTGCGGGTCGGCCTCGACCGGCACCGACTCCAGGTGCTCCAGCAGCGTGGGGCCGGAGTACCAGGGGGTGTTCGTGGAGTGTTCCACCACGTTGTCGCCCGCGAGGGCGGACACCGGGATGTGCACCACCGCGTCCGGGCTGTAGCCCAGCGCTGTCGCGTGCGCGGTGAACTCCTTGGAGATGCGGGCGAACGTGGTCTCGTCGAAGTCCACGAGGTCGATCTTGTTCACCGCCAGCACGAGCCGCGGCACGCCCAGCAGCGCCAGCACGGCCGCGTGCCGCCGGGTCTGCTCGATGACGCCCTTGCGCGCGTCCACCAGCAGGATCGCGAGCTGCGCCGTGGACGCGCCGGTCACCGTGTTGCGGGTGTACTGCACGTGGCCGGGGGTGTCGGCGAGCACGAACGAGCGCTTGTCGGTGGCGAAGTACCGGTACGCCACGTCGATGGTGATGCCCTGCTCGCGCTCCGACCGCAGGCCGTCCACGAGCAGCGAGAGGTCCGGGGTGGACAGCCCGCGGTCGGCGCTCGCGCGGTGCACGGCGTCGAGCGTGTCGGCCAGCACCGACTTGGTGTCGTACAGCAACCGGCCGACCAGCGTGGACTTCCCGTCGTCCACGCTGCCCGCCGTCGCCAGCCTCAACAGGTCGCTCATTTAGAAGTAGCCCTCCCGCTTGCGGTCTTCCATGGCTGCTTCGGACAAGCGGTCGTCGGCCCTCGTGGCGCCGCGCTCGGTCAGCCGCGACGCGGCCACCTCGGCGATGACCTCGCGGATGTCGGACGCCTCGGACTCCACCGCGCCGGTGCACGAGCCGTCGCCGACCGTGCGGTAGCGGATGGTCTTGGTCAGCACGGTCTCCTCGGGCCGGGGGCCGCCCCACGGGCCCTCGGTCAGCCACATGCCGTCGCGCAGGTACACGTCGCGCTGGTGCGAGTAGTAGATCGACGGCAGCTCGATGCCCTCGCGGTCGATGTAGTTCCACACGTCGAGCTCGGTCCAGTTGGACAGCGGGAACACCCGCACGTGCTCGCCCGCGCGGTGCCGACCGTTGTACAGGTTCCACAGCTCGGGGCGCTGGCGGCGCGGCTCCCACTGGCCGAAGCTGTTGCGCAGGCTGAAGATGCGCTCCTTCGCCCGTGCCCGCTCCTCGTCGCGACGGCCGCCGCCGAACACGGCGTCGTACCTGTGGGACGTGATGGAGTCCAGCAGGGGCACGGTCTGCAACGGGTTGCGCGTGCCGTCCGGGCGTTCCTGGAGCCGACCGTCGTCGATCCAGTCCTGGACCTTCGCGACCTCCAGGCGCAACCCGTGCTGGGCCACGACCTGGTCGCGGAACTCGATGACCTCGTCGAAGTTGTGACCGGTGTCGACGTGCAGCAGCGGGAACGGCACCGGAGCGGGCCAGAACGCCTTGATCGCCAGGTGCACGAGCAGCGTGGAGTCCTTGCCGCCGGAGAACAGGATCACCGGCCGGTCGAACTCGCCCGCGACCTCGCGGAAGATGTGGATCGCCTCGGATTCGAGGCGGTCCAGAGTGGTGTGCGGAGTCGGCGCGGTGCTCACGCTCGACCCTGCCAGCAGATCGTCGTTCATCCGTGGAGCCCGCATTCCGTCTTGGCCTGCCCGGCCCACCGACCGCTGCGGGCGTCCTGGCCCGGCAGCGGCTTGGCGGTGCACGGCGCGCAGCCGATGGAGGGATAACCAGCCTGGACGAGGGGGTTCTCCAGGATCCCGTGCTCGGCGATGTAGGCGTTGAACTCGTCGTCGGACCACGGCGCGATCGGGTTGACCTTCACCAGCCCGTTGCGCTCGTCCCACTGCACGATCGGCGTGGTCGCCCGCGTCGGCGCGTCCACCCTGCGAACGCCCGTGACCCACGCGTCGTACCGGGCCAGCGTCCGCTGGAGCGGCACGACCTTGCGCAGCGCGCAGCACCGGCCGGGGTCGGTCTGGTTCAGCAGGCCGAACTGCTCCTCCTGGTCCGCCACCGACTGCTCGGCCGCGGCGTTGACGATGCGCACGTCCGGGTAGACCAGGTCCACCGCGTCACGGGTGCCGATGGTCTCGGCGAAGTGGTAGCCGGTCTCCAGGAACAGCACGTCGACGTCGGCCTTCGCCTTCACGGCGAGGTCGATCAGCACGGCGTCCTGCATGTTGGAGGCGACGATCCAGCTCTCGCCGAACGTCCGCGCGGTCCACTCCAGCGCCTCCGCGGCGGTGGCGTCGGCCAGTTCGACCGACGCGGCCTCCGCGATCACCCTCAACTCCTCGGTCCGAGTGGTCGTGGTCATCGCTTCACCTCCTGTGGCAAGTGCAGTCCAACGAACTTCACGGTGAACACGCGGCGGCAGCCGGTGCAGAGCCACGCCGCGTGGGGCTCCTCCTCGGGACGCAGGTCCTCGTCCCCGCAGTAGGGGCAGTAGAAGGGCGTGGCACGCTCGGTCGCGCTCACTTCAGGTCACCCTCTTCGGCCCGCAGGACCCACTGGGCGAACCGCTCGCCCTCGGTGCGCTGCGCCACGTAGTGCCGCACGACCCGCTCGACGTAGCCCGACAGCTCGGCGGCGGTCACCTTGTGCCCGCGCACCTTGCGGCCGAAGCCCGCGTCCAGCCCGAGCCCGCCGCCGAGGTGCACCTGGAAGCCCTCGACCTGGTTGCCGTCGGCGTCCGTCACGATCTGGCCCTTGAGCCCGATGTCCGCGGTCTGGATGCGGGCGCACGAGTTGGGGCAGCCGTTGATGTGGATGCTGACCGGCGACCCGATCTCGCCCACCACGTCCGCGAGCTCCTTCTCCAGCGTGCTGACCAGGTCGACCGCGCGGGCCTTGGTCTCGACGATGGCGAGCTTGCAGAACTCGATGCCGGTGCACGCCATCACGCCGCGCCGCCACGGCGACGGTTCGGTCTGGAGCCCCAGCTTCGCCAGGTCGCCCTGGAGCGCGGGCACCTCGGCCTCGGGCACGTCCAGCACCACGAGCTTCTGCTGCGGCGTCAGGCGCACCCGCCCCGAGCCCGCCCGTTCGACTGCCTTGGAGACCTCGACGAGCGTGGACCCGGACACCCGGCCCGCGATCGGCGCCGCGCCGACGTAGAACAGGCCGTCCTTCTGCCGGTGCACGCCGATGTGGTCGCGGGGCTGCGCGGGCACCTCCGGCGCGGGGCCGTCGATCAGCGTCCGCTTGAGGTACTCGGTCTCGAGGACCTCGCGGAACCTCTCCGGCCCCCAGTCCGCCACCAGGAACTTGATCCGCGCGCGGTGCCGCAGCCTGCGGTAGCCGTAGTCGCGGAACACGCTGATCACCCCGGCCCACACGTCCGGCACCTCGTCGCGGGGCACCCACGCGCCGAGCCGCTTGCCGATCATCGGGTTGGTGGACAGGCCGCCGCCGACCCACAGGTCGAAGCCGGGGCCGTGCTCGGGGTGGTCCACGCCGACGAACGCGATGTCGTGGATCTCGTGCGCCACGTCGGGGAGCCCGGAGATGGCGGTCTTGAACTTGCGCGGCAGGTTCGAGAACGCCGGGTCGCCGATGTAGCGCTCCAGGATCACGTCGATCGCCGGGCTGCCGTCCACCACCTCGTCCACGGCGATGCCCGCGACCGGCGAACCGAGGACCACGCGGGGGCTGTCCCCGCAGGCCTCCATCGTGGTCAGACCCACGTCCTCCAGCTTCTGCCAGATCGCGGGGACGTCCTCGATGCGGATCCAGTGGTACTGGATGTTCTGCCGGTCGGTGATGTCGGCCGTGTCGCGCGCGTAGGTCTGGGACACCTCGCCGAGCACGCGCAGCTGCTCGGTGGTCAGCCGCCCGCCGTCGGAGCGCACCCGGAGCATGAAGAACTCGTCGTCCAGCTCCTCCGGCTCCAGCGTCGCCGTCCGGCCGCCGTCGATGCCGGGCTTGCGCTGGGTGTAGAGCCCGTACCAGCGGAAACGACCCCGCAGGTCGGCCGGGTCGATGGAGGCGAACCCGCCGTGCGCGTAGATGTTCTCGATCCGCGCGCGGACGTTGAGGGGGTTGTCGTCCTTCTTGCTGCGCTCGTTGGGGTTGAGCGGTTCGCGGTAGCCGAGCGCCCACTGCCCCTCACCACGGCGTTGCTTCGTGCCGCGTTGAGACGTCGTAGTCGGGGGGACCATCGTCGTCCTCCGGGGTTTCGGGGCGCTGGGCGCGCGCGGCCGAGTCCCGGTGGAGCCGTGGTGGGGGTCTCGTCAGCGCACCCGGCGCCGACGGGAACAAGATCAATAGCAGGCGCGGGCTATGCCGAACGACGGCACAACGCGCTGGAGACGCGACGGAAGTCGACGTGGCGGCGCACCACCAGGCGGACTCCGGTCGAGGTCATGGCTTGAGAGTGCCACCTGTCCACCCCGTGGTCCACAGCCAACCGAATGCTGGGACGGCCTCCGACCGTGTGTTAAGTGGGAGACTGGGTCCCATGCCCTCCGCCCTTCCCGCTGGTGATCCCGCACCCGCCGACGGCTCGCTGCCGCCGTCGGCGTTGGCCGGGCTCGGCAGCCGTCCGTTCGGCGTCTACGTCCACGTCCCGTTCTGCGCGACCCGCTGCGGCTACTGCGACTTCAACACCTACACCGCCGGTGAGCTGGGCACCTCCGCCTCGCCGGAGTCCTGGCTGGAGGGCCTGCGGCGCGAGCTGGACCTGGCGGCGTCGGTGCTCGGCACCCCGCCCCGCGCTGACACCGTGTTCGTCGGCGGTGGCACACCGTCGCTGCTGGGCGCCGCCGGGCTGTCCGACGTGCTGGCCGCCGTCCGGTCCTCGTTCGGCCTCGCGCCGGGCGCGGAGGTCACCACGGAGTCCAACCCCGAGTCCACGTCGCCGGAGTTCTTCGCGGGCATCCGTGACGCTGGTTACACCAGGGTGTCGCTGGGCATGCAGTCCGCCGCCCGCCACGTGCTCCAGGTCCTCGACCGCAAGCACACGCCGGGCAGGCCGGTCGACGCCGCCCGCGAGGCCCGCGCGGCCGGGTTCGAGCACGTGAACCTCGACCTCATCTACGGCACGCCCGGCGAGACCGCCGACGACCTCAGGGGTTCCCTCGACGCCGTGCACTCGGCGGGCGTCGACCACGTGTCCGCCTACGCGCTGATCGTCGAGGAGGGCACCGCGCTGTCGCGCAAGGTCAGCCGCGGCGTCCTGCCGATGCCCGACGACGACGTGCTCGCCGACAAGTACGAGCAGATCGACGCCGCCATGGCCGCGCAGGGGATGAGCTGGTACGAGGTGTCCAACTGGGCGACCGACGACGCCGCCCGGTGCGCCCACAACCTCCTCTACTGGCGCGGCCACGACTGGTGGGGCGCCGGGCCCGGCGCGCACAGCCACGTCGGCGGCCTGCGCTGGTGGAACGTCAAGCACCCCGCCCGCTACGCCGAGGTGCTGGCCTCCGGGCGGTCACCCGCCGCGGGGCGCGAGCTGCTCGCCGACGCCGACCGCCGCGTCGAACGCGTCCTGCTGGAGCTGCGCCTGCGCGACGGCCTGCCGCTGGACGTGCTGGACACCGACGGCCAGGCCGAGGCGAAGCTCGCCGCCGCCGACGGCCTGCTGGAGCCCGCCGCGCTGGACGGGGGCCGCTGCGTCCTGACCGATCGGGGGCGGCTGCTCGCCGACGCCGTCGTGCACCGGCTCACATGAGGCCGGATCGGTGCACGGGAGGGCGCGGGCGCTCCGTAAACTTGACCCAACCGCACTCAACAGTGGAGGTGACTCGTCGTGAACGCCGATGAACGCCGGTTCGAGGTGCTGCGCGCGATCGTCGCCGACTACGTCTCGAACCAGGAGCCGGTCGGGTCGAAGGCACTGGTGGAGCGGCACAACCTCGGTGTGTCCAGCGCCACGGTGCGCAACGACATGGCGTCGCTGGAGGAGGACGGCTACATCACGCAGCCGCACACCAGCGCGGGCCGCGTGCCCACCGACAAGGGCTACCGGCTGTTCGTCGACCGGCTCGCCGAGATCAAGCCCCTGTCCACCGCCGAGCGCAAGGCCATCTACAGCTTCCTGGAAGGCGCGCTGGACCTCGACGACGTGCTGCGGCGCAGCGTCCGGCTGCTCGCCCAGCTCACACGCCAGGTCGCCGTCGTCCAGTACCCGGTGCTCAGCGGCTCGAACGTGCGCCACCTCGAAGTCCTCCGCATCACGCCCGCGCGGCTGATGCTGGTGCTCATCACCGACACCGGCCGCGTCGACCAGCGGTCCGTCGACCTCGGCGACGTGATCACCGAGGACAACGTGGCCCGGCTGCGGGCGATGCTGAACTCGGCCATGGTCGGCAGGCGGCTCGCCGAGGCCTCCGCGAAGGTCGCCGAGCTGCCCGACCAGTCGCCGGGCGACCTGCGCGCGGCGATGATCCGGATCAGCACGGTGCTCATCGAGTCGCTCGTCGAACACCCCGAGGAACGGCTGGTGCTGGGCGGCACCGCGAACCTCACCCGCAACGTGGCAGACTTCCCCGGCTCGCTCCGGCAGGTGCTGGAAGCGTTGGAGGAGCAGGTCGTGGTGCTCAAGCTGCTCGCCGCCGCGCGTGATCCGGGGACCATCCTGGTGCGCATCGGCGAGGAGAACGAAGCCGCCGAGATGCGCAGCACCTCGGTGGTGTCCATCGGCTACGGAAGCCATGACAACCTGCTCGGCGGCATGGGGGTCGTGGGCCCGACCCGGATGGACTACCCGGGGACCATGGCGGCCGTACGCGCGGTCGCCACGTACGTCGGGGAGATCCTGACGGCGCGCTGAGGGGCGCGGGAACACGCGGAGACCACGGCCACGTTCGACGTTTCGGGCGAGCACGCAACAGACGCAAGCGGGCGCGGATCGTGCCCGCAGGAGGACAACACGGTGGCGAGGGATTACTACGGCACGCTCGGGGTCGGGAAGAACGCGACCCCGGAGGAGATCAAGCGCGCCTACCGCAAGCTCGCGAGGCAACTGCACCCGGACGTGAACCCGGACGCGGAAGCGCAGTTCAAGGAGGTGACCGCCGCCTACGAGGTCCTGTCGGACCCGAAGAAGCGCCAGGTCGTCGACCTGGGCGGCGACCCGCTGGAGTCGGGCGGCCGCGGTGGCGGCGGTGGCATGGGCGGCGACCCGTTCTCCGGGTTCGGCCTGGGCGACATCATGGACGCGTTCTTCGGCGCCAACAGCGGCGCGGGCGGCGGGCGCGGTCCGCGCAGCCGCGTGCAACCCGGTTCGGACGCGCTGATCCGGCTGGACATGACGCTGGAGGAGTGCGCCGCGGGCACGAACCGCGAGCTGACCGTCGACACGGCGGTCCTGTGCGAGCGCTGCCACGGCGGCGGCTGCGCCGAGGGCACCTCGCCGATCACCTGCGACACCTGCGGTGGTCGGGGCGAGGTCCAGTCCGTGCAGCGCTCGTTCCTCGGCCAGGTCGTCACGGCCCGCCCGTGCCCGGTGTGCCGCGGCTTCGGCGAGGTCATCCCCGACCCGTGCGGCCAGTGCGGCGGCGACGGCCGGGTGCGCTCGCGCCGGACCATCAACGTGCAGATCCCGCCCGGTGTCGCCGAGGGCATGCGCGTGCGCCTCGCGGGCCAGGGCGAGGTCGGCTCCGGTGGCGGCCCCGCCGGTGACCTGTACGTGGAGATCGAGGAGCAGCAGCACGACGTGTTCGAGCGCGACGGCGCCGAACTGCACTGCGTGGTGCGGATCCCGATGACGGCCGCGGCGCTCGGCGCCGTGCTCCCGCTCCAGACCCTGGACGGCGAGGAGGCGCTGGACATCGAGCCCGGCACCCAGCCGAACACCGAGCTGCTGCTGACCGGCCGGGGCATGCCCAGGCTGCGGTCCAACGGCCGCGTGGACGGGCGGGGCGACCTGCACGTGCACCTGGAGGTCGTGGTCCCGACCAAGCTCGACGCCCGGCAGACCGAACTGCTGCGCGAACTGGCCACCGAGCGGGGCGAGGAAGAGCCCACGTTGGCGCACAACGGCAAGAGCGGCGGCGGGTTGTTCTCCCGCCTGCGCTCCGGCCGCGGCAACCGGTGACGCTGCCGGTCTTCCTGGTCGACGCTCTGCCCGCGGGTGACCGCGGGCTCCTCGACGGCCCGGAGGGCAGGCACGCGGCCACCGTGCGGCGGCTGCGCGCGGGGGAGGAGCTGGTGCTCTCCGACGGCTCCGGCGACCAGGTGCGCTGCGTGGTCGACGAGGTGCTGGACAAGGCCGCCCTGCGTCTGGCGGTGCTGGAGCGGTGGACCGTTCCCGAGCCGACGCCGCGCGTCGTGCTCGCGCAGGCGCTGGTGAAGGGCGACCGCGGCGAGCTGGCCGTGGAACTCGCCACCGAGGCGGGCGTGGACGGCGTGGTGCCGTGGCGCGCCGCCCGGTGCGTGACGAAGTGGGAGGAGGGCCCGCGCGGCGCGAAGGCCCTCGCCCGCTGGCGCAGCACCGCCCGCGAGGCCGCGAAGCAGGCCCGCCGCGCTCGGGTGCCGTCGGTCGCCGAACCCGTCGGCACGGCCGGGCTGGCGACGCTGGTCTCGTCGTCCGCGCTCACGCTGGTGCTGCACGAGTCGGCGACCTCGCCGCTGGCCTCGGTGGAGCTGCCCGCCGAGGGGGACGTGCTCCTGGTGGTGGGCCCCGAGGGCGGGATCAGCGACCAGGAGCTGGTGACGCTCACCGACGCCGGTGCTCACGCTGTGCGACTGGGCCCTACCGTCCTTCGTGCGTCAACGGCCGCGGCGGTCGCACTCGGAGCACTGGGTGTACTTACCCGTCGCTGGGAGTGAACATTCGGGCCCAATTTGCTTACTCCTAGCGAACTAGTGCGCAGAAGAGTTACCCTTATCACCTGACGGGGCGATAGAGCTTTGGCCTCTTCAGACCACAGGACTCGCCGGACACCTCCCCCCTCGGTCCGGCGCCGCCGCGCCGCAGCGGGACGACCCCCAGGTCCCCCTGCGGCGCGGCTCCTCTGTACCCGGTCGACGGTTCCGGCGCGCTCCCGCGGGTCGCTCCGGGGCAGGATCTGCGCATGGACCGCATCGTCTACGGGGACCACCCGAGCCAGTTCGCCGAACTCACCGTCCCAGCGGACACGGCCCCCGCGCCCGTCGTGGTGGTCATCCACGGCGGGTTCTGGATGCAGCACTACGACCTCTCCCTCGGCCGTCCGCTCGCCGAGGACCTGGTCTCGCACGGCGTCGCGGCCTACAACGTCGAGTACCGCAGGCTCGGCGGCGGAGGCGGCTGGCCGACCACCGGCGCCGACGTCCTGGCCGCCCTCGACGCGCTGGACGACCCCCGGCTCGACCTCACCCGCGTGGTCACCCTCGGCCACTCCGCGGGAGGTCACCTGGCCGTGTGGGCCGCCGCCAGGCACGACCGGGTGACCGGCGCCGTCTCGCAGGCGGGCGTGCTGGACCTCGCCGCGCACCCCCGGTCGGCGCGGCTGCTCGGCCCCGACCCCGACTACGCCGACGCGTCGCCGGTCGAGCTGGTGCCCGTCGGCGTCCCGGTGGTCTGCGTGCACGGCGACGCGGACGCGGACGTGCCGGTCAGCCAGTCCGAGGCGTTCCACGCCGCGTCCGGGTGCGAGTTCGTCCGGCTGGCGGGCGTCGGCCACATGGACCTGGTCGACGTGCGGACCGGTGCGTGGAAGGCGTGTCGCGAGGCCGCGCTCCGGCTGGCGGGCCAGTAACCTCGGCCGCATGTCGGACGACTGCCTGTTCTGCCGCATCGTCGCCGGGGAGATCCCCGCGACCGTCGTGCACGAGACCAAGACCACCCTCGCGTTCCGCGACATCGCGCCGCAGGCGCCCGTCCACGTGGTGCTCGTGCCGAAGCTCCACGAGCCGCACGCGGTGGCGCTCGCCGAGCGCGCGCCCGGCGAGGTGGCGGACCTGTTCGTGGCCGCGGGCGAGGTGGCCGTGGCCGAGGGGATCGCCGACAGCGGCTTCCGGCTGCTGTTCAACACCGGCGCGGACGCGGGCCAGACCGTCTTCCACGCCCACCTGCACCTGCTCGGCGGCAGGCCCCTCGGCCCGCTGGCCTAGTCGGCGCGGAAGGTCACGCCGACCCGCGCGGTCTCGTCCACCGAGAGCGCGAACACGTCGGGCCGCGCGTAGTGGCCCGACACGTCCAGGTCGCACCGGGCGGCCACGAGGTCGTCCGGGTCGATCGTCGCCGTCAGCAGGCCCGCCGCACCGCGCAGCGGGCCCGCCAGCACGTCGCCGAGCGGCCCGACGACGACGCTGCCGCCCAGGAACGGGTCGTCGTGGTCCGAGGGCGGCTCGTACTGGCAGGCGCTCAGCACGAAGCACCGGCCCTCGCCCGCGACGTGCCGCATCGACGCCAGCCACGCCTCGCGGTCGTCGACGGTCGGCGCGCACCAGAGTTCGACGCCCTTCGCGTACATGGCCGCGCGCAGCAGCGGCATCATGTTCTCCCAGCAGATCACCGCGCCCGCGAGCCCCGCGGCCGTCGGCACCACGGGCATGGTCGACCCGTCGCCGCGGCCCCAGACCAGGCGTTCCCGAGCCGTCGGCACCAGCTTGCGGTGCGTTCCGACCAGGCCTTCCGCCGGGTCGAGGAACAGCGCGGTGCAGTACAGCATCGACCCGGCCCGTTCGACGACGCCGACGACGAGGCTCGCCCCGGTGCGCGCGGACAGGCCCGCCAGCGCGTCGACCTCGGGACCGGGCACGGCGACGGCCGCCGCGGCGTAGCGCGGGAAACCCGATCCGGTGACCCGGCCGCGCGGGTAGCCGCCGAGGACCGCCTCGGGCAGCACGACGAGCGCCGCGCCGGACTCCGCGATCTCCCGCTCGTAGCCCAGGATCCGCTCCAGCGTCGCCGCCGTGCCCTCCGGCGAGGTGCCCACCTGGAGCACCCCCACCACGAACCCGGCCACCGCTACCCCAGCGCCTGCATCATCGGCGCGTGCAGGCGGGCGCGGTCGCCGGGCACGTCGACCGCGCCGTGCACCATCAGGTCGACCGAGGAGCGCTCCACCAGGCCCCGGCTCTCCAGCCAGGAGCCCAGCTCGTCGCGGTAGGTGTCGACCCGGATGTCGCCGTCCGCCCCCACGGCCAGGTCGCCGATCAGGGTCTTCGCCCCCTCGACCGCGTCCGCCACGACCGGGCCGACCACCAGGCCGTCGACGTTGCGCCAGGTCGCCGCGAACCCGCCCGCGCCGTCGAGGCGCACCTGGTCGGAGAAGCGGAAGTAGTCCTTCCACAGCTCGCCGCGGTCGGCGCCGAACACCTCGGCGTCCGCGCTCACCACCGCGGGGAGGTCGGCCCGCAGCGCGGCGCGGGTCGTGCCGGACAGCTCGCCGGAGCTGAAGCGGCCGGTGTGCGTGGTCAGCCTGGCGACGCTGCGGAAACCGAGCTTCTCGTAGAGCGGGCGGCCCTGCGCGGTGGCGTGCAGGGAGACCACCGGGCAGCCGGCGTTCTCCAGCGCGTGCTCCACGAGCCGCCTGCCGAGGCCGCGACCGCCGTGGTCGGTGGCGACCAGCACCATGCTGAGGGCGGCGTGCTCGCCCGCGTACCGGGTGACGACGGTGGTGCCCAGCAGCGCGCCCGACCGGTCGACGAGGCCGTACCCGGTGCCCTGGTCGAGCAGGAGGCCCCACTTGCGGTCCTCGGCGGGCCAGCCGCGGTCGGTGGCCAGCTCCAGGCAGGCGGCCAGGTCGTCGTAGGCGAGTTCGCGCAGGGTGAGATCGGTGTCCACGGTGGTCCAGTACACACGGTCCGTCCAGCGAGTTCTCCGGGGCCTCCGCGGTGCGGCCCGCCCCGTCGGCGCGGGTCGGGATTACCGCCTTCAGGCGAGGCGGAGGTCAATTCGATGCGTTTTGTCGGTACCGACGACTAATATCGGCCCTGTCAACGATGACCTACCAGGATTGGCGCGAAAGCGCAGGAAGCAGGCCCGAGACCACGTGGTGGGTACCGCAGCGGGTGGAGCCGCCCGATTCCCGGAGGAGCGCCCGGTGACCGTCGCCGCGAGCCCCGCCAACGGGACCAGAAAGTCGTCGTCGGCCGGCCAGGCCTCGACGTACGCCCAGTCCAAGATCGCCGTGCCCGACGAGGCCGTCCTCGCGCTGCTGGGGTCGCGCGACGAGAACCTGCTCCTCGCCGAGGACCTGCTGGACGCGGACGTGCACGTGCGGGGCAACGAGATCACGTTGTCCGGCGAGCCCGCCGAGGTGGGGTTCGCGGAGCGCGTGTTCTCCGAGCTGATCCAGCTCGCGAGCCGCGGTCAGCAGGTCGGCCCGGACACGGTCCGCCGCACGGTCGCGATGCTGTCGGCGAACACGACGGAGTCGCCCGCCGAGGTGTTCAGCCTCGACATCGTGTCCCGCAAGGGGCGGACGATCCGGCCCAAGACGCTGAACCAGAAGCACTACGTCGACGCCATCGACGCCAACACGATCGTGTTCGGCATCGGCCCCGCGGGCACCGGCAAGACGTACCTGGCGATGGCGAAGGCCGTGCAGGCGCTCCAGGCCAAACAGGTCAGCCGCATCATCCTCACCCGACCGGCGGTCGAGGCGGGTGAGCGGCTGGGCTTCCTGCCGGGCACGCTCAACGACAAGATCGACCCGTACCTGCGGCCGCTGTACGACGCGCTGCACGACATGGTCGACCCCGAGTCGATCCCGCGGCTGATGCAGGCGGGCACGATCGAGGTCGCCCCGCTGGCGTACATGCGCGGTCGGACGCTGAACGACGCGTTCATCATCCTGGACGAGGCGCAGAACACGACGCCCGAGCAGATGAAGATGTTCCTGACCAGGCTCGGCTTCGGTTCCAAGATCGTCGTCACGGGCGACGTCACCCAGGTCGACCTCCCCGGTGGCCAGCGCAGCGGTCTGCGGGTGGTCCGGGAGATCCTGGAGGGCGTCGAGGACGTCAACTTCTCGGTCCTGAGCAGCGGCGACGTGGTTCGGCACCGGTTGGTCGGCGACATCGTGGACGCGTACGAGAAGTGGCAGGTCGTGCAGGACGGCGTCGACCAGAACGGGCGCCAGACCGGACCCGGTGCACGGCGTGGAGAGCAGCGCCGGGGACGATGAGCACGTGAGCATCGAGATTGCCAACGAGTCCGGGGTCCCGGTCGACGAACCGTCGATCGTCTCGGCCGCCCGGTTCGCCCTCGACCGGATGGGCGTGAGCCCGCTGGCCGAGCTGTCCGTCCTGCTGGTCGAGCTGGACGTGATGGCGGACCTGCACGAACGCTGGATGGACCTGCCCGGTCCGACCGACGTGATGGCGTTCCCCATGGACGAACTGGACTCGGCCCGCCGCCCCGACGCGGCCGGGCTGGGTCCGGCGTTGCTGGGCGACATCGTCCTGTGCCCGGCCTTCGCCAAGGACCAGGCCAAGAAGGCGGGCCACAGCCTGCTGGACGAGCTGCACCTGCTGACCGTGCACGGCGTGCTGCACCTGCTCGGGTACGACCACGCCGAGCCCGCCGAGGAGCGCGAGATGTTCACGCTCCAGAACCGGATCCTCGCCGACTTCCGGTCGGCGACCGCCGAGGCGGAGCGGCTGGCCGTGCAGCGGGCTTCGGACTCCAAGCTGCTCGGTGCCGTCGGTCTTGAGCACTCGGACCAGCCCGAACCCTCCGACCCCACCACCTAGAGGTCGAACCGGTGACCACGAGTTCCGCGAGCTTGATCTTCCTGGCCGTGGTGCTGGTGCTGGCGGCGGGCCTGTTCGCCGCCGCCGACGCGGCGCTGGGCACGGTGTCCCGCGCACGGGTCGAAGGGCTCCAGCGCCAGGGCCGCACCGGCGCCCGCCAGCTCCTCCAGGTGCTGGCCGACCGGCCCCGCCACGTGAACCTCCTGCTCCTGCTCCGGCTGGCGTGCGAGCTGTCGGCGACCGTGCTGGTCACGGTCGTGTGCCTGCGGCTGGTGTCGCCGCCGTGGCTGGCCGTCGTGACGGCGGGCCTGTCGATGCTCGTGGTCTCCTACGTCCTCGTCGGCGTCGGCCCGCGCACCATCGGCCGCCAGCACCCGTACGCCGTCGGCCTGGTCTCCGCGGCCCCGATCCGGGTGCTGGGCCGCGTGCTGGGGCCGTTGAGCAGGCTCCTGATCCTGGTCGGCAACGCGATCACCCCCGGCAAGGGCTTCCGCGAGGGCCCGTTCTCGTCCGAGGTCGAGCTGCGCGAACTGGTCGACATGGCCCAGGAGCGCGGCGTCGTCGACGAGGGCGAGCGCGAGATGATCCACTCGGTCTTCGAGCTGGGCGACACCATCGCCCGCGAGGTCATGGTGCCGCGCACCGAGATCGTGTGGATCGAGCAGACCAAGTCGCTGCGCCAGGCGCTCGCGCTGTCGCTGCGCACCGGCTACACCCGCGTGCCGGTGATCGGCGAGAGCGTGGACGACGTCGTCGGCGTGGTGAACCTGAAGGACCTGGTGCGCGTCACGTTCGCCGACGAGGCCAACGGCACGACCGTCGGCGAGCTGATGAAGACCGCCACGTTCATCCCCGACTCGAAGCCGCTGGCCGACCTGCTGCGCGAGATGCAGCTGTCCCGCACCCACCTGGTCATCGTCATCGACGAGTACGGCGGCACCGCGGGCCTGCTGACCATCGAGGACATCATCGAGGAGATCGTCGGCGAGATCACCGACGAGTCCGACACCGACGACCGCCCCCCGATCGAGCACCTGGTGGACGGCGCGGTCCGCGTCAGCGCCCGCCTCCCCGTCGACGACCTCGACGCCCTGTTCGGCACCGAGCTGGACGAGCACGAGGTCGAGACCGTCGGCGGCCTGCTCGCCCAGCGCCTCGGCCGCGTGCCGCTGCCCGGCACCGAGGCCGAGATCGCGGGCCTCCGCATGCGCGCCGAGGGCGGCAAGGACGAACGCGGCCGCATGCGCATCACGACCGTGCTGGTCCGCCCCGTGGCGGTTCCGGAGGAGACCGAGGACAAGGAGCGCGAGGACAACCGCGCCTGACCGGCACGGGTGGCCCGCCGTGGAACCGAAGACGAGGACGACCGTGCCTGAGCTGGACCCCGAAGACCAGAAGATCGTCACCCTCGCGCGCTCGGTCCGAGCCCGCACCGGCGCCGCCGAGGGCGCCGCCGTCCGCGACACCGACGGCCGCACCTACACCGCCGCCACCGTCACCCTGCCGTCGCTCGCGCTCACCGCCCTCCAGGCGGCGGTCGCCGCGGCCGTGTCCAGCGGTGCCGAGGGCCTCGAGGCCGCCGCGGTCGTCACCGACGCCGACGAGGTCGACGCGGACTCCGCGGCCGCGGTCCGCGACCTGACCGCGACCGGCCCGATCCTGCGCGCGGACGCCTCGGGCGCGGTGGTGGAGACCGTGACGGTGTAGGCCCCACCCGGTCAGCGCTTTCAGCAGCAGGGACAATGGACGGATGGATGGTTACCGCTCAGGGTTCGCGTGCTTCGTCGGCCGTCCGAACGCGGGGAAGTCGACGCTGACCAACGCGCTGGTCGGCACCAAGGTCGCGATCACGTCGAGCAAGCCGCAGACGACCCGCCACACCATCCGCGGCATCGTGCACCGCGAGGACGGGCAGTTGATCCTCATCGACACCCCCGGCCTGCACCGGCCGCGGACGCTGCTCGGCCAGCGGCTGAACGACCTGGTCCACGAGACCTGGTCGGAGGTGGACGTGGTCGGCTTCTGCGTGCCCGCCGACCAGAAGGTCGGGCCCGGTGACAAGTTCATCGCCGCCGAGCTCCAGAAGATCGCGAAGAAGACGCCGGTGATCGGCATCATCACCAAGACCGACCTCGTGCCGCAGCAGCAGGTGGCCGAGCAGCTCCTGGCGTTGCAGAACATCATGGAGTTCGCCGAGATCGTCCCGGTGTCCGCCGTGGACGGCTACCAGGTCGACACGCTGGAGGAGCTGCTGCTCGACAGGCTCCCGGAGGGGCCGCCGCTCTACCCGGACGGCGACCTGACCGACGAGCCGGAGATGACGCTGATCGCGGAGCTGATCCGCGAGGCTGCCCTCGAAGGCGTGCACGACGAGCTGCCGCACTCGATCGCGGTGCTCGTCGAGGAGATGGCGCCGCGCGAGGGCCGCGACGACCTCATCGACGTGCACGCGAACCTGTACGTGGAGCGCACCAGCCAGAAGGCGATCATCCTCGGGCACCGGGGCGAGCGGCTGAAGCAGGTCGGCATCACCTCGCGCAAGCAGATCGAGGCGCTGCTGGGCAGCAAGGTGTTCCTCGACCTGCACATCAAGATCGCCAAGGACTGGCAGCGCGACCCGAAGCAGCTGCGCCGCCTGGGGTTCTAGATGGCGAACCTGTACCGCGACACGGGGATCGTCCTGCGCGTGCAGAAGCTCGGCGAGGCCGACCGGATCATCACGCTGCTGACCCAGAAGCACGGCAAGGTGCGGGCGGTCGCGAAGGGCGTGCGCCGCACGTCGTCGCGGTTCGGCGCCCGGCTGGAGCCGTTCGGGCACGTGGACGTGCAGTTCTACCCCGGCCGCTCGCTGGACGTCGTGACGCAGGTGGAGACGCTGGACGCGTTCCACGTCAGCCTGGTCGGCGACTACTCCCGCTACACGGCGGCGTGCGCGGTGCTGGAGACGGCCGACCGGCTCACCGCCGAGGAGGGTGAACCGGCGCTGCGGCTGTACCTGCTGGTCACGGGCGCGCTGCGGGCGTTGGCCTCCGGGGACCGGGACGGGTCGCTGGTGCTGGACGCGTTCCTGATGCGCGCCATGTCCATCGCGGGCTGGGCACCCGCCGTGGACGAGTGCGCGCGCTGCGGCGAACCCGGCCCGCACCGGGCGTTCAACGTGCAGGCGGGTGGCGTCGTGTGCGGGAACTGCCGCCCGGCGGGTTCGGCGACGCCGTCGGCGGAGACGCTGCGGCTGCTCGTCGCGCTGCTGCACGGCGAGTGGGACGTGGTCGACGCGCTCCCCGTCGGCGCACGTCGTGACGCGAGCGGTCTCGTCGCGGCTCACCTCCAGTGGCACATGGAGCGCCAGCTCCGCTCACTACCCCTGGTCGAACGCACGGTGCGGCAGGCCGAGGGCTAAAGTTCGGCCACCGCACAGTCTTCGAGAGGAACCCCGACACCATGCTGCGCCGACGGCGGGCCGAACGCGAGACGCGCGTCCCCCGACCCCCGGACCCGCACCCCTCCGGCGCCCGCCCGCCCGCCATCCCGGCGGAGTTCGTGCCCAAGCACGTCGCGATCGTCATGGACGGCAACGGCCGCTGGGCCAACCAGCGCGGCCTGTCCAGGGTCGAGGGCCACAAGCGGGGCGAGGGCGTCGTGGTCGAGGTCGCACGCGGCGCGATCGAACTGGGCGTCAAGTGGGTGTCGCTGTACGCGTTCTCCACGGAGAACTGGCGCCGCAGCCCCGAAGAGGTCAGGTTCCTCATGGGCTTCACCCGCGAGGTGATCCACAACCGCACCGACGAGCTGGACGACCTCGGCGTCCGGGTCCGCTGGGCGGGGCGCAAGCCGAAGCTGTGGCGCAGCGTCATCTCCGAGCTGGAGGACGCGCAGGAGCGCACCAAGGACAACCAAGAGCTCAACCTGGCCATGTGCATCAACTACGGCGGCCGGGCCGAGATCGGCGACGCCGCCCGCGAGATCGCCCGCCTCGCCGCCGCCGGGAAGATCAACCCGGACAAGGTCGACGAGCGCACGCTCGCCAAGCACATGTACCAGCCGGAGATGCCGGACGTGGACCTGTTCATCCGCCCGTCGGGCGAGCAGCGCACGTCCAACTTCATGCTGTGGCAGTCGGCGTACGCGGAACTGGTGTTCCAGGACATCCTGTGGCCCGACTTCGACCGCCGCGACCTGTGGGCGGCGTGCGAGGTCTTCGCCCGCCGCGACCGCCGGTTCGGTGGCGCCGTTGACAAGCCCGACGAGGAGAGCACCGCGTGACCGACGAAGACGCCGCCGCCATCACCGCGGCCCTGCTGACCTCCGCCCGCGAGGCGCTGGAGCTGTTCCACGACGTCCACGTCGACGACGACGGCGCGCTGAGCTTCCTGCACGGCGAGGTCCCGTGCGCGATCCAGGCGATGCAGCTCGCCGAGGGCCTGACCGTCCTGAGCCTCACGTGCGTCGTCGCGTGGGACCTGCCCGAGGACCGCGACCTCGCCGTGTCCGCCGCCGAACGCGCGGGCCAGGGCCTCTTCGGCACGCTCGGCGTCGTGCACACCGATCGCGGCATGGACGTGACCCTGCGGTACGCGTTCCCGGCCGAGGGCATGAAGCCCGAACCACTCAGCACCCTGCTGATGCTCGTGGTCTCCACCGCATCCCAACTGCGCGGCGAACTCCTCGCCGACGAAAGGACCACCTGATGGGTGGCGTGATCATCTACGAGCCCGACGAGGACTCCGCCGTGCTGGAGTTCCCCTGGGTGGTGACCTTCGAGCCGTCCGGTGGCGAGGAGTGGGACTCCTTCGTCTGCGGCCCCTACGAGCGCGCGCACGCCGTCGCGCTGGCCGAGGCGGTGGCGCTGGCCGAGGACGGCATGCTCGCCGTCGTCGAGCCGATGCTGCCGGTCCTGAGCCCCGACGAGGTCCTGGCGACCATCGACGAGCTGCGCGAGGCCGACGAGGAGGTCGAGGAGCTCGACGAGCCGTTCGCGGAGCCCAAGGTCAACGGGACCCACGTGGACCTCGGGCTGGGCGAGACCGACCTGGTCGAGGAGGAGATCGCGGACGACTTCGAGCCGCCCACGCCGGAGGAGGTCAGGGCCGGGATGGAACGCACGTTCCGCCGCCTGCTCGCCGCGACGGACCCGACCGCTTCCTGACCGCTTCGCTCGACGCGGGTGCTGCCGCCGTGGTGGCGGGGGTGCCCGTGTTGGCGTTTCGGCTGGGGTGTTCGCCGGGGTGCGGGGTTTCCGCTGGCGGGTTTTCGCTGCTAGGCGCCCCCGTTGCCATGGCTGGTTGAACGGTCCGTTCACGAGGTGGGTCTTCGCCAGCACGGGCCGACTCCAGCCACGGGCCCTTGCCCCGTCCCCTGGTCCGCCTCCCGCCGCCCTGTCTTTCGCTGCCGCGTTTCCGCTCCCGCTGGCCCGTTCCCGCTCCCACTGCCCCCGTCTCCCGCCCCCAGGTGTGAACGGTCCGTTCACCTGCCCAGAACCTCCACCCCCACCCGCCACCCCAGCCGGTGAACGGTCCCCCCACCCCCACGTTTCCGAACTCGGCGAGAATCCGACATCAGGTGGGTGGGACCGGACGGGGTCGGCCTGGCATCATCTCGGAAGTGACAATCACTTCCGAGATCAGGGGCCGGCGGTCGTCGGGTCGTGGGCCCCTGCGCGGGAAGGTCACCTCGCTGGAGGTGCTCTGCCTGCTGCTGGTCCTCGCGCTGGTCCTCCAGGACTGGCTCGTCGGCGTGCTCGACGCCCCGCAGCTGCGGACGGCGGCGACCGTGTTCGTGGCCGTCTGCGTGCAGGCGATGCCGTTCCTGGTGTTCGGCGTCCTGATCAGCGGAGCCATCGCCGCGTTCGTGCCCGCCAGCGCCCTCCGCCGCCTGCTGCCGAAGAGGACGGCGCTCGCGGTGCCGGTCGCCGGTCTCGCGGGTGTCGCGCTGCCCGGCTGCGAGTGCGCCTCGGTGCCGGTGGCCCGCAGGCTGATGCAGCAGGGCGTGCCGCCAGCGGTGGCGCTGTCGTTCCTGCTCGCCGCGCCCGCGGTCAACCCGATCGTGCTGGTCGCGACGGCGGTCGCGTTCCGGGACGCGCCGATGATGGTGCCCGCGCGGTTCGTCGGGTCGCTGCTCACGGCGGTGGTCATGGGCTGGTTGTGGACCCGGTTCGGCAAGGCCGAGTGGATCGCCGAGCGGGCGCTGCGGAAGTTCGAGGAGCGGGAGGGCGTCTCGCGCTGGACGGTGTTCACCGAGACCGCGCGGCACGACCTGGTCGAGGCCGGTGGGTTCCTGGTGCTCGGCGGGGTGTTCGCCGCCGCGTTCAACGTGCTGGTGCCGACCGCGTGGATGGAGACGCTGGGCGCGCAGATCGTGCTCGGCGTGATCGTCATGGCGTTCCTGGCCGTGATCCTGGCGCTGTGCAGCGAGGCCGACGCGTTCGTGGCCGTGTCGATGACCGCGCTGCCGCTGCTGCCCCGCCTGGTGTTCCTGGTCGTCGGCCCCGCGGTCGACGTGAAGCTGTTCGCCCTCCAGGCGGGTACGTTCGGCAAGTCCTTCGCCCTGCGCTTCGCGCCCGCCACGTTCGTGGTGGCCATCGCGAGCGCCCTAGCCGCCGGAGCCGTGTTCCTGTGAGGCGCGAAACGCAGAACATCCTGCTCATCCTGCTCGGTGGAGCGCTGCTGAAGCTGAGCTTCACCGACATGTACCTGCGGTACGTGAAGGCGGGTCTCCAGCCGCTGCTCATCGCGGCGGGCGCGATCATGATCCTGCTGGCCGGGCTGGCGATCGTGCGCGACCTGCGGGCCACGAAGGAGGTCGAGGTCCACGACGACCACGGGCACGGGTCGTCGCGCAGCCCGTGGATGCTGCTGCTGCCCGTGCTGGCGGTGTTCCTGATCGCCCCGCCCGCGCTCGGCGCGGACACGGTGAACCGGTCGGACCGCAACGCGGCCCAGGAGTCCAAGAGCCTCAACGGGTTCGCGGCGCTGCCGGAGGGGGCGGTCATCCCGCTGAGCCTCGGCGAGTTCGTCACGCGCACCGCGTGGGACGACTCGGGGTCGCTGGACGACCGGGTGGTGAAGCTGACCGGCTTCGTCGCCCGCAAGAACGACTCGACCTACGTCGCCCGGCTGGCGATCTCCTGCTGCGCGGCCGACGCGTCGCCGATCAAGGTGCGCATGACCGGCGGCGGCGGGTTCGACTCCATGCCGACCGACCAGTGGGTGGAGGTCACGGGCAAGGTCGTGCCGGGGTCCGCGACGAAGGAGACGGCCTACGTGCCGACGCTGACCGTCGCGGAGATCGCGCCCATCGCGACCCCCGTCGACACCTACGAGAGCTGACTACCGCTTGCCGGTGCAGTCCGCGCACGTCCCGAAGATCTCCACGGTGTGGCTGACCTCGGAGAAGCCGTTCTCGGCCGCGATGCGGTCAGCCCACTTCTCCACCGCGGGGCCCTCGACCTCCACGGTGCGGCCGCACCTGCGGCACACCAGGTGGTGATGGTGGTGCGCGGAGCACCGCCGGTAGATGGCCTCGCCGGAGTCGGTGCGCAGCACGTCGACCTCGCCCGCGTCCGCCAGCGACTGGAGGGTGCGGTACACGGTGGTCAGGCCGATGCCCTCACCGCGCTTCCGCAGTTCCTCGTGCAGCTCCTGCGCGGAGCGGAACTCGTCGAGCTGGTCGAGCAGCTTGGACACGGCCGTGCGCTGCTTGGTCGAGCGCAGTCCGGGCACCGCTGTTGTCGGGCGCTCGCTTGTCGTCACGGGTCCTCCGTCCCCTCGGTCCGATCGGTCTCGTTGATACCAGCGACCACCGGACGGGCCGCAGTCCCCCCACCCTCCTCGACGTGGATGACCGCGTCCACGACGATGTGCGCCAGGTGCTCGTCCACCAGCCGGTAGACGACCTCGCGCCCGTGGCGTTCGCCGTGCACGACACCCGCGGCCTTGAGGACCCGCAGGTGCTGGCTGATCAACGGCTGCGCCACGCCCAGCGCCTCGACCAGCTCGTGCACGCAGCGCTCCGCCTCCTGGAGCTGGAGGACGATGGCGATCCGCACCGGCGCGGCCAGCGCGCGCAGCAGCTCACCGGCCTCCGCCAGCGTTCGGGCCGACCTCGGCGGGGAGGGGCGGGGAGCGTCGCGTTCGGGGGAGTGGGTGTGCTCGCCGCGCACCGGGACAGTCGTCGCGTCCTGGGTCAAGCGCACGCACCTTCTTCCCGTCCTACCTGGAATGGATTATCAAGACCAATCCTAGGCGCTATCCGGGCAGAACAGAGATCATGACCGCGACCAGCACCAGGACGACGACGATCCGCAGCACCCGCCCGGCGGGCGGGAGCAGCTTCCACGTCGCCGCGAGCAGGGCGAGCACGCCCACCAGCAGGATGCCCAGCAGTGCCGCGCCGAGCACTCCGCGTACCAGCACGCCCGCCGCGAACAGGACGATGACCAGCAGGAACGCCAGCGAGCCCGACACCTTGGCCAGTGGGCCGCCGCCGGGGATCAGGGTGCGCTTGAAGTGGTTCGCCACCGTGGCATCCTTGCACCGTGCTGCTCGTGTGCCGGTTCACCGTGCTCGAACCCGATGTCGCCGATTTCACCGCGCGCGCCGAACGGGCCCTGGAACTGCTGATCGCGCGGCCCGGCTGCCTGCGCGGACTGCTCAGCCGGTCGATGGACGAGGCCGACCGCTGGGTGCTGACGGTCGAGTTCGAGTCCGTCGTCGCCTACCGCCGCGCCCTGTCGCCGTTCGACGTGCGCGAGCACGTGGTCCCCCTGCTGTCCGAGGCCCAGGTCGACGAGCCCGCGGCCTACGAGCCGGTGCTCGTGGCGTCCGGTGGCGCGGTCGCCCGCCAGGTCAGCCTGCTGGCCCAGGACGCGGGCACGGTCCGGCTCGGCGAGGCCTCCGGCCCGTCGGCGACCCCTCGGTGATCGAGCGGCCCGGCTAGCCCGGCCGGAACGCCGCCAGCTCACGCAGCCGGTTCACCCTCTCCGGAGCCTGGTTCGCGTCGAGCAGCCCCAGCGCCAGCCGGGCCTGTTCGGCGGCCTCGGCCCACCGCTCCACCGCCGCGCAGTCCTCGGCCAGCTCCTCGTGGAACCACCCGTCGGGCACCCCGGACGTCCGCGTCCACTCGACGGCCCGGCGCATCAGCTCCACGGCCTCGGCGGGGCGGCCGAGCGCCCGCAGCGTCCTGGCCACGGCGTACCGGGCGACCTCCACCTCGTGCGGGTCGTCCTCGGTCTGCTCGCGCGCGTTCAGGGCGTGCTGGAACGCGGTCAGCGCCTCGGTGAACCGGCCCGCCCCGTGGTGCTCCCAGCCGAGGTTGTTCATCAGGGGGCCGATCCACGCCCGCACCAGGGGGTCGGCGGACCTCCGGGCCAGTTCGACGCCGCGCCGCGTCCACTCCTCGGCGCTGTCGACCAGCGCGGCCATGTGGGCGGCGTCGACGGCCAGGTACTCGTCGCCGCGGTGCCCCGCCAGCACGAACGCGGCGGCGAACAGGGGGAGCGCCTCCGGCTCGGCGCCCGAGGAGCGCAGCAGCCTGCCGCGTTCCAGCAGCACGCGGACGCGGCCCGAGGAGTCGGGTCCGGCCAGAGCCTCGGCGTCGGCCAGCAGCTGGTGGCCCGCGGCGAAGTCGCCGCGCAGGCCCTCCACGCGGGCGAGCTGGGTCAGCACCTCGGCCCGCAGGGCGTCGGTGATGGGTTCCGCGAGCCTGGCCCGGAACCTCTCCCCGGTCGCCGTCAGGTCGGCGAAGTCCCACATCTCCCGCAGCTCGTCCGCCATCTCCGCAGGGTAGGCAAGATGGCTCCCGGTCGCCCATTGGAGGAGAGGCCGGGGGCGTTAGGCTTGATGCTTTCCCTTCACCAGCCCTCCTGGGGAGTACCCGTGCCAGCCGATCGCGTCGAGACCGTCGTCAGCCTGTGCAAGCGCCGTGGCTTCGTGTACCCGTGCGGTGAGATCTACGGTGGTACCAGGTCGGCGTGGGACTACGGGCCGCTCGGCGTGGAGCTCAAGGACAACATCAAGCGCCAGTGGTGGAAGTTCATGGTGCAGAGCCGCGACGACGTGGTGGGCCTGGACTCGTCGGTGATCCTGCCGCGCGAGGTGTGGACCGCGTCCGGCCACGTCGAGGCGTTCGTGGACCCGTTGGTGGAGTGCAACTCCTGCCACAAGCGGTACCGCGCCGACACCCTCGTCGAGGAGTACGCCGAGCGGTCCGGCAAGGCCGGGGGCGGACTGGCCGACGTGCCCTGCCCCCACTGCGGCACGCGCGGCGAGTACACCGAGCCCAAGATGTTCAACGGGCTGCTCAAGACGCACCTCGGCCCGATCGAGACCGACGAGGGCCTGCACTACCTGCGCCCCGAGACGGCGCAGGGCATCTTCACGAACTTCCTGAACGTGCAGACCACGTCGCGCAAGAAGCCGCCGTTCGGCATCGGCCAGATCGGCAAGTCGTTCCGCAACGAGATCACGCCCGGCAACTTCATCTTCCGCACCCGCGAGTTCGAGCAGATGGAGATGGAGTTCTTCGTCCCGCCCGCCGAGGGGCCGCGCTGGTACGACTACTGGAAGGAGGAGCGGCGCCGCTGGTACGAGGACCTCGGGATCCGGCCCGACCACCTCATCCTCCGCGAGCACGAGCAGGACGAGCTGAGCCACTACTCGTCCGGCACCGCCGACGTGGAGTTCCTGTTCCCGTGGGGCTGGGACGAGCTCGAGGGCATCGCCAACCGTGGCGACTACGACCTCACCCAGCACGCCACGCACTCCGACACGAAGCTCGAGTACTTCGACCAGGGCTCGG
>NZ_DASUSQ010000153.1:0-22773 GCF_036375055.1 Umezawaea sp.
CCCCAGCGGCAAAAATCTAAAACAAAAGCAGGACAAAACCAGCGCACGCCGCCGTGGCCGTGGCCGATTTTGCTCGGAGGATTTGACCCTTGCCCTGGTAGATCGGGCAGGTTGACACCACCTGCCCCTTAGCCCGATCACGGGGTCAAATCGAGGGGTCCCCGAGTCAAATCGGCCACCACCGCTGGGACCGGCAGCCACCAGATCCGCTGGGACCGGCAGGCACCGGATCCGCTGGGACCGGCAGCCACCAGATCGCTGGGACCAACAGCTACCCGATCCGGCAGGACCGGCAGCTACCCGATCCAACGGAACCAGCAGCCACCCCGACGAGACCGGCAACCACCCCACCCACCGGAACCAGCCTCAAGCGAGCGGCATCCTCAACCGAGCCCGAGCCAACTTCCCGGTGGCCGAGTGCGGCAGCTCCACCGCGAACTCCACCACGGTCGGCACCTTGAACTTCGCCAACCGGGCGGCGCAGTGCTCGACCACGGCCTCCGCGCTCAACTCCGCCCCTTCGCGCAGCACCAGCACGGCCTTCACCGACTCCCCGGTCCGCTCGTCCGGCACCCCGACGGCGGCGGCCTCGGCCACCTGCTCCAGCTCGCCCAGCACGCGCTCGACCTCGTGCGGGTACACGTTGAACCCGTTGACGATGATCAGGTCGCCTGCCCGGTCCACCAGGTGCAGGTCGCCCTCGGCGTCCAGGTACCCGACGTCCCCGGTCCGGAACCAGCCCTCGGCGTCCGGCCCGTGCGCGCCGTCCGGCCAGTACCCGCTGAACAGGTTGGCCCCCCGGACCGACACCAGCCCGGTCCCCGGCTCGTCCTCGTCCTGGTCCAGCACCCGGCCGTCGGTGTCCACCAGGCGCAGCTCGACCCCCGGCAGCGGCCTGCCCACCGAACCCGGCTTCGGCGAACCACCCACCAGGGTGGACGTCAGCACGGGCCCGGTCTCGGTGAGGCCGTACCCCTCGTAGATCGGCAGCCCCACGGCGTCGCGCATCGCGTCCAGGACGCCCTTCGGCAGCGGCGCCGCGCCGGAGGTGAACAGCCGGACGGTGGAGAGGCTCTCGCCGAGCCGCTCGGCGGGCTGCGCGAGGACGGCCTGGTACATGGGCGGCACGCCCACGACGGTCGTGATGCGGTGCTCGCGCACGGTCTCCAGCGCCGTCCCGGCGTCGAACCGCTCCAGGAGCACGGCCGTGGCGCCCGCCCCGGCCACCTGGAAGAGGCCCGGCCCCAGCCCGTAGACGTGGAACAGCGGCAGCGCCAGCAGCACCCGGTCCCCGGCGGTCACCGGAGCGGGCCGCAGCGCGGCGCACTGGCCGACGTTCGCGAGCAGCGCGCGGTGGGTCAGCATCGCGCCGCGCGGCACGCCGGACGTGCCCGAGGTGTAGCCGAGCACGGCGAGGTCCTCGCCGCCGCCGACGGGGGCGAACTCCAGCTCGTCCTCGACCACGAGCGCGGGCGGTCCCATCACCGGGAGGTCGGCGCCGCCTCCGTCACCGAGCAGGAGTCGGGCGCCGCTGTCGGAGATCAGGCGTTCGAGTTCCCGCAGCGGCTGTCCGGGCCCGGCGGGGACGACGACGCCGCCCGCCCGCAGCACGCCGAACACCGCGACGCAGAACTCCGGCCCCGTGGGGAGGCGCACCACGACCCGGTCACCGGGCGCGACACCCGCGTCGACCAGCGCTCGGGCCTGCGCGTTCACCGCCGTGTCCACCTGGCCCCAGGTGTACTGCGCACCGCTCGCCACGTCGATCAACGCGGCGTGGTGCGGCCCGCGCAGCGCTGAAGCGCTGACCAGGTCGGCGACGTTCCGGGCAGACTCGGTCAAGGTGACCTCCTGATGAACAACCTTCACGCTCATCGCAGTCTGTCACGCGTGGCCCGAGTCATGTAGGCATGGCTTGCGCGTCGCACAACCGTGACGGCCCTTCGCTACCTACTAAGGAGTAACAACCCGTATGCTCGCGCCACGGCGAACCTGTGGAGGAGCCGCTACCCGATGATCTCCAGGGGACGCGCGAACAACGTCCGATCCATCCGGACGTTCCGCTCGGGGCGGAGCGCAGGAGGGCAGTCGACCACGGCCGAGGAGACGGACATCGACACGGCGCAGACGCCGTGGGACCTGGTCCGTGCCGCCCAGGAGGGCGACACGGCCGCGTTCGGTGTGCTCTACGACCGGTACGTGGACGTCGTCTACCGGTACGTGCTGTTCCGCGTCGGCGACCGCAACCTGGCGGAGGACGTGACCAGCGAGACGTTCCTGCGGGCGCTGCGGAGCATCGGGTCGGTCAGCTACCAGGGTCGCGACGTGGGTGCGTGGTTCGTCACGATCGCCAGGAACATCGTCTACGACCACGTGAAGTCGAGCCGGTACCGGCTGGAGGTCACCACCGCCGAGCTCGCGGACAACCGCGAGGTCGCGAGCGGTCCGGAGCAGGAGGTCCTCACCGACGCGACCAACGCGGAGCTGCTGCGCTGCGTCGGCCAGCTCGGCGACGACCAGCGGGAGTGCATCACGCTGAGGTTCATCCAGGGGTTGTCGGTGGCCGAGACGGCCGCCAGGATGGGGCGCAACGAAGGCGCGATCAAGGCGTTGCAGCACCGCGCCGTGCGGCGGTTGGCCACGTTGCTGCCCGCCTGGTTGCGGTGATCGCCATCGCAAAGATCCCGTTCGCGTAACCCCCGCGCACGTCCTTTCGTTGTTCGGGTCAGGTCTTGAAGTCGAGATGGTGCGGGATGGTGGGCAGAGGTATCACGCCGCTTGGGCGTCGCAGGCAGCACGAGCGCTTCGCTCGTGCCGTCGAGTCGCGTCCGCAGAGCGTCGATCCCGAACTGGCGGCCGAGCTGGCCGTGGTCGACGCGCTCCGGAAGGCGGCCTCGACCAGCGGTCCGGACGCGGCGGCGCGCGAGCGGATGCGGCAGCGGATCCTCGAAGCCGAACGGCCCACGTCGGCCGTCACGATCCTCAAACCCCGGCGGTCCAGCGCGCGGGGGCGCTTAGCCGTCGCCGCGGCGGCGGCGCTCTGCCTGGTGCTGTCGCTGGCCGGGATGAGCCTGCTGCTGAGTCGTGACGCGCTGCCCGGAGACGCCCTGTACGGCATGAAGCGGACCGCGGAGTCCGCGTCCCTGGGGTTCACCTTCGGGGACGAGTCGAAGGCCCTCAAGCGGCTGGAGTTCGCCACCGCGCGACTCGCCGAACTGGAGACGCTGACCGACGAGCACGGCGACGACGGCCCGCTCGGGGCCTACCTGACGGCGTTGACGGACTTCGACGCCGACACCGCCGCCGGGGCGCGCGAGCTGTCCGCGGTCGGGACGAACTCCGACGAGCGGGTGCTGGGGACGCTGGACGAGTGGGCGAGGACCCAGTACGCCCGCTTGACCGACCTGCGGACGCGGCTTCCCGAAGCGGCCGTGACCCGATCGGCTGCATCGCTGACCCTCCTGGCCCGCATCGCGCAGCGGACGGCGGACCTGCGGGGGCGCACCGGGTGCTCCCCGGTGACGTCCGGGACCGTGGACGACATCGGGCCGCTGCCCGCCGACTCGCCGTGCTCGACCGGCGCCCCCGTTCCGGGTTCACCGTCGTCGCCCGAACCGTCGGTGCTGGTCAACCCGCCCGTGCCCACCGTCCCCCAGGCTCCGGTGCCGCCCGCGTCACCGCCCGCCTCCGGGGTTCCCGCACCGGACCCGACCACCCCGACGTCGCCTCCGCCGCTGCTGCCGCCGATCACGTCGGTGCTCCCGACGGTGCCGTCGCTCGGTTTGCCGACGATCACCGTTCCGTTGCCTTTGCCACTCCCCGGGCTACCCGGCATTGCGTTCGGTTCCTGATCGCTACCCTGATGCCAGAGCTCGCAGGTTGACCAGGAGGCGCTGGCTGTGTCATGGAGGCGTGTAGAGAGCTCGGCCGATCGCGAACGGGCGGCCGCGCTGGCCGGAGAGGCCTCCGCCGAGGCTGCTCTCGCCGCGGCGCTGCCCATGGACGACCCGGCCGAACGGGCCACCGACCTGACCGCCGCCGCGTTCTTCGACGTCGACAACACCATGATGATGGGTGCGTCGATGTTCCACTTCGCGCGGGGACTGGCCGCTCGGGACTACTTCAACACCTCGGCCCTCGCCGGGTTCGTGTGGCAGCAGTTGAAGTTCCGGGTCGGGGGGCGTGAGGACCCGCAGAGCGTCAAGGCGATGCGGGAGCAGGCGCTGTCGTTCGTGGCCGGGCGGTCGGTGGCGGAGCTGATCTCGCTCGGCGAGGAGATCTACGACGAGCTGATGGTGGACCGGATCTGGACCGGTACCCAGGCGCTGGCGCAGAAGCACCTGGACGCCGGGCAGAGGGTGTGGCTGGTCACCGCCACGCCCGTCGAACTGGCCCAGATCATCGCTCGGCGGCTGGGGTTGACCGGAGCACTGGGAACGGTCGCCGAGTCCACCGATTCCATTTACACGGGTCGACTGGTCGGGGACCTGCTGCACGGGAAGGCGAAGGCCCAGGCCGTTCGGGCGTTGGCCGCGAAGGAGGGGTTGAACCTCCGGCGGTGCACCGCCTATTCCGATTCCGCCAATGACGTGCCGATGCTGTCCGTGGTGGGGAACGCCGTGGCCGTCAATCCGGATTCCGGGTTGCGGGAGACGGCTCGGCGGCGCGGGTGGGAGGTTCGGGACTTCCGGACCGGGCGGAAGGCGGCGAAGATCGGGGTGCCTTCCGTGTTGGGGGCTGGGGTACTGGCCGGGGCCGTGGCTGCTGGGATGGCTTATCGGCGGCGGCACGCCTGAGGTGTGCCGGGGTTGGCGGTGGGTCCGGTATCCGCAGGTCCCAGGGGTGAGAGCCGGCATCCACGAGTCCCAGAGGGGATGGCCGACGTGACTCGGGGGCCCCTCGACTTGCCCCTTTGCTCGGGCTCAAGGGCAGGTGGTGTCCCCCTGCCCGATCTACCAGGGCAGGGGGCAAATCCCCCGAGCAAAATCGGCCATGGCTTCGGGGAAGGCGTTGTGTCGCCTTTTGTCTAGCCGAGGAAGACGTTTCTGCGTTGGGTCAGTAGTTTGTACAGGGTTTGTTGGATTGTTTCCCTTACCTGGTCCGTCAGGTTGAAGACCAGCATGGGGTCTTCTGCCGCGTTTTCGCCGAAGTTGTCCGTTGCGATCGGTGCGCCGAACTCTATGTACCACTTTGACGGCAGCGGGATTGCTCCCAGTGGTCCTAGTAGTGGGAATGTTGGCGTGATGGGGAAGTAGGGGAAGCCGAAGAGCCTTGCCAGGGCCTTGACGTCGCCGATCATGGGGTAGATCTCCTCCGCTCCCACGATCGAGACCGGGATGATGGGGACGCCGGTGTTGAGCGCCGCCGAGACGAAGCCGCCCCTGCCGAAGCGTTGGAGCTTGTAGCGGTCCTTGAAGGGCTTGCCGATGCCCTTGAAGCCCTCTGGCCAGACGCCCACTACTTCGCCTGAGCTGAGCAGGCGTTCCGCATCCGGGTTGCAGGCCAGTGTTTGGCCCGATTTCCTGGCCAGTGCGCCCAGCAGCGGGGTTTTGAAGACCAGGTCTGCTCCCAGCATCCGCAGGTGGCGGTTGGCGGGGTGTTCCTTCGCCACGGCGAAGGCCGTCATGGTGGCGTCCAGCGGGAGGGTGCCCGAGTGGTTCGCGACCAGGAGCGCGCCGCCCTCGGCAGGGATGTTGTGGATGCCGGTCGTCTCCACGCGGAACCACTTCTCGTACAGCGGCTTCAGCGGGGGCATGATGATGTTGTCCGTCAGGTCCGGGTCGAAGCCGAACTCGTCGACCTCGTAGTCGCCCACGAGCCGCCTGCGGATGAAGTCGAGCAGGCCGCCCAGGCGTTGCTCCCAGTCCTCTCCCCGCTCCTGCTGGGGTTCCGGTGCCACCGCGAGCGGTAGCTCCTCCACCGCCGGCTGGTGGGCCGGGACCGGCCTCGGCCCGCGGGGCCTGGTCGGGGATGCCGGGTTGCGGTCAGCACCGTGCAACGGGATCACGCGTGCTCCTGCCACGGGGTCCATCTCCTCACTGAAGTGGTACTAGCGGAGCTTCGCGGCGACGTCGAGGAGTCCGCGCTCGATCGCCTCCACCCGCTCCGGGGCGATGAGCGGGCGGAGTCCGCGGCCGCTCACGTAGTCGTCGAAGGCCTGGCGCGTCGTCCAGCGGGGGGTGAAGCCGAACTGGCGCTTGAGCAGGCTGGTGTCGACCACCCGGCCCCAGTTGAGGAACCGCATCTGGTCGGGTGAGAAGTCGACCAGTCGGGCGCTGCGGAAGAAGCGACCGACGCTCGGCACGGCTCCGCTCGGCACCGGCAGGGTCAGCCTGCCCGCGCGGCGGATGGCCTGCGAGAGGAGCAGCACGCCTTCACCGCCCGCGTTGTAGACGCCGGGGAGGTCGTGCGTGGTGGCGCGCTCCAGGATCGCCAGGGCGTCCTCGGAGTGCAGGAGTTGGACGCGCGCGTCGTAGCCGAACACGGTGGGCACCACCGGCAGGGCGAAGTACCGGGTGAGCACGGTGTCGATGCGCGGGCCGATGAAGTTCGTGAACCGGAGCGTGGTCACGTCCACGTCCGGGCGGCGGCGGGAGAAGCCCCTGACGTAGCCCTCGACCTCGACGGCGTCCTTGGCGTAGCCGCTGGACGGCAGGTCCTTGGGCCCCATCTCCTCGGTGAACACCGCGGGGTCGCGGGGGCTGGAGCCGTAGACCGCGCTGGTCGACTTCACGACCAGCTTGCGCACGTGCGGCGACTTCTGGCACGCGGCCAGGAGCTGCATCGTGCCGATGACGTTCATCTCCTTCATCACCGTCCGCCCCGTCGGGCCCGCCGGGTTGGCGGTGACCGACGCGTGGACGACGGTGTCGACACCCGCCGTGGCGATCACCTTGGCGATCAGCGGGTTGCGGATGTCGGCGCGCACGAACTCCGCCCGACCCATCCGGCGCAGGAGGTCGCGCGGTGGTGGTTCCGTGTCGACGCCGAGCACCCGCTCGATGTCGGGGTTGGCGGCGAACCGCGCGGCGAGGTTGCCGCCGAGGAAGCGGCTCACTCCGGTGACGAGAACGACCTTCGGCGCCATGCGACTCCATGTCAGGGTGCTTGAGCGGCTCGATGCTACAAGGGAAACCGGTGACCGCGCCGTCCCGGAACGCCGTCTTGACGCAGGTCACGCAGGCTTTACGGGCTAATCACCCGATCGGACCGAGTCCATCTCGTCAGGGTGCGGCGCACTCCCACCCGTTGGGACCGGGTGGTCCAAACACAACTGCCGCCGACCCCGGAGACCGGGATCGGCGGCAGTCGAGCGCTGAATGAAGAACCCGCGCGTGGGCTACTTGCCGCGCTTGCGACGCTGAACGCGAGTCTTGCGAAGCAACTTGCGGTGCTTCTTCTTCGACATGCGCTTGCGGCGCTTCTTGATGACCGAGCCCATGCGGGTTCCTTAGCTACTAGACGTTGGTGGTTCTCCATGCTCCGGTGCAACCTACGGACGTGCGCCCGTCAAGCAGGCGCGCCGACACCAGGCACGAACGGCTGCCCAGTTTACCCCGCGCCGCACACCGGCCCGACCCCGAGGTCACCCGGCGTCGAAATACGCGTTCTGGAGGTAGGCGTGCACGGCCTTCTCGGGCACCCGGAACGACTTGCCCACGCGGACCGCGGGCAGCTCCCCGGAGTGCACCAACCGGTACACCGTCATCTTCGAGACACGCATCATGGAGGCCACTTCGGCCACGGTCAGGAACTGGACCTGAACGAGGCTCGATCGATCGTTCTCCTTCGCAGGCATGGTTATCACCGCGTCCTTCGACACGTGTCGTGCCGTCGGCTTCCCCACCGACGGTTCGACACGCACGTGCTGCTCCCGAGAGTAGCGGGACAGGTGGGGCTACTGCGACGTGCAAAGTCCCCCGGCGCCGTCACCCGTCCTGGTGCGCACGGCCCAACTCGGCCGAACGGTCGCGCGCCGCCTCGATGGCCGCGAGGAACGCCGCGCGCACCCCGTGCTTCTCCAGCTCGCGGATCGCCATGATCGTCGTGCCCGCGGGCGACGTGACGGCCTCGCGCAGGATCACCGGGTGCTGGTCGCCCCGCGCCAGCATCGCCGCGGCCCCGACCGCCGACTGGATGATCAGCTGCCCGGCGAGGTCGCGCGGGATGCCGAGCAGGATGCCCGCGTCGATCATCGCCTCGACGAGGTAGAAGAAGTACGCCGGTCCCGAGCCGGAGAGCGCCGTCACGGCGTCCTGCTGCGCCTCGGGGACCCTCGCGACCCTGCCGACGGTCGACAGCAGCTCCTCGACGATGTCGAGGTGCTCCGGTCCCGCGTGGGCACCCGCGGAAATGGCGCTCATCGCCTCTCCGACGAGCATCGGCGTGTTCGGCATGACCCGGACCACCGCGGTGCCCTCGGGCAGCCTGCGTTCGTACAGGGCGGTCGGAAGGCCCGCGCAGAGCGAGACGACCAGCGCGCCGGGGCGCACCACCGGCGCCAGCTCGTCCAGGAGGGGCTCGATGTCCTGCGGCTTCACCGCGACCACGAGCACGTCGGCGCGCGCGGCGGCCTGGGCCACGTCCACGGCGTCCGTGCCGTACTGCTTGGCCAACTCCTCGGCCCGCTGCGGGTGCTTCTCGGTGAACAGCAGCTCATGGGGTTCGCGGCCACCCTGGAGGAGCCCGGACAGCAGGGCTTCCCCGATCTTGCCCGCGCCGAGCACGGCGATCGTCGTCATGACCCCAAGGGTGCCACGCCCGCGCGAGCCGGTTCAGCGGCGGAGCGGGCGCGGGCACCCCCGTGCGACCGGGGTGGAGCAGCCGCTCACCCGGCGGGCGTCAGTGCCAGCTGCCGCGCCTGGCACACGAGCCGCCCGGTCGAGTCGATCACCACGCTGTCCTCGTCGAACCACTGCCCGTGCACGGCGCTGCACGACACCTGCACCCGCAGCCACCCCGGAGCGGGGTTGGCGCGCACCAGCGCGGTGAGCTGCACCGTCGGCGACCACCCGAACCGCCCGAGGTTGAACGTCACGGGCATCGAGATGTCGCTCGCGACCAGGGCGAAGTACGCGTCCGGGCGCTCGCCCTTCGGCCGCACCCACAGGCGCAGCACGAGCGGGTCGCCGGTGCGCCCGGTGAGGAAGCCCGCCCCCTGCTGGTCCAGCCGCACGTCGCACACGGCGCCGAGCTTGTAGACGCCGCCCGACTCCATCGTGCTGAGGTCGATCGAGTCGGCGGGCGGCTCGGCGGCGATGGACGGCAGGGCCGCGTAGTCCGGTGGCTGCTCGGGGAGCCTGCCGACGGTCACCACGGACTCGACGCAGCTCCGGCCGCGCTGCTCGATGGTCGTCGAGACCACCGTCGCCGTCCGGCCCGCCTTGCGGATCTCCGTCCGGATCAGCACCGGACCGACTTCGGGGGCCCGCAGGAACTGCGAGCTGACGGCGAGGGGTGCCAGGCCCTCGGTGCCGGGGACCGCGTCCGTCGCGGTCCGAACGGCGGCTCGGGCGGCGAGCACCAGCAGGAAACCGCCGTGCGGTTTGGGACCGATGGTCCACTCCGCGGGCAGGCTCGCCGTGTAGGTGCTGTCTCCGAGCGAACGCACTGCACTGGCAGCCGTGAACGTGGGCACCGAGCTCCTCGTACGAATCGTCATGAGCGGCTGACCAGCGACCGCAGGAAGAAGGCGACGTTGGCCGGGCGTTCGGCCAGCCTCCGCATCAGGTACCCGTACCACTGCTCGCCGTACGGCACGTACACGCGCACCACGTTCCCCTCCGAAGCCAGTCGTCGCTGCTCGGCGGGCCGGATCCCGTACAGCATCTGGTACTCGAAGCTACCGGGCTTCCGGTCGTGCCAGCGCGCCCTTTCGCCGATCACGTCCACCAGTCTGGGGTCGTGGGTGGCGAACATGGGGAAACCGTCACCCGCGAGGAGCACGTTGGCGCAGCGGACGTAGTTCAGGTCGACCTCGTGCGGGTCGGTGTGGGCGACGCCGTCGGGCTCGGCGTAGGCGCCCTTGCACAGCCGGACGCGGCTGCCTGCGAGTTCACGGCAGTCGTCCAGCGTGCGGCGCAGGTACGCCTGGAGGACCGCGCCCACCCACGGCCAGCTCCGGCGCAGCTCGGCGAGCACGCGCAGCGTGGAGTCCGTGGTGGTGTGGTCCTCCATGTCGAGCGTGACGGTCGTGCCGCACTGCTCGGCGGCGGCGCAGATGCGCGACGCGTTGGTGAGCGCGAGGTTCTCGCCGAGCGACTGGCCGACGGCCGACAGCTTGACGCTGACCTCGGCCCTGCCCGCGAGGCCGGTGGCGTGCAGGCGGTCCAGCAGCTCCAGGTAGGCGCGCACGGTGCGTTCGGCCTGCGTGCGGTTGGTGGTGTCCTCGCCGAGGTGGTCCAGGGTCACGTGGAGGTCGTCGGCCACCAGCGACCTGGTGACCTCGACGGCCTCCTCGGTCGACTCGCCCGCGACGAACCGGCGCACGACGTCGCGGCTGACGGGGGCCGACGCCACGAGTCCGCGGACGGTGTCGTTGCCCGCCGCCGCGAGGATCAAGGAGCGCAACGGGTTCACCGGACTGACCTTACGGGGTCGGCGGCGTTCAGCGCTCGGCTCGCCAGTCCAGGTGGAGGCGGGCGAACAGGAGGGACTCGGCGAGCATCCTCGACCGCTCGGCGGCACCTCGGGCGCGCCTGGTGTTGATCTCCAGGACGACCTGGCCCGCGAAGCCGCCGCGCGCGAGGTTCTCGCACACCGCGGCGCACGGCTGGCTGCCCCGACCGGGGACCATGTGCTCGTCCTTGGCCGCGCCGCTGCCGTCGGCGAGGTGGATGTGCGTGAGCCCGTCGCCCATCCGCTTGGCCAGCTCGACGGCGTCGACGCCCGCGGCGGCGGTGTGCGACAGGTCGAGCGTGTAGTGCCGGTGGCCGACGTCGGTGGGGTCGATGGACGGGGCGAACGCGGTCACCTGCACCGACCGGCCCCGACCGAGCGCCCGGCGGACCGGGAACATGTTCTCCACCGCCACGTCGACACCGCCGGAGTCCTCCAGGGACTCGACGAGGTCGGCGAAGCCGTCGGCGTAGCGGCGCTGCCAGCGGAACGGCGGGTGCACCACGACGGTGCGCGCGCCGAGCTCGCCCGCGGCCTCGACGCTGCGGCGCAGCCGTTCGACCGGGTCGGGCGACCAGACCCGCTGGGTGATCAGCAGGCACGGCGCGTGCACGGCCAGCACGGGCACGCCGGTGCGCTGGCTCAGCCGCTCCAGCGCCCGCACGTCCTGGCTGGTCGGGTCGGCCCAGACCATGACCTCGACGCCGTCGTAGCCCAGTTCGGCCGCCAGCTCGAACGCGGCGCCCGCCGGCTGCGGCCAGACCGATGCCGTGGAGAGCCCTACCGGGATGGTCAAGACTTCACCAGCAGCATCGCCGCTGGTGAGACCGTCACGATCAACCCGACGAGCACGGCCAGCAGCGTGGTCTGGAGGTCGTCGGCCTTGCGGATCTTGCGGACCAGCAGCACCAGCCCGACGGTCACGCCGAGGGCGAGCACCAGCGCGGCCGCGGGGATCGCGCGCCACAGGAAGTTGAAGCCGAGCCACAGCGCGGCGCCGCCGAGGACGCCGACCGCGAGCTGGCCGATCATGACGAGCCACTCCTTGACCGGGGAGCGCTCGACGTCGTCCAGGTCCTCCAGCTCCTCGACGTCGACCTCGTCGACGTCGGACAGACCGGCCGGTTGCTCGGCGTCGAAACCGCCGACGGAGTAGTCGTCCGAGTAGTCGTCGACGTACGGGCCGGGGTGGGCCGCGGTGTTCTCCTGCTCGGCGAACTCCTCGTCGTCGTCGCCGAACCACTCCTCGGGACGGGCGTCCGGCAGCGGGTCGGGCAGCTTCGGCGGCGCCCCTGGGAACACCGGGACGGCGTGGGTGATCTGGGTGTCGGCCGCGCCGGGCTCGGCCGGGACGCGCGGGATGACCTCGGTCATCGCCTCGCGCACGGGCGCCGGGGGCGGCGGGCCGAGGGGCGGGCGGGCCGGGTTCGCCCGCGACGGGTCCGGCTTGGGCAGGTTCGCCCGCGAGGACTGCTCCGGTGTGGGCGGGTTCGCCCGCGACGGGTCCGGCTTCGGCAGGTTCGCCCGCGAGGACTGCTCGGGCTTCGGCAGGTTCGGCCGCGACGGGTGGTCGGGCAGCCCGCCGGGCTTCGGGATCGACGGCAGCGAGTACTCGTCGACGATCGGCGGCACCTGCCGCGTCTCCTCGGCCGGGTCGACCGGGGGCACCGCGGCGCGGCGGGGCTCGGGGCGGCGCGGCTCGGGGCGCGCCTGGTCCACCCTCGGCGGCTCCGGGCGCACCGGGGCCGCGCGGGGCGGTTCGACGCGCGGCGGAGGACCGGCCTTGGGCGGCTCGGCCCTGGGGGGCGGGCTCACCTTCGGCGGCGGCTCGGCGCGCACGGGCTTCGGCGGCTCCGGACGGACCGGCGCCGCGTACTGGGTGCGGTCGGGGTCCACGTCCGGCTTCGCGCGCCTGCCCGTGCGGGTCGCGGGTGGCTCGACCGACGGGTCGATCACCTTCATCTCGCCGCTGTCGGAGTTGATCCGCTCGATGATCGCCTGCGGAGCCGTGTCGGTCGGGTCCTCCGCACGCCGACGCCGACGCCGCGGCGGGGCGTCGCCCGCGCTGGCGCCGTACTGGGCAAGGAGCTCAGCGACCGTCCGCTGAGTCTGCTCGGACTCGCTCTCTCGACTCATCAACTCCACCGTGCTCCGTGCTGGGCTGAACGTCCAGTGTCACCCGGCTGCCGGCCTTGAGCCGTCGGCGCGGTCTGTTCCGAGCCGTTAGTGTGGTCCAACCGGCGGAGGATGACACCTTCCCGCAGGGCCCAGGGGCAAATCTCGACCTGCGTGAGTGACAGCGCTCGCATCGTGGCGTCGGCCACGAGGGCCCCCGCGACGAGCTGGTGGGACCGGCTGGAGCTCACGCCCTCCAGCTCGGCGAGGTCGCCCGCGGACATCCGCGAGACGAAGGCGATCAGCTGCCGCAGCCCGGCGTCGGTGAGGACGCGGTGCGCCCTCGGGCCCGCCGAGGACGGCGCCGCACCCGTCAGCCGGGCGAGCGTGCGGAAGGTCTTCGACGTGGCGACCACACGATCAGGTGTACCTGAACGGCGTAGCTTCTTCGCCACCGAGGCCAGTTGTTCGTCCAGCCACTCGGTGGTGTCGCGCACCTCGGAACGGCTCGGCGGGTCCTTGCGGAACCTCGTCCTGGTGAGCCTGCCCGCGCCGAGCGGCAGCGAGAACGCCTCCTCGGCGACCTCGTCCACACCGACGGCCAGCTCCAGCGAACCGCCGCCGATGTCCAGGCACAGGAGCCTGCCCGCCGACCACCCGTACCAGCGGCGGACCGCGAGGAACGTGTAGCGGGCCTCGTCCTCGCCCGTGAGCACCTTGAGGTCGACGCCGGTCTCCGCGCGCACCCGCTCCAGCACCTCGGCGGAGTTGCCCGCCTCGCGCACCGCGGACGTCGCGAAGGCCATCAGGTCCTCGCAGTCGAGCCTCTCGGCCGCGGCCTTCGAGGCGGCGATGGTCCGGACCAGGTGGTCCGCGCCCGCTCTGGTGAGCTGCCCGGTGCCGTCGATCTGCTCGGCCAGGCGGAGCACGGACTTCTCCGAACTCATCGGCGTCGGGTGGGCACCCCGATGAGCGTCCACCACAAGGAGGTGGACGGTGTTCGACCCCACATCGAGGACCCCGAGGCGCACGCGGTGCACCGTACCCGGTCGACCCGGTCAGGACTCGAACTTGTAACCGAGACCCCGGACGGTCACGAGGTGCTTGGGCACCGACGGATCGGGTTCGATCTTGGACCGCAGGCGTTTGACGTGCACGTCCAGCGTCTTGGTGTCGCCGACGTAGTCCGCGCCCCACACCCGGTCGATCAACTGGCCCCTGGTGAGCACCCGGCCCACGTTGCGCAGCAGGTACTCGAGGAGGTCGAACTCCTTCAGCGGCAGGCTGACCTCGGCCCCCTCGACCGTGACGACGTGCCGCTCGACGTCCATCCGGACCGGCCCCGCCTCCAGCACCTGCGGCAACAGCTCCTCGGCCTCGCCGCCGCGGCGGAGCACCGCGCGGATGCGGGCGATCAGCTCGCGGGCCGAGTAGGGCTTGGTGACGTAGTCGTCGGCGCCCAGTTCGAGGCCGACGACCTTGTCGATCTCGCTGTCCCGCGCAGTGACCATGATCACCGGGACGGCGGACCGCTGGCGCAGCTGCTTGCACACGTCCGTGCCGCTCATGCCGGGCAGCATCAGGTCGAGCAGCACGATGTCGGCGCCGTTGCGGTCGAACTCCTCCAGCGCCTCCTGGCCGGTGGCGGCGAGTGCGGCGGTGAAGCCCTCCTTGCGGAGCAGGAAGGCGAGCGGATCGGCGAAGGACTCCTCGTCCTCCACGATGAGCACCCTGGTCACAGCTCTCCTCCGTGCGTTGTGGCGAGTTCCTGCTCGGGCAGGGTCGGGCCCGGCTCCACCTGGTCGAGGTGGGCCGGGATGCGGAGGGTGAACGTCGAGCCGGTGCCCGGCAGGCTCCACAGCTTCACGTCGCCGCCGTGGTTCAGCGCGACGTGCTTGACGATGGCCAGGCCGAGCCCCGTGCCGCCGGTGGCCCGCGAACGGGCCCGGTCGACGCGGTAGAAGCGTTCGAAGACGCGGGTCTGCTGGTCCTCGGCGATGCCGATGCCGCGGTCGGTCACGGCGATCTCCACGAACCCGTCGACGAGCCTGCGGCTGATCGACACCGGGCTGCCGGGCGGCGAGTAGGCGACAGCGTTGTCGAGGAGGTTGCTCAACGCCGTGACCAGCAGCATCCGGTCGCCCTCGACGACGAGACCGGCCGGTTCGTCGCTGCTGATCTCGATGCCCGCGGACTCGGCGCCCAGCCGCGACCGGCCCAGCGCCTCGGACACGACGGTGTCGACCTCGACGGCGGTCAGCTCGGGCAGCTTCTCCGCTCCCTGGAGCCGGGACAGCGCGATCAGCTCGGTGACCAGCGTGCCCAGCCTGGTCGCCTCCTGCATGATCTTCGCGCTGAACCTGCGGACCTGCTCCTCGTCGTCCACGGCGTCGAGCACGGCCTCGGCGAGCAGCGCGAGGGCCCCGACGGGCGTCTTCAGCTCGTGGCTGACGTTCGCCACGAAGTCCCGCCGGGTCGCCTCCAGCCGCACCGACTCCGACTCGTCGGAGGCGTCCACGACGGTGAAGCCGTCGGTCAGCACCTTCACCCGCGCGTGGACGGCCTCGGCCTGACGGCCCTTGACCTCCAGCGGCGACAGGTCGACGTGCACGACCTCGCCGGTCCGCCGGACGATGTCGGCGGCCCGTCTGGCCCGGTCGTCGGCGCGGTTGTTGCGCACGACCCCCAGTTCCTCGGCGCGGGCGTTGTTCAGCACCACGTCGCCGAAGCCGTTGAGCACGACGATGCCGTCGTCGGACGACTGGACGACCATCGCCATGAGGTCGGCGACGGTCAGTCCGGTCTTGGTCGAGGCCTGCTTGCGGACCGAGGCGCGGCCGATGAGGAAGGCCGCGCCACCGGTCAGCACGAGGCCGACCACCAGTGCGAGGTAACCCGTTGCGGTCACGGCCGAATGGTAAGCAGGTCAGGGCGGTCGGGGCCTAGTGCCGGAGGGCGAACCGTGACTCCCGCGACACCCGCTGAGCGGCTTGT
Source organism: Umezawaea sp. (assembly GCF_036375055.1). GTDB lineage: Bacteria > Actinomycetota > Actinomycetes > Mycobacteriales > Pseudonocardiaceae > Umezawaea. The sequence goes on from NZ_DASUSQ010000153.1 coordinate 15,727, forward strand.
TCTTCACCCCGTCAGCCCGTGTTCACCCAGTCGTGTCCATCCGGCGTTCAGAACACGGCGAGGTCCTCTTCGGACAGCCGCAACCCGCCCGCGGCCAGGTTCTCCTCCAGGTGCGCCACGGACGACGTGCCGGGGATCAGGAGGATGGTCGGCGAGCGGTGCAGCAGCCACGCCAGCGCCACCTGGCGGGGGGTCGCGTCGTGCCGCTTCGCCACCTCCTCCAGGTGCTGGAGGTCGAGCGGCTGGAACCCGCCGAGGGGGAAGAACGGGACGTAGGCGATGTCCTGGGCGGCGCACTCCTCGACCATCGCCTCGTCGCCGCGCTGGGCGAGGTTGTACTGGTTCTGCACGCACACGACCGGCGCGATCGCCCGCGCCTCGGCCAGCTGCGCCATGGTGGCGTTGCTGATGCCTAGGTGCTTGATCAGCCCCTCGCGCTGGAGGTCGGCCAGCGCGGAGAAGCCCTCCTGGACGGAGCCGCCCTCGTCCATCACCCGGAAGTTGACGACGTCGATCGCGTCCACCCGCAGGCGGCGCAGGTTGTCGTGCACGGCCGAGCGCAGCTCGTCCGGCGACAGCGCGGGCAGCCACGCGCCCTCGTCGTCGCGGCGGGCGCCCACCTTCGTGACCAGCACGAGGTCCTCGGGGTAGGGGTGCAGCGCCTCGCGGATCAGGTCGTTCACCACGTACGGGCCGTAGTAGTCGCTGGTGTCGATGTGGTCGACGCCCAGCTCGACGGCGCGGCGCAGCACCGCGCGGGCCTGCTCGGGGTCCTTCGGCGGGCCGAACACACCGGGGCCCGCGAGCTGCATGGCGCCGTAACCGATTCGCTTCACCTTCAAGTCCATGCCACCAGGGTGGCCGGAAGTGTCCACGGCCCGCACCTCGTGGCCACAAGCTGCCATGCTCGACGGCATGGACCTGATCGAGGTGGTGCGCGGCGAGCGCGAGCTGTTCGAGCGCGCGGGTCACCTGTTCGACGTCGACGAGCTGGCGTGCGCGGCGAACTCGCTGTTCACCTGGTGGAGGACCAACGCGGAGTCGCGGCAGGACCCGAAGCGGCTCAAGCGGCTGCGCAAGCTGTTCCGGCTCAGCTCGATGCTCGACCCGTCGTGGTCGCAGCAGGCGCACGTGATGGCCGAGCACGGCGCGGAGGTCAGGGTCACCCCGGACGACCTCAACGAGACGCTGCTGCTCGGCAGCCGGTTCGTGATCATGGCGGGCGACCTGTCGCACGGTGTGCGGTCCTACAGCGTCATCTCCGCCCCGGAGGCCGTGCAGGGCATCCAGGCGCTCTACGAGGCCGCGTGGAGGGCCGCCAGCCCCCTGGAGGTGCACGACGCGTCGATGGTGGAGCTGCGGCCGTTGACGCCCGGCATCCTGACGGCGCTGAACGACGGCATGACGGACGCGGCGGCGGCACGCGCGCTGGGGCTGTCCCTGCGCACGTACCGCCGCCGCGTGGCCGAGCTGATGGTCGCCATGGGCGCCACCTCCCGCTTCCAGGCGGGAGCGAGGGCCCGTGAGCTGGGCCTGGTCTAGCGGCCCTGGTTGGCGACGGCCTTGATGGCGTCCGCCGCCGCGTCCGGGTCGAGGTAGAGGCCGCCCGGCGTGATCGGCTGGAGCGCCTCGTCGAGGTCGTAGCGCAGCGGGATGCCGGTCGGGATGTTGAGGCCCGCGATGTCGTCGTCGGAGATGCCGTCGAGGTGCTTCACCAGCGCGCGCAGCGAGTTGCCGTGGGCCGTGACCAGCACGGTCTTGCCCGCGCGCAGGTCGGGGACGATGGCCGACTCCCAGTACGGGATCATCCGCTTCACGACGTCGAGCAGGCACTCGGTCAGCGGCAGGTCGGGGCCGAGGTCGGCGTAGCGCGGGTCGGCGTCCTGGCTGAACTCGGAGCCGGGCTCGATGGGCGGCGGGGGCGTGTCGTAGGACCGGCGCCAGAGCATGAACTGCTCCTCGCCGAACTCCTCCAGGGTCTGCTTCTTGTTCTTGCCCTGGAGCGCGCCGTAGTGCCGCTCGTTGAGGCGCCAGTCCCGCTTCACCGGGATCCAGTGCCGGTCGGCGGCGTCGAGGGCGAGGTTCGCCGTGGCGATGGCGCGGCGCATCAGCGACGTGTGCAGCACCTCCGGCAGCACGCCCGCCGCCTTGAGCAGCTCGCCGCCGCGCTTGGCCTCGGCGACGCCCTTCTCCGACAGGGGGACGTCCACCCAGCCGGTGAACAGGTTCTCGGCGTTCCACACGCTCTCGCCGTGGCGGAGCAGGACCAGGGTTCCCACAGACATGCGGCCAGCCTAAGGGGTGGCGCCGCACCCGCGAACGGGGCGAGTGCGGCACCACACCCGGTCAGAGCTCAGCCGCGACCGCGTCCTCCGGCTTCGCGTGACCGCGCAGGGGCACCTGCTTGATGAACAGGGCCACCACGACGCCGACGGCGGCGACGCAGCCCGCGACGGTGAACAGGGTCGTGACGCCGTCGGTCACGGCGACCTGGAACATCCGCTGCGCGGCCTCCGGCAGCGACTTCAGGACCGCGGGCGTCATCTGGTTCGCCTCGCCCGGCAGCGACGACCCCGCGGCCAGCGAGTCCGTGAGCGAGCTGGTGTAGAGCGCGCCCAGCAGGGAGACGCCCAGCGAGCTGCCCATGTTGCGGAGGAACGTCGACGCCCCCGTGCCCGCACCCATGTCGCGGAGCTCGATGCTGTTCTGCGCGATGAGCGTGGAGGTCTGCATGAGGCAGCCCATGCCCGCGCCGAGCAGGACCATGTAGAGGGCGGTGGTGGTCTTGCCCGTGTCGACGTCGATGGTGGCGAACAGGCCCAGCGCGAGGACGATCAGCGCGGTGCCGACGACCGGGAACGCCTTGTAGTGGCCCGTCCTGCCGATGACGGCGCCGCTGGCGAGCGACACGGTCATGGCGGCGATCATCATCGGCATCAGCAGCAGGCCGCTGTTGGTGGCCGACGAGCCCTGCACGAACTGCTGGAACTGCGGCAGGAACGTCACGGCGCCGAACATCGCGAACCCGGAGATGAACGCCAGCGCCCCGGCCAGGGTGAAGTTGAGGTTGCCGAACACCCGCAGCGGCATGATCGGCTCGGCCACCCGGCGCTGCACGGCCACGAACGCGACGAAGGTCACCAGCGTCAGCGCGATCAGGCCGAGGATCGTCGGCGAGGACCACTCGTGCTCGGTGCCGCCCCAGCTCGTGATCAGGACCAGCGCCGTGATCCACACCGTCAGCAGGCCCGCGCCGAGCCAGTCGATCCTCGCCTTGCCGGTGCCGCGCGGCAGCTTGGCGAGGGTGATCCAGCAGACGACGAGAGCCACGGCCCCCAGCGGCAGGTTCACGTAGAACGCCCAGCGCCACGAGAAGTGGTCGGTGATGAAGCCGCCCGCGAGCGGTCCGCCGATCATCGCGACCGGCATGACGGCCATCATCAGGCCCATGTACTTGCTGCGCTCGCGCGGCGGGATCATGTCGCCGATGATCGACAGCACGCCCACCATGAGGCCGCCCGCGCCGAGGCCCTGGACCGCGCGGAACGCGATCAGCTCGCCCATGTTCCGCGACATCCCGGCGAGCACGGAACCGCCGAGGAAGACGACCACGGACGAGACGAACGTGATCCGGCGGCCGAACAGGTCGCCGAGCTTGCCCCAGATCGGCGTGGACGCCGTCGAGGCCAGCACGTAGCCCGTGGTCACCCAGGCCAGGTGGCTCAGCCCGCCGAGGTCTCCGACGATCGTCGGCAGTGCGGGCGCCACGATCATGTTGTCCAGCATCGCCAGCAGCATCGCGATGACCAGGCCGCTCATCGTGACCATGATCTGCCGGTGCGTGAACCGGGCGGGCGCCTCCGCCACTTCTGTCGTCATCTCGCGTTCCCCCACGAAGAGGCCAACTTACTTACCGGTCGGTCAGAGAGTACTTACTGACCGGCCGGTAAGCAACGCTATAGTTCGGCGGAGAGCGGCAAAACGGACGGAAGGGGACGCGGGGCGTGGTCCAGCAACGCAAGACGGGAACCGATCGGCGGGCGGACATCCGGCGCGTGGCGCTGGAGCTGTTCACCGCCCACGGCTACGAGTCCACGTCGATGCGCCAGATCGCGGAACGCCTCGACATCACCAAGGCCGCGCTCTACTACCACTTCGACAGCAAGGAGGCCATCGTCCGCGGTCTCTTCGAGGAGCGCCTGGCCACGCTGGACGCGCTGATCGAGTGGGCCGAGGCGCAGCCGCACACCCCCGAGCGCTCCGCCGCCGTGGCCGCGGGCTGGTTCGACCTGGTCGTCGAGGGCGGCCTCGGCTTCGCCCGCTTCGCGCTGGCCAACCAGGCCTCGCTGCGCGAGCTGATGCCCAAGGGCGGCGGCGGCCTCGACCGGATGCAGCGCGTCTCGGCGCTGCTGGCCGACCCCGGCACACCGCCCGTGGAGCTGCTGCGGATCCGCATGGGCCTGATGACCGCCAACCTCGCCGTCATGGGCTCCCAGGGCCTCGACCTCACCGACGAGGAGATCATCGCCGCCGCGGCCGAGGCCGCGGGCCTGCTGGTCCCCGGCTTCACCGACGCGATCACCTCGCGCGCGAAGACCGCCTGAGCCCTCCGCCGGACCTCGTCGGCGAGGTCGGCCGCCCGCCCCGCGAACGCCGCTCCACCCCGTGACGCGCGACGCCGGGGTGAACGGTCCGGGGTCCTGGCATCGACCCGTGCCGCACTTCGAGGTCACCACGAGCGTCGCGGCACCGCGACGCGCGACGTCGTCGACCTCGCCGCCCCGCTCCGCCCCCTCGGCACCACCGCCGAAGCACCGGTCTAGCGCGCGAGCGGCGAGACCCCCAGTTCCGCCGCGGTGCGCCGGTAGACCTCCGCGGCCAGCACGGCGTCACGGGCCCGGTCCGACGGCGTGGCCGGGGCACCCTTCGCGAAGTACCCGCCGTTCGGGCCGGGCGGGTACGTGCTGCCCGCCAGGCGCACCGGCGTCCGCGCCCCCTCGTCCGGGGTCGACGAGAACAGGCCCGCCAGCGTGCCGAACACCTTCATGGCGCCACCCGCGTGCGCCGTGAAGCCGGTCCGGACGACACCGGGCGAGGCGCTGTACGCGCTCATCCCGTCGGGCAGCCGCCGCGCCAGCTCGGCCGTCGCGAGCACGTTCAGCAGCTTCGCCGTGCCGTACACCGGCAGCTGGCCGAAGCGGTCGCGCCACGAGGTGCCCAGGACGTCGGGGTCGTCGCGGTCGAGCCTGCCGCGCTTCTCCAGGTCGCTGGAGACGTTGACGATCCGCGCGCCCGGCGCGAGGACCCCCTGCGCCAGCAGCAGGTGCGCCAGCAGGAACGGGGCGTGGTGGTTGAGGACGTGCGTGCGCTCGCCGCCGTCCGGGGTCTCGGCGTAGTCGGGGAAGGCCGCGCCCGCGTTGTTGACGAGGACGTCGACCGGCTCGGTGATCTCCTTCGCCAGGACGCGGACGTCGTCGCGGACGAGCAGGTTCCCGTGGTGGGCGCCCGCGACCAGGTCACCGCCGGGCGCCTGGCGCAGCGCCTCGCGGGTCGTGCGCGCACTGGCCTCGTCGCGGGTCACGACGACCACGCGCGTCCCGAGGGCCAGCAGTTGGCGGGCGATGGCCGTTCCCAGGCCTCCCGCCGCACCGGTGATCACAGCGGTCCTGGTCATCGTCGCCCTCCTTCGCGGTCGACCCTCACGGTGATGGCCCCCACCACGCCGTCGGCCGTCTCGGTGATGTCGAGCCAACTCCCCGCCGACCCCTTGGCCACGCGGATCTCGATGTCGTTGTCGTTGGTGAACGGACCGCGCCCGCGCCGGTCGTAGGGCGGCGAGGCCTGCACGCGCGCCGAGAACTCGTCGGGGAAGTAGAACTCGGTCGTCACGAGGTCGACGCCGTCGAGGAACGCCCGGTAGTGGATGTGCGGCGTCCGGGGCGTGTACCAGCCGGGCACGATCGTCCGGAACTCCACGACCCCGTCGGCGCCGGCCACCTGCCGCCCGCGCAGGAACGTCGTCGCGTCGGTCGGCCGGTACCGCCGCAGGAGCATCAACGGCACGTTCGGGAACTTGTCGGGGTGGTAGGCCCGGTAGCCCGAGTACGACCCGACCGCGTCGCAGTGCCAGATCTCCACGCTCGCCCCGACCACGGGCGAGCCCGTGCCGACGTCCACCGTCCGGATCCGCAGCAGCAGCGGCAGCCCCTCGCGGTCCTCCCGCACGTCGCTCCGCACCGGCGGATCGGCGATGTAGTACGGCCCGGGACTGGACGCGGCGGTGGCCTGACGTCCGTCACCCTCCCGCGGGTACCGCCGGTTGTCGATCCTCCCCAAGACCGTCGACAACACCCGTTTCCGCAGCCGGTCACGCAGCGGCGCTGGTTCGGTGGCCACGCCCACCCCCTCATCTATGAGTCAACTTGTCTCACAGTGAGACTCCCACTGCGCCCATCTATGAGTCAAGTTGTCTCATTACAATGCGGGGGTGACGTCGACCGATCCCCGCAGCACCCGCAGCAGAACCGCGATCCTCACCGCGGCCCGCGCCCTGCTGCTCAAGGAGGGCCCGGCCGCGGTCACCCACCAGCGGGTCGCGCAGGAGGCGGGCATCGGCCGCGCCACGGTGTACCGCCACTGGGCACGACCGGAACAACTCCTGCTGGCCGCCATGTCGGGCAGCGACCTGCCGCACTTCCGCGACCCGGCGACACCCATCCGCCCGTGGCTGCACGACCAGTTGCGCGCCCTGGCCACCGAGATGGAACTGCCGGAGGTCGCGGCGGTGACCCTGACCCTCATGCAGGGCGCGGTGTGGAACCCCGAGATCGCCGACCAGCGCGACCACGCCACCGCCACCGTCACCACCCGCCTGGGCGCGGCCCTGGACATCGCTGTCGAGTCAGGAGAACTGGCCACCAGGGTCGACCCGACGGACGCCACGTCGATCCTCATCGGCCCGCTCGTCTACCGCACGACCATGCAGGCGGGCAGCGTCACGGACGCCCTGATCGACAGCCTCCTGGACGCCGTCGGGTTCCGCCGAAC